>NZ_BOMI01000157.1 GCF_016862115.1 Paractinoplanes deccanensis
CCCTCAGCGCGGGCATAGGTGGCGGTCCACCTGATCGGTCCCGGTACATCGCCTATCTGGTGCCGGGGCTGCTGCTGATGACGATCGGCAGCACGGTGATCGGGACGGCGGTGTCGGTGTCGAACGACATGACCGAGGGCATCATCGCCCGCTTCCGCACCATGGCCATCCACCGCGGCTCGGTCCTCGTCGGACACGTGATCGGCAGCGTCCTGCAATCGGTGGCGAGCGTGCTGGTGGTCGGCGCGGTCGCGGTGGCGATCGGGTTCCGGTCGACCGACGCGACAGTGGTGGAGTGGCTGGCGGCGTTCGGGCTGCTCGTGCTCTTCGCCCTGGCCCTGACGTGGATCGCCGTCGGCATGGGCCTGGTCTCCCCGAACGCCGAGGCGGCCAGCAACAACGCGACGCCGCTGATCCTGCTGCCGTTGCTGTCCAGCGCGTTCGTGCCGGTCGACTCGATGCCCGGCTGGTTCCGGCCGATCGCCGAGTACCAGCCGTTCACGCCGGCGATCGAGACCCTGCGCGGGCTGCTCCTCGGCACCGGCATCGGCCACAACGGCTGGCTCGCCATCGCCTGGTGCCTCGGCCTCACCCTGCTCGGCTACTTCTGGGCCACCGCGAAGTTCGCCAACGGCTCTCAGTAGCCGGCCCGATCGCGTCGGCGACCATCTGGGCGGAGAGGGTGACCATGGGGAGCCCGCCGCCCGGGTGGACCGAGCCGCCCACGAGATAGAGGCCGTCGACCGGGCCGCGGTTGACCGGTCGCATCAGGCTGCCGGCGGTGCCGTAGATGGCGCCGCCGGGAGCCGCGGTCGCGGCGGCCAGATCGGCGGGCGTGCGGGCCTCGGTGAACACGAGGCGGTCGCGCACGTCCAGGCCGCGGCGAGCCAAAAGATCAAGGACGTGCTTGCCGTACGCCTCCGTGAGCCCCGGTTGCCGCCAGTCCACGCAGGACCAGCCGGTGCCGTGCGCGGGGGCGTTGACCAGCACGAACCAGGCTTCCGTGCCGGGCGGGCGCATCGCCGGATCGTCGGCGCGGGTGACAAAGACGGTGGGGTCCGAGGCGGGTCGCGCCCGTCGCGAGGCGGAGCCGAAGATGGCGTCGAACTCCGCGTCGTAGTGGCGCGGGAAGAACACGTTGTGGTGGGCGAGCGAGGGTGTCTCGCCGCGCACCCCGAGCAGCAGGACGAAGCCGGCGAGGCTGCGGTCGGTGAGCCGCGCGAGCCGGTGCGGGGCGGGCAGCAGGTCGCGGTAGACGGTCAGCGCGTCCACGTTGGACACGACGACGTCGGCGCCGACGAGGTCGCCGTCCACCCGCACGCCGCGGACACGGCCCTCGGCCGTCTCGATCCTCGTGACCGGGGCGTCGAGGACGATCCGGACGCCCAGCTCGGAGCAGCGCTCGGCGAGGGCGGTCGCGATCGTGCCCAGGCCGCCGGGCAGATACCAGCCGCCGAAGGCCAGCTCGGCGTAGGGCACGGCGGCGTGGGCGGCGGGCGCGCGGCGCGGGTCGGCGCCGGTGTAGGTGGCGTAGCGGTCGAGCATCATCCGCAGCCGCGGGTCCCGCAGGTAGCGGTGCCCGAGCCCGCGCAGGGTCGTGCCGGGCGCGATCGCGGCCAGGTCGCCGACCCGCCAGGTCAGGCCGAGCAGCGAGGTGGGCGTGACCGGTTGGCGCAGCACCGAGCGCCACGACGCGTCCCAGATGCGGGCGGCGCGCCGCCAGAAGCGATCCCAGTCGGCGGCGGCCTCGGTGCCCATCGCGGCGGCGATCCGGGCCAGGAAGATGTCGTGGTCCGACGACGAGTCGAGGACCGTGCCGTCCGGGAAGAAGTGGCGCACGACGGGGTCGAGCGGCACCGGGTCGAGGCCGATCTCGGTGAAGACCTGCGGCAGCGTGAGCAGGCTCGGGCCGGTGTCGAAGCGGAAGCCGTCCCGCTCGTACACGCCCAGCTTGCCGCCGATCGAGCGGGAGCGCTCCAGCACGGTGACCTGGTGGCCCGCGGAAGCCAGCCGGACCGCCGAGGTCAGGCCGCCGACCCCCGCGCCGATCACGACGATCTCGCTCATACCGGCCGTCCCCGCCAGGTCAGGGCGCCGCGCCGGCGCAGGAGGAACGATCGCGCCACCAGCCACCCGAAGACGGCGATCGAAGCGGGCTGGGCCAGGGCGTCGGGCCAGCTCCGGCCGCCGGTCGCGGCCGCGGAGATCACCCTTCCCCCCACACCCAGGGCGTACGCGCAGAGCGCGACCGACGCCGCACCCGACGAGCCCGTGAGCGCGAAGAATGCGACTGCGAGAGGCGGCGACGCGTACAGAAGAAGCAGAAGGACCACGACGGCGCCGGCGGCGACAGGCGTGCCGAACGAGCGCCACAGCGACTTGGCGTAGCCGTCGGCGAGCTCGCGCCACGAGTCGTACATGCGGCAGGTGGCGAGCGGGGCGCCGGCGGCGAGGGCGATGCGGCCGCCGGAGCGCTTGACGGCCCGGGCCAGCTCGATGTCCTCGAGGATCTCGGCGCCCACCGCGGCGTGGCCGCCGGCCTTCCGGTACGCGGCGTTGTCGATCACCAGCCACTGCCCGCCGGCCGCGGCGAGCGACGGGCGCGGCGAGCGCTCCATGGCCCGCAACGGGAGGAAGGTCAGCCAGGACCATTGCAGCAGCGGCTGGACGAGGCGGCCGGCGCCGGTGATGCGCGGGTACGGGGAGAGCAGGTCGATCCCGGCGGTGCGCAGGAGCGTCACCGCGGAGGCCACGGCGCCGGGGGCGAGCACCACGTCGGCGTCCACGAACGACAGCACGTCGGCGTCCGCGGCGGCGTCGGCCAGTTGCTGGCAGGCGTGCGGCTTGCCGAGGCGGCCGGGCGGCGGGGGAGTGCCGGTGAGCAGGACGACCCGGTGCCCGGCGGCAGCCTCGGCGACGGCGCGGACGATGTCGGCCGTGCCGTCGGTGGAGCCGTCGTCGAGCACGTAGATCGTCAGGTGAGGGACGCCTCGCTGGGCGAGCAGCGACTCGAGACAGGGGGTGACGCGGGCGGCCTCGTTGCGCAGCGGCAGCAGCAGCGCGACGTGCTCGCCGGTCTGTGCGTCGCGCGGAGGGCGGCGCAGCAGCAGGGCGTTCACGGCGGTGTGCGCGGTCAGGGCCACCCACGGCAGGAGGGCCAACCAGATCATGACGGGGGCCGCGACGGCCGGGGCCGCAGGCGCCACCCGACGGGCAGGACCGCGGCGCCCATCACCACGCCGCCCCAGACGGCCGAGCCGGGGAGATCCAGGAATACCGCGTGGGCGAGCACGGACGAAGCGTACGTCCAGAGCCAGAGCGCCAGCACGGGCGCGTCCTCCCTTCGGGGCTGCCGTACGCCGGAAGTGATCGACAGGGCCGTCATCAGCACCAACGCGAAGCCCAGCCAGCCCAGGTAGTTGCCGATCGGGATGCCCGGCACGCCCGGCAGCGCGGGGGTCGGCGACTCCCACCGCCAGTAGCCCTCGGCGACCATCTGCGGATCGAGGAACAGGTCCCAGGCGGCCAGCCCGAGCGCGGCGACCGGGATGCGCGCCCACGACGGCAGGCGCTGCGCGGCGAGCCACGCGGGCCAGGCCATCCACGTCCACGCCAGCGGGATGATCAGCGGGACGCCGAGCAGCTTGGGCCCGAGCTGGCCCGAGTAGTCGTACGTGCCGAACGGGAAGCCGGTCGCGACGCCGATCGCCTCGACCGCGAAACCGCCCAGTGTGGCCGTGCCGATGAGGGCGAGCGCCGCCCGGGCGCCGCGGGTCAGGGCCGCGTGCGACACCGACAGCACATAGCCGATCAGCACGGTGACGACGGTGAACGCGGCGCGGGTGTCACCGCCGGTGAGCGGGTAGCAGATCTGGAGGAGGACGAGCGCGCCGAGCAGGAGCCAGGGAAGTCGCATTCAGATGCCGACGATGCCCGGAGCTTCCTCGACCGGGCGCTCCACCAGCGGCAGCCCCCGGCCCAGGATGGCGAACTTGCGCTCGTCGCCCGGGAACAGGAAGTCGCGCAGCACGTCTTCGAAGCCGAAGCGCCTGTACAGCCGCCAGGCACGCGACTTGCGCTCGTCGGCCTCGGGCGTGGACAGCAGCACCGTGTCGCCCTCGGCCATCGCGAGCAGGGCGCGCAGCTGGCGGGCGCCGACGCCGTGGCCCTGGGCGACCGGGCGCACGTGCAGCTCGACCACCTCGAAGCAGTCGGCCAGCCAGCGCCGCCGCGCCTGGTCGTCGAGGGCGGAGCGCACCTGGTCGTGCCACCACTGGCCGGGGCCGGAGGTGTAGCCGTAGCCGAAGCCGGCGAGCCGGCCGTCGGTGGTCAGCGTGGCCACGGCCCGGAAGCCGGCCCGGCGCACGTGGGCGCCGATGTAGCCGCGGCGGGTCTGGAGCAGCTCCTGGCGGTAGCCCATCGCCTCGCCGTAGACGGACACCACGTCGTCGAGCCGACGCAGCAGGTCGTCCGGCTGCCACGCAACGAGCCTCATCGTCCGCTCTCGCCCCCTGCTCCGACATCCACCGACCGCCAGCCCAGCACCGCCCGGTCGCCGCTGATCTCGCGCACGGCGAACCGGGCGAACAGCTCCTCCGCGTACCACCGATCGGTGGGCGTACGCGCGATCACCGCGCGGTGCTCCGGCTGACGGTACGCGAATCGGGCCAGGTCCGCCGCATCACTCCACAGGCTGACGGTGCCCTGCCAGCCGATCGGTGCCTCGCCCATGCCGAAGTAGGCGAGCAGCCCGGGCGCCGCGTGCAGCTCCTCGACCACCGGCGGGATCGCCCGCCAGAAGGTCATCGCCCGCGCCGGCCGCAGCCGCGCCCGGGTGAGCGCCAGCGTGAGTCCGCCCGATCTGTGGCCCGTGCCGCCGGTGAACGGCTCCCGCCCGGACCACGTGCCGCGGCTGTGCAGCGGATCCAGCTCGACCCGTGCCGACGCGCTCGCCAGGCGCTCCCATTCGGGGAGCTCCACGGGCCCGGAGCTGACGGTCACCGCCGCGTAGCGGGTCAGGTCGGCCTCGCCGGGGCGGAAGCCGCTCGCGGTGCCCAGGAACTTGGCGAACGTGACGCCCGGCGGCACCCGGCGGCGGGCCAGGCGCAGCAGCGCCGATCCGACCCGGCGGGGCGGCACGCGCCAGACGTGCAGCGTGACCGGCATCAGGCCACGTCGGCCGGTGTGCCCGCGGTGACGCGGACCAGCTCGTCGTACGTGATCGGGAAGACCGCCTGCGGAACGCCGCCGGCCGCCCAGATCACCTCGAACTCGGCGAGGGCGGTGTCGATCAGCGTGCGCACGGGCTTCGGGTGGCCCAGCGGCGCGACGCCGCCGATCGGCTGGCCGGTGTGCTCGCGCACGAACTCGGGGGTGGCGCGCTTGAGTCGTCCGATTTGGAGCTTTTCTGCTACTTTCTTGGTGTCTACTCGGTGGGCGCCGGACGTCAGAACCAGCAGCGGCTCGCCGTCCGCGTCGAAGATCAGCGAGTTGGCGATCTGGCCGACCTCGATGCAGAGGGCGTCGGCCGCGGCGGCCGCCGTGTGCACCGCCTCGTCCAGGATGATCACCTGCGAGTCCGCCGCCCCGGCGGCGTCGAGGGCGTCCTGCACGGCGATGACGTTCGGGTGTGCCTGCATCCCGCTATTGTCACCACCCGAACCGTTCCCTGTGCAGGCGGGCCGGGGGCACCCCCGCCTCGCGGGCCGCCCGGAAGACCGCCTCGGCCCACGGGTCCGGCCCGCAGACATAGACGTCGTGGCCGGCGATGTCCGGCGCCAGGGCGCGCAGCGCCTCCGCGTCGCCGTACTCCGCGTAGTCGGCCGGCAGCCAGCTCGTCGCGGACGCGCGCGGCCCCACCAGCGGCACCAGCCGCACCCCGCGCTCGGCGGCCAGCCACTCCAGCTCCTCGAGGAACGCCACCTCGTGCGCGTGCCGGGTGCGGTAGACCAGGGTCGCCTTGCCCTGGCCGTACGGGAGATCCCACAGCAGCGCGAGCAGCGGCGTCACCCCGACGCCGCAGGCGAGCATGGTCACCGGCCCGCCCGCGTAGGTGGCCGCGGTCATCCGCCCGAACGGCCCCTCGATCAGCACCCGGGTGCCCGGCCGCAGCGTGGCGACGCGGGCGCTGCCGTCGCCGACCGCCTTCACCGTGATCCGCAGGGAGTCGCGGCGCGGCGGCCCGGAGAGCGAGAACGGGTTGCCGCGCAGGCCGGCCCGCCCGTCCAGGAAGCGCCACACGAAGTACTGCCCGGCGCGCGCCGGCAGCCGTTCCAGGCGCCGCCCGCGCAGGTAGACGGAGACCAGGCCGGGCGCCTCCGTCCTGACCTGCTCGACGGTGAGCCGGTGCCGGGCCGTACGCCAGATCGGCAGCCCGACCCGGAAGACCAGCACCGACGCGGCGGCGAGCACGTACAGGCTCCAGAAGTACGCACGCGCGGCGGGCGCGCGGAAGTCGCTGCCGAGCACCAGCGCGTGCGGCAGGGCGAGGGCGACGCCCGCGTAGGCGTACAGGTGCAGCAGATGCCACGACTCGTAGCGCAACCGCCGCCGCCGATGCCTGGTCGAGGTGATCACGACCAGGGTCAGGGCCGCCAGCGCCGCCACCGCCAGCATCATGCTCTCGGTTGCCATGGTCACCAGCAAAAGGCCCCTCCGGCTGTACGCGATGACGGCCATCACCGCGTGCGCAAGCAAGAGGTGGAACGAGGCGAAACCCGTCCAGCGGTGCCACCGGGCGAGCGTGTCCTGCCCGTACGCCCGCTCGATCCACGGGATGCGCGCCATGAGCAGGACCTGCACGAGCAGCAGGTCGGCGGACCAGAGCGCGGCGAGCCGTCCCGCCGCGGCGACACCGGTCGGCGCGTCGTCCAGGTGAGACATCCACAGCGCCGTGACGACGGCCAGGCTGAGCGCGGCGAGGAGCTTCGGCACGAGGCCTTTGTACGGTCCGGCGGCGGCCCGCGGGAGGGTGCAGTGACCAACCCGATGGTTTCCGGGTTTTCGGTTATCGGGGCAGCCCGGTGGCCTCGGCGCTCGCCTCCCAGAGCCGGGCGGCCGCCTCGGGATCGGCGGCGTGCCGCGACGGCTGCCGGGGATGGTGCCCGACGTAGTAGGCGCCGTTGGTGATCGGGTTGTCGGCCAGCCAGACGAGCTGCTCCCCGGCCGTCTCGGGGCTCGTCAGAAACGGGGCGAAACGGTAGAAGAGCCGGGTCGCCCGGCCGGTCCCGAAGTCGCTGCGGACGACACCGGGATGGAACGAGACACTGGTGATGGCGGGCCAGCGGCGGGCCGCCTCGGCGGCGAAGAGCACGTTCGCGGCCTTGGCCTCGCTGTACGCCTGCCAGGCGCTGTACTTCCTCGTCGCGCGCGCGAGATCGTCCGGATCGGGCCGGCCGCGCATGTGCGCCCGCGAGGCGGTGACCACCAGCCGCCCGATCCGCTCGTGCAGCAGCCCGGCCAGCAGGAACGGGGCCAGGTGGTTGCTCTGCATGGTGGCCTCGAAGCCGTCCGCGGTGCGCCGGTAGTCGCCGACCATGCCGCCGGCGTTGCTCGCCAGGACGTCGATGCGCGGGTAGGTCCGCTCGAGGTAGGCGGCGAGCTCGCGGACCTGCCCGAGGTCCTCGAAGTCGGCCTGCCGGACGTCGGCCTCCCGGTAGGGGTCGGGCGCGTAGATGCGCACCGCGGCATGCACCCGCTTCGCGGCCTCGGCCAGCTTGCCCGCCGTGCGCCCCACCAGGACGACGTGGTCGCCCCGCCGCGCGAGCAGCTCGGCCGCGGCCAGGCCGATGCCGGAGCTCGCCCCGGTGATCACCACAGTCCGGTCCATGCCCGGATTTTTCCGCCTGATCCTTTGTGGCGCAATCTCTGACTCAGGTCAGAGAATTCCTCTAGGGTCTGCCCATGGACCAGATCGAGCTCGTCCGCGACTTCAACCGCTACTACACCCGGCGGATCGGCGTGCTGACCGATCACTACCTGGGCCAGGACCGCCCGCTCGGCGAGGCCCGCCTGCTGTTCGAGATCGGCGACGGCGCCGACCTGCGCGACCTGCGGGCGCGACTGGGCCTCGACTCGGGCTACCTCAGCCGGCTGCTGCGCTCGCTGACCCGGCAGGGGCTGGTGTCGGTCACCCCGCGCCCCGGCGACGCCCGGGTCCGCACGGCCACGCTGACGGAGGACGGACGGCGCGAGCTCGCCGACCTGGACGAGCGCTCTCGCCGGAGTGTGGCCGGGCTGCTGGAGCCGCTGACCCTCGTCCAACGTGATCGGCTCGTCGAGGCCCAGACCGAGATCCATCGGCTGCTGCGGCTGGCGGCGATCTCGCTGACCGCGGTCGCCGACTCCGCGCCCGAGGCGCGGTTCTGCCTGCGGGCGTACGCCGCGGAGCTGAGCACCCGCTTCCCGGAGGGCTACGACCGCGCGGCCCTGCTCCCGCCCGGCACGCTGGGGGACGGGACGTTTCTCGTGGCCCGGGAGGAGGGCGAGCCGGTGGGGTGCGGGCTGTGGCAACGATCCGCCCCGGGCCTGGCCGAGATCCGTCATCTGTGGGTGAGCGCCGCGGCGCGCGGCCTCGGCCTGGGGCGCCGCCTGCTGACCGGCCTGGAGGCCGACGCCGCCACGCGGGGCGTCACGACGCTGCGGCTGGGCACCCATGCGGTGCTTACGGAGGCCATTGCCCTGTATCGCAGCGCCGGCTACCGGGAGATCGCGCCCTACGACGACTCGCCGTACAACCAGGTGGCCTTCGAAAAGTCACTCTGATCCCCCTATGGGGTTCCGTCGATCCGGTGGTTCCCAGGCGCCGCTCCGCGGGCCTACCGTGGGCCACGGTTCCGGCAGGCAGAGCTCTCGCCGACGAGAGGGGAAACGACGGTGGCGACCCTTGCGCGCATCCCGCTGGAGGGCGGCGGCGCGATCCTCGTCGAGGCGCCGGACGGCGACGGGCCGGTGAAGGCCGGGCGGCTCGGTGATCTGGTCCGTGACCTGCCGGGCACGCTGCAGACGGCGCTGGAGCCGGTGACCAGCACGGCGCGCGTGGTCATCGAGCAGCTGCGCCGGGCGAAGCCGACCCAGGTGGAGGTCGAGTTCGGTGTGGACCTGTCCTCCGAGGCCGGCGCCGTGATCACCAAGAGTGAGATCGCCAGCCACCTGGTCGTGAAGCTGATGTGGCAGGACGGCGACGGCGGAGGCTGACACATGGCAGGCCCGCCGACCGAGACGGCGGCCCGGCTGACCGCCGGTGTCGTCCAGGTGCTCGACGCCTCCGGCGCGGCGGCGGGAGCGGGCTTCGTGGCCGCCGGCGATGTCGTGCTGACCTGCGCCCACGTGGTGACGGCCGCGGGCGGCGGGCCGGGCGGACGGGTGCGGGTGCGCTTTCCCCAGCTCGACGGCTCGCCCGAGGCCGAGGCGGAGGTTCCGGCGGCCGGATGGCGGGCGCCCTCGGTCCAGGACGTCGCGGTGCTGCGGGTCGGCGCCCTGCCGGCGGGGGCGGCGGTCCTGCCGATGGGATCGGCGGCGGGCGCGCGCGGCCACGCGGTGTGCTCCTTCGGCTTCCCCGCCCAGGCCGTGTCCGGGGGACACCACGGCTACGGCAAGGCCGGCGGCCTGTTGCGGCCCGGCGCGGACGCCGGGCTGCTGCTCCAGCTCGGCGACGCCAACGACCTGACGGTCGGCTTCAGCGGCGGCCCGGTGCTGGACGAGCGGACCGGCCTGGTGCTGGGCATGGTCACCGCGATCACCCGGGTGGACGCCCACCTGCGGGGCGGGGGCATCGCCTACGCGACGGCGGCCGAGACGCTGCGGGAGGTGTGGCCCGAGCTCCGCGAGCGCGACGTCTGCCCGTACCGGGGACTCGAGGTGTTCACGACGGAGCACGCCGCCTGGTTCCACGGCCGTGCGGAAGCCGTGGAACGCGTCCTCGCCGCCCTGGCCGCGAGCCCCCGGGCGGTGCTGCTCCTCGGGCCGTCGGGAGCCGGCAAGTCCTCGCTGATGGGCGCCGGCGTCCTGCCCGCCCTCAGCGGCGGCGCCCTGCCGGGCAGCGACACGTGGGCCGTCATGTCGGTGCGCCCGGCCTCGCTCGTGCCGGAGTCCGTGCGCGAGCAGCTGGCCGGGCAGCCCGCCGGGCACCGGCTGCTGCTGTTCGTCGACCAGTTCGAGGAGCTGCTGGTGCCGCCCGCCGCGCGCCCCGAGGTGCTCGGCCGGCTCACCGAGATGATCGGCACGCCCGGCCTGAGCGTCGTGCTGGTGATGCGCGACGACTTCTACCCGCGCCTGGCGGCGCTCGCCCCCGGCCTGCTCGACGCCGTGCCCGGCGGGACGGTCAACATCCCGGCCGGCCTGAGCCCGCGGGACCTGCGCGACATCATCGGCCGGCCCGCCGAGGCCGTCGGGGTGCGCCCCCAGGACGGGCTCACCGAGCGGATCATCGGCGACGTGCTGGCCGCCGGCCCCGATCCGCCGGGTGCCCGGCAGGCGCCGACCACCGTGCTGCCGCTGCTGGAGGTCACCCTGCAACAGCTGTGGCGGCGGCGCGACGACGGGCGGTTGACGCACGAGGCGTACGAGCGCCTCGGTGGCGTGGCCGGCGGCCTGACCACGTGGTGCGACGCCGTCGTCGACGGCCTGGACGACTCCCGGCGACTGGTGGCCCAGCGCGTGCTCACCGCCCTGGTCCGGCCCGCCGACCCGGCACACGGCGTTCCGGCCGTCCGCCGGCAGGTCGCCCTCGCCACGCTGCGCGACCTCGCGGACGCCGCCGAGCCCGCGTTCGACGAGGTCGTCGCCGCCCTGACCGCGAGCCGGATCATCACCACGAGCATGACCACCGGATCCGGCGGCGCGCCGGGGGAGCCGGTGGCCGAGCTGCTGCACGACGCGCTGATCCGCGACTGGGCCACCCTGCGCTCCTGGGCCGAGCAGGACTCCCGCTTCTCCGACTGGCTGCGCCGCGCCGAGGAGCGGCGGGCCCGGTCGACCGGCCGCCCCGACGACCTGCTCGCCGGCAGCGACCTCCTCGAGGGCCTCGACTGGGCCCGCCGCCGGCGGCTCCCACGCGACACGGCCGCCTTCCTCGACGCCAGCCACCGGCGGCAGCGCACCAGGACCCGGCGCGCCCGCCAGGCCGTCCTGGCGCTGGTCCTGGCCGTCGTCGCCAGCCTGGGCGGCGCGGGAATCGCCCTGCGGCAGCGGCAGAACGCGGTGGCGGCGGAACGCGCCGCCGTCGCAGCCGAGCAGACCGCCCTGTCCCGCCAGCTCGCCGCCCAGTCCACCACCGTCCGGTCCACCGATCCCGACCTGGCGTCACTGCTCGCCGTGGCCGCCTTCCGCACGCGCCCCACGGCCGAGGCCACGGCCGGCGTGTACGCCGCGGCGGCGCTGCCCCTGGAGCATCGCCTCGCCGGCACCGCGGCGGTGGAACAGGTTGTCTTCGCCGCGAAGGGTGGCGGGCTGGCGACGATCGCCGACGACGGCTCGGCGCGGCTGTGGGACACGGGCAGCGGGCGGCTCCGGGCAGCCCTCGCCGGCCCGGTGAGCGAGGTGGCGTTCTCGCCGGACGGAAAGACGGTGGCCGCCGCCGGCCGGGACGGCGTGGTCAGGCTCGGGGAGCCGCCGACGGTCACCCTGACCGGTCACCGGGGGGCGGTGAACGAAGTCGCGTTCTCCCCGGACGGGAAAACCGTGGCGTCCGGCGGCAGCGACGGTGAGGTGCGGTTGTGGGACGTGGCCGGCGGGCGGCTGCGTGCCCGGCTGCCGGGACATGACGGCGAGGTGACCGACCTGGAGTTCACGCGGGACGGGCGCACGCTGGTGACCGGCAGCTTCGACCCGCTCGGCGAGGACTCCGGCGACGACGTCCGGCTGTGGGACGTGGCGACCGGACGGGCGGGCGCCGTCGTGGGCGGCGGCGACACTCCACTGGACATCATGACGGTCTCCCGCGACGGCAGGACGCTCGCCGCCGGCTCCGCCGACGGCACGGTGCACCTGTGGGCGCTGCCCGGCGGCCGGCCGCGTGCGACGTTCACCGGCCACACCGGCTCGGTGACCGAGCTCGCCTTCTCGCCGGACGGCCGGACGCTGGCCTCCGGCAGCTTCGACGAGGAGGGCGCCGACGGCACGGTGCGACTGTGGGACGCCGCGAAGGGCCGGCGCGGTCCGGCCCTCACGGGCACGCACAACGCGATGGCGTTCGCTCCCGACGGCCGCACCCTGGCGACCGCCGGAGAGGCCGGCGTCCGGCTGTGGGACTCTCGCACCGGCAAGGCCCGCGCCGCTCTCGCGGACGCCGGCGGGATGGACATGGTGGCGTACTCCCCGGACGGCCGGACGCTGGCCACCGGATCGCTCACCGGCGACGTGGTGCTGTGGGACCCGGCCGCGGGGCAGGCCCGCGCCTCCTTCTCCGGCCGGACGCCGTGGCTGACCACGATGCTGTTCTCCCCGGACGGGCTGCTCCTCGCCACCGCCGGCGCCGACGGCACGACCCGTCTGTGGAACGCCACCGCCGGGCTGCCCCGCGGCACCCTCCGCGGCCACCGCGACCGGGTGGGCGACCTGGTGTTCTCGGCGGACGGCCGCACCGTGATCACGGCGAGCCTGGACGGCACGGCGCGGACGTACGACCCCCGCACCGGACGGCTCCGCGCCACGATCGGCCGTCCCGGCACGGCGATGGCCGCGACGGTGTCACCGGACGGGCGGACCCTGGCGGTGGCGAGCAGCGACGACGAGTTCGGCTCGAGCGCCATCGGGCTGTGGGACGTGGCGGGCCGGCGGCTCCGGGCCACCCTCGGGGTGCACACCGGCACGGGGTACACGGTGGTGTTCTCCCCGGACAGCCGGTCGCTGGTCACCTGGAGCATCGAGGGCGAGGACGGTGACGGCCTGGTCAGGCTCTGGGACGCCACGGGTGCGCGGCTGCGCGCCACCCTGCTCGACGAGACCGAATCCGGATCGGCGACGGCGGTGGTCTTCTCGCCGGACGGCCGGACCTTGGTCACCGGCAGTGTCGACGACGATGACAAGGGCTCGGTGCGCCTGTGGAACGCCGGCACCGGGCAGCCGCGGGGGGAATTGGCCGGGTCCCTCGGCTACGTCACCGCCCTGGCGTTCTCCGGGGACGGCCGCACGCTGGCGAGCGGCGACGGCGACGGCACCGTCCGGCTGTGGGATCCGGCCGGGAAGCGGCTGATCGCCACCCTCGCCGGGCACACCGACGCCGTCCGCCACCTGGCGTTCTCGGCGGACGGCAGCATCCTGGCGAGCGGCGGCGGCGACGGAACCGTGCGGATGTGGGGCGCGCCGGGCGGGGAGCCGCTGGCCACCCTCGCCGGGCCTGCCTCCCTCGCCGGCTCCGCTCCC
>NZ_BOMI01000158.1 GCF_016862115.1 Paractinoplanes deccanensis
CCGCGGAGACGGACGCCCTGGCGTTCTCGCCGGACGGGCGCATCCTCGCCGGTGGCGGCGACCGCACGGTGCAGCTGTGGGACGTGACGAGCCGGCAGCCGCTGACCACCCTGGCCGGGCACGGGGACCGGGTGACCGGGCTGGTGTTCTCCCCGGACAGCCGGACGCTCGTCTCCCTCGACGGCGCCGCCGCTCGCCTGTGGGACATGCCGTCCCCGGACCCGGGCGCGGCGGTGGCGAAGATCTGCCGGGCCGTCGCCCGGGACCTGAGCACCGCGGAGCGCACGCTCTACCTGCCCGGCCGGCACCAGCCCGGAGCCATCTGCCCGGCCTGATGACCACGGTGCCGGAGAGGCGCGGTTGTTCAGGTGTGGCGGATGCCGCGTGTCGGCCGCGCGGAGTTGCTTTTTTGTCGTACAGGAGTGCTAGTCTCTTCCTTAGTTAGAACGGATGTTCGAAAGAGCTTCCTTCTGGCGCCGGGAGCGGTGTTTCGCGGCTCTGCTCCCGGAGCGTGGCACCCGCGAAGTGCCGCGCGTGAGGCACCGGGCATTCGCGGGTCCGGCGCCTTCAGACAAGGCAGGACCGTCGTCCGCTGCCCCCGACCCCCGGGTGGCGGGCGACGGACCCGCCGGTAAGTCCGGCCGGGTGTGGTGTGGGGAAGCTTCACACCCGGCCGGCTGCCCCACGGGCTGCTGCGTCTTCCTCCGCAGCGGATCGGTTCGACCAGCACGTCGGATGCGAGACACGCGAGGAGAAACACGATGGCGAGCAACACGGCGGCGGGCCTCACCCAGGTGCCCGGTCTGGCGCACGCGCCGACCGCGGCCGCCCGTTCGGAGGCGCCCACGGTTCCGGCGCACATGCTGCCGCAGCGCACCCCTGCCCAACTGCTGACCATCGCCCGGCAGGGCCTCGACGAGGCGGCGCGCACCCGCCCCGACGGCCTGCGCTACGCGGCGGCCCACCTGGCCGCCCTGCGCGCCGCCGCCGCTGTCCTGGCCGCCCGGGCCCGCCCGGCCGCCTCCACCCGGCGCAGCCGGGTCACCAGCGTCTGGTCGCTGCTCGTCCTGGTGGCTCCCGAGTTCGGCGAGTGGGCCAACTACTTCGCCCTGGGCGCCGGCAAGCGGGCCGCCGCCGAGGCCGGCATTCCCCGTGTGGTGAGTCCCCGCGAGGCCGACGACCTTCTCCGTGCCGCCGAGCAGTTCGTGGCCGTGGTCGAGTCGGCCCTGGGCCTGACCTATCAGCCGCCCCTGGCCGCCTGAGAGCCGCCCGCACGGGACGGGAGTCGCCACGGAGGGCGGCCCGCTCGATTTCACCCGCTCGATCTCCCCGGCCCGGGCTGCGGCGTGGGCCGACCTGAGCGACACCGGACCTGAGCGACACCGGACCTGAGCGACACCGGACCTGAGCGACACCGGACCTGAGCAACACCAGGCCTGAGCGACAAGAGCGAGGCAACACATGGCGGGACGCATGATCAACGGTGCGGCCGCCCTTGCTGAACTGGTGCGGGCGGCCGGCGAGACCGAGACCAGCGGTGTCCAGCGGATGCTGCCGGTGGCGCCCGAGCTGAGCACCCTGCTGCCGGGGCGCGGGCTCCGGCGGGGCAGCACCGTCGCGGTCACCCCCGGCGGCCGCGAGACGGTCGCGAGCGGCGGCACGTCGCTGCTGCTGGCGCTGCTCGCCGAGGCGTCCCGGGCGGGTTCGTGGTGCGCGGTCGTGGGCGTGCCCTCGCTGGGCGCGATCGCGGCCGCCGAGAGCGGCGTGGCCCTCGACCGGCTCGCCCTCGTGCCCGACCCCGGCCCCGAGTGGCCCACCGTCGTGGCCGCCCTCATCGACGGCGTCGACGTGGTCGTCACGTCCGTGCCCGGCGGCGTCTCCGGCTCGATCGCCTCCCGCCTCGTGGCCCGGGCCCGCCAGCGGGGCAGCGTCCTCGTCCCGTTCGGCGACTGGTCCGGCGCCGACGTGACCCTGCGCGTCGTCGCCGCCCGCTGGGAGGGCCTGGGCGCCGGCCACGGCCGCCTGCGCCGCCGGGAGCTGACGGTCCTGGCCCGGGGCCGCGGCGCCGCCGCCCGCCCCAAGGAGGCCACCATGTGGATGCCGGGCGTCACGATCCGCCCGATCACCCTGCCGCCGGCCCCCTCCGCCACCGATCCCCGCCCGGCCCGCCGGAGCGCCTCTGCCGGGGACGCTTCTTCCGGAGGCGCCGCTGCGCCGGCTTCGGCCGGTGGCGCTGTGGTCCGGCTCCCGGCGGCGGTGGGCTGACGTGGCGGTGGCGGGAGTGACCGGGCCGGCCGGGCCGCGGACCATGGTGCTCTGGTGCCCGGATTGGCCGGTCGTCGCGGCCGAGATCGTGGAGGGCGTTCCGGCGGCCGGCGCGGTCGTCGTGCTGCGCGGCAACAGGGTGGTGGCCTGTTCCGAGGAGGCGCGGCGGGAAGGCGTACGGCGGGGACTGCGCCGCCGGGAAGCGCAGAGCCGCTGCCCGCGGCTGGTGGTCGTCGAGGACGATCCCGCGCGGGACGCCCGGGCCTTCGAATCCGTGGTGGCGGCGGTCGAGGAGGCCGCCGTCGGCGTCGAGGTGATCCGGCCGGGTGCCTGCGCCTTCGCGGCGCGCGGTCCGGCCCGCTACTTCGGCGGCGAGGAGGCGGCCGCCGAGCGGATCGTGGAGCAGGTCGCCCAGCGGTGCGAGGTGGAGAGCCAGGCCGGCGTGGCCGAGGGCGTCTTCGCGGCGGGACTCGCGGCGCGCAAGGGGCTGCTGATCCCGCCGGGCGGGACGGCCGCGTTCCTGGCCGGGGAGCCGATCGAGGCGCTGGAACGCCCCGAGCTCGCCGACCTGCTGAAGCGGCTCGGCATCACGACGCTCGGCGACTTCGCGAAGCTGCCGGCGGGCGACGTGCTGAGCCGGTTCGGGTTCGACGGGGCGCTCGCGCACCGGCTGGCGGCCGGGTTCGACCATCGGCCGCTCGCTGTCCGCAAGCCGCCGCCCGACCTGGAGGTCGAGGAGACGTACGACGAGCCTCTCGAACGGGTCGACGTGGCCGCCTTCGCCGGCCGGGTGCTCGCCGAGCGCCTGCACGAGCGGCTCGCCGCGTACGGCCTGGCCTGCACCCGCCTCGGCATCGAGGCGATCACGGCGAACGGCCAGGAACTGCACCGGGTCTGGCGCCACGACGGCACCCTGACGGCGGCGGCCATCGCCGAACGCGTCCGCTGGCAGCTCGACGGCTGGCTCACCGGCGCCCGCCGCGGCGCGCCCGCCCGTCCCACCGCCGGCCTCGTACGCCTGCGCCTGATCCCCGACGGCGTCCTGGTCCACTTGGGACTGCAGCCCGGCCTGTGGGGCGACACCGGCGCCGAGCGCGAACGCGCCCACCGAGCCTTCAGCCGGGTCCAGGGCCTGCTCGGCCCCCACGCGGTCGTCACACCCGTCCTCGGCGGCGGCCGCTCCACCGACGACCAGATCCGCCTGGTCCCCTGGGGCGACGAACGAGCGCCCGCCCGCCCCTCCGCCCCCCACGACGACCCGGTGCCGGGCGTGATCACGGCGCCGCTCCTGCCGCGGTCCACGGCTCCGGCCCTCACACCCGACCTGCCCGACTACGACCCCCCAGCAGAGGTGCGCCCGGAGCCCGCCACCGACGGCACGGTGATCCCGATGTCGTCGCGCCGGCCGAGAGGTGCCGAGGCCGCGCTGTCCTGGGAGGGCATGGGGTTGGCGTCGGTCTCCCACCTCGCCGACCACCGGCCCGCCGACTCGCGGCTCGCCGACTCCCGGGCTGCCGACTCGCGGGCTGCCGACTCGCGGCCCGCCGACTCCTGGGCTGCCGACTCGCGGCTCGCCGATTCCCGGCCTGCCGACTCCCGGGCTGCCGACTCGCGGCCCGCCGACTCGCGGCCCGCCGACTCCTGGGCTGCCGCCGACGCCCGGCCTGCCGCCGACGCCCGGCCTGCCGCCGCTCGGGCCGCCGACTCCCATTCCGCCTCCGTCCGGGGCGCCGCCGACTCCCGGCTCGCCGCCGACTCCCGGCCTGCCGCGGCCGTCGACGCCCGGCCCGCGGCTGCCGACCGCCCTCGTGAGGCGTGGGCCGAGCGTGTCGGGCGCAAACCCCCCAAACCGCCCACCCTGCCGCCGTGGCCGGGCCGGTTGCCCAAGCCGGCGCCGGCGCTCGTCCTTCCGCAGCCGCTGGGCGCCGTGGTGCTCGACGCCACCGGGACGCCCGTGGGAGTCAGCGCTCGCCTCGAGCTCACCGGGGAACCCGCCGCCCTCGTGGTCGACCGCGGACAGCCGGTCGAGATCGCCGGCTGGGCCGGGCCGTGGCCGATCGACGAGCGCTGGTGGGCGGTCGGTGAGGGGCGGCGGCGTGCCCGCTTCCAGGTCGTGCTCGCCGACGGGCAGGCTTTTCTGCTGGTCCTCGCGTCGGGGCACTGGGCGGTCGAGGCCATCTATGACTGACAGCATGCCGGCGCCGTTGTCCACAGGCCGCCGGTTGTCCACAGGGCACTCCGCGCGCCGTGGCGTTTTCCGTCAGACTGGTGGAGGTGGGGGCCCCCTAGGGAGGGTGGGCCCTGCGGGTTGGAGCGCTCATGGGCTTCAATAACCCCGACATCTCCTGGTCAGATCTGGAGGGCACCCTCTCCGGCAAGAAGCCCTACGTGGTGGACCCGCTCGCCGTGGACGGCGACGGCGGCGATTCTCCCGCCTGGTCCCGCAAGCGCCAGCCCTACCAGGCGCCCGCCCTGATCAAGAGCGAGAGCCGCACCCCTTACGCCGAGTTGCACTGTCACACCAACTTCAGCTTTCTCGACGGCGCCAGCCATCCCGAGGAGCTCGCCGAGGAGGCCTTCCGCCTCGGTCTTCGCGGTCTGGCCGTCACCGACCACGACGGTTTCTACGGTGTGGTGCGGTTCTCGCAGGCCGCCCGGGAGCTGGGCCTGCCCACCATCTTCGGGGCCGAGCTGTCGCTCGATCTCGGCAAGCCGCAGAACGGTGAGCCCGATCCGGAGGGCCGGCACCTGCTCGCTCTCGCGCACGGGCACGAGGGGTACGCCCGGCTCGCCCGCGTGATCTCGCGGGGGCAGCTGGCGGGCGGCGAGAAGGGCAAGCCCGCGTACGGCGATCTCGAGGACATCGCCGCCGAGTTGCGCGATCACGTCCTCGTGCTGACCGGGTGCCGGAAGGGGAGTGTGCCGTTCGCTCTCGCCACCGAGGGGGTGGAGGCCGCCGCGTACGAGCTGGACCGGCTTGTTGCTCTTTTCGGCCGGCCCAATGTCGCCGTCGAGCTCACCTCGCACGGCGATCCCTACGACGACGACCGCAACGACATCCTGTACGCCCTCGCGGGGAGCCGCCGTCTCGAGGCCGTCGCCACCAACAATGTGCACTACGCCGTGCCGGCTCGCCGGCGTCTCGCCACCGCTCTCGCCGCCGTGCGGGCCCGGCGCAGCCTCGACGAGATGGACGGCTGGCTGCCCGCGGCCGGCACCGCCCATCTGCGCGGCGGTGACGAGATGGCCCGCCGGTTCGCCGCCTATCCGGGTGCGGTCGCCAACGCCGCCATGTTCGGTGACGATCTCGCCTTCGACCTCAATCTCGTCGCGCCCAAGCTCCCCGACTTCCCGATCCCGGAGGAGGGGCACACCGAGATGAGCTGGCTGCGCGAGCTCACCATGCGCGGCGCCCGGGAGCGGTACGGGCCGCCGGAGGCGCACCCCAGGGCGTACGAGCAGCTGGAGTACGAGTTGCGGATGATCGAGGAGCTCGGCTTCCCCGGGTACTTCCTGGTCGTCTACGACATCGTCGAGTTCTGCCGGCTCAACCGGATCTACGCGCAGGGGCGGGGCTCGGCGGCCAACTCCGCGGTCTGCTACGCGCTGCGGATCACCAATGTGGACGCCGTCGCGCACAACCTGCTCTTCGAGCGTTTCCTCGCCCCCGAACGGGACGGTCCGCCCGACATCGACGTGGACATCGAGTCGGACCGCCGCGAGGAGGTCATCCAGCACGTGTACGCGAAGCACGGGCGCGAGCACACCGCGCAGGTCGCCAACGTCATCTCGTACCGGCCGCGCTCCGCCGTGCGGGACATGGCCAAGGCGTTCGGCTTCTCGCCGGGGCAGCAGGACGCGTGGAGCAAGCAGATCGACCGGTGGGGCAGTGTCGCCGCCGTCGACGTCGACGACATTCCGGAGCAGGTCATCACGTACGCGAACCAGGTCCAGGATTTTCCGCGGCACCTGGGCATCCATTCGGGCGGCATGGTCATCTGCGACCGGCCGATCATCGAGGTGTGCCCGGTGGAGTGGGGCCGGATGCCGGGCCGGACCGTGTTGCAGTGGGACAAGGACGACTGCGCGGCGATCGAGCTGGTCAAGTTCGACCTGCTCGGGCTCGGCATGCTGTCGGCGCTGCGGTACGCCCACGAGATGATCGAGTCCGAGTTGGACATCGGCTCGATGGACCTGACCGATCCCGAGGTCTACGAGATGCTCTGCCGCGCCGACTCGGTCGGGGTGTTCCAGGTGGAGAGCCGCGCCCAGATGGCCACGCTGCCCCGGCTCAAGCCCCGCGAGTTCTACGACCTCGTGGTGGAGGTGGCGCTGATCCGGCCGGGGCCGATCCAGGGTGGCTCCGTGCACCCGTACATCAGGAGGAAGAACGGCCTCGAGGAGATCACCTATCCGCATCCGCTGATGCGCAACGCGCTGGAGAAGACGCTGGGCGTCCCGCTCTTCCAGGAGCAGCTCATGCAGCTCGCGATCGACGTGGCGGGCTTCGACCCGGCCGAGGCCGACCAGCTGCGCCGGGCGATGGGCTCGAAGCGCTCGGTGGAGAAGATGGAGCGCATCCGCGGCCGCCTCTACCAGGGCATGGCCGAGCGGGGGATCACCGGCGAGCTCGCCGACGACCTGTTCCAGAAGCTCTCCGCGTTCGCCAGCTACGGGTTCCCGGAGAGTCACGCGATGAGCTTCGCCTATCTGGTGTACGCGAGCGCGTGGCTCAAGCGGTACCACCCGGCGGCGTTCTGCGCGGCCCTGCTCAACGCGCAGCCGATGGGGTTCTACTCGCCGCAGTCGCTGGTCGACGACGCCCGCCGGCACGGTGTCGAGGTGCGCCGTCCCGACATCAACCTGAGCAACGCCGCGGCCACGCTCGAGTCGACGCCGCGGACGCGGTGGGGGGCGGCGCCCGGGGAGCCGCCGCACGCCTGGGGGCTGGGTGGCCCGGCCGTGCGGCAGGGGCTTTCCTCCGTTCGTACGCTGGGCGACGAGCTCGCCGAGCGCATCGAGCGGGAACGCCGCGAGCACGGGCCGTACGCGAGCATGACCGACCTGTCCCGCCGTACCGGCTGCACGACCGCCCACCTCGAGGCGCTCGCCACCGCCGACGCGTTCGCCGGTTTCGGGCTGACCCGCCGCGAGGCCCTGTGGGCCGCCGGCGCCGCCGCGCAGGACCGTCCCGACCGCCTGCCCGGCACGGTGAGCGGCACCGACGCGCCGATGCTGCCCGGCATGAGCGACGTCGACGAGCTGGTCGCCGACGTGTGGGCCACCGGACTGTCGCCGGACGCGCATCCCGCCCAGTTCATCCGCGCGGAGCTGGACAGGGTGGGCGCCCTGCCGATCGCGCGGCTGGGCGGTGTCGAGGCCGGCACCCGCATCCGGGTGGGCGGCATCGTCACCCATCGGCAGCGGCCGGCGACCGCGGGCGGGGTGACCTTCGTGAACCTCGAGGACGAGACCGGGATGCTGAACGTGACCTGCTCGCCGGGCCTGTGGCAGCGCTACCGCAAGGTGGCGCGGACGAGCTCGGCGCTGATCGTGCGGGGCCGCCTGGAAAAGGCGGAGGGCGTGCTCAACCTGGTGGCGGACCGGCTGGAGGCGGTGACTCCACCGGTGACCCCGGCATCCCGGGACTTCCGGTGATTAGCGGGTATCCTCCGGCTTTGCCCGTTTCGAGGAGATCCTGTGTTCAACGTCCTTCTTGCCTCCGCTCTGCTGTCCGCCGTTCTGCCGGGGCCGATCGCCGACCCGCCGCCGTACGGCTCGCCGCCGCGGCAGAGCGAGCCGAAGGTCGCGCTCAAGCTCCAGTACACGGCGGAGTCCGGCTTCGCGATGGCCGTCACGCTGGACTGCGAGCCGTACGGCGGTGGCCACCCCAAGGCCGAGGCCGCCTGCGAGACGCTGAGCGCGGTCGGCGCCGACCCCGGCAAGATCGAGCCGAAGCCCACCGCCTGCGTCATGATCTACGCGCCGGTCGTCGCCGAGGTCACCGGCGTGTGGCGCCGCATGCCGGTGAAGTGGACCCACACGTACGGCAACACCTGCGAGATGCGCCGTGCGACCGGGGTGCTGTTCGAGTTCTGAGGGCGGAGTCCCGTTACGCTGCGCGTGTGGAAATCGCATCGACGCGTACCCCCGGACCGCTCGTGACCGCCCGGACCGCCGCCGTCTGGGCGGTGCTGCGCCGGGAAGTGGAACGCAACGCCGGCCGCGAGCTGACCGTGATCGACGTCGGCGGCGGCACGGGCGGCTTCGCCGTGCCGCTCGCCGAGGCGGGCCACACCGTCACCGTCGTGGACGCGAGCCCCGACGCGCTCGCCGCGCTGACCCGCCGCGCCACCGACGCCGGGGTCGCCGGGCGCGTCCGCGCCGTGCAGGGCGACGGTGACGCGCTCGCGTCCCTGGTCGAGCCGGCGAGCGCCGACCTCATCCTCTGCCACGCGGTGCTCGAGGTGGTCGACGACCCGGCCTCGGTGGTCGCGGCCATCGCCGCGGCGCTGCGCCCGGGCGGCGCGGTGAGCCTGCTGGTGGCGAGCAAGGCGGCCGCCATCCTGGGCCGCGCGATCAACGGGCACCTGCGCTCGGCCGCCGCGGTCGCCGCCGACCCCGAGGGCCGCGCCGGCGCCCGCGACACCCTGCGCCGCCGCTTCGACGCCGAGGGCGCGGCGTCCCTCCTGCGCTCCGCGGGTCTCGAGCCCGAGGAGACCCATGGCGTGCGCGTGCTGGCCGACCTCCTCCCGGCCGCCGTCGTCGAACAGGACCCGCAGGGGCTGCTCTCGCTCGAGCTGGAGCTGTCGTCGCGGCCCCCGTTCCGCGACATCGCCTCCCAGCTGCACGTGTTCGCCCGCCGCCCGCTCTGACCCCCGGAGTCGCCCGTGGCCTCCCCGTCGCCGCGCCAGGTGCTCGCCGGTGAGATCCCGCCGGACACGCAACCGTCCCTGACCGGGCCGCTCGTGGTTCCCGACGACCACCTGCCGGCCTCCGCCTTCGAGACCCGCCCGCCCGCGTACGGGGACGGCAGCCTCGCCGACGTGCTGCCCAGCGTGAGCGCGGTGCTGGGCGTGCCGGGCGCCGCCGACACGCTGGGGCTGCGGCAGAGCCTGGACGGCGTCGAGCGGGTGGCCGTGCTGCTCGTCGACGGCCTGGGCGCGTACCAATTGCCGGCTGCCGCCCCGTACGCCCCGGTCCTGACCGAACTGGCCGCCGGAGCGGGCACCCTGACCACCGGGTTCCCCTCGACGACGCCGGTCAGCCTGGTCACGCTCGGCGCCGGCGTGCCGCCCGGAGCGCACGGCGTGCTCGGCTTCACCACGCTGCGGCCCGACGGCCGGCTGCTCAATCACGTGCACTGGACCGACGACCCCGACCCGGCCGGCTGGCAGCCCGTGCCGACCCGCTTCGAGACCGCCGAGGCCGCCGGGGTCGCGGTCACCCAGGTGGTCCGCCCCGAGTTCCGCGGCAGCGGCCTGACCGTGGCCGCCTACCGGGGCGCCGCCTTCCGCCCCGCCTCCACCGGCGCCGAGCTGGCCGACCAGATGCTCGCCGCGCTCGCCGCCGCGCCGGGGCGCGCGCTGGTCTACGGCTACCACCCCGATCTGGACAAGACCGGCCATCTGTACGGGGTGAGCTCGCACTACTGGCACCTCGCGGCCCAGGGCGTCGACGACCTGCTCGACCGCCTGGTCCACGGCCTGCCGCCGCGCTCCGCCCTGCTCGTGGTCGCCGACCACGGCCAGCTCAACGTGCCCGTGGACGCCCGCTACGACATGGCCGACGACCCCGCCCTGTCCGACGGCGTGGTGACCGTCGCCGGCGAGCCGCGGGTCCGCTACCTGCACGTGGCCCGCGGCGCCACGGCCGACCTGGCCGCGGCCTGGAAGGCGGTCATGGGCGACGCCGCCTGGATCATGACCCGCGAGGAGATGATCGACGCCGGCTGGTTCGGCCCGGTCCCCGCCGGCCACCGCTCCCGCATCGGCGACCTGGTCATCGTCTGCCAGGACCGCGCCGTGGCCCTGGCCTCCGGCTGGGAGCCGCCCCCGGTGGGCAGGCTGATCGCCTACCACGGCTCGGTGACGGCGACGGAGATGACGGTCCCGCTGCTGATCGCCCGCGGCTAGCCGGCCCGTTTTTGTCGGGGGGTCCGGCTAGCCTCTCCCTCGTGGGACGTAGCCAGGCTGTGCCGAGGGGCCGCGACCCGCGCTTCGGCCTCGACGCCGACGACGCGGGCTGCACCATCCTGCATGTCGACATGGACGCGTTCTTCGCCTCCGTGGCCGTCCGAGCCGACCCGTCCCTGCGCGGCAAGCCGGTCGTCGTCGGCGGTGTCGGCCCCCGCGGCGTGGTCAGCTCCGCCAGCTACGAGGCGCGCCGCTTCGGCGTGCGCAGCGCCATGCCCACCGCCCGCGCCCGCATGCTCTGCCCCCGCGCGATCTTCCTGCCGGTCGACGGCCCGGCCATCGGCGAGGCCTCCCGCGCCGTCATGTCGATCTTCCGAGACGTGACGCCGCTGGTCGAGCCGCTCTCCTCCGACGAGGCCTTCCTCGACGTGGCCGGCGCCCAGCGGCTGCTGGGCCGCCCCGTCGAGATCGCCCAGCTGATCCGCCGCCGCATGCTCGAGGAGCAGCGGCTCACCTGCTCGGTCGGCGTCGCGCCCACCAAGTTCGTCGCCAAGCTCGGCTCCACCCGCGCCAAGCCCGACGGCGTGGTGGTCGTGCCGGCGGCGCTGGTGCTCGACTTCCTTCACCCGCTGCCGGTCGACGCGCTGTGGGGCGTGGGCGAGCGCGCCGCCGAGACCCTGCGCCGGCTCGGGCTCACCACGGTCGGCGAGATCGCCCGGGCGCCGATCGGCATGCTGCGCGGCGCGCTCGGCGAGGCCTCCGCCACCCATCTGCACGAGCTGTCCTGGGGCCGCGACCCGCGCGCGGTGAGCCCCGAGCGCGAGGAAAAGTCGATCGGCGCCGAGATGACCTTCGACACCGACGTCGCCGACCCCCTGGTCATCCGGCGCAGCCTGTTGGCCCTCTCCGAAAAGGTCGGCGCCCGGCTGCGCGCGAGCGGCCACGTCGGCCGCACGATCGCGATCAAGGTGCGGCTCGCCGACTTCCGTACCGTCAATCGATCTCGCACGGTGTCCACGAGCACCGATGTGGCACGTGAGATTTTCGAGACGGTTTGGAATTTGTTCACGGCGCTCGGCGCCCGTGATCACATCCGTCTGGTCGGCGTACGCGTCGAGGGCCTCACCGACGCCGCCACCACATCACGCCAGCTCAGCCTGGGTGAGCCCGAGCGCGGCTGGCGCGAGGCCGAGGCCGCGACCGACGCGGTGATCGCCCGCTTCGGCCGCGCCAGCGTCCGCCCGGCCAGTCTTTTGGGACAAAGCGATCTCCGCCGGACCGAAAATCACCCGCACTCGACGGTCGTCCCGCTTTCCGACCCGCCAACCCCCTCGTAGACTTGCTCGGTAAGGCAGCCGACGGCTGTCCCGCGCCACTTACCTTAGTGTCACCCCGACTCCACTCACGGAATCGGTTACGCGCCCGGGGAGGAATGCCGTGCCGCTCTCGGAGCACGAGCAGCGGCTGTTCGATCAGATCGAGCGGTCGCTTGCCGAGGACCCCAAGTTCGCCTCGGCTGTGCGGGCCAGCGACCCGCGTTTCCACGCACGGCGCCGGCTCCTCATCGCCGCGTTCGTGATCATCATTGGCCTCGCCCTGGTCGTCTACGGGACGGTCAGCAGCAACACGCCACTCGGCGTGGCCGGCTTCGTCGTCATGCTCAGCTCGGCCGCCTTCGCGATGCAGTCCCGTCGCAAGGTCTCGGCCCCCGACCTCCACGCCGTGGGCGGCACAGCCACCCGCCGCACCCGCCAGACCCGCAAGTCGGGCTTGCTGGACCGCCTGGAGGACCGCTGGCGCCAGCGCCCCGAGGGACACCGCTGACGGCCACAACGTCATAGCGGACCACCCCGTGCCGGCGCACCCAGCCGGCCATCGCACGATGGCGGCCTCGAGCCGCCATCTCGCGTTTCACCTGTGCGGGTGCCTCCGACAACTTCCCGATTGACCCGGGCCGGGCCGGGGAGTCTGCTCGGTTCATGATGATGGCTGTCCGGGCGTCCCGGCTTTTCGACGGTGTCGACGCCAAGCCGGTGGAGTGTCCCCTCGTCCTCGTCGAGGACGGGCGGATCGTCGCCGTCCAGAGCGGAGGCGACCCGCCGGACGGCGCGCAGGTCGTCGATCTCGGCACGGCGACCCTGCTGCCCGGCTTGATCGACTCGCACGTCCACCTGGCCTTCGACGCGAGCGTCGACTCGGTCGACCGGCTCGCCGCCGCCGACGACGACCAGGTCCTCGCGACGATGCGGGCGTCGGCCCGGCTGGCGTTGTCCGCCGGCATCACCACCGTGCGAGACCTCGGGGACCGCGACTACCTGTCGCTGAAGCTGCGCGACGAGACGGCCACGGACCCCACCGCCGGCCCGCGCATCCTCGCCGCCGGCCCGCCGATCACCACCGGCAACGGCCACTGCTGGTTCCTCGGCGGCGCGATCACCCCCGGCGCCGGCACCATCCGCGCCGCCGTACGCGCCCACGCCGAACGCGGCGTCGACGTGATCAAACTGATGGCCACCGGCGGCGAGCTGACCCCCGGCTCGGCGTCGCACCTGCCCCAGTTCACCGCCGCCGACCTGCGCGCCGCAGTCGACGAGGCCCACCGGCTCAACCTGCCGGCCACCGCCCACGCCCACGGCACGCAAGGCATAGCCAACGCCGTGGCCGCCGGCGTAGACATGATCGAGCACGGCACCTTCATGACCGCCGACAGCGTCGCCGCCGACCCCACAGTCATCGCCGCGATAGCCCGAGCCGGCATCCCCATCGGCGCCACCATCGCCCAAAAGCCCAACCCCGCCTACACCCCACCCCCACGCATGATCCAGCTGATCCCCTTGATCGTCGCCGTCTTCCAGCAGATCCAAGCGGCCGGCATCCCCGTGATCTGCAGCAGCGACGCCGGCATCGGCCCCCTCAAGCCGATCGACGCCCTGCCGTACGGCCCCGCCATGATGGCCAAGCACTTGGGCGGAACCCCAGCCGAACTCCTGCGCAGCGTCACCTCAGAAGCCGCCCGAGCCTGCGGGACAGCCGACCGCAAGGGCCGCATAGCCCCCGGCTTCGACGCCGACCTCCTGGCCGTGGACGGCGACCCTTTGGCCGACTTGACCGCTTTGACCGCAGTGCACGCCGTCTTCCGCGAGGGCGTCCAAGTCCGCTGACGGTGGGGTAGGCCGGGCGGCAGCCTCGCCACCGGAAGCCCCACCGGCACCACCTCATCAGGCGCGTGCTCCGTGCGTGCCTGCGCTGGCCGACCATCCAATGCCGTGGTGCCAGGCGGTGGCCAAGGGGTCGCCAGTGGCAAGGGTCCTCGCGTCAGCGAACGAGCGTTCGCTCTCCGGAGTATCGGACCGTGCGGCGGTGCTGGTGGAGAACGCCGTGTGCGGCGGTGCAGGTGGAGAAGGCGGTGCGCGATGGGACTGATGAACGCCCGGCTCGGTGCCGCCGGTGCGCGCAGCGGCGGCCTCACCTCGGCAGAGAGAGCGGTCGTTTCTCTCTTCGATGTGCGTCTCCTGCAACGATGCTGCCTCCGGGGCCGGGGCCGGGGCCGGGGCCGGGGCCGGGGCCGGGGCGGGGCCGCTAGACAGAACGTTCGTTCTCTCTTATGTGGGTATCCGCGGGCGCCGGTCGGTGACCGAGGCGGGGAGTCGGCGGCGCCTGCCGACGGTCGGATCTCATCGGGAAGGTGCTGCTCGTGGGTGAGTGGTCTCGTGTGGACATGTCAGGATTCGGGTGTGGTGAGGGGTGTGCTTTTCGATCTCGATGACACGCTTGTTGACCAGGAGGCGGCGTCTCGGGGTGCGGTTGTGGCCTGGGCTGCGGAGCTTGGGGCCGGCGGGGGCGACGGACGCGGGGGCGACGGACGCGGCGGGGGCGACGAGGTAGCGGCGCGGTGGGCGCGGATCTCGGAGCGGCATTATGCGCGCTATCAGCGCCGGGAGATCGGGTTTGCTGAGCAGCGGCGGGAGCGGGTGCGGGAGTTTCTCGGGGTTGCTCTCGACGAAGGGGAGGCTGATCGGCTCTTCGCCGGTTATCTCGCGCGCTATGAGGACGGCTGGGTGGTGTTCGATGATGCCGTTCCGGCGTTGCGGCGGGCTCGGGAGGCGGGGCTGGTGGTGGCGGTGCTGACCAACGGGGAGGAGGGTCAGCAGCGCCGCAAGCTTGACCGTCTTGGGTTGCTGTCCGAAGTGGACCTGCTGGTGGCTTCCTCGAGTCTGCCGGCGGGGAAGCCGGATCGGCGCGCCTTTCGGCATGCGGTGGGGCGGATGGGGGTCGGTGCCGGTGAGGTCCTGATGGTGGGGGACTCGCTGCACAAGGACGTGCTCGGTGCGCGGGCGGCCGGGCTGGAGGCGGTCCTGCTCGATCGGGCGGACGTGCATGCCGGCGCCGGTGTCCCGCGGATCCGGTCGCTGGACGACCTGGCCTTCGCCGGCTGACAGCCGCACCCGTGGGAAGTAGGCCAGCAGCAAGTAAAGAGATGCCGCCGCCCGGAGGGGCGGCGGCATCTCTTTAGGACCTGCGTCAGCGGCTCCGGTGGGTCAGGAGGCGGCGGGGGCTGAAGCGGGACAGGACGTCGCGGAAGCGGCTGCCCGCGCCGAGCAGTTTGGTGGAGGACTCGGCCAGGGCTACGCGCCAGCGCAGCAGGACCGATGGGGGGAGGATGGCCGCCGTGAGGCGGGTGCGGCGGGTGGCCGAGCGGGCCAAGCCCCTGCGCACCTGGGTGAGGGCCGCGGTCAGCTCGCCGCCCTGCAGGGGCTTGCGGGCGTACCTTGCTCGCTCCTCGGCGGTGCCCAGCAGGGTGGCGCCGGCCGCGGACTGGTCGACCAGCACGGCGTCCTTGATGAGGCGCTGGGCGGTGACTCGGGGGGTCTCCGACGGGTCCAGCGGGACCCGGAAGTCGACCATCGTGTCGAGCAGCTCGTCCCAGGCCGCGTGGGCGTCCTGCCTTGCCTTTGTGGTCTCGGCCGTCACCACCACGTCGGGGCGGCCCGCCTGGGCCTCCGTCAGGGAGGTGACCCGGGGGACCGTCGCCGCGTAGCGGTGGCGGCGGAGCAGGACCCGGCGCAGGGCGGGGACCAGGAGCAGGGCCAGGAACAGGGCGACCAGGGCGACGATCAGCAGCGTGGTGCCCAGGTTGCTGGTCTCGCCCGTGGTGGTCGAGCCGGCCAGGCCGGGCTCGTTCAGGTCGGGGCGGTCGGGGCGCTCGACGTTCGCCGCGGGGCCCGACGCCTCGGCGCCGGGGGCCGCGGTGGCCGTCGAGGACGAGGTCGTGGGGGCCGGAAGCTCGGTGTCGGGCGCCCAGTCGGAGCGGGCCGCGCCGCGGACGCCCGCGGACGGGGTGGCGTCGAACGGGATCCAGCCGAAGCCGCGGAGGTAGACCTCGGTCCAGGCGTGCGCGTTCTTGTTCGTGATGACGTACGTGTTGCCCTCGCGGCTGTCGCCCCGGGTGAAGCCGAACGCCACCCGCGCGGGCAGGCCGGCCTCGCGTGCCATCCAGGCCAGCGCCGCCGCGTACTGCTGGCAGTAGCCGACCTTGTTCTTGAGGAACGCGGCGATCTCGCTGCTGTTGGTCGCGGTCTGCGTGGACAGGCTGTACGTGAAGCCGTTCTTCGAGGAGAAGTAGTCGTACAGTGCCCGGATCTTGTCGTATTCGGTGGTCTTGCCCGCGATGAGGCGGGCGACCAGCGCGTCGACCGTCGGGTCGTCGGGGTGGGCCGTGTTGAGCCGCACGATCGGGTCGTCCGGGGCGAGCGGCTCAGCCTGGCGCAGCTCGGCCGGGGTGTAGCGGGCCCGCACGTAGGTGAACTTGTACTCCAGCTCCTTGGTGGAGTTGCGGTTGGAGTAGACGACCTGCTGGTTGTTGTCGTAGAACCAGCCGCGCTGGATGCCGTCGACCGACACCGTGTTCTGGTAGATCGGCAGCATGCCCTGGTTGAGCCGGTCGCTGACCTTGACGTCGGCGGTGAACTCCTGGTAGCTGCCGCCCGCGTTGCCGGTGCGCGGGTCGGGCATGCCGGCCGCGACCGACGAGCCGCTGGGCGAGCGGCTGCCGAAGCCGACGTTGGTGAGCTGGTCGGCGACGCCGAAGCGCAGGTAGAACGGGGTGGTCTCGTTGGTGGTGAGGCGCACCAGCTCGACCGTCTCGCTCTGGCTGAGGTTGCCGCTGAGCGAGGCGAACAGGTTGATCCGCCCGCCGCCGGTGCCGGTGCCCGTGCCGTTGCCGATGCCCGTGCCGGTCTGGGTGAGCCGCGACAGCAGGCCGCCGGTGATGGTCGGCACGGCGAGCGGCAGCAGCACCGCGGCGGCCACACCGACCACGCCGAGGCGGCGGCCGGCGGCGGCGAGCGGCGACGGCTCCCACACGTCGACGTCACGGCCGTCGCCGGTGAAGCGGCGCCCGAAGCGGCGTACCCGGTCGATGTTGTCCGAGACCAGCAGCCAGAGGAAGCCGACGGCGCCGATGATGAACGGCAGCACGGGAACGCTGTCGATGTAGACCGCGACCGGCACCGAGTAGATCGCCAGCATCGGCAGGCCGGCCAGCGCCGGCCGGCGCACCACCACGGTGAGCAGGTCGACGGCGATCGCCACCGAGCCGATGCCGAGCACCGTGACGAAGAGCAGGCCGTCGCGGTCGGGCACCGGCACCGCGTACGACCGGGTGTCCTGGCCCGCCTGGGTGAACAGGTCGGCGAAGTGGCCGAACGTCGACGGTGTCGGGATGAGGAACTCGTGCCCGCTCGGGAAGATCCAGGTCAGCATGAGCAGCAGCACCACGATCATGCTGGCCGCCTGGGCCCACGTGGGGAACCGCAGCGAGCGCGCGGCGAACGCGGCACCGGCGATGAGGCCCACCACGAGCAGGCACATCATCAGCCATTTCCACGTGTCGAAGATCGACGAGATCGGTGCGGCGGCGAGCAGCGTCGCACCGGCCGCGACGAGCCCCAGCCGTCGGGGGCCGGTCATCGGATGACTCCTCCCACTGTCTCGGCCATCGCGGCGCGCCAGGCGAAGCCGCTGGACCCGCGGGCCGCGGCCGGCCACAGCTGCGGCAGCGTCGACCCGTGCACGACCGGCACGGAGCGCCAGCCGCTCTGCACCAGGGCCAGCGCGGCGGCGGCGTGCTCGCGGTCGGCCTCCTGCCGCTCGCCGGGGCTCAGGGTGACCCACGTCGAGCTGTCGATGGCGAAGCCGATGCAGGTGGCGCCGTTGCCGCGCAGCCCGGCCAGCAGCTCGGCCTCGGGCACGGTGAGCGAGCCGAAGATGCCGATCACCAGCCCGCCGTCGGAGCGGCGGCGGACCTGCTCGACCAGGATCGAGATGTCGCCGTTCTGGGCGGTCTTGACGTCGGCCAGGGTGTCGAGGATCACGCCCTCGCCGGCCACTTCGGACGCGTCGATGTCGATGCCGGAGCCGGTGACGAGCCGCAGCTTGTAGCCGGCCTGGCGCAGGTGCATGGCGATGCTCGCGGCGGCCGAGACCGCCCACTCGAAGCTCGCCGTGGGCCCCTCGCCGCGGTGGGCGAAGACCCGGGTGTCGAGCACGACCGTGGCCCGGCTCTCCCAGGGCTGCTCCTCGCGGCGCACCATCAGCTCGCCGGTGCGGGCCGTGGAGCGCCAGTGCACGCGGCGCAGGTCGTCGCCGCGGCGGTATTCGCGGGTCGCGGCGTCGTCCTCGCCGTGCACGGCCACCGAGCGGGCGCGGCTGTCGCCGGTGCCCGCGTACTCACCGGCGAGGCGCACCGCCGGAAGGGTGACCACCTGGGGGATCACGATGAGCTTGTCGACGCTCGGGAACGAGCGGGTCAGCTCGCAGAGACCGAACGGATCGGTGAGGCGGATGACCAGCGGGCCGATCGGGTATCGGCCGCGCACGTCGGCGCGCACCGTGTAGGCGACCGAGCTGGCCTGGTGGGCGCCGAGGCGCTCGAGCACCACCCGGGGGCGGCTGCCGAGCGCGTACGGGAGCCGGTCCTCCAGCAGCAGCGTGCCGGTGGGCAGCCGGGACATGTTCTGCAGGCGCAGGATCACCCGGGCGCTGGAGCCGACCGGGGCGCGGCCGGGGTCCAGCGACCGGGTGCAGGCCAGCTTGTAGCGGCTGCGGCCCACGTACGCGGCGGCGAGCAGCGGCAGCGCGGCGAGCAGCACGGCCACCCGCAGCAGGTCACGCTCGCCCAGGATGATCGCGGAGATGCCCGCCGCGGCGGCCGCCGCGAGGAACGATCGGCCGCGGGTGGTGAGTCCGCGCAGGGCCTCCCGCATGGTCAGCGCCCCCGCGGCTCGTACTGCTGCTGCGCGCCGCCGGTGTTGCGGGTGTCGTACGGCGAGCGGTTGCGGTCGTGCGGCAGCGGGAGCCGGTGCACGATCTCGGCCACGATGGCGTCGGTGGTGCGCCGGTTGAGCTGCGCGTCGGCGGTCGGGATGAGACGGTGCGCGAGGACCGGCACGGCGAGCGCCTGCAGGTCGTCGGGGAGCACGTAGTCGCGGCCCTCGAGCGCGGCGAACGCCTTGGCCGTGCGCAGCAGCTGCAGCGTCGACCGCGGTGACGCGCCGAGCCGGATCTCGGGGGCCTCGCGGGTCGCGGTGACCAGGGCGATCGCGTACTGCTGGACGGCGTCGGCGGCGTGCACGTCGCGCACCGTGGCGATCAGCCGGCGGACCAGCCCGGCGTCCGCGACGGCACGCAGGTCGCTGAGCGGGTCGTGTGCGCCGTGGCCGCCGAGCATGGCGAGCTCGGCGCGCGGGTCGGGGTAGCCCATCGCGATGCGGGCGGTGAACCGGTCGCGCTGCGCCTCGGGGAGGGGATAGGTGCCCTCCATCTCGATCGGGTTCTGCGTGGCGATCACCATGAACGGCGACTGCAGCTCGTAGGTGGTGCCGTCGACGGTGACCTGCCGCTCCTCCATGCACTCCAGGAGGGCGGACTGGGTCTTGGGCGAGGCCCGGTTGATCTCGTCGCCGACCACCAGGTTGGCGAACACGGCGCCCGGCTTGAACTCGAAGTCGCGCGTCTCCTGGTTGTAGACGCTGACGCCGGTCACGTCGCTGGGCAGCAGGTCGGGGGTGAACTGGATGCGGCGTACCGAACAGTCGATGGAGCGCGCGAGGGCCTTGGCAAGCTTGGTCTTGCCGACGCCCGGCACGTCCTCGATCAACAGGTGGCCCTCGGCCAGCAGAACCGCCAGTGCGAGCCGCACCGTCGCGCTCTTGCCCTCGATGACCTGCTCGATGTTGGCCATGATGGCTGTCGTCGCGGCGCGGAAGTCCTCGCTCGGCAGCGGTCCACCGGGCTCGTCCCAGGTCGGGGTTGTCACGGGCCTCCTCCATGGTCATATGCGCAGCCCTACTGGTCGTGCAGGAGCCCGCTCACACAGGTTAGCCCGATCACAGCAACTCGCCGAGGACGGCCGCCCGCTCATTTCGACGACCGTCAACCGGACATGCATATCGGATAGGTAAAGAATCAGACATCGCTCTAGTTATATTTGCCGATCGGCAAGAGCATCAGCCATCGATGGGCCAGTCTCTGGCCCGGTCGAGAGGGGCTGAATTGAGAGCGTTATCCGTGCCATCCGCAACCAAGCGGGTGGGAGCGGCCGCCGCCGGAGTCGCCCTGCTGGCAGCATTGCTGCCGGCACAGGCACAAGCCGCGCCGCTACCCGGCGCCGTCTCCGGGGCCACCGACAGCAAGCAGCAGCGGCGAGCCGACTACGACAGCCGCGACAACCTGGCCGCCGCCGCGGCCGCCGCACCCACCGCCGCCCTGAGCCGCGCGCTCGTCGCGACGCCGCCCGCGTCCGCGGTGACGACGCTGCGTAGCTCGCTCGGCGTGCAGGGCATCGTCGACGTCGACAAGGCCACCGGCACCCCGCGCCGGGTCGCCAAGCTCGACGGCTTCCTGACGGGCCCGAGCAAGCAGAAGCCGGCGAAGATCGCCCTCGACTACATCGCCGCGCACACCGACGTCTTCGGCCTCACGGCCGCCGACCTCGCCAGCCTTCAGCTGCGCCAGGACTACGTCGACATCGAGGGCACCCACCACCTGAGCTGGATCCAGGTCGCCGACGGCGTGCCGGTCTTCGGCAACGGCCTCAAGGCGCACGTGACCAAGGACGGCCGCCTCGTGCAGGTCGACGGCTCGCCGCTCAAGGCGCTGCCGTCGGACGCCGGCGCCGCCAAGCTGTCGGCCGCCGGCGCGCGCGCCGCGGCCGTCAAGGACGTGTTCGGCACGTCCACCGCCAAGGCCACCAAGACCGCGGGCGGCGTCACCACGTTCAGCGACAACGGCAACGCCAAGCTCGTCTGGTTCCAGACCGCGAGCGGTGTGCGGCTGGCGTGGCAGACGATCGTGGTCGACGAGGGCTACGTGCACGTGGTCGACGCGGCCAGCGGCGAGGTGCTCTACCGCAAGAGCACGATCGCGAACGACACCGCCGACGCCTGGAAGAACTACCCGGGCGCCCCGCGCGGCGGCGAGCAGGAGCCCGTCGACCTGACGGCCAAGGGCTGGCTGCCGAACAACGCCCGGCAGCTGTCCGGCAACGTCGCGCACGTGTGGTCCGACGTGAACGACAACGACCTCGCGGACGCCAGCGAGGAGGTCGGCCCGTCCGGCCTCAAGCGCTGGGACTACCCGTTCGTCGACTTCAACGACGCGGTGGGCGGGCTCTGCTCGGACGCGTACCCCTGCTCGTGGGACCCGGAGACGCCGAACTCGTGGCAGGTGAACCGCAAGCAGAACGCGGTGCAGCTGTTCACGTTCCTCGGCACCTTCCACGACCACCTCAAGGCGTCCCCGATCGGCTTCACGCGGGCGGCGGGCAACTTCGAGGCGCAGGACGGCGACGCGGTGCAGGGCCAGGCGATGGACGGCGCGAACACCGCCGACGGCCTGCCCGACGGCAACCACACCGACAACGCCAACATGAACACCCCGCCGGACGGCATCCCGCCGGTCATGCAGATGTACCTGCTGACCCCGGGCCCCGGCTCGGTCGCCGCGAACACGGGCGACGAGGCCGACGTGGTGTACCACGAGTACACGCACGGCCTGTCCAACCGCCTGGTGGTCGACGCGGCCGGCAACTCGACGCTCAGCGACATCCAGGGCGGCGCCATGGGTGAGGCCTGGAGCGACTGGTACGCCTCCGACTACCTGTTCGCCAAGGGCCTCGAGAAGGACGTCCCGAACAAGCCCGGCGACGTGCTGATCGGCAAGTACTGGACGGCCGGCGGCACCATCCGCTCCGAGGCGCTGGACTGCACCGTCGGCGCGTCCGCCACGCTCTGCCCCGGCACGCCGGGCGCGGGACCGGGCGGCTACACGTACGGCGACTTCGGCAAGATCTACGCCGGTGGTCCCGAGGTGCACGCGGACGGCGAGATCTGGGCGCAGACCCTGTGGGACCTGCGCACCGCGATCGGCAGCAAGGCGTCGCAGTCGATCGTGACGCGGGCCATGGAGCTCAGCCCGTCGAACCCGTCCTTCCTGGACATGCGCAACTCGATCCTCGCCGCCGACCTGGTCGTCAACAAGGGCAAGAACGCCAAGACGATCTGGAAGGTCTTCGCCAAGCGGGGCATGGGCTACTTCGCCGCCGCGATCGACGGCGACGACGCGCAGCCGGTCGAGGACTTCTCGATGCCGCCGTCGGCGAACACCCCGCGGGGCACGCTGACCGGCAAGGTGACCGACTCGGACACCGGCGCCGCGGTCTCCGGCCTGACCGTCGCCTTCGGCGGCCACGCCTCCGGCTTCGCCGGTGACTACCGCGCCACCACGGGCGCGGACGGCACGTACCGGATCACCGGCATCATTCCGGGCACGTACGCCAAGGTGTACGCGCGCGGCGCCGGCTACGACATCGTCGTGAAGACGCTGTCGATCAACTCGGGCACCCGGACCGAGAACTGGTCGGTCCGCAAGGACTGGGCGGCCTCCTCGGGCGGCGGCTCGATCGTCAGCTTCACCGGTCCGGACTACACGCCGTACGGCTGTGGCCCGGGCGAGCTGATCGACCAGTCGCAGACGGCGGGCTGGGGCTCGGACGTCGCGGCGGGCGGCCAGAACGCGGTGATCCGCCTCTCCGGCGCCGTCGACATCGCCGAGCTGGTCATCAACCCGTCGGCCACCTGTGGCGACGACGAGACCGCCTCGACCGGTGGCTACCGTGTCGAGACCTCGGCGGACGGCACGACCTGGGCGGTCGCCGCGAGCGGCACCTTCCCGGCGGGCACCGTCACACCGACCCCGGTCGCGCTGGCCGCGGGCACGGGCGACGACGTCGAGTTCATCCGGTACACGATGCTGACCTCGCAGGGCCAGGACGCGGGCCTCTGCCCGGCCGGCCAGCCGCCGACGGTGAGCGGCTGCGTGTTCCTCGACTCGACCGAGCTGTCGGTCTACGGACCGGCCGCGTAGCACGTCAGATACCGGTCGCCGCCGCTCGGCGGCGACCGGTATCATGCAAGGCATGGCTCGGCACTTCCTGCTTCTTAGCAAGCCGTGCTGCTCCCGCCCCTAGGCGGCACAGCACGGCGACCCCTCCTGCGTGAGGGGTTTTTTTGTGCCCAGCCTCCTTTACTGAAGAGAAGACGGATGCCGACGATGAGCGAGTCAGAGACCCCGCCGTTCCGCTACACGGCCGCCCTGGCCAACGAGATCGAGCCGCGCTGGCAGGCCTACTGGGCGGAGCACGGGACGTTCCACGCGCCCAACCCGACCGGCGACCTGGCCGACCCCGGCCACCCGCGGCACGGCGCGCCCAAGCTGCACGTCCAGGACATGTTCCCGTACCCGTCCGGTGCGGGCCTGCACGTCGGCCACCCGCTCGGCTACATCGGCACCGACAGCTACACCCGCTACAAGCGGCAGGCCGGCTTCAACGTGCTGCACCCGATGGGCTTCGACGCCTTCGGCCTGCCCGCCGAGCAGTACGCGGTGCAGACCGGCACTCACCCGGCGACCACGACCGCGGCCAACATCGAGCGGTACCGCGGCCAGCTGCGCCGTCTGGGCCTGGCCTACGACGAGCGGCGCACGTTCGCGACCACCGACCCGGACTACTACCGCTGGACCCAGTGGATCTTCCTGCAGATCTTCAACTCGTGGTTCGACCCCTCGCTGCGCAAGGCGCGCCCCATCGAGACCCTGGTCACCGCGTTCGAGACCGGCGAGAAGCGGACGCCGGACGGCCGGCCCTGGGCCGAGCTGTCGCCGATCGAGCGCCGCAAGCTGATCGACGACCACCGCCTGGCCTACGTCAGCGAGGCGCCGGTCAACTGGTGCCCGGGCCTGGGCACGGTGCTGGCCAACGAGGAGGTCACGCCCGACGGGCGCAGCGAGCGCGGCAACTTCCCGGTCTTCCAGCGCAGCCTGAAGCAGTGGATGATGCGGATCACCGCGTACGGTGACCGGCTGGTCGAGGACCTGGACACGCTGGACTGGCCGGAGCCGGTCAAGCTGATGCAGCGCAACTGGATCGGCCGCTCGCGGGGCGCCCACGTCGACTTCGCGGTGGACGGCGAGACGATCACCGTCTTCACCACCCGGCCCGACACGCTGTTCGGCGCCACCTACATGGTGCTGGCGCCCGAGCACGAGCTGGTCGATCGGATTGCCCCCCCTCAGTGGCCAAATGCGACAAATCCGAAATGGACCGGCGGGCACGCGGATCCTCGTGCGGCGATCGCGGCATATCGGGCACAGGCTGCGGCGAAGACCGATGAGGAGCGCACCGAGTCCAAGGACAAAACGGGCGTCTTCATCGGGGCGTTCGCGACGAACCCCGTGAACGGCGCACAGATTCCGGTGTTCATCGCCGACTACGTGCTGGCCGGCTACGGCACCGGCGCGATCATGGCGGTGCCCGGCCAGGACGAGCGCGACTGGCAGTTCGCCGAGGTCTTCGAGCTGCCCATCATCCGTACCGTCGCCGCGCCCGAAGGTTTCGAGGGCGCCTTCACCGGCGACGGCCCGGCGATCAACAGCGACTGGCTGAACGGCAAGGGCGTCGCCGAGGCCAAGGCCGCGATGATCGCCTGGCTGGAGCAGCACGGCCACGGCAAGGGCGCCACCACGTACCGCCTGCGCGACTGGCTGTTCAGCCGCCAGCGCTACTGGGGCGAGCCGTTCCCGATCGTCTACGACGAGACCGGCCTGCCGGTCGCGCTGCCCGAGTCGATGCTGCCCGTGGTGCTGCCCGACGTCGACGACTTCTCGCCGCGCACCTTCGACCCGGACGACGCGGACAGCGAGCCGGAGACCCCGCTGTCCCGCAAGAAGGACTGGGTCAACGTCGAGCTGGACCTGGGCGACGGGCCGAAGCACTACACCCGCGAGACCAACACCATGCCGCAGTGGGCCGGCTCCTGCTGGTACGAGCTGCGCTACCTGGACCCGCGCAACGACAAGGCGCTGGCCGACCCGGACAACGAGGCGTACTGGATGGGCCCCCGCCGCGACGGCGACTGCGGCGGCGTCGACCTGTACGTGGGCGGCGTCGAGCACGCGGTGCTGCACCTGCTGTACGCGCGGTTCTGGCACAAGGTGCTGTACGACCTGGGCCACGTCTCGTCGTTCGAGCCGTTCCGCAAGCTGTTCAACCAGGGCTACATCCAGGCGTACGCGTTCCGCGACGCGCGCGGCGTGATCGTGCCCGCCGAGGAGGTCGTCGAGCGCGACGGCAAGTGGTTCTACAACGACGCTCCCGTCACCCGCGAGTACGGCAAGATGGGCAAGTCGCTGAAGAACGTCGTCACCCCCGACGAGATGTGCGAGCAGTACGGCGCCGACACGTTCCGGGTCTACGAGATGGCGATGGGCCCGCTGGATGTCTCCCGTCCCTGGGAGACGAGGGCGGTGGTCGGTTCCCAGCGCTTCCTGCAGCGAGTGTGGCGCCTGGTCGTCGACGAGGAGACCGGCGCCGTCCGCACCACCGACACTCCGCTGGACGACAAGACGCGCAAGCACCTGCACCGCACCATCGCCGGCGTCCGCGAGGACATGGACGAGCTGCGCTTCAACACGGCGATCGCCAAGCTGATCGAGCTGACGAACACGCTGACCCCGCTGCCCGTCGCCTCCCGTGAGGCCGTCGAGCCGCTGGTGCTGATGCTGAGCCCGTTCGCCCCGCACATGGCCGAGGAGCTGTGGCGCAAGCTGGGCCACGACGGCACCCTGGCCTACACGGACTTCCCGGTCGCCGACCCGGCCCAGCTGGTCGCCGAGTCGATCACCTACCCGGTCCAGGTCAACGGCAAGGTCAAGGCCCGCGTCTCGGTCTCCCCGGACACCCCCGAGGCCGACATCCGGGCCGAGGCCCTGACCGCCGTGGCCGACGTCCTGGCCGGCCGCGAGCCGAAGAAGGTCATCGTCGTCAGCGGCCGCCTGGTCAGCGTCGTCGTCTGAGAGCCGGGCCGCGCCGGCTCCGCGATCGCGGGAGGGCAGCCTTCGGGCCGCCCTCCCGATCTGGGGTGCCGGCGCCGGATCGTGGGGGGCCGTCCATGCTGCATGTCCGGGTGATCGCGCCGGAGCGGGTCAGCGCACGGGTGCGGCAATGGCTGACCGGCGACGAAGCCGTCACCCATCTGGTCGTGCTGCCCGGTGCGGCGAAGGCGCCGCGGGGTGACGTCGTGGAGTTCGACGTCGTCCGGGAGGGTGCCAGCCACGTGCTCGACGGCCTTCGCGAGCTGGGCCTCGACCGTGACGGCGCCATCATCGTCGACCACGTCGACACCGCCCTGTCCGCCTCCGCCGACCGGGCGGCCCGCCGCACGCCGGGTCTCGGCGTCGACGCGGTGGTGTGGCACGAGATCGAGAGCCAGACCGGCGAGGAGGCCGCGCTGTCGGCCTCGTTCCTCACCTTCATGAGCGTCGCCACGGTCATCGCCGCGATCGGGGTGCTGCTGGACCAGCCCATCCTGATCGTCGGGTCGATGGTCGTCGGCCCGGAGTTCGGGCCGCTCGCCGCGCTCTGCGTCGGGCTGGTGCAGCGCAAGATCGCGCTGGTACGCCACTCGGCGCTGGCCCTGGCGGTCGGCTTCCCGGTCGGCATGATCGTGACCGTGGTCGCGGTGTGGCTGCTCACCGCGGCCGGCCTGGTGGACAAGTCGATGCTGCTCGAGGCGCGGCCGCTGACCGACTTCATCTGGCGGCCGGACGCCCTGTCCTGGGTGATCGGCTTCCTCGGCGGGATCGCCGGCATCCTGTCGCTGACCTCGGCCAAGGCCGGCACCCTCGTCGGCGTGCTGATCTCGGTGACCACGGTGCCGGCCGCGGCCAACGCCGCCGTCGCCCTCGCGTACGGGGTGCGCGAGGAGGCGTACGGATCGGCGCTGCAACTGGCCATCAACCTGGCCGCGATCGTCCTCGGCGGCGTCCTCACGCTGCTCGTGCAGCAGCTGGCGTGGCGACGGCCGCGCCGCCGCGTCCGGTAGCGTCGCCCGCCGCCGCCGCCGCCCGCCGTCGCCGTCGCCCGCAGCCGTCGCCCGCCGCCGTCAGCCCAGGCCGGCGAACGCCCGAACGCTGCGGGAGGCGCCCGCGACGATGAGCAGGTCGCCGGCGTAGACGGTGGTGTCGGGGGTGGTGTACGTGAACGGTTCCCCGGGCCGTTTGATCGCCACCACGGTCACCCCGTGGGTGGCCCGCACCTCGGCGCCGGCCAGCGTCCGGTCGATCACCGCCTCCGGCGCGCAGACCTTCGCGTGCACATAGTCGCCGTCGAACGCGATGACGTCCAGGATCTGCCCGGTGACCAGGTGGGCGACCCGCTCGCCCATCTCGTGCTCGGGCAGCACCACGTGGTGCGCGCCGACCCGCCGCAGGATCGTGGCGTGCGGCCGGCTGACCGCCTTGGCCAGGATGTGCGGCACGCCCAGATCGGTGAGCAGCGAGGTGGTCAGGATGCTGGCCTCGATGGCGCTGCCGAAACCCACCACCACGGTGGTCATCTCGTGCACCCCGAGCTGGCGCAGCGCCTCCTCGTCGGTGGTGTCCGCCACCGCGGCGTGGCTGAGCTCGTCCGCCAGGGCCTGCACGTTGCGCGGGTCGGCGTCGACGCCGACCACCTCCCAGCCCTGACGGGTCAGCTCCAGGGCCAGCGAGCTGCCGAAGCGGCCCAGGCCCAGCACGGCGATGCGGTCATGGGCAGCTGGTCTCCTAGCCAACGATGGTTCGCTCCTCGGGTAGTTCGAAGCGGCGGGTCTGCTCGCGCAACGCGAGCGCCGCCGCGGCGGTGACCGGGCCGAGCCGGCCGATGAACATCAGCGCGATGAGTACGAGATGCCCGGCTGTGCCGACCTGGGCGGTGATGCCGGTGGTCATGCCCACGGTGGCGAACGCCGAGATCACCTCGAAGAGCACCTGGTTGAGCGAGAACGGCGTCAGCGCCAGCAGCGCCAGCGTGGACGCCGTCACCAGGCCGACGCTGAGCAGCGCGATGGTCAGCGCCTCCCGCTGGACCCCGCCCGGGAGCCGCCGGCCCAGGGCGTGCACGCTCGGCTCCCCGCGGATCTCGGCGAGGATCACGAAGCCGAGCAGGGCGAACGTGGTCACCTTGATCCCGCCGGCGGTGCCGCCGCTGCCACCGCCGATGAACATGAGCACGTCGTTGACCAGCAGCGTGACGTCGTGCATCTGGGCCAGGTCCACGCTGTTGAACCCGGCCGTGCGCGGCATCACCGCCGTGGTGAACCCGGCGAGCAGCTTGGCGCCGAGACCGAGCCGGCCCAGCGTGCCCGGGTTGGCCCACTCGGCCCAGGTGATCAGGAACCAGCCACCGGCGAGCAGCAGCACCGACATCCCGATGGTGACCTTGGTGTGCAGCGACCACCTGCGCGGCGTACGCGGGGCACGGCACAGCTCGAAGAGCACCGGGAAGCCGAGCCCGCCGAGGACGATCGCCGCGCAGACGGGCAGGCAGATCAGCGGATCGCCGGCGAAGCGCACCAGGCTGTCGGGATACAGCCCGAACCCCGCGTTGTTGAACGCCGAGATCGCGTGGAACACCCCGAGATACGCGGCCCGGCCCCACGACTCGCCGTAGCCGTCGGCGAAGCGCCACGTCAGCGCCACCGCCACCGCGGCCTCCACCAGCAGGCTGGTCCGCAGCACGCCCAGCACGACCCGGCGGACCTCGCCCACCCCCATGGCCTTGGTCTCCGCCTGCGTGCCCAGTTGCAGCCGCATCCGGAGCCGGCGGGCCACCAGCAGGCCGAGCAGCGACGCCACGGTCATGATGCCGAAGCCGCCCACCTGGATCAGGCCGAGGATGGTCACCTCACCGAAGCCGGACCAGTGGGCACCGGTGTCCTCGATGACCAGCCCGGTCACGCACACCGCCGAGGTGGCGGTGAACAACGCGGTGACCGCTCCGGTGCCGTGCCCGGACTCGCCGGCGACCGGAAGCAGCAGCAGGCCCCAGCCCACCACGACCGCCGCCCCGAAGCCGAGCACGGCCAGCCGAGCCGGATGCCGTGCCACCTGGCCGGCCCGCCGGGCCACCGATGCCGGCAGCCGCACACCGGCGAGGCTCGCGCCGGCCCGCAGCGACAGCCGCCGCAGCGCGGCCCCGCCCTGTCGCATCGCTGATCGAGGGGCCCGCGTCCCCGGCGGGTGGTCGAGGGGCGACCACATGAGCAGCGCCACACCGCCGGCCACCGCGAGGAAGAAGCTCGCGATCGTCAGCAGGCCCAGAAGCAGCTGCGCCCCGGTCGAGTCCACCAGCTCATGATCCATGCGGCGAGGCGGCGGGGGAGGCGGACCGCCGCCTTTGCCCGCAGTGGCGCGAAACGCGCGCCGCGGCCCGGAGACGCAGAAAGGCCGCGCCGTCGACCGGGCGCGGCCTTCCTGCGGTTGTGCGAGATGCCAAGGCGTACCGAAGGCTGGTGGGTCTTGATCGTCAGGCGGTCGCGGCCCTCTTGGCGGAGCGCTTCCACCACAGGACGATGCCGGTGGTGAGCAGGAAGCCGATCGCGGCGGGGGCGAACGACAGCACGCTCATCTCGCCGGGCTTGGTCACGGCGGCGCCGATCGTGGCGTACGAGATGGCGGACGGGATGGCGGCCAGCGTGGTGCCGAGCAGGTAGCGCTTGCGGCAGACGCTCGTGGTGCCGTAGGCGTAGCCGACCAGGCCGAACGGGGCCAGCGGCAGGAACCGGACCAGGAGGACGGCGGAGAGGCCGCGCTTGTTGAGCCAGCCGTCGAGGCGGTGGAGCTTGCTGCCGAGCCGGCCGCCGGCGCGGGCCTGAAGGGCGCCGCGGCCGACCCAGCGGCCGGCGTAGTAGGTGACCGCGGCGGCGATGACGGCCGCGGCCAGGGCGGTGGCGGCACCCGTGGCGGCGCCCAGGAGGGCGCCGCACGCCACCGTGATCGCGGTGCGGGGGACGAGGACCGAGAGCAGCAGGCCGCCGACGACGGCGATGATCGCCGCGGCGATCGGGCCGAGCTTGGCGATGCCGTCGGCGATCTCCTGGAGCGGGAGCACCGCCGCGGCGACCGCGAGGGCGGCGATGACGACGCCGAGCACGCCGAACCGGACGAGCCGGCGCTTCCAGCCCAGGGACTGAGGGGCAGCAACCTGAGGGTCCGCGAGGGCGATGGCGCCCCGCGGGGCGATCAGGGTGTCAGTCATGCAGTCGTCCGTCCCGGGTGCTCGTCGTCGGCTGAAACGTGATCTAGGCTCCGGCTGCTGCCAGTCGCTCGGCCCTGAGACGCTCGGTCCAGGTGTCGTCGACCAGGGCAAGACTATCCGCGCCGATCGCCCAACGCAGTAGCAGATCGGCTATCGCTGGGTTGCGGGCGAGCGCGGGGCCGTGTGAGTAGGTGCCCAGAATCTTCCCTGCCCAGGCTCCCTCGGTTTGGCCGTCATTGCCAATGCCGGCGGTCACCCGGGCGAGCGGATTGGCGCCCGGGCCCAGGTGGGTGCGGCCGCCGTGATTTTCGAAACCACTCAGTGGGGGCAGTCCCAGCCGGGGGTCGATGTCGCCGCGGAGCTCGCCGACCGCCCGCGTCTCGCCCCGGTCGGAGTGCAGGTCGAGCAGCCCCAGACCCGGGCATTTGGCGCCCTTGGCGAAGAAGGAGTGACCGAACAGCTGATAACCGGCACAGATCGCCAGGACCGACGCGCCCTGGTTGACCGCCCGGTGCAGGCCGCCGTCGTTGATCAGCCGCTGGGCCGCGAGGGCCTGCGGGCCGTCCTCGCCGCCGCCGATCAGGTAGATGTCGGCGGTCGACGGCATCGGCTGGTCGGAGCGGACCGAGTAGGTCTCGACCGGGATGCCGCGCAGGGCCGCCCGGCGGGCCAGGATCAGCAGGTTGCCCCGGTCGCCGTAGGTGGAGAGCAGGTCCGGATAGATCCAGACGATGCGCAGGGCCTCGGTACTCACGATTTGTCCTTCTGCTTTCCGCCGCGGGGATCAATTGACACGGTCAAGCTCCGCTCGGATGTCCTGGAACGCGGTGTAGTTGGCGATCACCTCGAGGCGGCCGGGCGGAACCGTCCGGAGCGCCTCGTCAAAGGTGGAAACGTGTTGGAACGGGATTCCGTTCACTTCGAGGCGCACGGCGAGGTCGTACGCCCGCTCGCCGGTGATCAGCACCGGCCGGCCGTACAGCGGGGCGAAGTCGACGTCGTACAGCCAGGAGGTGTCGAAGCCGTCGGGGTCGCGCGCGTTGATGGACAGCAGTGTGGGCGCCTGCTCGGCCATGTCGAAGGCCTCCAGCCAGCTGGCCGGGTTCTTCGCCAGCAGCAGCCGGATGTTGCGGCCGTCGCGGTCGACCTGCGCGTAGCGGCCGGCGATCGAGGTCACCGTGGAGAGGCGGGGGAGGGCCTCGATCGGGCGTACGCCGAACTCGGCGGCCACGGCCAGCGCGGTCGCCGCGTTGCCCAGGTTGACCGTGCCCGGCAGCTGGAGCTTGACCAGGTGCCAGTCGCCGCGCGGGTCGATGACGCCCTCGTCCTCGACGCGCCACTGCGGGATGGGCCGGCGCAGCGGGCAGCCGGTGCACCACCAGTCGCCGTTCGCGCGCTCGATCGGGTCGCCGCTCTCGGGGCACACCCACGAGTCGTCCTGCCAGCGCTGACCGGCGCTGAACCAGGTGACCTTCTGCGACCCGTACGCGGCCCAGACCACCATCGGGTCGTCGGCGTTGGCGACCACGTTCACATCCGGGTGGCCGGCGAGGGCGGTGCGCCAGAGCTGCGCCATCATCGCCACCTCCTTGGCCCGGTCGAGCTGGTCCCGGGAGAGGTTGAGCAGGGCCACTACTCTCGGCCGGGTCTCGTCGATGACCCGGGGGAGATAGTGCTCGTCCACCTCCAGCACAGCGAACGGCGTCTGGCCGGCCTTGGCCAGCGCCGACGTGTGCCCGGTGGGCATGTTGGCGCCGAAGGAGTTGGTGGCGACCGGCCCGAGCACACCGAGCGCGGCGGCCGCGAGCCGGGTCGTGGTGGTCTTGCCGTTGGTGCCGGACACGAGCGCGATCGCGCGTCCGGTAGCCAAGTGGCTCAGCAGCTCGGGGTCGATCTTGAGGCCGATCCAGCCTCCGATGACCGAGCCGTCGCCGCGTCCCGCGGCCCTGGAGAGCGCCGCCGCGGTCTTCGACACGGAGGTCGCGACCTTGGCACGCAGGGGCATCTTCCCGTCCGTCACGGCGACGAGGGTACCGGAACGGCACGTTACGTCGAGTTGTCGCCGGGGCCCGTCCGTCCAAGATCCGATTCCGCCGTTCGGCCGACCCGGTTTTGGCCGGTGGGGACGTGTACGACGGCGGAAGAGTGAATATTCGGCGGGGATGACCGGCAGGTTGCCAACGAATTATGTGTTCTGATTCACCCGTAACCTTCGACGATCCGTATTTGGATCACCACGAGCCGTCATGGCAAAAGTTACGCGCCGGTCACAAATCGGACAGGCATTCATGTGCCAACTACTGTGCGTCATGGGATCGCTCCCGACGCCGCAGCGAAATCTCAGGTACCAAGGTCTGGCCGACAGCAACCCGCTGGAAGCTTGCGACGAACGGTTCACGCCGAGCCCTGCCCCGGGCCGCCCGTCGCGACCACGAGCACCACGTACGACCACAAAGGCATACGGGGGCAGGGACGGGGGACCCACTAGCGGTCCGCTCCGCGCCACCCGCTCCGGTGGCGGCACACGGAGAGACCTTGGGGTGAAGCCGCCTCCCCGCGGCCGGGCAACCTTCCCGCCCGAACCCGACAGCTAACCTCGCAGGCGTGCCGGAGGGATTTCTCTACCGTGCACGAACACAGTTCGAGCCGGGGCCGCCGCATGGCGTCCGGCGCCGGCAAGCTCGCACTGTCTCTGGGTCTCTGCCTCTGTGCCGGTCAGCTGGCTACCATGCCGGCCGCGCACGCCGCCCCCGCTCCCGCGGTGGCGCAGGTGACCACCGCCAAGGCCGCGGCGAAGATCAAGCCTTCGGTCCGCACCAGCATCAGCACGCGGACGCTGGCCTGGGGTGCCAAGGTCAAGGTGACGGCGAAGTACATCAACCCCACCAACGGCAAGGCCATCACCACCGGTACGGTCCGCCTCCAGGCGCTCCGCAACGGCAAGTGGCAGAACTGGGCCGCCGGCAAGGTGAACAAGAACGGCGCCGTGGCCCTCTACGCCGCCCCCAAGGTGAGCGGCTCGCTCCGCATGGTCTACACCGGCACCTCGGCGTACGCCCCGCAGGTCGGCGGCCGCCTCTCGGTGAAGGTCGTCGCCAGCGGCGCCAAGGTCCTCGCCGAGGCGCAGAGCCACACCGGCGCGCTGTACCTCTTCGGCGCCTCGGGTCCGAGCCGCTTCGACTGCTCGGGCTTCACCAAGTACGTGTACAAGAAGGCCGCCGGCAAGAACCTGGCCCACAAGGCCAACACCCAGCAGAAGGCCGGCCGGTCCGTCTCGAAGAGCGCGAAGAAGGCAGGTGACCTGATCATCTTCCGCAACGGCTCGTACGGCTACCACGCGGCCATCTACGCCGGCAACGGCTACATGTACGACTCGCCGCACACCGGCGCCCGCGTGTCGAAGCGCAAGATGTTCAGCACCAACTACGTGGTCCGCCGCCTCGTCTGACGGCTTACTGCGACAGGTACTCAGTGGGGCGCGACCGGTTCGGTCGCGTCCCTCTGTCGTTTCTTTCGCTTGGAACGCTTGATGCCGCGCCTGCTGGCGCCGGTTTGCCGCTTTCGGCCCTGCTCCTGCGCTGCCGGCCCACTCTTGCGTTCGGTTCGCTGATGCGTTCGGTTCGCTGATGCGTTCGGTTCGCTGATGCGTTCGGTTCGCGCTTGCTTTGGGTCCGCGCTTGCCCTCGGTCCGCGCTTGCCCTCGGTCCGCGCTTGCCTTCGGCCTGCCGGCGTCTTTGGCCGAGTGGTCAAGCCGTGCGGGATCTGCTGCGGGTCCGGAGGCTCCCCCCTCCGGGCCCCGCGCTGTGCACCTCCTCAGTGAAGCTCGCGCACCTGAGGCTTCGCCGTGCACAACCTGTGGGGTAGATAGGCCGGCCGCCGCCCGTCGTGAGGATCCGCCTTCGGCGGAAGGCGAACCATGACAGTGCACGCGTTCCGCGTTGCGGCCGCCGTTGGCGAGCGAACTTTGTTTCCAAGACTTAGCCGCCAACCGCGCCACCTGATGCCTCCGTCAGCGAACGAACGCTCGCTTCCAGAGCCCGGCCTCGCCACCCGATGCGCTCTTCAGCGAACGAGCGTTCGCTTCCGCACCCAGCCCTTACTGCAACGCTGGCGTGCGCATGGCGAGCGAGCGTTCGTTCGCGGCCTGCGGACGGCTTTGAGGGCGGTGCGCGTGTCGGCGAACGAGCGTTCGCTTGCGCAGCCGCGCCTGCCTTGACAGCGACGCGCACGCCGTCGAGCGAGCGTTCGCTTGCGGAGCCGCCTGCATTGACAGTGACGCGCACGCCGTCGAGCGAGCGTTCGCTGGCGGATCCATGCTGCCGCTCTGGCGGCGGTGCGCGTGTCGGCGAACGAGCGTTCGCTTGCGGAGCCGGGCCTGCCTTGAAAGTGACGCGCACGTCAGTGAAACGAGCGTTCGCTTCGGGACCCGGGCGCCCCGCTTTGAGCGGGGATGCGCGTGCCAGTGAACGAACGCTCGCTTGCCAAACCTGCGCTCGCTTCCAAGGCGACCCGTATGCAGGCGAGCGAACGTTCGCTTGCAGACCTGGAGCCTGCTTTCTCGGCGGCGCGCACGCTGACGAACGAACGTTCGTTTGCGGGCCGTGGCTTGTCCGCCGCAATAAAGACGCGCGGTGCACGGCGAGCGAGCGTTCGTTTTGGCGCGCGGAGCGCCATGGGCGCGCGCCGCACGCTTTCGTGAGGCGTCCGAGGGGCGCTGGCGGTGCGTCGGGGGTCAGGGCTTCGGTGGGACTGTGCCTTTCTCTCCGTGAGAGAGGGCGGCGGCGGGGATGAGTGAACTGGAGTCGGTATTGACAGGGCGTGGTGTTCGCGATCCTCCACTTTCCTCCCCGGAGGGGGTTGACAACGCGACCGGGTGCGAAGTTTGGGCGTGTTTGTCGGGGTTCTTGACGGGGGTGCGCGGAGGATGTCGGAAACCGGACGGGGTTGATCATGCGGGGGCCCTCCACTCTGCGTGCATGCCTTTGAGCTGGGGTTTCTTGTGCGAACAAGCTTCGCGAGCGCGCTCATTCGGCTTGCGGGTGGAGGGAAGTGGAGTAGAGTGGAGCGCAGTGGCAGGGCCGAAAGAGAGCTGACTCGGAGGAGCCTGCCGGCCCGAGTTGACAGGCGGACCGCGAACCGCCAGGGGCAGGGGGTTGGGGCCGATGTTCCTCGGCACACACACCCCGCGCCTCGACGACAAGGGGCGGCTGATCCTTCCGGCGAAGTTCCGCGACGAGCTGGCGGGAGGTGTCGTGATCACCAAGGGGCAGGAGCGCTGTCTTTACGTGTTCCCGATGCCGGAGTTCCAGCGCATCGCGGGTCAGCTTCGGGAGGCTCCGGTCACGAACAAGGCCGCCCGGGCATACAGCCGGGTGTTCTTCGCCAGCGCGCACGACGAGGTTCCCGACAAGCAGGGGCGGGTCACGATCCCGGCCCACTTGCGGGAGTACGCGGCACTCGACCGCGAGCTCGTGGTGATCGGGGCGAGCACCCGGGTGGAGATCTGGGACAAGCAGGCGTGGGACGACTACCTCGCGGCGAGCGAAGACGAGTTCGCCGACATCGAGGAGGGGGTGCTGCCCGTCGGACTGTGAGGCGTGGCATTCGGCCGGCCCTGCGGGGCCCGGGCGTCGCTGTCGCCGTACTGCGAGATCTCCAGCCGCTCCCGCACCTGGCGCCTCTTCCCCGGCGCCAGGCGCGTGTCCGGCCCAGGGCGCGCCCGATGGCAACGGGCACGAGCGGATGGGGATCTGGCGGTACGGAAGGACGTTCGGGCGGCTGCTCGGGCGCGGCGACATCGCTACGGCGTCGTCGATGGGGTTGGCACGGGGTCCGGTACGGGGCCGGTTGCACGTGGGCCAGGGACAGACGGGGTAGCGATGGGGGTCGACATGGGGGAGCCGCGCGGTACGCATGTGCCGGTGCTGCTCGAGCGGTGCCTCGAGCTGCTCGCCCCGGCCCTCGAGTTGCCGGGCGCGGTGCACGTCGACTTCACGCTCGGGCTGGGCGGGCACGCTGAGGCCGTTCTCGAGCGATACCCGGACGTCGTCCTCATCGGACTCGACCGGGACACGGAGGCGCTCGCCCATTCGCGACACAGGCTGGCGCCGTACGCCGGCCGGGCGCATCTGGTGCACGCGGTCTACGACGAGTTGCCGCGGGTGCTCGACGAGCTCGGCATCCCGCGGATCCACAGCGGACTGTTCGACCTGGGTGTGTCCTCGTTGCAGCTCGACGAGGCCGACCGCGGCTTCGCGTACGCACAGGACGCGCCGCTCGACATGCGCATGGACCAGACGACGGGCATCACGGCCGAGCAGGTCGTGAACGAGTACGAGCCCGGTGAGCTGGTGCGCATCCTGCGGACGTACGGCGAGGAGAAGTTCGCCACACGCGTCGTCTCGTCGATCGTCCGTGAGCGGCAGAAGGGCCGGATCACGTCCACCGCCAGGCTCTCCGAGCTGGTCAAAGAGGCCATCCCGGCAGCAGCCCGGCGAACCGGTGGAAATCCTTCGAAAAGAACGTTTCAAGCGCTTCGCATCGAGGTAAATGGCGAACTCGCCACGCTCGAGTCCGCGGTTCCGGCCGCTCTGGACGCGTTGGCCCCGAAAGGGCGCCTTGTGGTGATGAGCTACCAATCTTTGGAGGACCGGATCGTCAAGCGCGCCCTCACCGCGAGGACGCGCAGCACCGGGCCGGTCGACCTGCCGGTCGAACTGCCCGGGACCGGGCCGACACTGCGGCTGCTGACAAAGGGGTCGGAGCCGCCCAGCGACGACGAGGTCGCGGCGAACCCGCGGGCAGCTTCGGTGAAGCTGCGCGCCGTGGAGCGCCTCGACAAGAACGACCAGGCGACTGGGGCCGCCCGCGAACGGCCCCGGTTGTCAACGCACGGGGGACGAGGGCGGTTACGCCCGGGGGAACGCGAAGAGGGGGAGGGGAAAGCATGAGCGAGCGCACCCACGCGCCGCGGTCGGGGGGCCGGGCCGCGGAAGAGCAGCGCCAGGGGCACGGACGGCGCGAGCCGGGCACGGGCCGCCGCGATGCGGACGCCACGAGCCGGGCCGGCGACGGCCGAGGCAGGGCCGGCCGGGAGGCGGCCGGCCGCGACGTCGACGGCCGTGAGGCCAACGGCCGGGGGGTCATCGGCCGTGAGGCCAACGGCCGCGGAGGCGTCGGCCGCGAGGTCACCGGCCGCGGAGGCGTCGGCCGCGAGGTCAGCGGCCGCGGAGGCGTCGGCCGTGAGGTCAGCGGCCGCGGAGGCGTCGGCCGTGAGGTCAGCGGCCGGGAGGCTGCTGGGCGGGAGAGGACCGCGGAGGGCCGCAGCAGTGCCGGCCGGGGGGCACGGCACTTCTCGGACGGCGGCCGGGGTGGTTCCGGCCTGGCCGACACGCGCCGGTCAGGGATCGGCCGTGACACGGACCGGAGCGCGAGCCCACGACGGCGCGAGATCGAGGATGTTCGCGGTGGGGGCCGCGACGCCGAGACGCCGCGCGTCCGCGCTCGCGACACGGAAGGCGCTCGCGACATCGAGGGCGGCCGCGTCCGCCGGGACACCGAAGGCATCAAGACGCGCCGGGACACCGGCGAGCTGCGAGCCCGCCGCGGCTCCGAGGACCTCACGGCTCGTCGTGACACCGAGGGTGTGAAGGCTCGCCGCGACTCCGAGGATCTCAGGGTCCGTGGGGGCGTGGAGGGTCTGAAGGCTCGCCGGGACGTCGAGGGGGAGCGGGTTCGGCGGATCACCGAGGACGTGCGGGCCCGCCGGGACGCCGACCAGGACAAGGTGCGGCCGATCGCGGCCAAGCTGGAGAAGGGCAGGCTGGACGGGGGCAGGCTGGACGGGAGCAGGCTCGACAAGGACAAGCTCGACAAGGCGCGGTCCAAGGCGGGTGCCGAGGCCCCCGTCGAGGGCACCGCGGCGCTTCAGCTCGAGGTCGCGCCCGACGGCAGCGGGCGGGCCGAGGCCGGTGCGGGGCCGCGGCTGTCCGTGGCGCCGCCGCCGGTTCGGCGGGGGCCTCGGGCGCCGTTCGCGGCCGGGGTTGTCGGGCTGGTCATCGTCGGCGTGCTGGGCATTCTGCTGATCAATACCAAGACGAACGAGAACTCGTTCAAGATTGCTGATCTGGAGAAGCAGAGCACGGCGCTCGACAACCAGCAGCAGAGCCTCGACAACCAGCTGATCGAGGTGTCCAGCGTGGGCAACCTGGACGCGGCGGCGCGGCGGCTCGGCCTGGTCAAGGCGGAGAAGCTGGCGGTGCTGCGGCTGCCGGACGGCAAGGCCATCAACGTGCCGATGCCGGCCACGGGCAAGCTGTCGGTGACCGCGCAGGACGCCAAGACCGACCCGGCCGCCGGCGCCAAGACCGACCCGGCCGCGGGTGCCAAGACAGACCCGGCCGCCGGCGCCAAGGACAAGAGCCCGGCGAACCAGAACGCCGGCCAGAACGGGAACGGGCAGTAGGCCGCATGTCGCCGCGCTCTGACGACACACCACCGCGCCGGGGCGCTCAGCCCCGGCGCGGCACGTCTCGTGACCTTCCCACCGAGGGTGACGACAACGGCGGCAAGAGCCGCGGGTTCGGCGGCATCGGGGACGCGCGCGCCTACACCCCGCGCGGGCGCACCATGGCCGAGCGCGACCAGCGCACGCGGTCGCCGCGCGCCGGGCGGACGTCCGATCCGTTCCGGCCCGCGCTCCAGGTGCTCGACGGCGGCCGTCCCCGGCGTGGGGGCCGTCCCGAGCCGGGCGAGCCGGCGGAGGCCGCCGAGACTCCCCAGCGGGGCCGCAAGGGCACCGCCAAGACTCGTGAGCCCAAGGGCACCCCGCGCAGCCGGGCCCCCGAGCCGGACGAGGACGACGAGCTGGTCAGCCGTCGCGCCCGGATCGGAGTGAAGCCGCGCCGCCCGCAAAGAGCGCCGAAGCCCGAAAAAGCGGAGAAGCCACGGCGGATCGTGACCGGGCCGCGGGTCTCCCGCGCCGTGCGCGCGGTCGCGCCCGAGCCGCCGAAGCTCGCCAACAGCACCCGGCGGCTGCGGATCGGCGCCGTCGTCGCGCTCTCGCTCTTCGTGATGATCGGGGTGCGGCTGGTCATCCTCCAGGTCGCCTCGTCGCCGGCCGACGCCAAGCGCCTGATCGAGCTGCGGGAGGACCGGCTGGCCGAGGTACGCCTGCCGGCGCCCCGCGGCAGCATCATCGACCGTGACGGCACGGTCCTCGCGCACAGCGTGGAGGCGCGCTACATCGGCGCCGACCCCATGCTCATCAAGGACCCGGCGGGGACGGCCGCGAAGCTCGCGCCGCTGATCGGCGTACAGGCGTCGAAGTTGATCCCGCTGATGACGCCGCACAAGCGGCCCGGCGGCGGCCAGTCCCGGTTCGAGTATCTCGCGCAGGGTGTCGACATCTCGGTGGGCGACAAGATCGCCGCGATGGACCTGGACGGCATCGTGGTCAAGGAGGACGAGCGGCGCGACGTGCCGAACGCCGACCTGGCCGCCAACCTGATCGGCTTCACCGGCGCCGACAACTCCGGCCTCGAAGGGCTGGAGGCGCGCTACGACTCGCTGCTGCGCGGCACCGACGGCGAGCGGATCTTCGAGATCGGCAAGGGTGACCTGGACAAGCCGATCCCGAGCGGCTACGAGAAGTACACCGAGCCGCAGCCGGGCACGTCGCTCCAGCTGACCATCGACGGCGATCTGCAGTACGAGGTGCAGCGCATCCTCTGCGAGCAGGCCACCGAGTCGAAGGCGTACATGGCCGGCGCCGTGGTGATGGACGTGAAGACCGGTGAGGTGCTCGCGCAGGCGAGCTGCCCCACCTACAACGCGGCGAAGCCCGGCGACTACACGCCCACGGAGCGGGAGGACGTGCCGAGCAGCATCGTGGCCGACCCCGGGTCGGTGCACAAGGCGTTCATCTTCGGCGCCGCCCTCCAGGAGGGGCTGATCACGCCCGACTCGGTGCTGACCATCGGCCCGGCGCTGGAGCGCGGCGGATACCGCTTCGAGGACACCCACGAGCAGAAGAAGGGCACCAAGATGACGATGGCGGGCCTGCTCGCCTACTCGTCGAACGTGGGCACGATCCTCATCGCGGACCGGCTCGGCAAGCAGAAGGTGTACGAGTACCAGCAGAAGTTCGGGCTCGGGAAGTCGACGGACGAGGGCATGCTCGGCGAGGCGGACGGCAAGCTGCTGACGCCGGACGAGTGGAGCGGCTCGGCGTCGGGCTCGGTGCCGATCGGCATGAGCGTGGACGCCACGCTGATCCAGATGGCGGCCGGCTACAACGCGATCGCGAACGACGGCACCTACGTGCAGCCGCACCTCATCAAGGCGATGATCTCGGGCAAGGACGGCAAGGTCACCCCCGGCCCGGAGCCGGAGACCCACAAGGTGCTCGATCCCCAGGTCGCCGCCGAGCTGCGCACCATGATGGAGGCGGTCGTCGACACCGAGGGCGCCACCGGCAAGAAGGCGGCCGTCGCCGCGTACCGCGTGTCGGGCAAGACCGGCACCGGCAAGCGCCTCATCGACGGCAAGTACACGAGCGCGAACTACGGGTCGTTCATCGGCATGGCGCCGGCGGAGAACCCGCGCTACGTCATCGCGGTCTCGGCCGACGTGCCGGTCGGCACGGGCGGCGACGTGGCCGCGCCGGCGTTCTCGAAGATGATGTCGTTCACCCTGCTCCACAACAAGGTGCCGCCGTCGACCACGCCGGCGCCGAAGCTGAAGATCCACCCATGACGGCTTTGCGGGGCGGTATGGCGTTTTTCGCCGAGCGGCGGGCACGGGGTAGGGTCTGACGCCGTGCCCGGCATTCCCCGTCCCCTTTCTGTGGCGCCCCACCGGTTGTCGAGCCTCGCCTCGCTGGTCGAGGCCACGCTGACCGGCCTCGACGCCGAGGTCACCGGCATCACCCACGACAGCCGCGAGGTCCGTCCCGGTGATCTCTACGCGGCCCTGCCCGGTGCGAACCGGCACGGCGCGGAGTTCTCCGCCGCCGTCGCGGCCGCCGGCGCCACCGCCGTCCTGACCGACCCCACCGGCCGCGAGCGCGCGGCCGCCACCGGCCTGCCCGTGCTGGTCGTGGACGATCCCCGGGCCGTCCTCGGCGCCGCGGCGTCGGCGATCTACGGCGACCCCTCCGCGCGGCTCACCGTGATCGGGATCACCGGCACCGCCGGCAAGACCTCGACCGCCTACCTCGTCGAGTCCGGCCTGCGGGCCGCCGGCCTGGTCACCGGTATGATCGGCACGGTCGAGACGCGGCTGGGCGACCTGGTGGTGCAGAGCGTGCGCACCACCCCGGAGGCCACCGACGTGCACGCGATCCTCGCCGCCGGCCTGGAGCGCGACGTCTCCGCCGTGGTCATGGAGGTCTCCAGCCACGCGCTGGCCGTGGGCCGGGTCAACGGCGTGCGGTTCACCGTCGGCGGTTACACCAACTTCGGCCTCGACCACCTCGACTTCCACGCCGACGCCGACGACTACTTCGCCGCCAAGGCCAAGCTCTTCGACGGCCGCTGCCGCTTCGAGGTGCTCAACGCCGACGACGCGGCGCTGCGCCCGTTGTTCAAGCCGGTGACGATCAGCTATTCGGCGGACGGCGACACCGGCGCGACGTGGTGGGCCACCGACATCCGGCCGTCCGCGTTCGGCCAGCGCTTCCAGGCGCACGGGCCCGAGGGCGTACGGGTGGAGGCCGGTGTCGCCCTGCCGGGCCGGCACAACGTGGCGAACGCGCTGCTGGCCCTGGCGGCGCTCGTGGCCGCCGGTGTGGACCCGGCCACGGCCGCCCGCGGCATCGCGGCCTGCCCGGGCGTGCCGGGCCGCCTCGAGCAGGTGAGCGCGCCGGGCGAGATCCTCGGCGTGGTCGACTACGCGCACAAGCCGGACGCGATCGTGGCGGCCCTCGCGGCGCTGCGCGAGCTCGCCACCGGCCGCGGTGGCCGGCTGATCTGCCTGATCGGCGCCGGCGGCGACCGCGACCGCGGCAAGCGCCCGCTGATGGGCGCCGCGGCGGCCCGCGGCAGCGATCTGGTGATCATCACCGACGACAACCCCCGGACCGAGGACCCCGCGGCGGTGCGCGCCGCCGTGCGGGCCGGCGCCGAGGAGACCGCGGCGCCTGCGAAGATCATCGAAGTCGCCGGGCGGCGGGACGCGATCGCCGAGGCGGTGCGGCTGGCCGCACCGGGCGACGTGATCGCGCTGCTGGGCAAGGGACACGAGCGTGGCCAGGAGGTGAACGGCGAGATGCTGCCGTTCGACGACCGGATCGAGCTGGCCGCGGCGCTGACCGCCGCGGCGGGGAGCGGCTCGTGATCCGGATGACGCTGGCGGAGATCGCCGAGTGCACCGGGGGACGCGTGGTCAACGCGGAGCCGGGCCTCGAGGTCACCGGGGGAGTGGAGTACGACTCCCGCAAGATCGGGCCGGGCGGGCTCTTCGTCGCCTTCGAGGGCGAGAAGGTCGACGGGCATCTGTTCGCGGGCAAGGCCGTCGCGGCGGGCGCCGCGGCCGTGCTGAGCACGCGCGACACCGGTGAGCCGGGGGTCGTCGTCGCGGAGCCGCTGGCGGCGCTGGCCGCGCTGGCGAGCGCCGTGGTCGGCAGGCTCGGCGAGCTGACCGTCGTGGGGCTCACCGGGTCGTCGGGCAAGACGACCACCAAGGACTACATCGGGCAGCTGCTGTCGCGGCTGGGGCCGACGATCGCGCCGGCCGGGTCGCTCAACAACGAGCTCGGCTTCCCGTACACGGTGTTGCAGGCGACGACCGAGACCCGCTTCCTGGTGCTCGAGATGGGCGCGCGGGGCATCGGGCACATCCGCTACCTCACCGAGATCGCCCGGCCGCAGGTCGGTGTGGTGCTCAACGTCGGGGCGGCGCACCTGGGCGAGTTCGGCTCCGTCGAGGGGACCGCGCGGGCCAAGGGCGAGCTGGTGGAGGCGCTGCCGGAGTCCGGGGTGGCGATCCTGAACGCCGACGATCCGCTGGTGGCGGGGATGGCGCCGCGCACGAGAGCCCGCGTCCTGCTGGTCGGTGAGGCGGAACGCGCCGCCGTGCGGGCGACCGATGTCGTGGTGGACGGAGCGGGCCGCCCCTCCTACCGACTCCACTGGGACGGAAAAACCGGAAACGTTCGATTGCGAGTCGCCGGGCGCCATCAGGTGGCGAACACGCTGGCGGCGGCGGGCGTGGCGCTGTCGCTGGGCATGAGCGCCGAGGACGTGGCGGAGGCGCTCGGCGAGGTCGGCATCGTCTCCGGCCGCCGGATGGACGTCTTCACCCGCCCCGACGGCGTCACGGTGATCGACGACTCGTACAACGCCAACCCGTCGTCCACCACCGCCGCGCTGCACGCGCTCGCCGCGATGGGCGCGGGCCGGCGTACCACCGCCGTCCTCGGCTACATGGCCGAGCTGGGCCCGCACGAGCGCTCCGGGCACGAGGAGGTCGGCCGGGTCGCCGCCGAGCTCGGCGTGGACCGGCTCGTCGCGGTGGCGCCCGAGGCCGGGCCCATCGTGGACGGCGCGCAAGCGGTCGAGGGCTGGACGGGGCAGGCGTTGCGCGCCGCCGACCAGGCCGCGGCCATCGAGATCCTGGAGGGGGACCTGCGGGACGGCGACGTCGTCCTGGTCAAGGGCTCCCGGTACCGCACATGGGACGTGGTCGATGCGCTGCGTCCCGAGGAGGAGTCCCGGTGAGGGCAGTCATCGTCGCGGCCGCGGTCGCCTTCATCATCTCGCTGTTCGGCACCCCGATCGCGATCCGTGTCTTCACGGCGCTGAAGGCGGGCCAGCCGATCCGGACCATCGGGCCGGCGACCCACCAGGGCAAGAAGGGCACGCCCACGATGGGCGGTGTCGCGTTCATCGTGGCGACCGTCTTCGCGTACGCGGCGGGCCATGTCGCCCTGACCACGCTCCCGGAGCGGCAGATCGCCCAGGAGAGCCCGACCATGACCGCGCTGGTCCTGCTCGGCCTCTTCGTCTTCTGCGGCGTGGTGGGCTTCCTGGACGACTTCCTCAAGGTGCGCCGGCGCAACTCCGACGGCCTGAGCGCCAAGGGCAAGCTGCTCGGCCAGCTGCTCGTCGGCGGCGCGTTCGCGATCGTGGCGCTCTACGTGCCGAGCACCAACGGCGAGACGGTGGCGAGCGAGCACATCTCGTTCATCCGCGACATCAGCTGGCTGGACGTCGGCAAGGTCGGGTCGGTGCTGGTCTTCGTCTTCGTCATCATGTCGATGTCGAACGGCGTGAACCTCACCGACGGCCTCGACGGCCTGGCCACCGGCGCCTCGATCCTGGTGCTCGGCGCGTACGCCCTGATCGGCTTCTGGCAGTACCGCCACTGGTGCGGCGACTCCGACTACGCGCGGGTCAACGACTACTGCTACCAGGTGCGCGACCCGCTGGAGATCGCGATGATCGCGGCGGCGGCAGCGGCGGCGTGTGTGGGCTTCCTGTGGTGGAACACGTCCCCGGCGCGGATCTTCATGGGCGACACCGGCGCGCTGGGCCTCGGCGGCCTCATCGGCGGCCTGGCGGTGGCGACCCGGACGACGCTGCTCTCGATCATCATCGGCGGCCTCTTCGTGATCATCACGATGTCCGTCGTGATCCAGATCATCTCGTTCAAGACCACGGGCAAGCGGGTCTTCCGCATGTCGCCGCTGCAGCACCACTTCGAATTGGCCGGGTGGAGCGAGGTCAACATCGTGGTGCGGTTCTGGATCGTGGCCGGCATCTGCGTCGCCATCGGTCTCGGGTTGTTCTATTCGGACTTCCTGGCGGTCATGGGATAGATCAAGTCACACGACACGCCAGCGCAGATGACACGGGCTGGCGTGTCGTGACGACGATGATGAGTGGATGGCGGACGACCGTACCTCGCAGGCGCCTCGCCCGTCGTTGAGCCGGCAGTTGCTGCCCGCCGTGCACGGGCTGCTGGCGCGTCCCCTCTCCTCGTACTACCTGCTCCTGGCCAGCTCCGGTCTGCTGCTGCTGATCGGGCTGACCATGGTCTTCTCGGCCACCAGCGTCGAGGCGTACGCGAAGAACGGCAACGCGTTCAGCGCCATCGCCAACCAGGCGGTCTTCGCCCTGCTCGGCCTCTTCGCGTTCTGGGTGTGCCAGCGGCTCCCCGCCGGCACCCTGCGCGACCTCGGCAAATACGTGATGGGCGTGGCCATCGCGCTGCTCGGCATCCTCGACCTGCTGATGGCGCTCGAGTCGGTGCACCTGCTCAGCGCGCCCCGGATCGGCCCGATCCACGCCGACCTGCTGTGGCTCTACCTCGGCCCGATCGGCCTGCAGCCCGCCGAGTTCGCCAAGCTCGGCATGGTGCTCTGGGGCGCCGACGTGATCGCCCGCAAGGGATCGGCGCTGGGGCACTGGCGGGAGCTGTCCCGCCCGCTGTTCCCGGTCGTCGGCCTGCTGTTCGTGCTGGTCGGCTACAACGACCTCGGCACCATGCTGGTGCTGCTCGCGCTCATCGTGGGCCTGCTCTGGGCGGCCGGCGTACGGCTGCGCATCTTCGCGGCGCTCGGCGTGCTCGGCCTGGCCGGCATCAGCCTGCTCATCGCGGCCGCGTCCGGCGGCGCCGGGTCGGGTGAGAAGGGCGCCGAGAACTACCGGCTGGCCCGGCTCACCAACTTCCTCCAGCCGCTCGACAAGTGCGACCTCGACGGCCCCTGCTACCAGCTGATCCAGGCGCGGTCGGCGATCTTCGAGGGCGGCTGGTTCGGCGTCGGCCTCGGCAAGGGCGCGCTCAAGTGGAACTGGCTGCCCGAGGCCGAGAACGACTTCATCTTCGCCGTGGTCGCCGAGGAGCTCGGCGTGGTCGGCTGCGCGGTGATCCTGGCGCTGTTCTCGGTGCTCGCCTACACCGGCTTCCGGATCGCCCGGCGCTCCGCCGACCCGTTCCGCCGCCTCGCCGCCACCGCGATCACCACCTGGCTGGTCGCCCAGACCGTGATCAACGTCGGCGGCGTGACCGGCATGCTGCCGATCACCGGCCTCCCGCTGCCGTTCATCTCCGCAGGTGGCAGCGCCCTCGTCGTCACCATGGCGGCGGTCGGCATCCTCGCCTCCTTCGCCCGCGCCGAGCCCGACGCGTCCCGAGCCCTGAACGCCCGTCCGCCCGCCAGGTGGGTACGGCTACTCTGGGCCCCGCTGCCGCCGCTGCCCCCGCAACGGCGGCCGGCCGCTGCCAAGGCGACGGAAGGTGCGGGGGCTGGGAGGAAAAGGTAAATGGCTCCGCTGCGGTCGGTCGTGCTCGCCGGAGGAGGCACCGGCGGTCACATCTATCCGCTGCTCGCCTTCGCCGACGCGCTGCGGCGGCACTTCCCGGACGTCCGGATCACCACGCTCGGCAGCCCCAAGGGCATGGAGAACGAGCTGATCCCGCCGGCCGGCTACGACCTGCAGGTCATCCCCGCGTTCCAGCTGCCCCGGTCGATCAACATGAACCTGCTGCGCACCCCGGACCGCATGTACAAGTCCGCGCACGCCGCCGGCAAGATCCTCGAAGAGGTGCAGGCGGACGTGGTCGTGGGCTTCGGCGGCTACGTGTCGGTGCCGGCCTACCTGGCGGCCTGGCGCCGCGACGTGCCGATCGTCATCCACGAGGTCAACGTGCCGCCGGGCGTGGCCAACCGGATGGGCATGCGGTTCACCAAGAACGTGGCGGTCGGCTTCCCGCAGCAGCCGCAGCAGGCCGAGTCGCTGCGCGACGCGCGGGTGGTCGGCGTGCCGCTGCGCACCGCGATCTCGCACCTCGACCGGGCGGCGCTTCGGCCGCAGGCGCTCTACCAGTTCGGGCTCCGGCCCGACCTGCCCGTGCTCTTCGTCTCGGGCGGCTCCTCCGGCGCCCGCACGATCAACCTGGCGGTCGCCGCGGCGGCCAAGCGGCTCGCCCACTCCGGCGTCCAGGTGCTGCACGTGCAGGGTGGCCGCAACGACCCGTTCGAGGTGCCGGCCGACCTGCCGGTGCCCTACCGGGTGCTGCCGTACCTGTCGGACATGCAGCTCGGCTACGCGGCCGCCGACCTGATGCTCTGCCGCAGCGGCGCGATCACGGTGGCCGAGACCACGGCGCTGGGCGTGCCCGCGGTCTACGTGCCGTACCCGTACAGCAATCAGGAACAGAAGCGCAACGCGCTGCCGGTGGTCGAGGCGGGCGGCGGCGTGCTGGTGGACAACTCGGAGCTCACGCCCGAGTGGATCGAGCAGAACATCGTCCCGCTGGCGCGGGACAGGCAGCGTCTCGCCTCGATGAGCATGGCCGCTTCCCGGTACGGTCGCCGCGACGGTGACGAAGCGCTGCTCGAATTCGTTCTGGAAGCGGTGCAGAAGGCCCGATGACTCACGCGATCAAGGGAGCAGGACTGTGAACACGGCGGAGCTGAGGCCGGCCGGCGAATTGACCGCCGAGGACCTCGGCAGCGTGCACCTCATCGGGATCGGCGGGGTGGGCATGGCGGGCCTGGCCCGGCTGCTGCTCACCCGCGGCGTCCCGGTCTCGGGCAGCGAGCTGCGCGAGTGGCCGGCGCTGGCCGGGCTGCGCGCCCTGGGCGGCACGGTGCACATGGCCCACGTCGCGTCGAACCTCGACGGTGTCGACACCGTGGTCTACTCCACCGCGATCCCGGCCGACCACCTGGAGCTGGTCGAGGCCCGCCGCCGTGGCCTGCGGGTGCTGCACCGCTCCGAGGCGCTCGCCGCCGCGATGACCAACCGGCAGACCATTGCCGTCGCGGGCACGCACGGCAAGACGACCACCACGTCGATCATGACGGTGATCCTCCAGCACGCCGGGCAGGACCCGTCCTTCGTGATCGGCGGCGAGATCTCCGAGGCCGGCTCCAACGGCCACCACGGCACCGGTCCGCACTTCGTCGCCGAGGCGGACGAGAGCGACAAGTCGTTCCTCATCTACCGCCCGCACGTCGCGATCATCACCAACATCGAGGGCGACCACCTCAACAACTGGGGCGACCTCGACGGGCTCAAGGCCGGCTTCCTCCAGTTCGCCGAGCTCGCCGCCCCCGACGGCTTCGTCGTGACCTGCGCCGACGACGAGGGCACGCAGGAGCTGATCGCGGCTCTCAAGAGCAAGGGCAAGACCGTCTACACGTACGGCGAGAGCGCGTCGGCCGATCTCCGGATCACCGACGTGGTGTCCACGGTCAGCGGCGTGCGCTACCAGGCCGAGCTCGACGGCAAGCCGCTCGGCGAGATCCGGCTGGCGCTGCCCGGCAAGCACATGGGCCTCAACAGCGCGGCCGCCGTGCTCACCGCGCTGCGGCTGGGCCTGCCGCTCGACAAGATCGTCGAGGCGCTGGCGTCGTTCCCGGGCGTGCGCCGCCGCTTCGAGCGCAAGGGCATCGCCGCCGGGGTCCGGGTCTACGACGAGTACGCGTACCACCCGACCTCGGTGAAGGCCGCCCTGCGCACGCTGCGCGAGGTGGCCGGCGACGGCCGGCTGCTGGTGGTCTTCCAGCCCTACCGCGTCTATCGCACCCGCGACCTCGAGGCCGAGCTGGCCGAGGGGCTGAGCCTCGCCGACCAGGCGATCGTCATGGAGGTCTTCGGGCCGGGCGAGGTGCGCGGGCCGGGCGAGGGCGGAGTCTCGCTGACCGCCGCCGTCGACCTGCCCGCCGACCACAAGATCTTCGTGCCCGACTGGGAGGACGTGCCGGCCGAGGTCGTCCGGCGCAGCCGCCCCGGCGACGTCGTGGTGACCATGGGCGCGCCGCCGATCTCGCTGATGGGCGACGAGCTGCTCGCCGCGCTGGCCGAGGCCGACCTCCAGCCGGCGCCCGCGCAGCCCAGCGGCAACGGGCTCGAGGAGCGCTAGGAGCGTGATGAGCGGGGGCGGGCGCAACTGGCGGCTCGTGCGGGCGGACACCGACGCGGTGCCCGCCTCGGCGCGCCGCTTCATGGCCCGCGCCCGCAAGCGCAAGCTGCGCGCCGTCCTGCCGTGGGCGGTCGCGGCGGGTGTCCTCGCCCTCGCCGGCATCGTGTCGTGGATCCTCTACGGCACGTCGATGCTCGGCGTCCGCGAGGTCAAGGTGGTCGGCACGCAGTTCCTCACGCCGCTGCAGATCGAGCAGGCGGCGGCCGTGCCGGAGCGCGAGCCGCTGGCCCGGGTCGATCTCGACAGCGTGCGCGCCAAGGTGCGCACGCTGCCCGCGGTCGACCGGGTGGTGGTGCGGCGCAGCTGGCCCTCCACTCTGGTGGTCGAGGTGGTGGAACGCACTCCGGTGGCCGCCGTGCCCACGTCCGGCCAGTTCTCGCTGATCGACCGCTCCGGTGTGCCGTACCGCACGGTCCAGCAGCAGCCGGCCGGGCTGCCGCTGGTGCGCACCGCGACGCCGGGGCCGCAGGACGTGAACACGAAGTCGGCGCTGACCGTCCTCTCCGCCCTGAGCGAGGACCTGCGCGAGCAGCTGGTCGCCGTGTCGGTGGCCGCGCCCGCCCGGATCGAGCTGCAGCTCAAGAAGAACCGCACGGTGGTGTGGGGCGACGACACCCAGAGCGACACCAAGAGCCAGGTGGCCACGGCGCTGCTGAAGCGGGCCGGCCACGAGATCGACGTCAGTGTGCCGTCGGTCGTGACGATCCGCTAACATTTCCGCTAAGCGGACATCCACGCCCAAACGGCACTTTTTGGTCGAGGTTACGGGTCCGTCGGATTTTCGCCACGTAAGCGGACGCCGACACGCCGCGCCGGGTCTTTGGTTGACGTCGGAAACCCGCTTACGTTGCCACCAGAGGCTTCAGTGGTTGACATAACCCTAAGCCTCTAGTAGAGGGTGAGGGTTTCCTCGCCCTCCCTTGTACGGCAGCGGATGCCGACGCGTGGTCTGGCCGGACCGCGCCGGGGCCTAACGGCATCCACTAACCCTGGAAGGGAAGGCTGAGAGCCCATGACACCTCCCCACAACTACCTGGCGGTCATCAAGGTCGTCGGGATCGGCGGCGGCGGCGTGAACGCCGTCAACCGCATGATCGAGGTCGGGCTCAAGGGCGTCGAGTTCATCGCGATCAACACCGATGCGCAGGCGCTGCTGATGAGCGACGCCGACGTCAAGCTCGACGTCGGGCGCGAGCTCACCCGTGGCCTCGGCGCCGGCGCGCAGCCCGAGGTCGGCAAGAACGCCGCCGAGGACCACCGCGACGAGATCGAAGAGGTGCTCAAGGGCGCCGACATGGTCTTCGTGACGTGCGGCGAGGGCGGCGGCACCGGCACCGGCGGCGCGCCCGTGGTGGCGAACATCGCCCGCAAGCTCGGCGCGCTGACCATCGGCGTGGTCACCCGGCCGTTCTCGTTCGAGGGCAAGCGGCGCCAGGTGCAGGCCGAGTCCGGCATCGAGGAGCTGCGCAACCAGTGCGACACGCTCATCGTGATCCCGAACGACCGGCTGCTCGCGCTCGGCGACCGCGGCATCAGCATGATGGACGCGTTCCGCCAGGCCGACCAGGTGCTGCTCTCCGGTGTGCAGGGCATCACCGACCTGATCACCACGCCCGGCCTGATCAACCTGGACTTCGCGGACGTCAAGAGCGTCATGAGCAACGCGGGCAGCGCGCTCATGGGCATCGGCAGCGCCCGCGGCGACAACCGCGCGGTCGAGGCGGCCGAGCGGGCCATCTCCAGCCCGCTGCTGGAGCAGAGCATGGACGGCGCGCGCGGCGTGCTGCTCTCCATCGCCGGCGGCTCCGACCTGGGCCTCTTCGAGATCAACGACGCGGCGCAGCTGGTCACCGACGCGGCGCACCCGGACGCGAACATCATCTTCGGCGCGGTCATCGACGACGCGCTCGGCGACGAGGTGCGCGTCACGGTGATCGCGGCCGGCTTCGACGGGGGCTCGCCCTCGTACAAGCCGTCCGAGCCGGCGCGCAAGGTCGTCCAGCAGCCGGCCGCGCCGTCCGTGCCGGCCACGGCACCGGCCGCTCCCGCGGTCACGCCGCCGCCCGCCACCACGACGCCGACGCCGCGCCGGGTGCTCTTCGACGACGTCGACGTGCCGGACTTCCTGAAGAACGGCTCCTGACGGCGGTGACCGATCGCAGGGCCGAGCTCTCCGCGGCCCTCACCGAGGTGCGCGGGCGGATCGCCCGCGCCTGCGCGGCGGCCGGGCGGCCGGAGGACGCCGTGCACCTGGTCGCGGTGACCAAGACGTACCCGGCGAGCGACGTGGTGTTGCTCGCCGGGCTCGGCGTCACCGACGTGGGCGAGAACCGCGATCAGGAGGCCGCGCCGAAGGCCGCCGAGGTGGCCGCCGCCGGTGCGCGGCCACGGTGGCACTTCATCGGCCGGCTTCAGCGCAACAAGGCGCGCTCGGTCGTCTCGTACGCCGGCGTGGTCGAGTCGGTCGACTCGGAGCGCCTGGCCGTGGCGCTCGCCCGCGCGGCCGCCGGCCGGCCCGAGCCGCTCGAGGCGCTGGTGCAGGTCAGCATCGACGGCGACCCGGCGCGTGGGGGCGCGGCGGGCGACGACATCTGGCGGGTTTCCGACTCGATCGCCGCGTCGGAGACCCTGCGCCTCGGCGGGCTCATGGCGGTCGCGCCGCTCGGCTGGGACCCCGACCGCGCGTTCGAGCAGCTCGCGGTGATCGCGGAGCGCCTGGTGAAGGCGCATCCGGGCGTCACCACCGTCTCGGCGGGCATGAGCGGCGACCTCGAGGCGGCCGTCCGGCACGGTGCGACACACGTCCGGATCGGCACTTCTTTGCTCGGAATGCGAAACCCGCTGCGGTAGCCTTGCGGCGGGCAGCAAACTACATAGGTGTTGTTTACGCGCGGCGCTACCGGGGAAGGTGGCCCCGCGTCCGACGACGCGGCGTCGCCGCAGCGTGCGGTCCTGATCGGACCGGCCGCTGAGGTGCGAGGGGGGACAGCGGATCGCAGGGGGTGCGTTCCGCGCAGCGGACGAAGGTGGGGGCACATGGCTGGTCGGGTCGGCGCCGAGCGAGCTCACGCTCGGATGCGGGATGGGGTGAAGGCATGAGCGCCTTTGTTCGTAAGGCGGGCGTCTGGCTGGGCCTCGTCGAGGAGGACGACGACCGCGACTACGGCTACCGCGACGACTCCTACCACCGGCGCGACCGCCGCCACTCCGCCGGCGCCTACGAGACCGACTTCGACGACGAGGACGAGGAGTTCGAGGAGGAGCGCACGGTGCCTCGGGCCCGCACCGAGCGCGCCGGCCGGCTGTCGAGCCGCCTCTCCGCGCACGACGACGTCGACGACGAGCCGGTCGAGCGCACCGAGCGCGCCAGTGTCCGCTCCATCACCCGTTCGGGTGCCGGCGCCGACGACTCGTCCGTGCACAACTACTCGACGCGGGAGAACCTCGCGCTCGCCCCGCAGACGGTGCACCAGCCGCAGCCGGCGCCGCGCCAGGCCGAGGAGGAGCAGCGCTACCAGATCACGACGCTGCACCCGACCACGTACCGTGAGGCCCGCACCATCGGAGAGCACTTCCGGGACGGCGTTCCGGTCATCATCAATCTCACCGAGATGGATGAGGGTGACGCCCGCCGTCTGGTCGACTTCGCGGCCGGTCTGGCCTTCGGCCTTCGCGGTACGATCGAGCGCGTGACGAACCGGGTGTTCCTGCTCTCACCGGCGAATGTCCAGGTCACCGCGGAGGACAAGGCCAAGATCGCTGAAGGCGGGTTCTTCAGCCAGGGCTGACGGCCTCGGCGCCCGGCTTAACCCATATGGGGGAGGACTCGAGCACCGTGCTCTCGGTCGTGTTCCAAATATTGTATTTGCTGGTTTATATCTTCTTTCTCGTCCTGCTTGCCAGGTTCGTGCTGGGTGCGGTACTTCAGTACGGGCGCCGGTGGCAACCCAGTCGAGGGGCGTCGGCGGCACTGGAAACGGTGTGGAGCGTCACTGATCCGCCCCTCAAGGCGTTGAGGCGTGTGATCCCACCGCTGCGCATTGGTAACGTGAGCTTGGACCTGGCTTCCATCGTGCTGCTGGTTATCCTGTTCGTGCTCATGAGGTTCGTGCTGCAAAACCTGATAGTGAACTTCAGCTAGCTAGACAGCAGCCCCACCGCGGCCGCGACTGACCCGAGGAGTTTCGATGCCGCTGACCCCGGCCGACGTGCATAACGTCGCCTTCAAGAAGCCCCCGATCGGCAAGCGGGGGTACGACGAGGAGGAGGTCGACGCCTTCCTTGACGAGGTCGAGCGCGAGCTCGCCCGTCTGATCGAGGAGAACAACGAGCTGCGCGCCCAGGTGGAGCGCGGCGGTCGGGGTGGCGCACCAGCCGGTCCGAGCGCCGACCCGCGCCTTGCGGCCGAGCTCAACGAAGTGAAGGCCCAGCTCGACCGGGTGCAGCGCGACAAGGCGCAGGCCGAGCAGGCCGCCCGGCAGATGCAGGCCGAGCTCGAGCAGGTCCGCGCCGCGGGCCCGGTCGGCGGTGGCGCCACCGGTGGCGGCGCCGACGGCGAGCAGCAGGCGCTGCGCGTGCTCATGATGGCCCAGCGCACCGCCGACGACCACGTCGCCGACGCGCGCCGCGAGGCCGACAAGCTTCTCTCCGACGCCCGCTCCAAGGCCGAGGAGGTCACCCGCGAGGCCCGCGCCAAGGCGGACGCCCTCGAGCGTGACGCCCGTCAGCGCCACCAGGAGGCGATGGGTGGCCTGGACGCCAAGCGCACGGCGCTGCAGAAGCACATCGAGGAGCTCAAGCAGTTCGAGCGCGAGTACCGCACGCGCCTGAAGGCCTACCTCGAGAGCCAGCTGCGCGACCTCGACGGCCGGGGCCAGGGCCTCGAGGCCGAGATGTCGCGCGCCGACTCCGGCCGGGCCGTCGGTGGCAGCGGTGGTCTCGCCGCGGCCGGCCTCGCCAGCTCGTACGGCGGCGGCCGCGCCAACTCCATCGAGTCCGGGCGCTGATCTCCCTCCCCGCCGGTTTTCGAAGTCTTCGACGACGAGGATGAGCCGTGATTGTCGCTAGTCTCCTGCTCATCCTCGTCGCGGTGGCGTTGCTCGTGCTGGGCATCACCGGCGGGTCGAGCAACCTGCTGATCAGCTCGATCGTGGCCAGCCTGCTGGCCGCGGTCTTCCTGGTGGTCGGCGCGCGCCAGGCGGCGTCCGCCCGGCGCGCGGCCGCACGATCCACCGCACCGGCCGGCGAGCCGTTCGCCGACGACCCCTACACCGACGACGCCGGCTATCCCGTCGACGACTATCCCGACGAGGCCTACGTGGCGGAGCCCGAGTTCGCCGCCGCGACCCAGCGCCGTCGCACCTCCGACGATCTTCCTCCACGCGACCCGTCTCCCGCAGCCGATTCGGCGGACCGGGACACGGTCCAGTTCGACTCTCCCGCGGACATCGACTCCCGCGCTGGCGAT
>NZ_BOMI01000159.1 GCF_016862115.1 Paractinoplanes deccanensis
GACCCCCGGGCCGCCGAATCTGGCGCTGCGGACCTCCGCGCCGCCGAATCGCGCGCTGCCCACCCTCGCGCCGCCGAATCGCGCGCTGCCGACCCTCGCGCCGCGGAAGCCCGCATGGCCGCTCCGGCGCCCGCTGACACGCAGGGCGATTTGTCCGCAGATGAGGCTCGTGCGGCGGGTTGGCGCGATGCCGAGGCCGCGATGGCGGCCGACCTCGGCGCCACCCAGCCCACCAATTCCCGCGACGCCGGTGCCTGGGGCGCGGACGCCCGGGGCGACTCGCGGGGCGTCGACTCGCGGGACGATCGTTCTCGGGACGTCGACGTCGACGTCGACGCTGCGGACTGGCGGGACGCCACTCGGCGGGCTGGCGACTCGGAGCCGGCTGGTTCGCCGGCTTCAGGCGAGAGGGACGCCGACTACGACCGGGCCTCCTCCGCGATCAACGCGGCCCGCAGCGAGAACCCTGGCGAGGACGCCTGGCGCCGAGACCCGGCACCGTCCGGCAACGCCCGTGCCGATGACGCCCGTGTCGATGACGCCCCGGTAGGCGACTCCGCGGTCGGCGGTGGCCATGTCGGCGGCGGCCGGGCCGGCGACGTTCGGGCCGAGGACGCGGGCGCCGATGACGGTGAGTTCGCCGAGCCTGACGTGGACGATCCGGACGACGAGCCGCTGCCGCAGGCGGTGCGCCCCGCCGACGCCGTGCGCGTGGCCCGCCTCGACGACGAGGTCCTGGTGGTCGACGGGCGGCCCCGCTACCACCTGCCCGACTGCCCGCACCTGGTCGGCCGCCTCACCGAGCCGATCCCGGTGGGCGAGGCGGTGGAGCTCGGCTTCAGCCCGTGCGGGCTGTGCCGCCCGGTGGACCGCCTGATCGCGAGCACCGCGCGCCGCTGACCCGCCCCGGCCGTGCCCACCGTCGCCGGCGGCTCTGGCTGTGATCACCAACTGAAGGTGGTGGCGCGGCTCTGGCTGTGCTCACCCACTGAAGTGGTGGCGCGGCTCTGGCTGTGCTCACCCACTGAAGTGGTGGCGCGGCTCTAGCTGTGTTCACCGCCTGCATTGGCCGGGCGGCTCCGGCTGTGCTCAGCACGTGCGGCGACCGCGCGGCCTTGGCGGTGTCCACCATCTGGGCCCACCACCTGCGCCAGGGACGCGGTGGACAGAACGTTCGTCCTCTTCCAGGAGGCCGGTGGACAGAACGTTCGTTCTCTGTGCGTCGATGCGGTCGTCGATGCCTGCGACTGGCGGACGGCGGCCTCCAAGACAGAACGTTCGTTCTCTCGAGACAGAACGTTCGTTCTAGGTGTGGCGGCGCGGGCGGTGTGGCGGCGCGGGCGGGGCAGGGTTGGGCGGGCGGGGCAGGGTTGGGCGGGCGGGGCAGGGTT
>NZ_BOMI01000160.1 GCF_016862115.1 Paractinoplanes deccanensis
CGGCGGGGTTGGGCGGGCGCGGCGGGGTTGCGCGGGCGCGGCAGGGTTGCGCGGGCGCGGCAGGGTTGCGCGGGCGCGGCGGGGTTGCGCCAGCAAGGCGTGGCTGTGGAGGTGGGGCGTGACCATGCAGCGGGGCGGGTCGCGTGAGCGGGGACCGCGCGGCCGCCGCGGAGCCGCCCGGTGCTGGGCTCGTTCGGGTGAGCGGGTGATCGGCACAATGGGGCATGGTCAAGCGCAGCGTGCCTCAGAAGGATCCGGCCTCGTCGATCGCGGTGCCGCCGGAACTGGGTGCGTCGAGTGTGGCCGTGCGCGTCACGCCGGGCGCCGGGCGTACCAGGGTCGGGGGTCGCTATGAAGGGCCGCACGGGCCCGCGCTGATCGTTGCCGTCGGGGCGCCCGCGGTGGACGGCAAGGCCACCGAGGCCGTGCGCCGTGCCCTGGCCGACGCTCTCGGGGTGCGGGCCGCCGCGGTCGAGCTCAAGGTGGGCGCGACCAGTCGCGACAAGGTGTTCACCGTGCGGGGGGCCGGGGTCGCCGAGCGGCTTGCCGTGCTGCGCGACGGCCCGCCCGCATGACCGGCGACCTCGACGTCGCCCTGCTCATCGGGGCCGCCGTGCTGCTCGTGGCCGTCGGCGCCGTGCGGCTCTCCACCCGGCTGGGGCTGCCCAGCCTTCTCGTCTACCTCGGTATCGGCATGATCATCGGGGAGGCGGGGCTCGGCATCCGCTTCGACGACGCCGAGCTCACCCGCACGCTCGGGTTCTGCGCGCTCATCGTGATCATCGCGGAGGGCGGGCTGACGGCGCGGTGGAGCACGCTGCGGCCGGTGCTGGGGCTCTCCGCGTCGCTCGCCACGATCGGGGTGGCCGTCAGCATCGCGGTGGTCGGTCTCGCCGTACACGTCATCCTTGATCTGCCCTGGCAGTTGGCCCTGCTCTACGGTGCCGTGCTGTCGTCGACCGACGCCGCGGCCGTCTTTGCCACGCTGCGCCGCCTGCGGCTGCCGCCTCGCCTGGTGGCCACGCTCGAGGCCGAGTCGGGCATGAACGACGCCCCGGTGGTCCTGCTGGTCGTCCTGCTCAGCGCCACCGGGCCGGAGGGGCATCACGCCTGGTGGTACGAGCTGCTGATCGTCGCCTACGAGCTGGCGGCGGGCGCGGCGATCGGCTTCGCGGTCGGCGCCGGTGGCCGCTGGCTGTTGCGGCACGCCGCCCTGCCGTCCGCCGGGCTCTATCCCATCGCGGCCGTCGGTCTGACCGTCCTGGCGTACGCGGCCGGGGCCGTCGCCCACGCGTCCGGGTTCCTCGCCGTCTATGTGGCCGGGGTGGTGCTCGGCAACGGCCGCATCCCGCACCGCCGGGCGATCCTCGGCTTCGCCGACGGGCTGGCGTGGGTGGCGCAGATCGGCCTGTTCGTGCTGCTCGGCCTGCTCTCGTCGCCGCAGCGGCTGGACAGCGCGCTGGTGCCGGCCCTGGTGGTCGGCGTGGCGCTGGTGCTGCTGGCCCGCCCGCTGTCGGTGATCGTCGCCGCCGTGCTGGCCCGCCCGGTGCGTGGCCCGCGGCGTCCCGGCAACCGGGTCGGCTGGCGGGGGACGGCCTTCCTGTCCTGGGCGGGGCTGCGCGGCGCCGTCCCGATCGTGCTGGCCACGATCCCGCTCTCGGCCGGCACGCCGGGCGCCGTGGGGCTCTTCGACGCCGTCTTCCTGCTGGTCATCATCTTCACGCTGCTCCAGGCCACCACGCTCGGCCCGGCGGCGCGCCTGCTGCGGGTCACCGCCCCGGCCGAGGCCGCCGAGGTGCACGTGGAGGCGGCGCCACTGGAACGCCTCAACGCCGACCTGCTGCACATGGAGGTCACGCCCGGGTCGCGCCTGGCCGGCGTGCACATCGACGAGCTGCGCCTGCCCGAGGGGGCGTCGGTGAGCCTGGTCGTCCGGGACGGCGCCGGCTTCGTGCCGGGTCCGGACACCCGCTTGCGTACGGGGGACGAGCTCTTGATCGTCGCGACCGCCGCGGCGCGGGACGTGGCCGAGCGCCGCCTGCGCGCGGTGAGCCGGCGGGGCCGCCTGGCGCGCTGGTTCGGCGAGGACGGCCGGGAGGAACCGCGCTGATTCGTCGCTCCGGTTGTCGGTGGTCGATACGTTCCGTATCCTTGCGGTCCTCCGAGAGTGCGCGGCTGCCGAGTTCGGCCGCGCCGTTTGTGCAGGTGGGGGAAGAATAACCCCGGCGCTTGGGGCGTACGCCGCCTCAGCTGACAAAAAGGGACAGAGGGGCCGGATGGGACGCCGGCCTCCCAGCACGCCGATCGCCGCGCCGAGCGCGGCCGAGGGAGCGACGATGGCCAAGGCAACCGACACCGCGGGCAAGCGGACGCGCAGCGCCGCCGAGACGGAGAAGATCCGGGTCGCGCTGGTCGAGCGGCGCGACGAGCTCCAGGCCGAATACGCACAGTCGCTCAGCGAGATCACCGAGTTGGCCCGCGACCGGATGGCCGACTCCGCGGGCGACGACCAGGCCGACGCCGGCACCAAGACGTTCGAGCGTGAGCAGGAGATCACTCTGGCGAACAATCTGCTGGAGAGGATCAATCAGGTGGAACGCGCCATCGACCGCCTCGGCGAGGGGAACTACGGTTGGTGCGAGCGGTGCGGCAACCCGATCCCGGTCGAGCGACTGGCGGCGTTCCCCTCCGCGACTCTCTGTGTGTCCTGCAAGCAGCTGGAGGAACGACGCTGAACGCCGACGAGGCGACGGGCGCGACCACGGTGGACGAGCCGGAGCCGGGACCCCGTCCCGGATTCAGCCGTGCCGCCGTGACGGTGCTCGCCGTCACCGCCGTGGTGGCCGTGGCCCTCGATCAGTGGGTCAAATGGCTCTCCACCGAAAACCTGACCGAGGGCGAGCCCGTCCGCATCCTCGGCGGCCTCATCTACCTGTCGCTGCTGCGCAACAGCGGCGCCGCCTTCAGCTTCGGCAGCGGATACACGTGGGTCTTCCCGGTGATCACCCTCGTGGTGATCGGCTGGATCACCTACATGGCGACGAAGCTGCGCTCGCTGCCGTGGGCCGTCGCGCTCGGGCTCGTGCTCGGCGGCGCCCTGGGCAACCTCGGCGACCGGCTGTTCCGCGCGCCGAGCCCGTTCCACGGCCACGTGGTCGACATGTTCAGCCTCTTCGGGCCGTACGCGGAGTACTTCGCCGTGTTCAACATCGCCGACGCGTGCCTGAGCGTGGGCGTCGTGCTGGCGGTGCTCCTCGAGCTCACCGGCCGGCAGCGGGACGGCAGCCGCCTCGTACGCAAGAAGGCCGAGAAGAAGTGACCTCACAGCGATCCCTGCCCGTGCCCGACGGGCTCGACGGCATGCGCCTCGACCAGGCCGTGTCCCGTCTCTTCGGGCTGTCCCGCACGGCCGCGGCCACCCTGGTGGAGGCCGGCGACGCGCTGGTCGACGGCATCCCGCGGCCCAAGAGCGACAAGGTCTCGGCGGGCGCCTGGCTCGAGGTGACGCTGCCCTCGCCGGTCAGCGAGCAGCCGCCGGTCGTGGCCCAGCCGGTGCACGGGCTCAAGGTCATCTACAGCGACGACGACATCGTGGTGGTGGACAAGCCGGTCGGCGTGGCCGCCCACCCGAGCCCCGGCTGGACCGGGCCCACCGTGGTCAGCGGCCTCGCCGCCATGGGGCAGAACGTGGCGACCAGCGGCGCCGCCGAGCGGCAGGGCATCGTCCACCGGCTCGACGTCGGCACCACCGGGCTCATGGTCGTGGCCAAGAGCGAGATGGCGTACAGCGTCCTCAAGCGCGCCTTCAAGGAGCGCGAGGTGGAGAAGCGCTACCACGCGGTCGTGCAGGGTCACCTCGACCCGCTGCGGGGCACCGTCGACGCGCCGATCGACCGGCACCCCACCGCCGACTACAAGTTCGCGGTGATGTCCGGCGGCAAGCCCAGCGTGACCCACTACGACACGCTGGAGGCGTTCCGCGCGGCCAGCCTCGTCGACGTGCGGCTCGAGACCGGCCGCACCCACCAGATCCGGGTGCACTTCTCGGCGCTGCGCCACCCGTGCGTGGGCGACCTCACGTACGGCGCCGACCCCACCCTGGCGGCCCGGCTCAAGCTCAACCGGCAGTGGCTGCACGCCCGCGAGCTCGCCTTCCTGCACCCGCGGACCCACGACGAGGTGCGCTTCGTCAGCGACTATCCCGACGACCTGAAGTACGCCCTCGACGTCCTTCAGGACGCGGCCTGACCCGATGGGCCCCGCCCAGCGGGTGCGCTTCTCCGGAGCGTCCTACGCCCGCGTCGCGGTGGCCTGCGCCGCCGTCACGGCGGTCGCCGTGCTGGTCGGCGCGCTCTGGCTGAACCGGCGCGAGGCGGCGCCGGCCGGCGACCCGAGCGACGTGGTCCGGGTCGGTGTCGTGCAGGGGCAGACCGTGCCCGGCTACCTCGGCTCGTCGCGCACCGAGCTGCGGGCGCTGGCCGACCCGTCGGCACCGGCCAGCGGCGACACCTGGGCGCTGGTGAGCCTGTCGGAGTACGTGCCGGCCGGCCGGCTGGCCGACCTGTTCGACGGCACGGCGGTGGCTCAGGTGTACGCCCGGGTGCCGGTGCCCGAGCAGCACACCCAGGTGGTGCGGATCCCGGTCTACCGGCTTCCCGCCGACGTGCTCACCGGCATGCTCGACGCGGCGCTGCTGCGCGACCAGGAGAAGGCGTCGTACGAGCAGCTGGCCGCGAGGCTGCCGGCCACCGAGGCGCGCGCCCGGCAGGCGTACGCGGTGGCGGCGCGCACGGCGGCGGTGGAGGCCGCCGCGTACCGCTCGGGGTGCTCCTGTGTCTTCGCGGCCGTGGTGCGCGGGGCGCCGGCGGCTCTGCAGGGCGTCGCGGCCCGTTCCGGGGTGCGGGCGGTCGATCCGGCCCCCGAGGTGCGCAGCCTCGACCGCACGGAGTTCCGGCCACCGCTGCCGGAGCAGACGGGCACCGTGCCGCCGTCCTCCGCGCCGGCTGTGCCAACCGCGTCGGTGGGCATTGCCTCGCCCGCGTCGGCGCCGATAAGGTCGTCGCCCGGGGCCGCTGTGACATCTGACTCATCCCGGGTCTCTCCGGACCCGAGCGACCCTTCCGTCTCGGCATCGGAGGATCTTTCTGCCGTACCCTCTGCGTCAGACGCGACCGCTGCTCACGGTGCGACCAGCGCCTCGGCGGCAGCACCCTGAGCCCCGTGGAGACCGTTAGGTCTCTAGTCGGTGCACGGGCAGTGGCCCATTCGCGGTTGGCTCCGTAGCCTGTCAGGGGCGAGGAGCCCGGGCGTGGGCACCACCGAGAGACATGGGCAGGGAGGACTGAGCCGTGGAGGGGACCGAGACCGGCTGGGGCCGGCCTGCGGAACCAGCCCCGCGATGGCGGGCGCTGCTCGACCGCGCCCGGCACGGTGCCCGCAACCCCGACGACCAGCCGGAGCAGGAGCGGGAGGCCCCGCCGCCGCAGCAACCCCAGCAGTACGGGTCGCCCCTGCCCACCCGGCGGCCGGTCAACCCCCTCGATCCGCGGGGGGCGTCCTACGGCTCCCGCTACGACCAGCATCCGGCCGAGCCCGCGCCGCCGCCGGTGGAGCAGCAGCGGCCGATGCCACAGCGGCCGATCAACCCGCTCGACCCGCGCTGGCAGGCGCGCGCGCAGCCGGCCGCCCCGCCTCCGCCGGTCGCCCCGCCTCCCGAGCCCACCAGCTTCTTCGGACCGTCGCGGCAGGCGCCGCCGCAGCCGCAGCCTCAACCTCAGCCCCGCGACTATCCGCAGGTGCGGGCGTCCGCGGCCGCGCCGGTCATGCAGCCGCCCCCGATGGCGCCGCCCGCTCCGCCCCCGATGGCCCAGCCCGCTCCGCCCCCGATGGCCCAGCCCGCCGCTCCGCCGCCGCGCGTGGCGCCCTCGCCGATCTCGCCGGCCGGCGCCCGCATCGAGTGGCGGCAGACCCGCGCCGACGACGAGATGGCCCGCGCCGTCTCGGTGATGCGGCGCACGCTGGGCAAGCCGCGGGTGCTGGCCTTCGCCAACCCCAAGGGCGGCGTGCACAAGACCACCGCGACCGTGCTCGCGGCCGCGACCATCGGCAGCGTCCGTGGCCGAGGCGTGCTGGCCTGGGACGACAACGAGCTGCGCGGCACGCTGGGCCTGCGGGCCGGCAGTGCGCGGCACGCCCGCACCATCAAGCACCTGCTCGCCGACCTCACCCAGATCGAAGATCTGCACGGCGACGCGCTGCTCCAGGAGCTCGACGGCTATCTGCGGCATGCCTCCGACGGCTCGTACGACGTGCTGGCCGGCGAGGAGAACCCGCGCTTCGCCCAGCGGCTCGACCAGGACACGGTGCGCCGGGTGATGGACCTGCTGCGCCGCACCCACGACGTGATCTGCGTCGACACCGGCAACAACGTCGAGAGCGTCAACTGGCAGACCGTGATGCGCCAGGCCGACCAGCTCGTGATCACCACGGTGCCCCGCGAGGACGCCGCGTTCACCGCCGACTGGATGCTCGACGTGCTCGACGAGAGCGGCATGGGCGATCTGGTGTCCAACGCGGTGACGTTGATCTCGTGCCCCTCGCCCGGGCCGCTGCCGCTGCTCAACGACTTCGCCAAGCACTTCGCCACGCGCACCCGTGCGGTGGCCGTGGTGCCCTACGACCCGGCCCTGGAAGTGGGCTCCTCGATCGAGTACGCGGACCTCCAGCAGGAGACGCGCACGGCGTGGCTCAAGGCCGCGTCTGTGATGATCGAGCCATTCGCCGAGTGACACGCGTTTCCCCCTCGTTCTTGTCGTAGGGGCCCGCTAGAGTTCTGGCGTTCCTACAACTTCAGGGGGGTCCGGAGTGTCTGACTCGTTCGTGCATCTCCACGTGCACACCGAGTATTCGATGCTCGACGGGGCCGCCCGGGTCAAGGAGCTCTTGGCCGAGGCCGCCCGGCTGGGCATGCCCGGCGCGGCCATCACCGACCACGGCAACATGCACGGGGCCTACGACTTCTACACCCAGGCCAAGGCCGTCGGCGTGACCCCGGTGATCGGTGTCGAGGCCTATGTCGCGCCCGACTCCCGCCTGATGAAGAACAGGGTCAAGTGGGGCCGCCCCGAGCAGAAGGGCGACGACGTCTCCGGCAACGGCGCCTACACCCACATGACCATGTGGGCGCGCAACGCCGTCGGGCTCAAGAACCTCTTCCGGCTCAACTCGCGGGCCTCGATGGAGGGCCAGCTCGGCAAGTACCCGCGCATGGACTTCGACATCATCGCCGAGCACGCCGAGGGCATCATGGGCACCACGGGCTGCCCGTCCGGCGCGGTGCAGACGCGGCTGCGGCTGGGTCAGTTCGACGAGGCGCTCAAGTCCGCCGCGATGTACCAAGAGGCGCTCGGCAAGGACAACTACTTCCTCGAGATCATGGACCACGGCCTCTCCATCGAGCGCCGGGTCCGCGACGGGCTCCTCGAGATCGGCAAGAAGCTCGGCATCCCACCGCTGGTCACCAACGACTCCCACTACACGTACGAAGCGCAGGCCGAGGCCCACGACGTGCTGCTCTGCGTGCAGACCGGCAGCAACATCGCCGACCCCAACCGGTTCCGCTTCGACGGGGCCGGCTACTTCGTCAAGTCGGCCGACCAGATGCGCGCCGTCGACTCCTCCGAGGCGTGGCTCGAGGGCTGCCGCAACACGCTGCTCGTCGCCGAAAAGGTCGACACCGAGGGCATGTTCACCTTCAAGAACCTGATGCCCCGGTTCCCGATCCCCGACGGCTACACCGAGGAGGAGTACTTCCGGCACGTCGCCTTCGAGGGCCTGCGCAACCGCTTCCCCGACGGCATCCCCGAGACCCACGTCAAGCAGGCGGAGTACGAGCTCGGCGTCATCATCGAGATGGGCTTCCCGGCGTACTTCCTCGTGGTCGCCGACTTCATCCAGTGGTCCAAGCGCAACGGCATCGCCGTCGGCCCCGGCCGCGGCTCCGCGGCGGGCTCGCTGATCGCGTACGCGATGGGCATCACCGACCTCGACCCGCTGCCGCACGGCCTGATCTTCGAGCGGTTCCTCAACCCCGAGCGCATCTCGATGCCCGACGTCGACATCGACTTCGACGAGCGCCGGCGCGGCGAGGTCATCAAGTACGTGACCGAGCGCTGGGGCGAGGACAAGGTCGCCCAGATCGCCACCTTCGGCACGATCAAGGCCAAGGCCGCGATCAAGGACGCGGCCCGGGTGCTCGGCTACCCGTTCGCCGTCGGTGACCGCATCACCAAGGCGCTGCCGCCCGACGTCATGGGCAAGGGCATCCCGCTCTCCGGCATCTTCGACAAGGAGCACAAGCGCTACAGCGAGGCCGGCGAGGTCCGCACGCTCTACGAGCAGGACCCCGACGTCAAAAAGGTGATCGACACCGCGCGCGGCATCGAGGGCCTGATCCGCCAGACGGGTGTGCACGCGGCCGGCGTCATCATGAGCGCCGAGCCGATCATCGACCACATCCCGCTCATGCGCCGCCCCGCCGACGGTGTGATCATCACGCAGTTCGACTATCCGACCTGCGAGACCCTCGGCCTGCTCAAGATGGACTTCCTGGGCCTGCGCAACCTGACGATCATCGACGACGCCAACAAGAACATCGAGCTCAACCACGGCAAGAAGCTCGACCTGCTGGCGCTGCCGCTCGACGACGTCAAGGCGTACGAGTTGCTGGCCCGCGGCGACACCCTGGGCGTGTTCCAGCTCGACGGTGGGCCCATGCGCTCGCTGCTGCGGCTCATGAAGCCCGACAACTTCGAGGACATCTCCGCGGTCCTGGCGCTCTACCGGCCGGGTCCGATGGGCGTCGACTCGCACACCAACTACGCGCTCCGCAAGAACAAGCTCCAGGAGATCACCCCGATCCACCCGGAGCTGGAGGAGCCGCTGCGCGAGATCCTCGAGCCCACGTACGGCCTGATCGTCTATCAGGAGCAGGTGCAGCGCGCCGCGCAGATCCTCGCCGGCTACTCGCTCGGCCAGGCCGACCTGCTCCGCCGGGCCATGGGTAAGAAGAAGAAGGAGATCCTCGACAAGGAGTTCGTGCCGTTCCAGCAGGGCTGCCTGGAGCACGGCTACTCCAAGGAGGCCATCCAGGCGGTGTGGGACGTGCTGGTCCCGTTCGCCGGCTACGCGTTCAACAAGGCCCACTCCGCGGCGTACGGCCTGGTCTCCTACTGGACGGCCTACCTCAAGGCGCACTACCCGGCCGAGTACATGGCGGGTCTGCTCACCAGCGTCGGCGACGACAAGGACAAGATGGCGATGTACCTGGCCGAGTGCCGGCGCATGGGCATCCAGGTCCTGCCGCCCGACGTCAACGAGTCCGCCGGCCCGTTCACCCCGGTCGGCAAGGACATCCGCTTCGGCCTCGCGGCGGTCCGCAATGTCGGGCACAACGTGGTCGACGCGATCCGGCGGTGCCGCGACGAAAAGGGCAAGTACCAGGACTTCTACGACTTCCTGTCCAAGGTCGACGCGATCGCCTGCAACAAGAAGACCGTGGAATCCCTGATCAAGGCCGGCGCCTTCGACTCGATGGGGCACAGCCGCAAGGGCCTGCTCGCCGTGCACGCCGAGGCGATCGACGCGTACGCGGACGTGAAGCGCAACGAGGCGGCGGGCCAGTTCGACCTGTTCGGCGCGTTCGGCGACACCGAGGGCGGCAGCGCGGCGACGGTGGCCATGCCCCCGATCACCGACGACGAGTGGGACAAGCGCGACAAGCTGGCCTTCGAGCGCGAGATGCTCGGCCTGTACGTCTCCGACCACCCGCTCGCCGGCCTCGAACAGCTCCTCCAGAACGCGGCCGACACGACGATCGCGGCGCTCAACGAGGAGGGCTCGGTCCCCGACGGCCAGGTGGTGACGCTCGCGGGCATCCTCACCGGTGTGCAGCGGCGCATCACCAAGCAGGGCCGCGCGTGGGCCTCGGCCACCCTGGAAGACCTGGCCGGTGGGGTGGAGGCGCTGTTCTTCCCCAACACCTACGAGGTGATCGGGCAGTTCATCGCCGAGGACGCCATCGTCGTGGTGAAGGGCCGCGTCGACCGGCGCGACGACACCCCGCGCATCATGGCGATGGACATGTCGCTGCCCGACGTCAGCCACAATCCCGACAGCAAGCCGGTCACCCTGACCATGCCGATCACCCGCTGCACGCCGCCGCTGGTCTCCGAGCTCAAGGAGATCCTGACCAGCCACCCCGGCGACTCCGAGGTGCACGTCCACCTGCAGAACGGCAGCCGCACCACGGTCCTGCGCCTGGGCGCGGTGCGCGTCGCCCCGACCCCGGCCCTCCGAGCCGACCTCAAGATGATCCTCGGCCCGTCCGCGGTGGCCTGACCCGGCGCCGCTTGGCCGGGCGCGCCCGAGCGGGACGCCGCACAGGAGAACCTGGCAGGATCGTGGGGTGAACGCGAGTCAGGAACCGGCACACCCGCAGCAGCCCGGCCCGCCTCCGCCGGACCCTTCCGGCGGCGCACCGGCCTGGTCCGGAGACCAGGCATGGGCCGGGGGAGTGACCGGACCCGGTGGCGGTTACGGGCTCGCGCATCCCTCCGGGCCGGGCGACGTCGACGGCTACCCGCTCGGCGTGGTGGCCGAGCGGACGGCGCGGCGCCCGTGGCGGCGCACCCTCGTGGTCTCGGTCTCCATGTGCCTGCTGATCCTGGCGCTCGGCGCGCCGCTGGGCCTGCTGTGGGCGTGGCTGGCGCCGTCCGTGCCCGTCGTCGGCATCGGGCATGGCGACATCACGTTCAACGACCCGTCCCCCGAGGAGTACATCGCCGCCGACGGCTGGTTCACCCTGCTCGGCCTCGGCTTCGGCCTGCTCGTGGCGATCGCCGCCTGGATGGTGCTCCGCCGCGACCGCGGCCCCTACCTGCTGCTAGGCGTCGTGGCCGGCGCCCTGGGCGCCGGCTACCTGGTGGCACCCCGGATCGGCGAGATGATCGGCCGCGGCGACTACCAGCACTGGCGCGACACCGCCCAGCAGGGCGCCACCTACCTGGCCCCGCCCGAGGTCCACTCTCTGGGCCCGTTGCTGGTGCCGGCCTTCGCGGCTGCGATCGCCCTTACGCTCATGGCGGGCTGGTCCAACGACCCGGACCTGGATGCGCCTGGCGCTCGGCCGGGCTATGGGCCCAACACGGACGAGCCGGCGCTCGATGGTCCCGAGCCGGGCTATGGGCCCGGTTCCGGGTACGGGCTTGGTTCCGGCTTTAGTACCGGTTCCGGTCACGGCCCCGGTTCTAGTCACGGCCCCGGTTCCGGTTAGGCCCCGGTTCTAGTCACGGCCCGGTTCTGGTCACGGCCCGGTTCCGGCCCCGGCCCCGGTTCCGGTCATGGCCCCGGTTCCGGTCATGGCCCCGGCCCCGGCCCCGGCCCCGGCCCCGGTTCCGGCCCCGGCCCCGGTTCTGGTCACGGTGCCGGTTCCGGTCATGGTGCTGGTTCCGGTCCCGGTCACGGTGCCGGTTCCGGTCACGGGTCCGATGCTGGGCCGGGCTCCGGGTCCTCCTGGCCGGGGCAGTCCTCGGCGGGGCCGCACTCCGCGAATCCGGCCGCTCCCTCGCGGCCTGGCATGGCCCCAACCGGAAAGCCGGTCGAGCCGCCTCGCGGCTAGGCCCGCGTGGCGCATGGCCCCAACCGGAAAGCCAATCGAGCCGCCTCGCGGTTAGGCCTGTGCGGCGCCACCCGCGCGGCGTTCGGCCACGGGCCTTGCGCGGCGTTGGTGGTGTTCCTGCACGGAACTGGGGTGCTCCTTACGCGGGCTGGGTGAGCTGTCCTCGTGTGAGGACATCACCTCCGTCACCGCCTCCGCCGTCCCCTTGATTCGCAAATCGGATTTGTCCGGCATGAGTGCGGCGGCGAACGCGCACCGCCGAGGCCGGGTCATGAGTGGTCACGGCAACGGTCGGCGTCCCGAGGTTTCTGCCCCCACTCACTCTCCGCGGCGATGCGGTCTCAGGCAGCCGGCATGCTCCCGGGTTCAGCCGGCGGGCACACCCCCGGACGGTGTGGCCGTGGATATCAGCTACGTCCGCCTGTGTGCCCGGATCGGGCGGGGAGTGAGAGTCAGTTCGGGCTGGCGGGGCGGGCCAGGTCTGACAGGGGGACCGGGACGGCTCGGACGCGGGCCAGGAGGCCGGACTCGCGATTGAGGAGTTTGAGCTCGGTGCGCAGGCGGGCCGCGGTGTCGGGGGCGGCCAGCAGAGTCTGGCGCTCCTCGGTGGTGAGCTGGGCGGTGGCCGCGATCAGGTGGGAGAGCACCGTCGGGTCGGCGGGCACGGCGTCGAGGGCCTCGGAGTCGGGGCGCAGGAGCTCGAGGTAGGCGCGGAAGGCGGCCAGGGCCCGGGGTGCCAACAGCTCGGCTGTCTCGTCGGGGGACTCGTCGGGGAGCCATTCGACGTCGGCCGTCAGGTAGGGCTCGTCGCCCTGGATCACGTCTTTGACGAGGAAGCGGCGGCGGCCGACGGTCATGATGTCGTAGCGGCCGCCGGGGAGCTCGGTGACCTGGCGCAGCTCGGCGGTGCACCCGACCTGGTAAATGTCGTCGGCGCCGATCGGGGGCGGTGGGGAGGAGGGGCCGTCGCCGTCACCGGTGTCGGGGGCGGGAGCCTCGGCGCCGCGGCGGAGGGTGACCACGCCGAACTCGTGCGGGTCGTCGGCGGGGCCGGCCACCAGCTCGCGCACGAGGGCTCGGTAACGCTCCTCGAAGATGTGCAGGGGGAGCACCAGGCCCGGGAACAGCACCGTGCCCAGAGGGAACACCGGCAGCCGCTTGCTCACCAGCTCAGCCTAACGGTCACCGGACCATGGTCAACCATCACCATCCACACAAAAGACGGCGCGCGGCGGCGGCGGGGGTACGGCGGGGGTATGGGGGCCCGCGGCGGCGGTGGGGTATGCGGCGAGGGGATGGGCCCGCGGCGACGGTTGGGCTGTGCGGCGAGGGAGAGGGCGGCGCGCGGTGGCGGTGGCGCACGGCGAGCGACGGGGCGGCGCAGTGCGGCGGTGGCGCGCGGTGGCGGTGGCGCACGGTGGCGGTGGCGCACGGTGGCGGTGGCGGACGGCGAGCGACGGGCCGGCGCAATGCGGCGGTGGCGCGCGGTGGTGGTGGCGCGCGGTCGTTGTGGCAGTGGCGCGCGGCGAGGGATGACGTGGTGGGCGGCGAAGCAGAGGTGGGAGGGCGGCGCGCGGAGGGTGGGGGATCCCACGTCCTGGTCCGGGCTGCGGCGATGGTGAGGAGCGGGAGTAGGCAGCCTAAACTTGTCACCGTGCTGAATCGGACCGACCTGCGTGGCTCCCGGCGGGACCCGCGTGGACTGCTGCCCCGTGCCCAGCTCGACGTCTCCGTGGCTGTCGAGCAGATCCGCCCGGTTGTCGAGGCGGTTCATCGGCATGGGTTCAGCGCGATCCGGGAGGCGACCGAGCGGTTCGACGGGGTCCGGCTGGAGCGGCTGCGGGTCGCCAAGGCCGACATCGACGCGGCGGTGGAGAGCCTTGAGCCCGAGGTGCGGGCGGCGCTGCTCGAGTCGATCAAGCGGGCTCGCAAGGTGCACGCGGATCAGCGGCGCACCGACGTCACCACCAAGGTGGTCGACGGGGGCACCGTGACCGAGCGCTGGATCCCCGTACAACGTGTGGGCCTCTATGTTCCTGGGGGTCTTGCCGTCTATCCCTCCACCGTGGTCATGAACGTGGTGCCCGCGCAGGAGGCCGGCGTCGAGGGGCTCGTCGTGGCGAGCCCGCCGCAGAAGGAGAACGGCGGCCTGCCCGACTCGCGGGTGCTGGCGGCGTGTGCGCTGCTCGGGGTCGACGAGGTGTACGCGGTGGGTGGCGCCCAGGCGATCGCCATGCTGGGGTACGGCTCGGACGGCGCGGACGAGGGTGACCGCTGCGAGCCGGTCGACGTCATCACCGGGCCGGGCAACATCTGGGTGACCGCGGCGAAGCGGCTGCTTCAGGGCACCGTGGGCATCGACGCCGAGGCCGGGCCGACCGAGATCGCGATCCTCGCCGACGAGACGGCCGACCCGCGGCACGTGGCGGCCGACCTGATCAGCCAGGCGGAGCACGATCCGCTGGCCGCGAGTGTGCTGGTCACCGACTCCGAGGCGCTGGTCGAGGCGGTCGAGGCCGAGCTTTCGCAGATGGTGACCGCCACCAAGCACGCCGCCCGGGTGCAGACCTCGCTGACCGGCGAGCAGTCGGGCGTGGTGCTCGTCGACGACCTCGAGCAGGGGCTGCGCGTCGTCGACGCGTACGCGGCGGAGCACCTGGAGATCCAGACGCGTGACGCGCGGCAGTGGGCCATGCGGGTCCGCAACGCCGGCGCGATCTTCGTGGGGGCCTGGTCGCCGGTGTCGCTCGGTGACTACGCGGCGGGGTCCAACCACGTGCTGCCCACCGCGGGATGCGCGCGGCACTCGTCGGGGCTCTCCGTCCAGTCGTTCCTCAAGGGCGTGCACGTCATCGAGTACGACGAGGCGGCGCTCCGCGACGTCGCGGGCCACGTGGTCGCGCTCGCCAACGCCGAGGACCTGCCGGCGCACGGCGAGGCCGTTCAAGCTCGCCTTCAGTCGGGTGCAGGCCGCTCGGAGGGGAGGTCCGCATGATCGACGATCTCCCCATCCGGGACGATCTGCGGGGCAAGTCGCCGTACGGCGCGCCGCAGCTCGACGTGCCCGTGCGGCTCAACACGAACGAGAACTCGTACCCCGTGCCGGACGACGTGGTCGAGGCGATCGGCAAGGCCGTCCAGGCGGAGCTGCGCGACCTCAACCGCTACCCGGACCGTGACGCCGTCGCGCTCCGCACCGAGCTGGCCGGATACCTCGGCCACGGCCTCACCGCCGCGAACGTGTGGGCCGCCAACGGGTCGAACGAGGTGCAGCAGCAGCTGTTGCAGACGTTCGCCGGCCCGGGGCGTACGGCGCTCGGCTTCGGCCCGTCGTACTCCATGCACCCCCTGCTCGCGCAGGGCACCGGCACCCGCTGGATCGGCGCGCTCCGTGACCCCGACTTCGGCCTGCGGCCCGAGGCGGCGGTCGCCGAGATCGAGAGGCACGACCCGGACGTGGTCTTCGTCTGCTCGCCGAACAACCCGACCGGCACCGCGCTCGACCCGGCGGTGATCGACGCGGTGCTCGGCGCCGCCCGCGGCATGGTGATCGTCGACGAGGCGTACACGGAGTTCGCCCGGCCCGGCACGCCGAGCGCGCTGACCCTGCTGCCGGGGCACCCGCGCCTGGTGGTGAGCCGGACGATGAGCAAGGCGTTCGGGTTCGCCGGTGGGCGGCTCGGATACCTGGCCGCCGACCCGGCCGTGGTCGACGCCGTGCAGCTCGTGCGGCTCCCGTACCACCTCTCCTCGATCACCCAGGCCGCCGCCCGCGCCGCCGTCGTGCACCGCGACTCGCTGCTCGCGACCGTGGAGGCGATCAAGGAGCAGCGCGACCGGATCGTCACCACGCTGCGCGGCCGCGGCGTCAAGGTGGCCGACAGCGACGCGAACTTCGTGCTCTTCGAGGTCGGCGGCGATCAGAAGGTCGCGTGGCAGCGGCTGCTCGACCGGGGTGTGCTGGTCCGCGACGTCGGTCTGGCAGGCTGGCTGCGGGTCACCGCGGGCACGGAGGCGGAGACCACCGCATTCTTGGAGGCTTTGCAGTGAGTCGCACCGCGCGCATCGAGCGCGTCACCAACGAGACCAAGGTGCTGATCGAGATCGACCTCGACGGCACGGGCCAGGGCGACCTGAACACCGGTGTGGGCTTCTACGACCACATGCTCAACCAGCTCGCCAAGCACGGCGGCTTCGACCTGACGGTCCGCACCGAGGGCGACCTCGAGATCGACTCGCACCACACCATGGAGGACACCGCGATCGCCCTCGGCGAGGCCTTCGCCCAGGCGCTGGGCGACAAGCGGGGCATCCGGCGGTACGGGTCCGCGACCATCCCGATGGACGAGGTGCTGGTGCGTGCCGCCGTCGACCTGTCCGGCCGGCCGTACGTGGTGCACGACGAGCCCCTGCTGACGCCGTACATCGGGCCGGTCTACGCGACCAGCATGACCCGGCACATCTTCGAGGCGTTCGGCCACGCGGCCAAGGTGACGCTGCACGTCGACGTGCTGCGGGCCTGCCGGCCGGGCGGCCACCCGGACGCGCACCACGTGGTGGAGGCGCAGTTCAAGGCGTTCTCCCGGGCGCTGCGCGAGGCCGTCGAGATCGACCCGCGCAACGCCGGCCAGCTCCCGTCCACCAAGGGCGTGCTGTGATGGCCGTCGTTCTCTTCATCGTCGCCGGCTTCCTGGTCGGCGGCGTCATCCAGCTGATCAAGTCGGGCGCCACCAAGTTCAGCATCGGGCTGGTCGGCGTGCTCGCCGCCCTGGCCGTCGCGGGCGGCATCGCCTGGCTGCTTCCGGGGGACAACTGATGAGCGGGCCTGACGTCGTCGTGCTCGACTACGGGTCGGGCAACCTGCGCTCCGCCGAGCGGGCGGTCGCCCGCACCGGCGCCCGGGTCACGGTGACCAGCGATCTGCACGCGGCGGCGGAGGCGGACGGCCTCGTCGTGCCGGGCGTCGGGGCGTACGCGGCCTGCATGGCCGGCATCGACGAGATCGACGCCGGCCCGATGATCGCCGAGCGGGTCGCCGCCGGCCGCCCGGTGCTCGGCATCTGCGTGGGCATGCAGATCCTCTTCGACTCGGGCGTCGAGCACGGCGTCGAGACCAAGGGGCTCGGGCTGCTGCCGGGCGTGGTCAACCGGCTGACGGCCGAGCGCATCCCGCACATGGGCTGGAACACCGTGGACATCGCGGACGGCTCGGCCCTGCTCGCCGACCTGCCCGAGGACGTGCGGTTCTACTTCGTGCACTCGTACGCCGCCTCGGATCTCGAGGTTCTGCGCGAGGCCGGCGCCAAGGTGACCACGGCGAGCCACGACGAGCCGTTCGCCGCGGTCGTCGAGATGGGTGCGCTCAGCGCCGCGCAGTTCCACCCGGAGAAGTCCGCCGACGCGGGCTACGGGCTGCTGCGCAACTGGGTCTCCGGTCTGTCGTAGATGTCCAAGGAGAGAGCGCGACGCCGCGCCGAGCGGCTCGCCGTGCTCGAGAAGGAGAAGGCGGCCCGCGCCCGCAAGGTCGCCCGGCGGGAGCGGCGCCGCTCGCTCGTCACCAAGCTCACCCCGCGGGTCGGCAGCTCGGGCACGCTGTACCGGCGCAGCCGGGGCGAGCGCCTCGGCATCGTGCTGCTGACGCTCGCCGCCATCGCCGCGATCTGGCTGTGGGTGCCCGAGATGCCGCTGCGCATCCTCCTCACCGTGCTGATCGTTCTCGCCGCACCGGCCCTCGTGGTCGTCGTCCTGGGCCGCAAGGCCGGATAACGTCGTCGTCCTCGGCCGCAAGGCCGGATAACAGGGAGAAACCCATGACACTCGCTCTGCTGCCCGCCGTCGACGTGGCGGACGGCCAGGCGGTACGCCTCGTCCAGGGCGCCGCCGGCTCGGAGACCGCCTACGGCGACCCGCTGGAGGCCGCGCTCGCCTGGCAGAACGACGGCGCCGAGTGGGTGCATCTGGTCGACCTCGACGCGGCGTTCGGCCGGGGCTCCAACGCCGCGCTGCTCGCCGACGTGGTGGCGCGGCTCGACGTCAAGGTGGAGCTCTCCGGCGGCATCCGCGACGACGAGTCGCTGACCCGGGCGCTCGCGACCGGCTGCGAGCGGGTCAACATCGGCACCGCCGCGCTGGAGGACCCGGAGTGGTGCGACCGGGTCGTCGGCGAGTACGGCGACCGCGTCGCGATAGGGCTGGACGTGCGCGGCCGTACCCTCTCGGCGCGGGGCTGGACCCGCGACGGCGGCGACCTGTACGAGGTGCTGGCCCGGCTCGACAAGGCGGGCGCGTCGCGCTACGTGGTCACCGACATCACCAAGGACGGCACGATGCGCGGGCCGAACCTCGACCTGCTGCGCGAGGTGTGCGCCGCCACCGACAAGCCCGTGATCGCCAGCGGCGGCGTGTCCACGCTCGACGACCTGCGGGCCCTCGCCACGCTGGAGCCCGTCGGCGTCGAGGGTGTGATCGCCGGGAAGGCGCTCTACGCGGGCGCGTTCACGGTTCGTGAGGCGCTCGACGCCCTCGCCCAGGCCTGACGCAGCGCCGCCTCCGCCGCCCCGATCGCCGGGCGGGCGGCGGAGGCCTCGCGCCACGCGATCACCACGCGCCGCCGCGGTTCCGGATGCAGGCGCACCACCCGTACGCCCGCCGGAAGTGCGGCCGATCGCGCCAGCCGGGGGATGACCGCGACGCCCAGCCCCGCGGAGATCAGCGTCAGCTGGGTCTCGAACTCGCCGACGTGAAAGTCGGGCTGCACGCCGGGCATCACCCGCAGCAGCCACTCGTGGCAGATGTCGCCGGCCTTCGCCGCGATCCACCGCTCGTCGCGCGCCCGCGCCAGGGTCACCGACTCGCCGAACCGGTGGCCGGTCGGCACGATCAGGTCGGCGACGTCCCAGCCCAGCTCGACGTGGGTGATCCCGCTCGGGTAGCGCAGCGCCACCTCGGGCCAGTCGTCGAGCACCGCCAGGTCGACATGACCCCGGTGCAGCATCTCCAGGCCCTCGTGCGGGTTGACCTCCACCAGACCCGTCGACAGCTGCGGGTGGTCGGAGGCAAGACGATGCAACGCGTACGGCAGGAGCGCGCGGCACGCGGTGGCGAACGCCGCCACGGTCAGCCGCCCGATCACCGTGTCCCGGTGGGCGGCCAGCGCCGCCTCGGCCTCGTCGACGGTCGCGAGCACCTTTTCGGCGTGCCGGGCGAGCACCTGGCCGGCCTCGGTGAGCCGCAGCCGCCGGCCGTCCTTCTCGACCAGTGTGGCGCCGGTCTCGCGTTCCAGCTTGGCCAGCTGCTGTGAGACGGCGGACGGCGTGCAGTGCAGCGCCTCGCCGGCCGCCAGCACGGTCTTGTAGCTGGCCACGGCGTGCAGCGCCCGGAGGCGGCCCAGGTCAATCATGTAGTGAGGCTACATCGTTGCTTGAGTAATTTTCGCTGGTGCTTAACGGTTGCGCTGACCAGGCTCGAACCATGAGATCACGCGACATCGGCATCGCGGTCGCCGTCACCGCCGTCTGGGGCTTCAACTTCGTCGTCATCGAGACCGGGCTCGACCACTTCCCGCCGCTGCTGTTCAACGCGCTGCGCTTCACCCTGGCCGCGTTCCCCGCGCTATTGTTCGTGGGCCGCCCCCAGGTGCCGTGGAAGTGGATCGTCGCGGTCGGCCTGATCCTCGGCGTCACCAAGTTCTCGCTGCTCTTCGCGGGCATGGCGGCCGGCATGCCCGCGGGCCTCAGCTCCCTGGTGCTGCAGAGCCAGGCGGTCTTCACGATGGGCTTCGCGGCGCTGCTGCTGCGCGAGCGCCCACACCCCGTACAGATAGGTGGTCTTGTGCTCGCCGCCGGTGGCGTGGCGCTGGTCGCGACCCGGATGGGCACGAACCTCGGCGCGTTCCTCCTGCTCATCGGCGCCGGCGCGGCCTGGGGGCTGTCCAACGTCGCGACCCGCAAGGCGTCGCCGCCGGACACGCTGCGGTTCATGGTCTGGGTCAGCGCGGTCGCGTCCGGCCCGCTCATCGTGCTGTCGCTGCTGGTCGACGGGCCGTCGGCCGGCCTCTCCGCGCTGCGCGCGTTCGATCTCGAAGCCCTCTGGGCCCTGACGTACGTCGCGCTGATCTCCACGCTTGCGGGCTTCGCGGGCTGGGGCTTCCTGCTCCAGCGGTACGGTGCCGGCACCGTCGCGCCGTTCTCGATGCTCATCCCGTTCTTCGGCATGGCGTCGGCCGCGATCTTCCTCGGTGAGCGCGTCCACGCGATCGACGTCGCCGGGGGCGTGCTCGTGGTGGGCGGCATCCTGCTCGGGCTGACCGCGTCCCGGACCGCGGGAAGGCCGGCGGCGGCCTTGGTTAGGGTTGGAGCATGACGGTTGCCGTGCGTGTGATTCCCTGCCTCGACGTGGACGCCGGCCGGGTGGTCAAGGGAGTCAACTTCGTCGACCTGCGCGACGCGGGCGACCCGGTCGAGCTCGCCGCGGCCTACGACGCGGCCGGCGCCGACGAGCTGACCTTCCTCGACGTGACCGCCTCGTCTGCCGGCCGCGGCACGATGCTCGACGTGGTGCGGCGCACGGCCGAGTCGGTCTTCATCCCGCTGACGGTGGGCGGCGGCGTCCGCTCGGTCGAGGACGTGGACGTGCTGCTGCGCGCGGGCGCCGACAAGGTGGGCGTCAACACGGCGGCGATCGCCCGCCCCGCGCTGATCAGCGAGATCGCCACCCGCTTCGGCAACCAGGTGCTCGTGCTCTCGCTCGACGTGCGCCGCTCCACCGACCAGCCGAGCGGCTGGGAGGTCACCACCCACGGCGGCCGTCGCAGCGCCGGCCTCGACGCCATCGAGTGGGCCCGCACGGTGGCATCCCTGGGCGCGGGCGAGATCCTGCTCAACTCGATGGACGCGGACGGCACCAAGGCCGGCTTCGACCTCGACCTGATCGCCGCGGTCCGCGCCGTCGTCGACATCCCGGTCATCGCCAGCGGCGGTGCGGGCGAGGTCGCCCACTTCGCGCCGGCGGTGGCCTCGGGCGCCGACGCGGTGCTGGCGGCGAGCGTCTTCCACTTCGGAGACCTCACGATCGGCGAGGTGAAGGAGAGTTTGCGCGCGGCCGGCAACCCGGTCCGCTAGCGGCCGTCGGCGAGTCTGATGCTGTATTCGCGGACCGCTGCCGCGTAGGTCTGCTCGTCGAGGCTCCAGCCGGAGTCGCCGGGCTCGGCGGCGCGGTTGAGCTGGGCCTGCAACGTCATCACGGCCGACGAGAGGCCGCTGAACGGGCGGGTGCGCCACAGCTGCTCGCCGGCGGGAGCGACCTCGACCAGGTCGTCCTCGACGACGATCAGGCCGGCGCCGGCGAGGCGGCGCACCGACTCCTCGAGCTCGGCGCGGCTCGGCACGCTGTGGTGCAGGAAGTCGGCGGCGGCCAGCAGGTCGGCCAGGCTCGCGCCGGTCACCGGCAGGGCCGCGTGCATCGCCCGGTCGCGCTCGAGGCGCTCGGCGATGACCGCGGACACGAAGATCCAAGCGTCGTTCCACTGCCAGCTGCCCGCCCCCATGCGGCAATGATGCCGCGACGCACCCGCGCCCGGAAGCGAATGTGTCGCGATGATCACAAGACTGTGATGCAACGGGCGGGGTGCAAAACCGAGTCAGCGGGGCAGATCGCGCCGTCCAATCCGGACACATCGCCGCAGAGTGTCCGTCCGGTGAGTGAGCGTGTATGAACCCGGATGAGTGACGCCACTCAATGGGCCAGCGCCGGCCGGGCCGCGCCGCTCGGCACCGTGCACAGCGGCAGGAACAGCTGCACGAGAGGGCCGATGGCCAGCGCGTATGCAATGGTGCCGATGCCCACCGTACCCCCGAGCAAGAACCCAACCCCCAGGATCAGCACCTCGATCGTGGTACGGACGAGCCGGATCGACAGGCGCGGGAACCGGCCCACCAGTCCCGTCATCAGGCCGTCGCGCGGGCCCGGCCCGAACCGGCTGCCGATGTAGAGGCCGGTGGCGAGCCCGTTCAGCAGGATGCCGCCGACCAGATAGCCGACCCGGGCGGGCATCGTGCCGCCGGCGGGCAGCGCGGCGAGGGCACCGTCGACCGCGAAGCCGACCACGACCAGGTTGGCGATCGTGCCGAAGCCGGGGCGCTGCCGCAGCGGGATCCAGAGCAGCAGCACCGGGACGCCGACGAGGATCACCACCCAGCCGAGGCTGACGCCGGTCACCTCGGACAGCCCCTGGTGGAAGACGTCCCACGGGTTGAGCCCGAGCGCGGACTCGACCATGAAGGCCATGCTGACGCCGTAGAGCACGAGGCCGGCGAAGAGCTGGACGGTCCGGCGGGTGAGACGACGATCTCGGTTGCCACTCGGTTGCATGGGTGCCACTCTGAAGGCCAATTGTGGGAACCTGAAGTGCCAATTCGCCGGAGGTGGATGTGACCACGACGATACGAGGGGGCCAATTGGGCCGCCTGCTCGGTCAGTGGCATTCCCTGCCGGGCCGGCACCGCAGTCCCGACTACGCGGCCCTGGCCGCCGCGGTGCGCGGGTTGCTCTCCGACGGGCGTCTGCCTTTGGGCGTACGCATGCCCGCCGAACGCGAGCTGGCAGAGGCGCTCGCCGTGAGCCGCACGACGGTCTCAGCCGCGTACCGCACCCTGCGGGAGAGTGGCCATCTGACCAGCCGGAGGGGCGCCGGGAGCTGGACCACCCTGCCGAACGGGCACCGGGTCGCCCCGTCGGGCCTGTGGGCGGCCGGCGACGACCACGACATGATCGACCTCGGGGTGGCGGCCTCCGCGGCCCCCGCCGAACTGGTCGCGGCGGCCCACGAAGCGGCGTCCGACCTGCCGCGCTACCTGGGCAGCGCCGGCTACCACCCGACCGGCCTGGGCGAGCTGCGCGAGGCCGTGGCGGCCGGCTACCGGGACCGGGGCGTGCCCACGTCGGCCGAGCAGATCCTCATCACCGGCGGCACCCAGCAGGCCCTCGACCTGGTGCTGCGCCTGTCGGTGCCGGCCGGCTCGCCGGTGCTCGTCGAGGCACCCACCTATCCGAACGCCCTGGCGGCCCTCTCGGCGCGCCGGGCCCGCCTCAGCACCCACGGCCTCGACACCGTCACCGGCTGGGACGGCGAGATGCTGCTCGGTGCGCTGCGCCAGACCCGGCCCAGGGTCTCGTACGTGATCCCGGAGTTCCACAACCCCACGGGTCACCTGATGAGCAGCGACCTGCGCGAACGCCTGGTGGCCACGGCACACGCGACGGGCACCGAGCTGATCGTGGACGAGTCGTTCGTCGACCTGGCCCTGGACGACCTGGAGATGCCACCGCCGGTGGCCGTCTTCGACCGCCACTCCCGGGTGGTGTCGATCGGTGGCATGAGCAAGGCCTACTGGGGCGGCCTCCGCATCGGCTGGGTGCGCGCCTCGGCCCCGCTGGTGCAGCGCCTGGCCGCCATCCGCGTCGGCGTCGACATGGCCAGCCCCGTCCTGGAACAGCTGGTGGCGGTGCACCTCATGCACCAGGCGACGCAGATCGTGAAGGCCCGCCGCGAAGAGCTGCGCACCCAGCGGGACGCCCTGGTCGCGGCCCTGCGCACGGCCCTGCCCGAGTGGAGCTTCGTGCACCCGGCGGGCGGCGTCTGCATCTGGGCAGAGCTCGACGGCCCGATCTCCAGCGCCCTGTCCCGAGCCGCCGAGGACGTGGGCGTCCGCCTGGCCCCCGGCCCTCGCTTCGGACTGGACGGCACGCTGGAGCGCTTCCTGCGCCTGCCCTTCACCCTCCCGGCCGACGAGCTGACCGAGGCCGTCCGCCGCATCGCCACGGTCCGCCACGACCTGGACCGCACCCCCGGCCCGTCCTGGCGCACCCCCGCCGTCATCGCCTGACCAGACGCGACCGGCTTGCGGCTGCGCTGCCTCGCGGTGGCCGGCTTGTGGCTGCGCTGGCTGGCGGTGGCCGGCTTGCGGTTGCGCTGGCTGGCGGTGGCCGGCTTGTGGCTGCGCTGGCTGGCGGTGGCCGGCTTGTGGCTGCGCTGGCCGGCGGCGACCGGCTTGTGACCGGCCGTGACCGACTTGTGGCCGCGCTGGCCGTCCGCGACCCGCCGCGGCCGCGCTGGCGCGGCATCCGTCACTCCACGTTCCGACGGCGCTCGGTCGGCCGTCGCGCCTACCACCACGGTCGTCCGAGCCGGGGCGTGTCCCGGCTTCGGGGTGTCGTCAGACCAGCCAGGTGCCGTTGCGCATGAGGGTGCGGCCGGCCAGCTCGTTCACCTCCCGCCAGGCTTGGATGCGCTCCGGGCGCAGCAGCAGGAAGACGTAGGAATCGCCGGCGGTGCGGGGATCCCAGTCGTTCTGGGCGGCGTAGGCCTCGCCGATCTCGCCCGCATCGGCGACGGGGATCGTCTTTTCCAGCGTGGCGTCGATCAGCACGACGTCGCGGGTGGCGCCGAGGGCGACGCGCGCGCGGCCGTGGGCGGTGAGGTTGCGGGCGGTGGGGCTGCTCGCGTCGGTGGCGAGCACGACGCGCTCCTCGCACCAGGCGGCGGTCAACGGCACCAGATAGGGCTCGTCCCCGTCGGCGGTCGCCACCCACGCGTCGGCGACCGGGGCGTGGAGTTTCGCCAGCACGTCTGCCTTGCGGGCCTCGGGGGACCGCGGTTGTTCGGCCATCGCCGACCTCCTTCACTTGCGGGTCTTTCTACCAGCACCCACCGACACTTTTCGGCCCCGCGAGCGTGCTGGTGATGGGGGTAGGGGCGGCGCCGTGAAAGTGCTTGCGGTGGGGGTGCGGCGGCACCGCGAGAGCCTCTGCGGCGAGGGCTGGGATGTCGCCGCGAAAGCGTTCGCGGTGAGGTGGGGCGCGAGAGTGGTCGTGGTGGCGGTGGCGGTGGGGCGGCGCGAGTGGTTGCGGTGAGGCGAGGGTGGCGCTGCGAGGGTGGTTGCGGTGGGCGGCGGCGGTGGCCCGGCGGAAGTGGTGGGGGTAAGGCGGCGGTGGCGCCGCGAGAGTGCTCCCGACGAGGGCGGGCGCGCCGCGGTGAGGGAGGCGCGCCCGGCGCTCGCCTACTGCGGGTCGCCCTGGTACAGGCCGATCACGTTGCCGTCGGTGTCGCGGAGGGTGGCTGTGGTGGCGCCGCCGCCGACGGGCTTGGCGGGCTGGTCGAGGGTGGCACCGGCGGCTGTCAGGGTTCGGATGGTCGCCTCGATGTCGGGGACGTGGTAGTACGTGATCGGGCCGGCGGCCACGTCGCCGTGGGGGTTGAGGCCGATCTCGGGGGAGTTGGCGGGGCGGAAGCCCACGTAGTACGGCTCGTCGACGTAGGGCTGGGTGCCGAGCAGGTCCGCGTAGAGGGCCTTCGCGGCGGCCAGGTCCTTGACGGGGATGGTGATCGTACGGATGGGCATGGGTCCTCCTCTGTCACAGCGGGCCGGGGCGGCCCGTCACCACGTATGACGGACGCCGGGCGAGAGGTGTGACGATGAGCGAGCTGGACCTGTTGGCGGAGCGGTTCGAGCAGGACAGGCGGCATCTGCGGGCGGTCGCGCAGCGGATGCTGGGTTCGGCCGACGAGGCCGAGGACGCGGTGCAGGAGACCTGGGTGCGCCTGAGCCGCGCCGACACCAGCGACGTCGGCAACCTGACCGGCTGGCTCACCACCGTCGTCTCCCGGGTCTGCCTCGACATGCTGCGGTCGCGGGCCGCGCGGCGGGAGGAGCCCGCCGAGATTCCCCCGATCGCGTACGACGACGCGCCCGGCCCGGAGCAGCAGGCGCTGGTCGCCGACGCGATCGGGCCGGCCCTGCTCCTGGTGCTCGACACGCTCGGGCCGAGCGAGCGGCTCGCCTTCGTGCTGCACGACATGTTCGCCGTGCCGTTCCCCGAGATCGCGGAGATCGTCGGGTGTACGCCGGCGGCGGCGCGCCAGCTCGCCAGCCGGGCGCGGCGCCGCGTGCGAGGTGAGGAGGTTCCCGGTGACGACGATGTCGCGCGCCGCCGGGCCGTGGTCAGCGCGTTCCTGGTGGCCGCGCGTGGCGGCGACTTCGAGGCGCTGCTGACCCTGCTCGACCCGGATGTGGTGCTCCGCGCCGACCCCGAGGCCGTGCGGATCGGGGCGACGGCCGTGCTCACCGGCGCGCACGAGGTGGCCGGCCGCTTCAACGGCGGCGCCCAGTCGGCGCGCCTAGCCCTGCTGGACGGGGAGCCGGGCCTGGTCTGGGCGGTCGGCGGCAAGGTGCGGGTGGCCTTCCTCTTCGGCTTCACCGGCGACCGCGAAACCGGCGACCGCGAGACCGGCGACCGCGAGACCGGCGACCGCGAGATCGGCGGGCGCGAGATCGGCGGGCGCGAGATCGGCGGGCGCGAGATCGGCGGGCGCGAGATCGGCGGGCGCGAGATCGGCGGG
>NZ_BOMI01000161.1 GCF_016862115.1 Paractinoplanes deccanensis
GCGAGATCGGCGGGCGCGAGATCGGCGGGCGCGAGATCGGCGGGCGCGAGATCGGCGGGCGCGAGATCGGCGGGCGCGAGATCGGCGGGCGCGAAACCGGAGAGCGCGAAGCCGGCGAGCGGGTCAGCCGCATCGATCAGGTCGCCGACCCGGCGGTCCTGGCGGCGATGCGCATCGACATCCAGCCGAGCGATCAGCGGCGGCCGGACGAGCCCGACCGCCGCTGACGAGGCGCTGAAGGAGGAGCCGTCAGATCTGTGCGAGCGACCCCGCGTACATCTTGTCGATGTGCTCGCTGAAGTTGGTCTCGACCGACCGGCGCTTGATCTTCATGGACGGGGTGATCTCGCCGGCCTCGATGCTCAGGTCGCGGGGGAGGATCGCGAACTTCTTGACCGTCTCCCAGCGGTTGAGCTTGCCGTTGAGCTCCTGCACGTACCCGTCGATCAGTTTCTCGGTCTCGGGGGCGCCGCAGATCTCCTCGTAGCTCTTGCCGGAGAGGGGGCCGTTCGCGGCCCAGCCCTTGATCGCGTCCTCGTCGAGCGAGATCAGCATGGTGACGTAGTTGCGGGCCTGGCCGATGACCACCGCCTGCGACGTGTACGGGCAGACCGCCTTGAACATGCCCTCGATCGCCGACGGCGCGATGTACTTGCCGCCGGACGTCTTGACCAGGTCCTTCTTGCGGTCGGTGATGCGCAGGAACCCGTCGGCGTCGAGCTCGCCGATGTCGCCCGTGCGCAGGAAGCCGTCCTCGGTGAACGCCTCCTCGGTCTCCTTGGGCAGGTTGTGGTAGCCGCGCATGACCGGGGCGCCACGCAGCAGCACCTCGCCGTCGGCGTCGATGCGGCACTCGAGGTCGCCCAGGGGCAGGCCCACCGTGCCGATCTTGAGCTTGTCGAGGCGGTTGACGAAGTTGGCCGCGCTGCTCTCCGTCATGCCGTAGCCCTCCATGATCGGAAGGTTGGCCGCGGCGAAGAACTCGGAGATGTCGCGGCTCAGCGGGGCGGAGCCGCTGACCAGCACGCGCAGGCGGCCGCCGAGCTTGGTCTGGAGCTTGCTGAAGACCAGGCGCTCCGCGACCGCGAACTTGAGCTTGAGGGCGCCGGGGAGCGGCTTGCCGGCCTGCTCGAGCGCCACCTTTTGCTTGCCGACGGCGACCGCCCAGTGGAAGATCTTGGCCTTGACGCCGCCGCCCGCGAGGGCCGTGGTGACGGTCTTGTTGTAGACCTTCTCGAAGATGCGCGGCGCGGCGCACATGAGCGTCGGCCGCACCACCGCGAGCATGTCGACCAGCTTGTCGACGCGGCCGTCGACGTAGGTCGGCACGCCCACGTGGATGATGCCGCAGAGCAGCGACTTGCCGAACGAGTGCGACAGCGGCAGCCACAGGTATTGCAGGTCGCTCGACTCGAACAGGCCGAGGCCCTGCTGGGCGACGCCCTCCCAGGTCCAGCCCGCGTGCAGCAGCTGGACGCCCTTGGGGCGGCCGGTGGTGCCGGAGGTGTAGATGAGGGTGGCGAGGTTGTCGGGGCCGATCGACGCCACGACCTCCTCGATCAGCTTCGGGTGGGCGCGCAGGGCCGCGGCGCCGCGCTCCTCGAGCTCGGCGAGGGTCAGCTGCGGCGGCGTCGCGCCGGCGTCGGCGGGGCCGTCGATGAGCACGACGTGGGTCACGGCCGTCTCGACGCCGGAGATCTTCAGGGCCTGCTTCGCGTTCTCGGCGATGAGGACCTTGGAGCCGGAGTCGGCGACGATGTAGCTCGCGTCCTCGGGCTCGGTCGTCGGGTAGACCGTCGTGGTGGCGGCGCCCGCGCAATTGATGCCCAGGTCGGCAAGGACCCACTCGAACCGGGTGCCGGAGAGGATCGCGACCCTGTCCTCGAGGCCCACGCCGAGCTCGCGGAGGCCCGCCGCGATCGCCGTCGCCCGCTCGCCCACCTGCGCCCACGTGTGCCACACCATGCCGGTGTCGTCGGCGTTGGGCACGGCGAACGCCTGGCCGTTCGGAGTCGCGGCCACACGCTTGAAGAACATGTCGGGGATCGACCGGTAGGGGACCTCGAGAGCCATCGGCGCCGCCTTAACTGCAGGGACTGAGGGGAGTTAACGTTCTTGTTACCGGAGAGTATTGGTAATGGGGCGGGAGGGCTAGTGCCGCCTCAACAGCGGTTCTGCCGTGGAGTCTATCGACCGGGGCTGTGTGCCGTCTCACGGCATGAAACCGGCGGGTAACCATGGCGGAGTCACCCGGTCACAAAGAGCCCGCCCCGAAGTCACCCGGTGACCAGCTCGGCGGGGCGCATCTCGCGGATGGCCGGCGCGATCGTGGCCGTGACCGCCGACAGGGCGACCACGGCGGCGAAGACCAGCACGGCGACCCGGGCGCTCCACGCGGTGACGATCAGGCCGGCCAGCAGGGGTGCGGCGGCGGCGGCCGACATGGCGAACAGGAAGATGACGCTGAGCACCCGGCCCTGCAGGACGTCCGGGGTGATCGCCGCCTGGTGGGCGAAGAGGGCCGCGTTGCAGGCGGGGCCGACGAAGACCGCGATGGCGACCGGCGCGGCCGTGGCCACGCTGATCGTGAGCAGCGCGCTGACCGCGAGGAAGCCGAAGGCGGCCCAGCACAGCGCGCGGATCAGCCGAGCGAACGGCATCCAGCGGTGCAGCGCCGGGGCGGCCAGCGCGCCGAGCAGGCCGCCGGCGCCGACGATCGTCTCGGCCAGCCCGATGACGCCGGGCTCGGTGCCGTGCCGCTGGAGCGTCACGATGATCGTGAAGATCGTCCCGGTCAGCGCGAAGTTCAGCGGCGCCGCGATGATCAGCACCGAGCGCAGGAACGGGTTGGTGAAGACGAACCGCAGGCCCTCGACCAGCGCCGCCAGGTGGCCGTCCGGGTTGTCCCGCGACGTCTGCATCGGCTTGCGGATCAGCGCGACGCCGATCAGCGAGGCGAGGTAGGAGACCGCGTTGCCCACGAACGGCAGCGCTTGGGTGATGCCGAAGAGAAGGCCGCCGAGCGGTGGGCCGGCGAGCGACGTGCCGTAGCTGCGGGCCTCGTTGCGCGCCACCGCGGCGGGCAGGTGCGGGCCGGCGACCAGGCTGCGCAGGGCGGCGTGCTCGGTGGTGTTGAAGACGGCGCCGCAGACCGCGTCGATCACCGCCACCACGATGATCGTGGTGAGGCCGGCGTGCCCGGTGGCGACCGCGACGGCGAGGGCGGCGAAGGCGAGGAGCCGGACGATGTCGCAGACCAGCAGCGCGCTGCGGCGGTTGACCCGGTCGGCGAGGACCCCGGCGGGCAGGCGGCAGGCGAGCTTGGTGACCTGCGCGGCGGTGCCGACGACGCCGGCCTGCACGGCCGAGCCGGTCATCTCGAGCACGAGCAGCGGGATGGCCAGCTGGGCGATGGCCCCGCCCAGATCGGACAAGATCTGGCTGGTCCACAGGAGATTGAAATCGCGGTTGCGCCAGAGGCTCGGCACCGTCCGCGATTTCATGGTCACCCAACGCAGGATATGTACTGCATTCCATATCCGACAGGCGCGAGGCGACGCCCGGTGGGCGTCGCCTCGTCCTCAAAAGGTGCTCAAGGGGCCATGTAGAGCAGGCGGTTCGGCGATCCGGTGCCGGCACTGGTGACGACGCCGGTGGTGGCGTTGGTGACCAGGGTGTCGCGCACCTGGGCCGGGGTGAGGCCGGGGCTGCCGGAGAGGACGCGGGCGGCGGCGCCGGCCACGTGCGGGCTGGCCATCGACGTACCGCTGATGGTGCTGGTCGCGGTGTTCGAGGTGTACCAGTCCGAGGTGATCGACGAGCCGGGCGCGAAGATGTCCAGGCACGTGCCGTAGTTGGAGTAGCTGGCGCGCGCGTCCGTGCTGGTCGTCGCGCCGACGGTGATGGCGGCGGCGACGCGGGCCGGCGACGAGTTGCAGGCGTTGGCGTTGGAGTTGCCGGCGGCCAGGGCGTATGTGACGCCCGAGGTGATCGAGCGCGAGACGGCGCTGTCGAGCGTGGTGCTGACGCCGCCGCCGAGGCTCATGTTCGCGACGGCCGGCTTGACCGCGTTGGTGGTGACCCAGTTGACGCCGGCGATGACGCCCGCCGTGGTGCCGCTGCCCGAGCAGTTGAGGACGCGGACGCCGACGAGCCGGACCGCCTTGGCGACGCCGTACGTGGTGCCGCCGACCGTGCCCGCGACGTGGGTGCCGTGACCGTTGCAGTCGACGCCGCCGGAGCCGACCGCGTCGTAGCCGAACGAGGCCCGGCCGCCGAAGTCGTTGTGCGTGTACCGGATGCCGGTGTCGATGATGTACGCGGTGACGCCCGAGCCGGTGGTCGTGTACGAGTACGTCGTGCTCAGCGGCCGGTTGCGCTGGTCGATGCGGTCGAGACCCCAGGTCGCGTTGTTCTGCGTGGCGAGCAGTGAGACGGTCTGGTTCTGCTCGACGTACGCCACGTCGGGGCTCGCCGCCAGGCGCTTGGCCTGGTATTCGGTCATGCCCGACTCGTACGCGTTGATGCTGCCGAAGCTCTGCCGGACCTGGCCGCCGAAGCTCTTCGCCAGCGCCGCCGGCGACTTGGCCCCGGCCTTGAGGACCACGATGTAACTGTTGGGCACCGCGGTGGCGGTGCCGGCCAGCCGGATCTCCCCTGTGGCGGCGGCCGCGGCCGGTGTTGCCGTCGCGGCGACCGCGGTGACCGCGGCGAACAGTCCCGCGAACAGGGTGCGTCTCTTCGCCATGCTCTTCCTCTCTCGGCCCCGTGATATTGACGAGTGTCAGTAAGCGTAGAGCGGAGAGTCATCGCGGCGCGACATACCGTGTAGGCCATATCGGGGCTGAGAATGTGCTGGTGGATCTGATCATCCCGCCCGGCGGGAGCAAGACCGTCGCCGTCTACCGGGCGCTGCGCGAGGCCATCGTGGACGGGCGGTTGCCGGCGGGATCGCGCCTGCCGGCGAGCCGCGCGCTCGCGGCCGACCTCGGCATCGCGCGGGGCAGCGTCGCCGGGGCGTACGAGCGCCTGGCGGCCGAGGGCTATCTCGCCGCGCGCGTGGGAGCGGGCACCTTCGTCGCCGCCGTGGCGACGAGCCGGTCGTCGCCGAAGCGGGGATCGTTGCGGCCGCGCAAGGGCTGGACCTTCGAGCCGCTGCCGACGAGCGGGGGCGCCGCGGTCCCGCGGTACGACTTCCGGGTGGGCATCCCGGACGCGGGGCTCTTTCCCTTCGACGCCTGGCGCCGTCTGCTCGTGGCCGAGACGAGGCTGCGGGCCAACAGCCTGGGCACGTACGCGGAACCGTCCGGCCACCCGGCCCTGCGCGCGGCGATCGCCCGCCACCTGGGCATGGCCCGCGGCATCCCGGCGGGCGCCGGGGACGTGGTGGTCACGAACGGCACCCAGCACGCCCTGGACCTCATCGGCCGCGTCCTGATCACGCCGGGCGACGTGGTGGCCGTCGAGGACCCGGGCTATCCGCCGGCGCGGCGGCTCTTCGCCTCGCTCGGCGCGCGGGTGGTGGGAGTGCCGGTCGACGCGGAGGGACTGGTGGTCGCGGCGATCCCGGCGGCCTCCACAGTGGTGTACGCGACGCCGGCGCACCAGTTTCCGCTCGGCCGCGCGATGAGCCCACGCCGCCGCCGCGAGCTGCTCGACTGGGCCGGCCGGCGCTCGGTGGCGATCGTCGAGGACGACTACGACAGCGAGTTTCGCTTCTCGGCGCGGCCGCTGGAACCGCTCTACAGCCTGGACACGGCCGGCCGGGTGCTCTACGCCGGCACGTTCTCCAAGAGCATGCTGCCCTCGCTGCGCACCGGCTTCCTGCTCGCCCCGCCGGGCCTGCGCGACGCGCTGGTCGCCGCCCGCCAGATGGGCGACGGCCACGGCCAGCCGGCCGTGCAGGCCGCGCTCGCCCGCTTCATCGACGACGGCCTGCTGGCCCGCCACGTGCGCCGCGCCGGCAAGGCCTACGCCCAGCGGCGCGACGCGATGATGCGGCACCTGATAGGCCGGCCCGGCCTCTCCGTGATCCTCTCCGCCGCCGGCCTGCACATGGCCGCCGTGACCAGCGCCGATTCGACAGCCGTGGTCCGCGAGGCCCGCCGAGCCGGGATAGCCGTCGACGACCTGCGCGACTACTACTTCAGCCCCGCGCCGGCCGAGCACACCGAGGCGCATGGCCGCGGCGAGATTGTCGGCAGCGGCGAGGTCGTGGGCGGCGGCGCGGTGGGCGAGGGTGGGGCGGGTGCTGGGGGCTTTCATTCGACTGGGCAGGGTGGGTTCGTTTTCGGGTTTGGGGCGGCGGATCCGGCGCTGATCGGGGAAGGGCTGGGGCGCTTCGCGGAGATCCTGGCGCGCCACTCCTGATAGGCGATGGCGCCCGCGGCGACGGCGAGGCTGAGCAGGGCGGGCGGGCCGGTGAGGGCGAGCAGGGCGACCACGGCGACGAAGGCGACGACGGCGATCACGCGCTGGCGGCCGGCGAGCAGCTTGACGGCGGCCGCGGTGCCGATCACGTAGACCAGCGTGAAGCAGCCCGTCACCAGCAGCAGCATGGTGTGCAGCTCGATCGGGAGGACGGCCGCGGCCAGGCTGCCGGCCAGCACCGCCATCAGGGCCTTGCGGGGCGTGCCGAACGGGCGGGCCGGCAGCGCGCCGTCGCGGGCCAGCGCCGCGCCGAGCTGGGACGAGCCGGCGAAGTAGGCGTTGACCGCGCCGGCCGTGAGCAGCACCGCCACGATCGCCGTGAGCAGGCGCACCGGGCCGCCCACCCCGGCCGCGAGCAGGTCGGCCAGGGGTGCCTGGCTGTCGCCGAGCGCCGGCCCGAGCACCAGCACGCTGGTGGCCGCCACGGCCAGGTAGAGCCCGCCCACCACCACGACGGCGATCGCCGTGGCGCGCGGGACGCCCCGGCGGGGGTCGCGGTATTGCCCGGACAGCGACGAGACCGCCTCCCACCCGGCGAAGCCCCAGATGAGGACCGCGACGGCCGTGCCGACCCCGGACCAGCCGTGCGGGGTGAAGGGCGTGAGGTTGCTCCAGCGGGCGTGCGGCAGCGCGGCGAGGACGGTGATCAGCAGCAGTGCGGCCAGCGTGGCGGTGAGCGCGAGCTGGGCCCGGCCGGAGACGCGCAGGCCGAGCCAGTTCATCGCCACGACCACCCCGACGATCGCCAGGAACGTGGCCAGCACGGGGGCGCGGCCGCCGCCGATCACGTCGGCCACGTATCCGCCGGCGAACGCCGTGGCGGCCGGCGCGCCGAGCGGCACGGCGAAGAAGAAGCACCAGCCGACCGCCGCCGCGGCGCGCGGGCCGAACGCGAGCCGGACGTAGGTGGAGACGCCGCCGCCGTCGGGATGTCGGGCGCCGAGCGCCGCGAAGGTCCAGGCCAGCGGCGCGGAGAGGACGATCAGCGCGGCCCAGGCGACCAGCGAGGCGGGGCCGGCGACCTCCGCGGCCAGCGCGGGCAGGGAGATGACGCCGGTGCCGAGCACGGCACCGATGGAGAGGGCGGCGCCCTGGGCCACGGAGAGCTTCATGGCGACCACCGTAGGGCGGTATTGGCTCGCGTGGATGGGCCAATCCGCCGCTGATCGATTGGGCCAATCCGGCGGCCGGGGGCGGCCGGTGCGAGGGGCCGGTCAGAGGCCGAGCCGCGCGCTGCGCAGCCGCTGTTCGTCGCCCGAGATCGTGACGCGGGCGGCCTCCTTGCGGCCGGTCAGAAAGAGCGCGATCTCGCCGGGCGGCCCGGACAGGACGACCGACGGGTGATCGCCGGCGACGAACGACCCGAAGCCCTCCGACCGGACCTCCGCGGACACCCCGGCCCGGCGCAGTGTGAGCTTGCCGGTCATCCGCACGGCCTTCCAGAGGGCCGCCTGCTCACCGCGGCCGAGCTCCCGCGGCTCCCACGACGGCTGCGCCCGCCGGGCGTCCTCGTGGTGCACGAAGAACTCGACGGTGTTGGTCACCTCGTCGAGCAGCGGATTGCTCACCGGGCTCCACCACGGCGGGGTGCGCAGCTCCCCGACCAGCCGCTCGTACGGCTGCGCCGCCTTCGCCAGGCGCACCCTCTCCCCGTACCGCCGCAGAGGGGTCAGCAGGATGCCCGCGGAGGCGTCCGGCCGCCGGTCGCGCACCACCAGGTGTGCCGCGAGATCGCGGGTCGTCCATCCGGTGCAGAGCGTGGGCCGGTCGGGACCGAGCGAGAGCAGCAGGTCGGCGAGGTGCGCTCGTTCGCGGCGGGCATAGGCGGTCACGAACGTGATCGTAGACACATTGTCGTACCTGTGAACGAGCGCCGCCTGTTCGGCAGGATGGTGAAGTAAGGCCGGGAACCCCGGCGAACACTTACCAGTCAGGTAGGAAATTGAGCAGCAGGACCAGCCGCGATGTGCTGGGACGGGGACTGCGTGTGCTGGGGCAGGCGATTCGCACCGAACCGCGCCTGTTCACCGTCGGGGTCGTCGGCAGCAGCGTCTTCGGCCTTCTGGTCATCGCCAACTCGTACGTGGTGGGCTACGTCATCGGCCATGTCGTCGTGCCCGCCTTCAGCCGCGGGTCCGCCCGCACCGGTGAGCTCGCCCTGATCGCCGCCGTCTTCATCGGCATCAGCGCCCTGCGCGTGGCCAGCGTCTTCGGCCGCCGCCTCGGCGCCGGCTTCATGCAGTTCCGGCTTCAGGCGCGCTACCGGCGCGCGGTCACCAGCCGCTATCTCTCGCTGCCGCCGTCGTGGCACCAGCGGCACGCCACCGGCACGCTGCTGTCCAACGCCAACTCCGACGTGGAGGCCGCCTTCGTGCCGATCGCGCCGCTGCCGTTCGCGGTCGGCACGATCGTCATGATCGTCGCGGCGGTGATCTCGCTGTTCTTCACCGACTGGGTGCTCGCGCTGGTCGGCGTCACGCTCTTCCCGGCGCTGTTCGGGCTCAACTTCGTCTATTCGCGGGCCATGTCGCCGCGGCAGATCCGCGCCCAGCGCATGCGCGCCAAGGTGAGCGCCGTGGCGCACGAGAGCTTCGACGGCGCGCTGGTCGTCAAGACGATGGGCCGCGAGGCCGACGAGTCGCGCCGGTTCGGGGTCTTCGTCACCGAGCTGCGCGACGCGCTGATCTCGGTGGGCCGGCTGCGCGGCCTCTTCGACCCGCTGATGGACGCGCTGCCCAGCCTCGGCACGCTGGCCGTGCTGCTGCTCGGCGCGTGGCGGCTCGAGACCGGCGCGATCAGCGTCGCCGAGCTGGTCACGGTCAGCTTCCTCTTCACGGTGCTGGCGTTCCCGGTGCGGGCGATCGGCTGGGTGGTCGCCGAGCTGCCGCGGAGCGTGGCGGGCTGGGAGAGGGTGCAGGCGGTGCTGTCGGCCACCGGCGATCTGGCGTACGGCGATCGCACGGCCGACGCCGACGGGCCGGCCGAGCTGCGTTTCGACAAGGTCGATTTCCGGTACGGGGACGGTCCGCTCGTGCTGCGCGACGTCTCGTTCACCGTGCCGCGCGGCAAGACGGTGGCGCTCGTGGGCGCGACGGGCTCGGGCAAGTCGACCATCGCCTCGCTCGCGGTGCGCCTGATGGACCCGGTCGACGGCGAGATCGCGCTCGACCGCACGCCGCTGCCGTCGCTGAGCGAGGCGGCGCTGGCCCGGGCCGAGGCGCTGGTGCCGCAGATCCCGTTCGTCTTCGACGACACGATCCGGGGCAACATCACGCTGGACCGTCCCGAGATCTCGGACGAATCGGTCTTGTGGGCCCTGGATCTCGCGCAGGCGAGCGGCTTCGTCCGCAATCTTCCCGACGGGCTCGACACCGCGGTGGGCGAGCGCGGCACCTCGCTCTCCGGCGGCCAGCGCCAGCGGATCACGCTGGCCCGGGCGCTGGCGGGCAAGCCGAGGCTGCTCGTGCTCGACGACGCCACGAGCGCCGTCGACCCGCGCGTCGAGGCGGCCATCCTGGGCGCCTTGCGCGAGCGGGACGAGGGCGCGTCGATCCTGGTCGTCGCCTACCGGCGGGCCACCATCGCGCTCGCCGACGAGGTGGTCTACCTCGAGCAGGGCAAGGTCGTCGCCACCGGTACGCACGCCGAGCTGCTCGCCGGCCACCAGGGCTACGCCGACCTCGTCACCGCGTACGAGAAGGCCGAAAGGGTCGAGGCATGAGCACGGGTACTTTCGCGACGATCAAGCGCGGGCTGGCGCTCTCTCCCGAACTGCGCCCGGGTCTCGGCGGCACGATCGCGCTCGCGGTGGTGCAGATGGCCGGCCGGGTGGCCGTGCCGATCGCCGTGCAGCAGGGCATCGACCACGGCATCCGCGGCGCCGGCGGCCCCGACATCCAGTACGTGGTCGCGGTCGTCGCCGTCACGTTCGTCGCGCTGATGGTCTCGACGCTGGCCGGCTACCTGATGACCCGGCGGCTCTTCACCGTCAGCGAGACCGCGCTCGGCGGGCTGCGCTCGCGCACGTTCCGGCACATCCACGACCTGTCGATGCTGCACCAGCAGTCGGAGCGGCGCGGCACGATGGTGTCGCGGGTGACCAGCGACGTCGACCAGATCTCCCAGTTCCTCCAGACCGGCGGCGTGCAGCTGCTGCTCGCCTCGGGCCAGCTGCTGGTCTCGACGATCGTGATGTTCGTCTACTCGTGGCAGCTCACCATCGTGGTGCTGCTCGCGTTCGGCCCGTCCGTCGCGATCATCCGGCTGTTCCAGAAGCGGCTCGCCTCCGTCTACGCCGCGGTGCGTGAGCGCACCGGCGTCATGCTCGGCGCGGTCGCCGAGAGCGTCGTGGGCGCGCTGGTCATCCGGGCGTACGGCGTGGCCGGCCGCACCGAGAAGCGCCTGGACACCTCGATCAGCCGGCTGCAGAGCGCCCAGCAGCGCGCCCTGCGCACGAGTGTGACGAGCTTCTCCAGCGGCGAGATCGGCGCCGGCCTGGCGCTCGCCGGCGTGGTCGTGGTGGGCGTGCTGATCGGCGAGGACGGCGGGCTGTCGGTGGGCCGGCTGACCGCGTTCCTCTTCCTGGTGACGCTCTTCATCCAGCCGGTGCAGATCGCCACCGACATGCTCAACGAGGCGCAGAACGCGGTGGCCGGCTGGCGGCGGGTGCTCGACGTGCTCGACCTGAGCCCCGACGTGGCCGACCCGGACGACGTCGGCGTCGCGCTGCCGGTGGGCCCTCTTTCCGTGCGCTTCGACCACGTCTCGTTCCGCTACCCCGGCGGTCCCCCGTCCAACCACCCCGCCGCCACCCTTGAGCGGACTAAAGGCCCTCTTGTGCTTCATGACGTCGACCTGGAGATCCCGGCCCGGACCAAGGTGGCCGTCGTCGGCGAGACGGGCAGCGGCAAGACGACCTTCGCGAAGCTGCTCACCCGGCTGATGGACCCCGCCGAGGGCGACGTGCTGCTGTCCGGGACGCCGCTGACGTCGGTGCGTTTCTCGTCACTGCGCTCGCGGGTCGTGATGGTGCCGCAGGACGGCTTCCTCTTCGACGCGACGGTGGCCGAGAACATCCGCTTCGCCGAGCCGTCGCTCACCGACGAGCAGCTCGAGGCCGCGTTCCGGGAGCTGGGGCTGTCGGACTGGCTGGCGGGGCTGCCGAACGGGCTCGAGACCCCGGTGGGCGAGCGCGGCGAGGCGCTCAGCGTGGGGGAGCGGCAGCTGGTGGCGCTGGTCCGGGCGTACGTGGCCGATCCGGACCTGCTGGTGCTCGACGAGGCGACCAGCGCCGTGGACCCGGCCACCGAGGTGCGGTTGCAGCACGCCCTCGACACGGTGACCCGCGGCCGGACGACGGTGGCGATCGCGCACCGGCTCTCCACCGCCCAGTCCGCCGACGAGGTGCTGGTGGTGGACGCGGGCCGCGTCGTGCAACGCGGCCCGCACTCCGAGCTGGTCAACCAGGAGGGTTCGATCTACGCGAAGCTCTATGCCTCCTGGCTGGAGCAGACGCGCTAGTTACCGGGCGTAGAACTCGACGACCAGCTGCTCGTCGCACTGGATCCGGATCTCCGAGCGCTGGGGGATGCTGAGCACCGTGGTGCGCAGCTCCTCCAGCACGGTGGAGAGGTACGGCGGGGTCGGGCCGTCGACGTGCGCACCGGTCGCGGCGATCTGGAACGGCGGCTTCTGGCGGCTGCTCTCGCGGACCTCCACGACCTGGCCGGGCTTGAGCCGGTAGCCGGGGCGGTCGACCTTCTTGCCGTCCACGGTGAAGTGGCCGTGCACGACGAGCTGGCGGGCCTGGTAGACGGTGCGGGCCAGGCCGGCCCGGGTCACGACGGCGTCCAGGCGGCGCTCGAGCAGGCTGACCATGGTCTCGCCGGTCTTGCCCTCGGCACGGTGGGCGTCGTCGTACGCGCGGCGCATCTGCGCCTCACTGATGTTGTACTGGTGCCGCAGGCGCTGCTTCTCGAGCAGCCGGACCTGGTAGTCCGACGCCTTGCGACGGCTACGGCCGTGCACACCCGGCGGGAAAGGCCGCTTCTCGAAGTACTTCACGCACTTCGGCGTCAGGGGGATGCCGAGCGCCCGCGAGAGCTTGGCCTTGGGTCGGGAGTTGTTCATGAAGTCTCCGAGTCACTTGCGCTTGAGGCCCTGTTTCTCAACACCGTTTGCTACGGTTAGCCTCACCTTACTAAGGACAGCCTAACCGGTGCCCGGAGGTCTTCACCATGCAGCCCACTCACGCCGAGGTAGCGCGTACGCTCGCCGCCGGCCACCTGCCCGGCGTCGCGCACATCGCGTGCCGCCCGGGTCCCCTTCCCGTGCGGCACGTCACCGACGCGAACGGCCGTGTGTTGCTGCTGTCGCCGCGCGACGGCGCCTTCGCCGCGGCGCTCAAGCCGCAGGAGGGCAACGACGACACCGCGATGGTGCTCGACATCTCCGACGTGCCGCCGATGGCCGGCTCGCCTGCCCTGGGCCGGGTGTGGATCTCCGGCTGGGCAACATTACTCGAGGGGGACGAGGCCCGGGCCGCGGCGCTGGACTACGCCGACGTCGACGCCTCGGGCGACCTGCTCGACGTCGGGGCCGGTCAGGTGCTGCACCGGATGGACGTGGCCGAGGTGCGCTACGAGCGCAACGAGAACCTCGTCGACGTCGACGTGGACGACTGGGCCGAGGCGACGCCCGACCCGCTGTGCCGCATCGAGTTCGACCTGATCGCCGACCTGCTCGACCACCATGAGGCCGAGATGAGCGCCTACGTGCGCCGTCAGCTCGGCTCGGCGTTCCAGCCCAAGGCCGAGCCTCAGGTGGTACGGATGGACCGCTACGGCTTCATGGTCCGGCTCGACGACAAGCTGGCCCGCCTCGCCTTCCCGCGCCCGGTCACCGACCGCCATGATCTGGCTCACCTGCTGCACCCGGTGCTGTGTCACCGCTGCGGGGACTGAGCGGCCCGGTCAGATCGAGCGGCCCGGTCAGATCGAGCGGCCCGGTCAGATCGAGCGGCTCGGTCAGGAAGCGCTGGATGTTCGGGCCGATCGCGGCGGCGAGCACCTCGGGATCGGCGCCGGCCACCGGCTCGATCCGCAGCACGTAGCGGATCACCATCGTCCCGGCGATCTGCGTCGCGACCAGCGCCGAGCGCATCGGCGCCTCCGCCGGGTCGGTGACCAGCTCGCTGACCGCCCGGCGCAGGATCTGGGTGACCACGAACTCGCGCAGCAGCCGCGCGGTCCACTCGTTGCTCAGCGCCGAGCGGAAGACCGCCAGGGCGGCCGCGCCGGCCGGGGAGTCCCACACCGACAGCGCCATCCGCACGAGCCGCACGCCCGCCTGGTCGCGCGGGCCGGCCAGCGCCTGCGGGATCAGCTCGCCCGGGTTGATCGGGGCGTTCAGCGCCGCGAGGAAGAGCTTCTCCTTGGTGCCGAAGTAGTGGTGGACCAGCGCCGGGTCGACCTTGGCGTCGGCCGCGATGGCGCGGATCGACGCCTTGTCGTACCCCTTCTCGGCGAACGTGGCCCGGGCGGCCTCCAGGATGGACGCCCGGGTGTCCTGGTTGCCGGGACGCCGCCCGCTCCGCCGTGTCAAGAACATGCCTCCTAGCCGGTACGCCGTCGCAACGTCGCGGCCGCGAGGACGAGCGCCGCCACGACCGCGCCCGCGACGATCACCAGATCCCACCACATGTCGGCCGTGGGCTCGGCGTAGCGGCCGACCTGGGCGAGCGCGTCCACCGCGTACGTCAGGGGCAGCGCGTTGCTGATCGCCTCGAGCCAGCCGGCCATCTGCTCGCGCGGCACGAACAGCCCGCAGAGCAGGATCTGGGGCACGACCACCACCGGAAGGAACTGTACGGCCTGGAACTCGGTGCGGGCGAAGGCGCTGCAGAACAGGCCGAGCGCCACCCCGAGCACCGCGTTGAGCACGGCCACCAGCACCACCAGCCCGGCGCTGCCCGTGGTGCTCAGGCCGAGCAGCCAGTACGCGGCGCCGGTGGCGACCACGCCCTGCACGGTGGCGGCGAGCCCGAACGCGATCCCGTAGCCGAAGAGCAGGTCGAGCTTGCGCATCGGCGTGGTGAGCAGGCGCTCCAGGGTGCCGGTGGTCCGCTCGCGCAGCATGGCGATGCTGGTCACCAGGAACATGATCACGAACGGGAAGATGCCGAGCATGGTGAGCGCGATCCGGTCGAACGTGGTGCCCGCGTCGCGATACATGAAATAGAGCAGCGTCAGCAGCAGCACCGGCACGACGACGAGCATCGCCACCGTGCGCCGATCGTGCCGCAGTTGCCGGAGGATGCGCCCGGTCGTGGCCAGGAGAATCATGCCGGCACCTGCTCCCGGATGCGCCGCAGGAACGCTTCCTCGAGATCGTCGGTGCCCGCACGCTCGCGGATGGCGGCCGGGGTGTCGTCGCCGATCAGCACGCCCTCGCGGATCAGCAGCAGCCGGTCGCAGCGGCCGGCCTCGTCCATCACGTGGCTCGAGACGAGCAGGGTCGTGCCCTCGGCGGCGAGCGCGTGGAACTTCGCCCACAGGTCGGCGCGCAGCACCGGGTCGAGCCCGACCGTCGGCTCGTCGAGCACGAGCAGCCGCGGCGTGCCGATCAGCGCGCAGGCCAGCGAGGCACGGCTGCGCTGCCCGCCGGAGAGGTTGCCGACCAGCTGCGTGGCCGCCGACGCGAGGCCGACGTCGTCGATGGCCCGCTCGGCCTCGGCGGCGCCCAGCCCGTAGAGCGCGGCGAAGTAGCGCACGTTCTCCCGCACGGTCAGGTCGGCGTAGACGCTGGGCGACTGGGTCACGTAGCCGACCGTGCGGCGCAGGCTCGCGCTGCCGGCCGGCTCGCCGAGCACCGTCACGGTGCCCGACTTGACGATCTGCACGCCGACGATCGCCCTGATCAGGGTGGTCTTGCCGCTGCCGCTGGGCCCGAGCAGGCCGGTCACCAGGCCGGTCGGGATCGTGCACGTGATGCCGCGCAGCACCTCGCGCTTCCCCCGCTCGACCACGAGGTCGTTCACCTCGATCATTGTCGCCTCCAGCAATTCATCGGTTGATGAGTTCAACGCTAGATGAATTCCGCGCCGGCGTAAATGACAAGAAGCCGCCACCCCGTGCCCGGGGCGGCGGCTTCTGCGAGAACGGGCGTTTAGAGCGCCAGGATGCGGTCGAGGAACTCGCGGTAGCCGCGCATCGCCATGCGCATGCTCTCGGTGTCGGGCGTCTTGTTGCCGCGCAGCGGGTCGAGCTCGTCGCGCTCGGCGAGCAGCGCCTCGGTGAGCTCGTTGACCGCGTCGGTGAGCAGGTCGTGCGCCCGGGTCAGCGCGGTCTCGGGGTCGTCGACGAACTCGGCCTTGACCTCGTGCCACGCCGCGCGGAAGTGGCGGACGGCGTCCTCGTCCCAGAACGCGATGTGCCCCTCGGCCACGTCGCCGGGGCGCAGCGGAGCCTCCTCGTGCCTCTCCTCGGGCTCCTCGGGAGCGGCCCGGCGGCCGCGGCGGGCCGGCTCGGCGTCCTCGAGGCTGGCCGAGCGGCGCGGCAGGGGCGGGGCGTCCTCGTCGGCGGCCGGGACGGCGCGGAAGCCGGCCGCGGGCTTGTCGCCGCCGTCGCCGTCGAACGCGGCCGGCGGCTTGGTGCCGAGATCGCCGAACGTGGCGGGCGGCTTGGTGCCGAGATCGCTGAAGGTGGCGGGCGACGGGGAGCCGCCGTCGCCGCCGAACGTGGCGGGCGACTTCGAGCCGGTGTCGCCGCCGAACGTCGTGGCGGACCTGCCGCCGTCGCCGCCGAAGGTGGTGGAGGACGTGGCCGGGGGCTTGGACAGCGGGGCGGCCGGGACCGGGATGCTCGCCGAGGCGGCGCGCGGGGCCGGGACGCCCGAGACGGGGCCGCTCGCCGGGTCGGGCAGCGCCGGGGTGTAGGACGGGGGCTCGCCGTAGCTGCCGCCGAAGCCCAGGCCCGGTGCCGGCGAGCCGGGCGACGCGGGCGACACCGGAGCGGAGGAGACCGGTGCCCCCGAGGTCGGCGCGCCGGAGGTCGGGCTCACCGTCGGGTGCTTCGAGGTGGGCACGGACGCCCAGCCGGTCGCCCCGCTGGGGCCGGAGACCGGCGCGCTGCCGTTGTCGCCGGTCGTCGGGATGCGTCCGTTCATGTCATCACGCCCGTTCTCGTCGTGCCCGTTCTCGTCGTGCCCGTTCTGGTCGTGCTCCGCCGCTTGACCGGGGCCCTCCACAGTAGAGGCACTGCCGTTGGTCCCGCCGTGGCTGTGCCCGTTGAGGCCGGCGGGGCGCGGCTCCAGCGGGTTGCGCCCGCCGAAGAGGAACCGGCCGTTGCGGCCGCCGAGCCCGAAACCGCCGAACGTGCCGGCGTCGGGATCCCACGGTGTGGCCCGAGCGGACTCTACGGCCGGGGCGTCGTCCTTCTCGTCCTCGCCGGGGCCGGAGTGATCAGGATCCCGATCCGGCAGGCCGTGCTGACCGGCCGGAGCGGCGGGCGAGAGCGGGGCGGACAGCGTCGCCGGCTCGGGCCGCGACGCGGCGGCCGGCGTGTCACCGGCCGCGGCGGGGGTCTCGGCCGGCTCGTCCTCGGACGGCGCGGACGGCTCGGGCTCGGTCGCGCGCCGGGACCCGAGCGCGACCATCTCGGTCTCGCTCGCGGTTTCACCCGAACGGGTGGCCGGCATCTCGGTCGAATCGGGCGCGGTGGCCTCGTCCTCGCCTTCGCGGTGCACCGGCCAGAAGCGGGCCAGGCCGCGGTTGGACCGAGCGTTGTCGGGGCTGGACGTCGGCTCCATCGCTTTCAGACTCCCGTCGGAACTGTGTGCGCCGCCCTCGCGGGACGCCCTGGCTGGGCGCGGCGCACGACGACGGTACCGTTCCGCGCCGGAGGGCACACCCCCTGTGCCCGGATCGTGGGCCGCGTCGTGGCGGGTAAATAGCCGTCCGGCCGATGGGGGAGAATCGTGGGCGTGGCAGTCAAGACCGAACTGGACCCGGCCATCGCCGCCCGGCTCAAGCGCACCCCCGACGGGCTCGTCGCGGCGATCGTGCGCGAGCACGGCAGCGGCGACGTCCTCATGCTCGCCTGGATGGACGACGAGGCGCTGCACCGCACGCTGACCACCGGGCGCGCCACCTACTGGTCGCGCAGCCGCCAGGAATACTGGGTCAAGGGCGCCACCTCGGGCCACCACCAACACGTCAAGAGCGTCGCCCTCGACTGCGACGGCGACGCCCTGCTGGTCACCGTCGAGCAGGTCGGCGCGGCCTGCCACACCGGCGAGCACACCTGCTTCTTCGACGAGCTCCCGGTGGCCACGTCATGACCAGCGGCGCGGTCTTCCCCACCGAGGAGGACTTCCTCCAGCGGCACCGGCGGGTCGTCCCGGTCACGCGCAGGCTGCTGGCCGACGGCGAGACCCCGGTCGGCGTCTACACCAAGCTCGCCGGCGGGCCCGGCACGTTCCTGCTGGAGTCGGCCGAGCAGGGCGCTGGTCCGTCGGGCGCGGCCTGGTCGCGATACTCGTTCGTCGGGGTGCGCAGCGCCGCCACTCTGGTCGAGCGCGACGGTGAGGCCCGGTGGCTGGGGACGCCGCCTGCCGGCGTACCGCTGAAGGGTGATCCTGTCGTTGCTCTGCGCGAGACGGTGGCCGCGCTCGCGGACGGCCCGGCGCCCGGCGACCTGCCCCCGCTGACCGGCGGCATGGTCGGCTATCTCAGCTACGACCTGGTGCGCCGCTTCGAGCGCCTGCCGCGCACCGCGAGCGACGACCTGCCGCTGCCCGAGCTCGGCATGATGCTCGCGACCGACCTGGTGGTGCTCGACCACTACGACGGGTCGGCGATCCTGGTCGCGAACGCGGTGCTCGCCGAGGGCGCGAGCGACGACGAGCGGCGCGCCGCGTACCACCAGGCAGTGGGCCGTCTCGACGCGATGACCACGGCACTGTCCCGGCCCACCCCGCCGATGATCTCCACGGTGGAGCGGACGCCCGCCGGCGAGCCGGTCAGCCGCACCGCCCCGGGCGAGTACCAGAAGGCGGTCGACGAGGCGAAGGAGGCGATCCGGGCCGGCGAGTGCTTCCAGATCGTGGTGGCGCAGCGCTTCGAGCGGCCCACCGACGCCAACCCGCTCGACGTCTACCGGGTGCTGCGCGCGACCAACCCGAGCCCGTACATGTATCTGCTGCGCTTCGACGACTTCGACATCGTCGGCTCGTCGCCGGAGGCGCACCTCAAGGTGAGCGCCGACGACCAGGGCACCCGGCGCGCCCTGCTCCACCCGATCGCCGGCACCCGCTGGCGCGGCGCGACCCCCGAGCAGGACAACGCGCTCGCCGCCGAGCTGCTCGCCGACCCCAAGGAGCGCTCCGAGCACGTGATGCTGGTCGACCTGGGCCGCAACGACCTGGGCCGGGTGTGCAAGCCGGGCACGGTCGAGGTGCCGGAGTTCGCCCGCATCGAGCGTTACAGCCACGTCATGCACATCGTCTCGACGGTCACCGGCGAGCTGCGCGACGACCGCAGCGCCTTCGACGCGCTCGCGGCGACCTTCCCGGCGGGCACCCTGTCGGGCGCGCCCAAGGTCCGCGCCATGGAGATCATCGAGTCGCTGGAGCCGACCCGCCGCGGCCTGTACGGCGGCACGGTCGGCTACTTCGGCTTCGCCGGCGACATGGACATGGCGATCGCGATCCGCACGGCCCTGCTCAAGGACGGCGTCGCCTACGTGGGCGCCGGGGCGGGCATCGTCGCCGACTCCGACCCGGCGGCCGAGGAGCAGGAGACCCGCAACAAGGCGGCCGCCGTGCTGGCCGCGATCGCCTCGGCAGAGACCCTGCGCGCCGCGCGATGAACCACCGCCGCTCCTACCTGCTGTCCCTGGTGGCCTGCCTGGCCGGCGCGGGCCTGGCGGCGTACGGCGCCACCCGCACATGGTCGCTGGAGGTGGCCCACCGCCCCGGCATGTCGGACCTGCGCACCCCGCAGACGGGTGCGGACGTGGCGCCGTGGCTGATCGGCCTGGCGCTGGTGGCGCTCGCCGGCACGGGCGCGCTGCTGGCCACCCACGGCTGGGTGCGGCGCACGCTGGGCGTCCTGCTCACCCTGGCCGGCCTGGGCATCGTCATCGGCGCGGCCCTCGGCCGGGCCGGCCTGGACGTCGGCGAGGCGGGCGCGGGCGCCACCTTCTGGCCGATCGCCTGCGCCCTGGGCGGCGCGATCATCGCGGTGGGCGGCCTGACTGCCGCGCGCCAGGGCCACTTGTGGCCACGCATGTCGGCGCGGTACGAGCGTAAGGGCCCCCAACCGCAGTCACCCGCACCCGGCTCCCGGCCGGCCGGCACCCCGGTGCCGTCCCGAACGAAGCCCGCCGACGGCCCCGCCGACAGCCTCGACGACCGCCCCGTCGACACCCGGGCCGCCTGGGACGCCCTCGACCGAGGCGACGACCCCACCTCCTGACGAGCCGGCCACGGCCCGATCCGCCGACGGTGATCTTGGATCGGGCGGCTACCGCAGGATCAGCAGGTCGTATCGGACCTCGCCCGTGTCGACCGTCTCGACCAGCTCGAAACCGCAGCGTTCGAGCAGCCGCCGCGACGCGACGTTGCCGACGTCGGTGTCCGCGTACAGGGGCCGGGTCTTCTCGACGTCGAGGAAGGAGCGCAGCGCACGAGTGCCGATGCCACGACCCCAGAAATCCTGGCCCAGCCAGTAGCCGACAGTCCGGCGCCCGTCCTGCCACCACGCCACGACGTATCCGGAAATGAAGCCATCCACGGCGATGGTCCGCACCCGCACGGTGTCGTCCCCGAGGATCCGCTCGGTCCAGTGGGTGAAGAAGGCCTCGCGCCCCCGAGCGGGAAAGTTCGCCCGGCGGTTCGCCTCGGGCTCCCGCTGCTGCTCGAAGAGAACGCCGAGATCCTCGAGCCGGGCAGGGCGCAGCGTCACGGTCGCCGCGGGGGTGCGCTCCATCCATCGATAGTCGCAGAGGGCGGCGGCTTGGTGGGCGGCGGCTTGGTGGGCGGCGGCTTGGTGGGCGGCGGCTTGGTGGGCGGCGGCTTGGTGGGCGGCGGCTTGG
>NZ_BOMI01000162.1 GCF_016862115.1 Paractinoplanes deccanensis
GCTTGGTGGGCGGCGGCTTGGTGGGCGGCGGCTTGGTGGGCGGCGGCTTGGTGGGCGGCGGCTTGGTGGGCGGCGGCGCGTTGGGCGGCGGCGCGTTGGGCGGCGGCGCGTTGGGCGGCGGCGCGTTGGGCGGCGGCGCGATGGGCGGCGGCGCGATGGGCGGCGGCGCGATGGGCAGCGGCGCGATGGGCAGCGGCGCGATGGGCAGCGGCTTGGTGGGCGGCAGTGCAGCGACCGCTCGACGGTCGCAGGGGCGCGACCGTCGAGGAAGCGGCAAGCATGTCTCACATCTCGACTTCCGGATATTTCGTAAATGTCCGGAAGGGAAGCGGGCGATGTGGTGCCGCCGCCCGCCGGCGTGGTGCCTGGCGCTGCGGCACAAGGCCGTTCGCGCGTCAGACGGTCTTGGCGAGGGGCCGCTTGGTGTTGTGCCGCTTGGCAGCCGCGGTCGTCGCGGTGCTGTGGGCCTGGGCCGCAGAGTGAGCCTGCGCCGTGAGGCGGGGCTGGACGGCGGAGGGGGCCTGGGCTGCGGGGCGAGGCTGCGCTGCGGGGCGGGCCTGCGCTGCGGGGCGGGCCTGCGCTGCGGGGCGGGCCTGCGCTGCGGGGTGGGCCTGGGCTGTGGGGTGGGCCTGGGCTGTGGGGCGGGCCTGGGCTGTGGGGCGAGCCTGCGCCGCGGGGCCGGCCTGGGCTGTGGGGCCGGCCTGGGCTGTGGGGCCAGCCTGGGCCGTGCGGCGGGCGACCAGGGCGGCGACCTCGCGGCTGAGCTCGGCGCGGGCCTCGTGGCGGGCCCTGTCCTCCAGGGTGGCGGCCCACGCGTTGTCGCGGGCCGTGCGGACGTTGCCGGGGCCGATCACCGCCCGCTGGAGGCCGGCGACCAGGTCGGCGGCGGCGGAGACGATGGCGCGGGAGGCGTCGGCGAAGCCGGTGGGGCGAGTCGGCTCGACGACCTCGGTCCGGGTGGCTGCCACGGGATTACTCCACATCGCTGGAAGGCATCGACAAGAGGAAACGTCCGGGGACGCCCGAACCAGTTTGCCTCGCCCCGATTGTGGCCGGACCGTATTTCCGGAGCGTGACGCTCGGGTCAACGCGCCGTGGGATCCACCGATCAGATGAGGTGTCCCAGCACAGCGGCCCGCGGGCGGCGTGAGCCATGTGACAGAAGTGACACACCGCCGTTGATCAGGCCGCATTATGCCCGAGCCCATCTCGTGAGGCGTGCCATACCCCGGGGGGCCTTGCGCGACCGCCACCTCCTAGCATCGGGCGGAGGACACCCGGAGAGGGGAGTCATTACGTGACATCCGATCAGCAGACGGAAGCGGGCACTGGCGGGCCGCAGAACGTGCTGGAGGAGATTCTCGCGGGAGTGCGCGAGGACGTGGCGGCACGCCAGGAGCGGGTGCCGCTGGAGCAGGTTCGGGAGCTGGCAGCGGCGGCGCCACCGGCGATCGACGCTTACGCGGCGTTGCGTAAGCCGGGCGTGGCGGTGATCGCGGAGGTGAAGCGGTCGTCGCCGTCCAAGGGCGCGCTCGCGGAGATCCCCGATCCCGCGGAGCTCGCGGGGGAGTACGCGGCGGGTGGCGCCCGTGTCATCAGCGTGCTCACCGAGGGCCGGTGGTTCGGCGGGTCGCTCGACGATCTGAAGGCGGTGCGTGCCTCCGTTCAGATCCCGGTGCTCCGCAAGGACTTCGTGATCTCGTCGTACCAGGTGCACGAGGCGCGGGCGCACGGCGCCGACCTGGTGCTGCTCATCGTGGCCGCCCTCGAGCAGAACGTGCTGATGGGCCTGCTCGAGCGCATCGAGTCGCTGGGCATGACCGCGCTCGTCGAGGTGCACAACGAGGAGGAGGCCGACCGGGCGCTGGAGGCGAACGCCAAGGTCATCGGGGTGAACGCCCGCGACCTGCGCACGCTTCAGGTGGACCGGTCCGTCTTCGAGCGCATCGCGCCGGGCCTGCCCAACAACGTCGTCAAGATCGCCGAGTCGGGCGTGCGCGGTCCGCACGACCTGATCCGGTACGCGTCGGCCGGCGCGGACGCCGTCCTGGTGGGTGAGGGTCTGGTGACCCAGAAGAGCCCGCGCGACGCCGTGGCCGAGCTGGTCAACGCCGGCAACCATCCCGCGACCCCGAGGCCCGTTCGATGACTGCTCCTTCGCTGCCCGACCTGGCGGGGCACTTCGGGCGGTACGGCGGGCGCTTCGTGCCCGAGGCCCTGGTGCGCGCGCTCGACGAGCTCGAGGCCGCGTACCGGTCGGCCAAGACCGACCCGGTCTTCCAGGCCGAGTTCGAGAGCCTGCTGGTCAACTACGCCGGCGTGCCCTCGCTGCTCTACCGGGCCGAGCGGTTCTCCGCCGCGGTGGGCGCCGAGATCCTGCTCAAGCGCGAGGACCTCAACCACACCGGTGCCCACAAGGTGCGCAACGTGCTGGGCCAGGCGCTGCTCGCCAAGCGGATGGGCAAGCCGCGGGTGATCGCCGAGACGGGCGCCGGCCAGCACGGCGTGGCCAGCGCGACGGCGGCGGCCCTGCTCGACCTCGAGTGCGTCGTCTACATGGGCGAGACCGACACCGAGCGCCAGGCGCTCAACGTGGCACGCATGCGCATGCTCGGCGCGACCGTCGTGCCGGTGACCAACGGCTCCCGCACGCTCAAGGACGCGCTCAACGAGGCGCTGCGCGACTGGGTGGCGAGCGTCGACACCACGCACTACCTGCTCGGCACGGCCGCCGGGCCGCACCCGTTCCCCGAGATCGTGCGCGACTTCGTGGGCGGGATCGGGGTGGAGGCCCGGGCGCAGTGCTTCGAGCTGACCGGCCGGCTGCCCGACGCGGTCGCGGCGTGCGTGGGCGGCGGCTCCAACGCGATCGGCATCTTCCACGCCTTCGTGCCGGACGAGGCGGTGCAGCTCTACGGCTTCGAGGCGGGCGGCGACGGCGTCGAGACCGGCCGGCACGCCGCGTCGATCACCGGTGGCTCGTCGGGGGTGCTGCACGGCGCCCGCACGTACGTGCTCCAGGACGACGACGGCCAGACGATCGAGTCGCATTCGATCTCGGCGGGCCTCGACTACCCGGGCGTCGGCCCGGAGCACGCCTGGCTGCACGACACCGGCCGGGCGACGTACGAGCCGGTGACCGACGCCGAGGCGATGGCCGCGTTCCAGCTGCTCTGCCGCACCGAGGGCATCATCCCGGCGATCGAGAGCGCGCACGCGCTGGCCGGCGCCGCCCGGATCGCCCCGCGGCTGCGCGAGGAGCTGGGCCGCACCCCGACCATCGTGGTCAACCTGTCCGGCCGCGGCGACAAGGACGTGCACACCGCGGGCGCCTACTTCGGCATTCTCGACCCGGTCGAGACCATCGTCCCGGGAGAGCAAGAGTGAGCATCGCCGAAGTCTTCGCGAAGGCGAGGGCCGAGAACAGGTCGGTGCTCATCGGCTGCATGCCGGCGGGCTTCCCGACCGTCGAGGACAGCATCGCCTCGATGATCGCGATGCACGAGGCCGGCTGCGACGTCATCGAGGTCGAGCTGCCCTACTCCGACCCGGTGATGGACGGCCCGGTCATCCAGCGGGCCAGCGACATCGCGCTCGCCGCCGGGGTGCGCACCCGCGACACCCTGCGGATCATCGAGGCGGTCGCGGGCACCGGCGCCCCGGTGGTGCTGATGACCTACTGGAACCCCATCGAGAAGTACGGGGTGAACGCGTTCGCGCGCGACCTGGCCGCGGCCGGCGCCACCGGCATGATCACGCCGGACCTGATCCCGGACGAGGCGGCCGAGTGGATCGCCGCCTCCGACGAGCACGGCATCGACCGCACGTTCCTGGTCTCGCCGTCGTCGACCGACGAGCGGATCGCGATGACCGTCGCCCAGTGCCGCGGCTTCGTCTACGCCACCGCGCTGATGGGCGTCACCGGCGCCCGCACCTCGGTGTCGTCGCAGGCCCCCGAGCTGGTCGACCGGGTCCGGCACGCCGATCCGCACATGCCGGTCGGCGTGGGGCTGGGCGTCGGCAACGGCGCGCAGGCCGCCCAGGTCGCCGGTTTCGCCGACGGCGTGATCGTGGGCAGCGCGCTCATCCGCTGCGTGCTCGACGCGCCCGACCGGGCCACCGGCATCACCCGGCTGCGCGCGCTCAGCGCCGAGCTCGCCGAAGGTGTGCGCAACCCGCGAAACTAGGCGCGCCCTGAGCGCCCGGGTCCCCGGCATCGGCGGTAGCGTGTGCAACCGTGATTATCGCCGCGATCCCGAGTCCGACGACGTCCGTCTGGCACGTGCTCGGCCTGCCCGTGCGCGCGTACGCGCTCTGCATCGTGCTGGGCATCGTCGCCGCCGTCTACATCCTCGAGTACCGGATGCGCAGCCGGGGCGTCGCGCGCTGGGCGTCGCTCGACATCGCGGTGTGGGCGGTGCCGTTCGGCATCATCGGCGCCCGCATATACCACCTGATCACCTCGCCGCAGGACTACTTCGGCGCCGGCGGTGACCCGATCCGCGCCTTCTACATCTGGGAGGGTGGCCTCGGCATCTGGGGCGCGGTGCTCGGCGGCGCCCTCGGCGCCTACATCGGTGCCCGCCAGCTCGGCATCCCGTTCGCCCTGGTCGCCGACTCGCTCGCGGTCGGCCTGCCGGTGGCGCAGGGCATCGGCCGGCTCGGCAACTGGTTCAACAACGAGCTGTACGGCAAGGTCACCACGCTGCCGTGGGGCCTCGAGGTCCACGACATGGACCGCTCCAACCCCGGGCACGCCACGGTGATCGACGGCCAGGCGGTGACGCTGCCCGACCTCTATCACCCCACGTTCCTGTACGAGTTGATCTGGGACCTGGGCGTCGCGCTGCTGGTGTGGCTCGCCGACCGCAAGTTCAAGTTCGGCCGGGGGCGTGCCTTCGCGCTGTACGTGATGGCCTACACGGCCGGCCGCGCGTGGATCGAGATGCTCCGGGTCGACGAGGCCAACCACTTCTTCGGTGTCCGGCTCAACGTCTTCACCGCGATCGTGTTCTTCGTGCTGGCGCTGATCTACTTCCTCGTGGTGCGCGGCCCCCGCGCCTACGTGGTGCCCGACGACGCTCCCGAGTCGTTGCCGGAGCCGGCCGCCGAGGGCGACGTCAGCCAGGTCGACGTGACCGGCGCCGGCGAGCCGGCCCGCGCGCCGAAGGGCTACCAGGTGGTCAGCCACGCGCGCTTCGAGGCCTATCGCCGGACCGGCATCCTGCCGCCGGAGACCCCGCAGGACATGGCCGAGGAGATCGCCGCGGGCGGCGACCCGCTCGAGCCGGCCGATCCGGCCGGCCCCGCCGGTGTGGGCGAGGCGGTCCTGGCCACCGGGGCGCAGGCCGGCACGGGCCCGGACGGTGCCTCCGGCGGCGACATCGACGTCGAGTCACAGCACAAGAACGACGAACGCTGACCGGGGTAGTCGGACGGGCCTCACGAGGTGAGTCGATCCCAGGGCGGCGGCGGGGTGGCCGGACGGGCCGCCGTCGTGGTCGGTGCCGGCATGGCCGGGCTGGCCGCCGCCGGCGCCCTCTCGCGTGCCGGCTGGCAGGTGACGCTGCTGGAGCGGGCCGAGCGGATCGCCGCCCGGCCGACCGCCCTGGTGCTCTGGCCCAACGGCCGCCGCGCCCTGGAGTCGCTCGACCCGGCCGGCGGCTGGTCGTCGATCGCGGCCGCGCTGCCCGACGGCGGGGTGCGGCGCCCGGACGGGCAGTGGCTGGTCACCCCGCGCGGCCGGGAGGGCTGCGGCCCCGCCCCGGCCGCGGTGCGCCTGGCGGATCTCTACGACGTGCTGATCGCCGGGCTCGGTGACTACGTGCAGGTCCGCACGGGTTTCGCGGTCACGGCCGTGCGCACGGGCCGCGGCCTGCGCCCGGCGGTGGGCGACGGCCGCACGATGATCGAGGCGGATCTGATCGTCGCGGCGGACGGCATCGACAGCCGGGTGCGGCGCGAGCTCGCTCCCGAGTCGGCGGCCGTGGGCTCCGGCTTCGCCGCGTGGCAGGCGCTGGTCCCCGCGTACCGGCTGCCCACGGCGCACGCCGCCGGCGGCGAGACGCTGGGCGCCGGCTACCGCTTCGTCTCGATCCCGCTCGGTGACGGCGGGGTCTCCTGGGTGGCGACCGCCGCGGGTGCGCCGCGCCCCGAGCCGCCGGCCACGCAGCTCGCGCTGCTGCGCCGCTGGTTCGCCGGCTGGCACGAGCCGATCGGCGAGCTGCTGGCCGCGACGCACCCGGACGACCTGGTGCCCCAGGAGGTGCGCGAGCTGCGGCCGCTGCCCCGCACGTACGGCTTCGGGTCGGGGCCCGGCGGTGTGGTGCTGCTCGGCGACGCGGCGCACGCCATGCCGCATCACCTGGGCCAGGGCGCGTGCCTCGCCTTCGAGGACGCGGCCACCCTCGGGGCGCTGGTCGCGGGCGCGCGGCCCGGCGAGGAGCTGGCCACCGCGATCGACACGTACAGCCGGCTGCGCCGCCCGCGCACCACCAGCGTCGTGCGCCAGACCCGCCGCATGTCCGCGGTCGTGCAGGCCCGGGGCCGGCTGGCGTTGCGCGCCCGGGACGCGGCCCTCAACCACATGCGCCCGCGGATGACGGCCCCTACGCCGGACTGGTCGCCGCCGGACTGAGCACCACCACGGCCGTCGCGCGCCCGCGCTTGGCGGCGTGGGCGTCCAGGTCGCCGTAGCCCGTGTAGTCGTGCAGGGCGGCCCACAGCCGGTCGCGCTCGTCGCCGGTGGCCTCGTGGGCCGTCACCGCGCGGGTCTCGCCGCCGGCCAGGTCGACGGTGGCCTCGGGGCGGGCGCGCAGGTTGTGCCACCAGCCCGGGTCGGCGGCGTCCCAGCCGTTCATGGCGAGGGTGACCAGGCGGTCGCCGTCCTCGATGTAGCCGAGCACCACGGCCCGGGGCGTGCCCGAGCGGCGGCCGACCGTGTGCAGGCGCAGGTAGCCGAACTGGCCGCCGGGCGTCGGCGTGGACATGCCGATCCGGTCGGCGCTGACGCGCAGCAGCGCCTTGTGCGCCACCCAGGCGCCGCGGACGAACCATCTCGGAGGGAGTGTCGCGGACATCGCTGTACCCCGTTCTCTACGGTGTAGGTCTACGCCGTAGGGTAAACCCTACGGCGTAGGAGAACAAGTAGGATGCGGTTCGTGCCAAGACGCGCGGGATCCACGACCCGTTCCTCCGCCCGGCTCACCAGGGAGGGCATCGTCGCGGCGGCCGTCGAGCTGGCCGACCGCGACGGGCTCGACGGGCTGAGCATGCGCCGCCTCGCCCAGCACCTCGGCGTCGACGCGATGTCGATCTACTACCACCTGCGCGACAAGGACACGCTGCTCGCGGCGATGGCCGACGCGGTCGTCTCGGGCATCGCCGCGGCGCCCGCGGAGGGCCCGTGGACCGAGCGGCTGCGTTCGCTGATCATGCAGGCCCGCGCCACGATGCTGCGCCACCCGTGGGTGGTGCCCGTCCTGCAGGGCCGCGGCGAGCCGCCGCCCGCCGTGATCCTGCACATCGAGCGCGTGCTGGCCGTCATGCGCGCGGGCGGCTGCTCGGTCGACCTCGGCCACCACGCCATCCACCTGCTCGGCAGCCGCCTGCTCGGCTTCAGCCAGGACCTGTTCGACGACACTCCCGACCCGTCCGCGCCCCCGCCGCCGGCGGCCTGGGCCGAGACCATGCCGCACGTCGCCGAGCTGGCCGCCGCCGTCACCCACGACGGCCCGCTCGGCGGCTGCGACGACGAGCGCGAGTTCGCCTTCGCCCTCGACCTGCTGCTGGAGGGCCTGGAGCGCCGCCGCCTCGGTTGACCGCGCGCCGCCCCCTCGCTCGGCCCGCGCCGCCCCCTCGGTCGGCCCGCGCCGCCGCCTCGCTCAGCTCACGTCGGTCGTGACGGCCAGCTCCCGGCCGGCCTCGACGTCCTGCGCGAGCGCCTCGATCCGGGCCTTGGCCAGCCCGTACGAGTCGGAGCCGAGCAGCTGGTGCAGCGGCCCGTCCGCGCGGTCGGCCAGCTCGATGATCGCGGCCGCCGCCTTCGCCGGGTCGCCGAGCTGGGTGCCCGGCATCGCGAGGTGCGCCTGGGTCATCTCGCGGATCGCCTCGTAGCCGTCGACCGTTCGTGTGGCGAGCCCGAGCGAGGACGGGCGGAGGAAGTCCGTGCGCAGGTAGCCCGGCTCGACCAGCGTGACCCGGATCCCGAGCCCCGCGACCTCGGCGGCGAGCGACTCGGTGAGCCCTTCGAGCGCGTACTTGCCGGCGCAGTAGAGACCCCAGCCTCCGAAGGCCGTCAGCCCGAGGATCGACGACACGTTGACGATGTGCCCGCGGCGCCGCTCGCGCAACGACGGCAGCACCGCCCGCAGCACGTTCCACACCCCGAAGACCTGCACGTCGAACATCTGCCGGGCCTCGGCGTCGGTGACCTCCTCGACGGCGGCGAGGAACCCGTACCCCGCGTTGTTGACGACCACGTCGATGTCGCCGGCCGCCGCGACGGCCTCTTGTACCTGCCGCTCGTCCGCGAGGTCGACCTCGATCGCCCGCAGCCGGCTCGTGTCGGTCCCGCCGAGGTTTGCCCGGAGCCGGTCGGCGGATCGGGTGGTGGCGGTGACGTCGCGGCCGTCCGCCAGCAGCTGCTTGACGAGCTCGAGACCGAGTCCCCGGGAGGCGCCGGTGACGAACCAGGTGGTGTTGTCTGTCATGCCGTCCAGGCTTCCGGCGGCGGGCGCCGGCGGACAGGTCCGAGCTGGCCCAGCCGTACCGGGGAACGCCATGCCCACCCAGCCCCTGTCCGCCGCGCTCCGCACGGGCGACCATGGGAGGCGTGGCAGCGCTGGGGGAGTTCCTGAGGAAGTGCCGGACCGGGATGAGCCCCGAGGCGGCCGGGATCGGCGATGCGCCGTCCGGCCGCCGGGTGCGTGGCCTGCGCCGCGAGGAGGTGGCCCAGCTCGCCGGCGTCAGCGTCGACTACTACACGCGCCTGGAGCAGGGCCGGCACACCAGCCCGTCCGAGGCCGTGGTCGACGCGCTGAGCCGCGTCTTCCGGCTCGACGCCGCCGCGCACGCCCACCTCACCGACCTGGCCCGGCCGCCGCGGCACCGGGCCGATCCGCTTCCCGCGCAGCGGGTGCGCCCGGCGATGCAGCAGATGATCGCCTCGATGACCGACCATCCCGCGTTCATCGTGGGCCGCCGCACCGACATCCTGGCCTCGAACGCCCTGGCCCGCGCCCTGCTCACCGACTGGACGCTGCTGCCGCCCCGGCACCGCAACTACACCCGGTGGGTCTTCCTCGACCCGGCCGCCCGCGAGGTCTACCTGGACTGGCCGGCGGTCGCCGCCGACGTGGCCGGCACGTTGCGCCTCTACGCGGGCCGCTTCCCGGACGACCCGCTGCTCGCGGAGCTGGTCGGCGAGCTGACGATCAAGAGCCCCGAGTTCCGTACGTGGTGGAACGCGCACCAGGTGCATGAGCGCACCCACGGCACCAAGCGCATGACCCACCCCGCCGTCGGCCCCATCACCATCCGGTACGAGGCCCTGACCCTCCCCGGCGACGACGACCAGACGCTGTTCGTCTACACCACCGACCCGGGCAGCGCCTCCGCCGACAACCTGCGCCTGCTGTCCCTGCTGGCGACCCGCTAGGCCGTTCGTGCCCGCGCCGCGGATCGCCCCCCGAGCGGCGGCGGAGACGGCGAATGGCCGGCGGGTCACCGGGCTGCCGAGCCGGCCCGGCGACCACCTTTGGCGCGCCGGCCCCTGGCGGGCCGCCCCACCGCCGCGGTCCGGGGGTTGCCCTTCCACGATGCCCCGCCCGGTCCACCCGCGCCGACTTCCCGGACGATCCCGAACGCGCGGCGCGCCGACCTCGCCGGACTGGCCCGCGCCTTTGGCCGGCGGCCGAGCGGGCGGCCGAGCGGGGCGGCCGAGCGGGCGGCCGAGCGGGCGGCCGAGCGGGGCGGCCGAGCGGGCGGCCGAGCGGGGCGGCCGAGCGGGGCGGCCGAGCGGGGCGGCCGAGCGGGCGGCCGAGCGGGGCGGCCGAGCGGGAGTCGGTCGAGGGGAGCAACGAGATCGCCTTGCGCGAGACCGCTTGGCGGAGCACGGGTGGACGTCGCCGGGCGTGAGCGGCGGCACGGGCCGCAGGGGGCAGGTGGCCGGCCTGCCGGTGGCGCAGGACAGCCCGGAACCGGCGACGGGAGGCCGGGACGGCAGTGGCTGATCCCCGCGGCGGGTGCCTTTCGGCAAGGCGTACCTCTGCGGTTATTGCACTCCGAAGACGCGGTGGCCGACGGCGATGGACTCGCCGGAGATGGTGGCGGCCTGGGCGGAGCAGAGGAAGGCGACGAGGGCGGCGACCTGCTCGGGGGTGGACTCGCCGCCGGTGGCGGGGGCGACGGCGGGGGACGGGATGTCGGTGACGATGCCGGGGTTGACGACGTTGATGGTGACGCCGGTGCCGGCGTAGGCGTCGGCCAGGGCCTTGGCGGCGGTGATGACCGCCTGGTTGCGCACGGCGCCGGTGACCGAGCGGGTGAGGTGGGCGTTCTGGCCGCTGATGTTGACGACGCGGCCGAAGCCGGCCTCGCGCATGCGGGGCAGGACGGCGTCCATGGCGCGCAGGTAGCCGCCGGCCTTGGCGTCGAGCGCGCCGAGGATCTGGGCGGGGTCGCGGTCGCGGGCCGGGTCGAGGGTCTGCGCGGGCGGCGCGGCGGCGTTGACCAGGATGTCGATGGTGCCGAGGCGCTCGGCGGCGGCCCGGATCGAGGCGGGCTCGCGGGTGTCGAGGGTGAGGCAGGCGACCTCGTCGTCGAGGCTGTGCGCGGCGTCGGCCAGGCGGGCCTTGTCGCGGGCCGCCAGGACGACGCGCACGTCCTCGGCCAGCAGCGCGGCGGCGACGGCGCGGCCCAGCAGCCCGCTGCCGCCGACGATCAGGGCGGTGCGGCCGGCTATCCCGAGATCCATGCCCGTTCCTCTCTCGGACCTCAGAGCGGCGCTGCCGCCGGCTCCGCTATGCAAGCCGTGCCCACGCGCCGGAAGCCCACCTTGGTGTAGAGGCGCGCCACGTCGTCGTCGCCCGCGGAAAGGAATACCAGGTCGACGCCCTCGGTCAGTGCCCGGCGGGCGAGCGACGCGGTGAGCTGCGAGGCGTAGCCACGCCCGCGAGCTGCGGGAAGAGTCGCGACACCGGCGATCTCGGCGACGTCGCCGACGCGCATGAGCGTGCCGGTGGCGAGAATTCCCTCCGTCGGGGAATCGACCACCGTCAAGTAGTAGTCACCTGTGGCGAGCCGCTGCCGGTCGGCTTCGATCTGGGCCGCGGACACCTTCGCGGCGGGGGCGCCGGCGAACGCGTGCTGGGCCACCGACCGGGCGGCGAAGACCTCGGCGGCGAAGTCGGGCGACGCCGGGTCGAGGAAGCGGATCGTGCCGCCCTGGACCGGCAGGTCGGGCACGAGCGCCGCCTGCTCGAGCACCAGCAGCGGCGCGAGGAGCACGTCGAGGCCGGCCGAGCGGGCGACGGCGAGCAGGTCCGGAGTGGTCTCGTGGACCCACTCGAACGCCTCGGGCAGCCCCAGATCACGCTGCCTCTGCCGGGCGGCAGTAATATCGGCGGCGGACGGGGTGTCCGCACCGATCCTGGGGCGGGCATAGTAGGGCCAGCCCTCACCCTCGCGGACAAAGAGCACAAGTCCGCCGAAATCCTCGACACGTGCGTAAGGTCGGGGAAGGGCGTCGTAAAACCGCTCGAGCCTGACGAAGACGTCGGTATCCTGTAGCGCCACCGCGCGAGACTACCCAATACGCCCGGCCACGTCTCGGTTAGTACAGCCGGCTACCCGATTGCGCCGAGAAGGTGGTTTCGCCCACGGCAAGTGTGATCCATCAGGAGTGGCGGAGATCGGCACCCCTTAACGTAGACTCTAGAGACTTTGCAGGGCCGACGTCGTCCCGACCTTGATACGTAACACCAGTGACGACAGGAGGCCCGGTGGCATTTCCGCCTTCCCAGGGGCTTTATGACCCCTCCACCGAACGCGACGCGTGCGGTGTGGCCTTCGTTGCCGATCTTTACGGCCGCCGCTCCCACGACGTGGTCGCCAAGGGGCTGTCCGCGCTGATCCGCCTCGACCACCGGGGGGCGCGTGGCGCGGAGTACAACACCGGCGACGGCGCCGGCATCATGATCCAGGTTCCGGACGAGTTCTACCGCGCGATCGCCGGCTTCGAGCTGCCGCCCGCCGGCGAGTACGTGACCGGCCTGGCGTTCCTGCCCAACGACGGGGCGCAGCGGGCCCGCGCCATCAAGATCGTGGAGAAGTACGCCCTGGTCGAGGGCGGCGAGATCCTCGGCTGGCGCGACGTGCCGGTGCGCCCGGACGGGCTCGGCCAGACCGCCGAGGACGCCCGCCCCACCATCCAGCAGGTGTTCCTCGCGGCCCACCGGCTCTCCGACTCGCCCGCCGGCCCGGCCGGTGCGCGGCTGAGCGGCATCGAGCTCGACCGGGTCGCGTTCACCATCCGCAAGCAGGCCGAGCGCGAGACCTCGCAGCGCGGCGTCGGCGCGTACTTCCCGTCGCTGTCCTCGCGGACCATCACCTACAAGGGCATGCTCACCCCTGACCAGCTGCCGGAGTTCTTCCCCGACCTGCTCGACGCGCGCGTGTCCAGCGCGATCGCGCTGGTCCACTCCCGGTTCGCCACCAACACGTTCCCGGCGTGGCCGCTCGCCCACCCGTACCGCTTCATCGCCCACAACGGCGAGATCAACACCATCCGGGGCAACAAGAACTGGATGGCCGCCCGCGAGGCGCTGCTGCAGTCGAAGGAGCTGCCCGGCAACATCAAGCGGCTCTTCCCGATCACCACGCCGGAGGCGTCCGACTCGGCGAGCTTCGACGAGGTGCTCGAGCTGCTGCACCTGTCCGGCCGCAGCCTGCCGCACGCGATGCTCATGATGATCCCCGAGGCGTGGGAGAACGACCCGGGGATGGAGCCGAAGCGGCGCGCGTTCTACCGCTTCCACGCGAGCCTGATGGAGCCGTGGGACGGCCCGGCCAGCGTCGCCTTCACCGACGGCACGATCATCGGCGCGGTGCTCGACCGCAACGGCCTGCGCCCCGGCCGCTGGTGGCACACGTCCGACGGCCTGGTGGTGCTCGGCTCCGAGGCGGGCGTGCTCGACCTGGAGCCGTCGTCGGTGGTGGCGAAGGGCCGCCTCCAGCCGGGCAAGATGTTCCTGGTCGACACCGAGGCCGGGCGCATCGTGCACGACGACGAGATCAAGGCCGAGCTGGCGAGCGCCCAGCCGTACGAGGAGTGGCTGCACGCCGGGCTGATCCAGCTCGACGACCTGCCGCCGCGCGAGCACGTCATCTACACGCACGACTCGGTGACCCGCCGCCAGCAGGTCTTCGGCTACTCCGAGGAAGAGCTCAAGGTCCTCATCGCGCCGATGGCCCGCACCGGCGCCGAGCCGCTGGGCTCGATGGGCACGGACACCCCGATCTCGCCGCTGTCCACCCGCCCGCGGCTGCTGTTCGACTACTTCCACCAGCTGTTCGCGCAGGTCACCAACCCGCCGCTGGACGCGATCCGCGAGGAACTGGTCACCAGCCTCCAGTCGACGATCGGCCCCGAGGGCAACCTGCTCGACCCGGGACCGGCGTCCTGCCGGCAGATCGTGCTGCCGTACCCGATCATCGACAACGACGAGCTGGCGAAGCTGCTCTCCATCGACGAGGACGGCGACCTGCCCGGCTTCAAGGCGGTCCGGGTCTCGGGTCTCTACCCGCTGCGCGACGGTGCGGCCGGCATCAAGGCGCGGCTCACCCAGATCTGCCGGCACGTCTCCGAGGCGATCGAGGACGGCGTGCGCATCCTGGTGCTCTCCGACCGCGACTCCAACGCCGACCTCGCGCCGATCCCGTCGCTGCTGCTCACCGCGGCTGTTCACCAGCATCTGGTGCGCGAGCAGACGCGCACCCAGGTGGCGCTGGTCGTCGAGTCGGGCGACTGCCGCGAGGTGCACCACGCGGCCGTGCTCATCGGGTACGGCGCGGCGGCGGTCAACCCCTACCTGGCCTTCGAGTCGGTCGACGACCTGATCGCCACCGGCCCGCTCGCCGGGCTCGACCCCAAGGCGGCGGTCCGCAACTACGTCAAGGCGCTCGGCAAGGGCGTCCTGAAGATCATGTCGAAGATGGGCATCTCGACGGTGTCCTCGTACTGCGGCGCGCAGGTGTTCGAGGCCGTGGGCCTGGACAACAAGCTGCTGCAGCGCTACTTCGTCGGCACGAACGGGCGGATCGGCGGCGCCACCCTCGCCGACATCCACGCCGAGGTGAAGGCCCGCCACGAGAAGGCGTACCCGTCGAACCCGGCGGAGCGCACGCACCGGCGCCTCGAGGTCGGCGGCGAGTACCAGTGGCGCCGGGAGGGGGAGATCCACCTCTTCAACCCGGAGACCGTGTTCCTGCTCCAGCACGCCACCCGCTCCAAGCAGTACGACGTCTTCCGCAAGTACACCGCGAAGGTGGACGGCCTGGCCGCCGAGGCGGGCTCGCTGCGCGGGCTGTTCACGTTCCGGGACCGCACGCCCGTTCCGCTGGAAGAGGTGGAGCCGGCGTCGGAGATCGTGAAGCGCTTCGCGACGGGCGCCATGTCGTACGGGTCGATCTCGGCGGAGTCGCACGAGACGCTCGCGATCGCCATGAACCGGCTCGGCGGCAAGTCGAACACCGGCGAGGGCGGCGAGGACGTCGAGCGCCTCTACGACCCGGCCCGCCGCTCCGCGGTCAAGCAGATCGCCTCCGGCCGCTTCGGCGTCACCAGCGAATACCTGGTCAACGCCGACGACCTCCAGATCAAGATGGCGCAGGGCGCGAAGCCCGGCGAGGGCGGCCAGCTGCCCGGCAACAAGGTGTGGCCGTGGGTCGCCAAGACCCGGCACGCCACCCCGGGCGTCGGCCTGATCTCCCCGCCGCCGCACCACGACATCTACTCCATCGAGGACCTGGCGCAGCTCGTCCACGACCTCAAGATGGTCAACCCGATGTCGCGGGTGCACGTCAAGCTGGTCAGCGAGATCGGCGTCGGCACGGTCGCGGCGGGCGTCGCCAAGCTCAAGGCCGACGTCATCCTGATCTCCGGCCACGACGGCGGCACCGGCGCGTCGCCGCTCAACTCGCTCAAGCACGCCGGCTCCCCGTGGGAGCTGGGCCTGGCCGAGGCCCAGCAGACGCTGCTGCTCAACAAGCTGCGTGACCGGGTCACCGTGCAGGTCGACGGCCAGCTCAAGACCGGCCGCGACGTGGTGATCGCCGCGCTGCTCGGCGCCGAGGAGTTCGGCTTCGCCACGGCGCCGCTGATCGTCAGCGGCTGCATCATGATGCGCGTCTGCCACCTCGACACCTGCCCGGTCGGCATCGCCACGCAAAACCCGGTGCTGCGCGAGCGCTTCACCGGCCGCCCCGAGTTCGTCGAGAACTTCTTCCTCTTCCTCGCCGAGGAGGTCCGCGGCTACCTCGCCGAGCTGGGCTTCCGCAGCATCGACGAGGCCATCGGGCACGCCGAGGTGCTCGACGTGCGCCCCGCGGTCGACCACTGGAAGGCCAAGGGCCTCGACCTGTCGCCGGTGCTGTTCGTGCCGGAGCTGCCCGAGGGCGCGTCGCGCCGCGGCATCGTCGCGCAGGACCACGGCCTCGACAAGGCGCTGGACAACAAGCTCATCGAGCTGGCCCAGCCGGCCCTGATCGACGGCCACGAGGTGCGCGCCGAGGTGGGCGTGCGCAACGACCACCGCAGCGTCGGCGCGATGCTCGGCGGCGAGGTGACCCGCCGTTACGGCGGCGCCGGCCTGCCCGAGAACACCATCGAGTTCACCCTGCGCGGCACGGGCGGGCAGTCGTTCGGCGCGTTCCTGCCGCGCGGCGTCACGCTGCGGCTGATCGGCGACACCAACGACTACGTGGCCAAGGGGCTCTCCGGCGGCCGTGTGATCGTCCGGCCCGCCGAGGACGCCCCGTTCGTGGCCGAGGAGCAGATCATCGCGGGCAACACGATCCTGTACGGGGCGACCGCCGGCGAGGTGTTCCTGCGCGGCCGCGCAGGCGAGCGCTTCGCCGTGCGCAACTCGGGCGGCCAGGCCGTCGTCGAGGGCGTCGGCGACCACGGCTGCGAGTACATGACCGGCGGCACCGTGGTGGTGCTGGGCCCGACCGGGCGCAACTTCGCGGCCGGCATGAGCGGCGGCAAGGCGTTCGTGCTCGACCTGGCGCCCGCCAAGGTCAACCCGGAGCTGGTCGACCTCGCCCCGCTCACCGGCGACGAGGAGCAGACCCTGCGCGGCCTCGTCGAGAAGCACTTCGCCGAGACCGGCTCGGCGGTGGCCGAGCGGCTGCTGGCCGACTGGAGCGCCGCGGTGTCGCGCTTCACCGCGGTCGTGCCGCGCGACTACAAGCGCGTGATGGAGCTGATCAGGACCGCCGAAGCTGCCGGTCGCAACGTCGACGAGGTGGTCATGGGGGTCAAGGGTGCCTGATCCGAACGGTTTTCTGCGTTACGAGCGGCAGCTGCCCAAGCGCCGCCCGGTCCCGGTCCGCATCCAGGACTGGCGTGAGGTCTACCCGCCGGCCGGCGAGGAGCTGATCCGCGACCAGGCGACGCGGTGCATGGACTGCGGCATCCCGTTCTGCCACGAGGGCTGCCCGCTGGGCAACCGCATCCCGGACTGGAACGACCTGGTCCGCACGGGGGCGTGGCAGGCCGCCGCCGAGGCGCTGCACGCCACGAACAACTTCCCGGAGTTCACCGGGCGGCTCTGCCCGGCGCCGTGCGAGGCGGCGTGCGTGCTCGGCATCGCCGACGACCCGGTCACCATCAAGCAGGTCGAGGTCGAGATCGCCAACCACGCGTTCGACCTCGGCTACGTGCGCCCGCAGCCCGCCCCGGCGGCCACGGGCAAGCGGGTCGCGGTGGTCGGCTCCGGCCCGGCGGGCCTGGCGGCGGCGCAGCAGCTGGCGCGGGCCGGTCACGCGGTGACGGTGTACGAGCGCGACGACAAGATCGGCGGCCTGCTCCGGTACGGCATCCCCGACTTCAAGATCGAGAAGCACGTGGTGGACGCCCGCCTCGCCCAGATGGAGGCCGAGGGCGTCGTCTTCGAGACCGGCGTCGAGGTGGGCGTCGACATCACCGCCGACGACCTGCGCGACCGCTTCGACGCGGTGCTGCTGGCCGCCGGCGCGCTGGCCGGCCGGGACACCGTCTCGACCCCGGGCCGCTCTTTGCGCGGCGTCCATCTGGCCATGGAGCACCTCGTCCCCGCCAACCGGGTCGTGGCGGGCCTGCAGGACACCACGCCGATCGACGCCGCGGGCAAGCACGTGGTCATCATCGGCGGCGGCGACACCGGCGCCGACTGCCTGGGCGTGGCCCACCGGCAGGGCGCGGCCGGCGTCGTGCAGCTCGACCAGTACCCGCTGCCGCCCGAGGCCCGCGCCGGCGAGCTGCACCCGTGGCCGACCTGGCCGATCATCCTGCGCAACTACCCGGCCCACGAGGAGGGCGGCGAGCGCGTCTTCGGCGTGGCCGTGCAGGAGTTCGTCGGCGACGACGAGGGCAAGGTGACGGCGGTGCGCATCGCCGACGTGGTCGTCGAGCGCGTCAACGGCGTCCGCACGGTGACCGCGACGCCCGGCTCCGAGCGCGACATCAAGGCCGACCTGGTGCTGCTGGCCATCGGCTTCGAGGGCACCGAGGAGCAGCCGCTGCTGTCGCAGTTCGGCATCAGCCGCAACCGCCGGGGCGTCCTCGACGCCGACACCGAGTGGCAGACGCAGGCACCGGGCGTCTTCGTCGCCGGCGATATGCACCGCGGCGCGTCCCTGATCGTCTGGGCGATCGCCGAGGGCCGCTCCGCCGCCGCGGCGATCCACCGCTACCTGGGCGCGTCGGGCGAGCTGCCCGAGCCGGTGCGGTCGAACGCCCAGCCGCTCGGCGTCTGAGGTTCTCGAGAGTCGGCCCGCCCGCGCCTCAGGCGGGCCGATTCGCGTCGTACGCGGCCAAGGTGTCGAGACTGGCCTTGGTGAGCTCGCCCGGCAGCTCGGCCCGCCGGAACCAGCCGATCTCGGTGCACTTGCCGGGCTCCCTGATCTCCGGAACGCCGCCGACGTGCCGCGCGACGAACGACGGCGACACCCAGTGCTGGCCCTCCTCGGGCAGCAGATGATCGGAGACCCCGAGCAGCCCGACGACCTCGACGGTCATCCCGTACTCCTCCTGGAACTCGCGCACCACGGCGTCGGCCAGCCGCTCACCGAAGCCGACCATCCCGCCGGGGAACTCCCACAGCCCGGCCTCGTTGCGCGCCTCGGGCCCGCGCCGCGCGAGGAACACCCGCCCGGCGTCGTCGAACACCATCGCACCCACACCGACCCCGATGAAGTCGTGTCCCGGTCGCATGCCGGGATCGTAGCGAGAGCCCGTCCCGGCGTACGCGTCAGGCGGCCGTGAGCGGACCGATAAGCTGAAGACGCGGTCGTCGAAGCCCGCAGGTGGCGCAGCGCGCCCGGGAACCACACCGGGGACCCACGCCGCCGGACAGACGTCGTTCATCCCGGGGACGGGGGTCGGCCGCCAGGCCGATGAGAAAGAGAGACTAGCCTGATGGCCGTGACACGCCGCGTAAAGATCGTCTGCACCATGGGGCCCGCGACCGCTTCCCCCGAGCGCATGCTCGGCCTCGTCGAAGCCGGCATGGACGTGGCCCGCCTCAACTTCAGCCATGGCACCCACGACGACCACCAGAAGATGTACGAGCTCGCGCGCGCCGCCGCCGAGCAGGCCGGTCGTGCCGTGGCGGTCCTCGCCGACCTCCAGGGCCCCAAGATCCGGCTCGGCAAGTTCGCCGACGGGCCGCACGTCTGGAACACCGGTGACGTCGTCACCATCACCAGCGACGACATCCTCGGCACCGCCGAGCGCGTCTCCTGCACCTACAAGAAGCTGCCGCAGGAGGTGAAGAGCGGCGACCGCCTGCTGATCGACGACGGCAAGGTCGCCGTGCAGGTCACCGCCGTCGAGGGCAACGACATCCGCTGCCTGGTCGTCGAGGGCGGCCCGGTCAGCAACAACAAGGGCGTCTCGCTGCCCAACGTCGCCGTCAGCGTGCCGGCGCTCAGCGACAAGGACGCCGAGGACCTGCGCTTCGCCCTCGGCCTCGGCTGCGACATGGTCGCGCTGTCGTTCGTGCGCTCGCCCGACGACATCAAGCTGGTCCACGAGATCATGGCCGAGGAGGGGCGCACCGTCCCGGTCATCGCCAAGGTCGAGAAGCCCGAGGCCGTCGAGCACCTCGAGGCCATCGTGCTCGCCTTCGACGGCGTCATGGTCGCCCGCGGCGACCTCGGCGTCGAGCTCCCCCTCGACCAGGTGCCGCTGGTGCAGAAGCGCGCCGTGCAGCTCTGCCGGGAGAACGCGAAGCCGGTCATCGTCGCCACCCAGATGCTCGACTCGATGATCGAGAACTCGCGCCCGACCCGCGCCGAGGCCTCCGACGTCGCCAACGCCGTGCTCGACGGCACCGACGCGGTCATGCTCTCCGGCGAGACCTCCGTCGGCAAGTACCCGGTGCTCACCGTCAGCACCATGGCCAAGATCGTCAGCACCACCGAGGCCGGCTCCATCCCCGTGCCCCGGCTCCAGCACGACCCGCGCACCCACGGCGGCGCGCTCACCGTGGCCGCCAGCCAGATCGCCCGCAACATCGGCGCCAAGGCCCTGGTCGCGTTCTCCCAGACCGGCGACACCGTGCGGCGCCTCTCCCGCCTGCACTGCGAGCTGCCGCTCTACGCGTTCACCCCGGTCCCCGAGGTCCGCGACCAGCTCGCCCTGAGCTGGGGTGTGGAAACGTTCCTCACCGACTTCGTCGAGCACACCGACGACATGTTCCGGCAGGTCGACGCCAAGATGCTCGGCCTCGGCCTGGCCAAGCCCGGCGACTACGTCGTCGTCGTGGCCGGCTCCCCGCCGAACGCGCCCGGCTCCACCAACACCCTGCGCGTCCACCGGCTGGGCGACCTCGTCGACCCCGCCTCGCTGTGACGTCACCGCTCAGCGGACAGGCCGCCGTCGACCAGCTGCTCGAGATGCTCGATCTCGAGCAGCTGGACACGGCGACCTTCCAGGGTGAGAGCCCGCAGACCGGGGCGCAGCGCGTCTTCGGCGGCCAGGTCGCGGGCCAGGCCCTGGTCGCCGCCGGGCGCACCGTGCAGGACGACCGGTTCGTGCACTCCCTGCACGGCTACTTCGTGCGCCCCGGCGACCCCAGCGAGCCGATCCGCTTCGACGTCGAGACCATCCGCGACGGCCGCTCGTTCTCGGTGCGCCGCTCCACGGCGCAACAGCACGGCAAGACCATCTTCTTCATGTCGGCCTCCTTCCAGGTGCGCGAGGAGGGGCTCGACCACCACGGTCCCGCCCCCGACGGCGTGCCCGGCCCCGACGACGTGCAGACCATGGCCGACTGGGTGCGTAAGTACCCGTCGCGCCGGGGCGCCTTCGCGGCCGCCCCGCAGGCCGTCGACGTCCGCTACGTCAACGACCCCGGCTGGGTGCCGCCCGGCGACCGCGTCGCCAGCGAGCAGCAGCGGGTCTGGATGCGCATCGACGGCAAGCTCCCCGACGATCCGCTCATCCATGCCTGCGCACTCACCTACGCGTCCGACCTGTCGCTGCTCGACTCGGTGCTGTCCGTGCACGGCGAGGTGTGGGGACCCGGCGGCGTCATCGGCGCCAGCCTCGACCACGCCCTCTGGTTCCACCGCCCCTTCCGGGCCGACGAGTGGTTCCTGTACGACTGCACGAGCCCCTCGGCCAGCGGCAGCCGCGGCCTCGCCGGCGGGCGCATGTTCACCCGCGACGGCCGCCACATCGCCAGCGCCGTCCAGGAAGGGCTGCTGCGCCGCGTCGGCGCCTGACCTTCCCGCCACAACCGGACGCCCCGCCGGTGGGATCCCGGCCCGGCGACTGGCCGACTGCGGATCCCGGCCCGGCGGGGCGGGGGAGACTGGCTACCCTCAGCGGCGGCGTTCGCCCTCCGCCATGCTCTCCGCGGTGTCCGGCACCGGCGGGATCTCCTCGTCCGGCGGCAGCCGGTGCGCCGCCGCGGCCGTACCCGTCACCCCGGCCTCCGCGATCTTCGCGTCCAGGTCGCGGGTGGTGTTGACGACCTCCTCGTGGAACGTCCGCGCGTCCGCGTCCACCGCGCGATGCCGCGCCCGCGGCTTGTCCGGCGCCTCCTCGAAATCGGTCAGCCCGGCCGCATAGCCGGCCACCCCCGCCGCACGCTCCGGGGTCAGCTGGAGGACATCAGGCCGTACGGCGGAAACCTCCCGCAACCGCAGCGCCGTCACCAGATCGGCGATCGCCCGCAGCACCGCCAGCCCGCCCAGCGTCACGATCACCGGGTCGGCCGCCCGGGACAGCGGGCTCGACGCGTAGAACCCCAGCCCCGTCTGCACCACACCCAAGGACAACATCAGGCCCCACGTACGGTCGGTGCCCCGGTTCATCGTCGCCACCGCGACGTCCACCGCGCCCCGCACCATCAGGAACCAGCCGATCAGCGAGGCCGGCGTCGTGTACGTGGAGTCCCGGTCCAGCAGCACGATCACCCCCGTCGCCGCGAACAGCGCCGCCATCGCCGCGTTCAGCCACCACGTCCGCGTGCCCGCCAGCGCCCGCACGGCCTCGCACAACGCCCCGAAGAAGATCACCGGAGCGGCCACGCCCACGATGTCCGCCGGCTCCAGGCGCATCACGCTCCACCCGATCGCCAGCCACGCCACACCGGCGAACAACAGAAAACCCCACATGCTGTTCCGCATGACCGTCAGGGGCGAGGAACCGGACCACAACATGAGGCCTCCAGCCGAACGTGTCTGGACCATGACAACATCCGCCGCCCGGCCCCACCGGCGGTTCCGCCGGATTCACAGCCGGGCCCATCGATCAGGTTCTTCCCGTGCCCCGCGCGGGTATCAACGGCACGCACCCACCCCCGGGAGACCCCCGTGCCCGACGACCCGCTGGCCGACGCGCTCCACGCCGCCCGCGACGGCGACCGCCGCGCCTTCGCCACCCTGTGGCGCGGCCTGCACCCGCCGATGCTGCGCTACCTGCGCGTCATCGCCGCCGACCACGCCGAGGACGCCGCCAGCGAGACGTGGCTCCAGGTCATCCGCGACCTCGGCCGCTTCGACGGCGACCTGCCCGCCTTCCGCGGCTGGCTCTTCCGGATCGCCCGCAACCGCGCGCTCGACGCGGTCCGCCGCCGCCCCCAGCCGCCGCCCGCCCCCACCACCAGCACCGCCTCCTCCGACGCCGCCACGGTCACGCTGGAGAACGACGGCACCGCCTGGGCGCTCGGCCTGATCGCGCAACTGCCCATCGACCAGGCCGAAGCCGTCATGCTCCGCGTCGTCGTCGGCCTCGACGTCGCCACCACGGCCGACATCCTCGGCAAAAGACCCGGTGCGGTGCGCGTCGCCGCGATGCGCGGCCTCCGCCGCCTCGCCGCCCACCCCCAGGTCCGCGACCGCGCCCACCCCAGCCGGCAGGGGGTGTAACAAAATGCGGCACCTGCGCGCTCTCCTCACAGCGCTGCGAAAGCGGAGAAGCACCGACACCGACCTCGCCGCCCGCGACCCCGGACTGCGCCGGCTCCTCGACGCCGCCCGGGCCCCGGCCACCGCCGAGGAGCTCGACGGCGAGAAGAGATTCGTCGACGCCTACACCGCCGAACGCAAACGTGCTGCCCGCGCCGCACGCCGCCACCGGCCGGCGAGGATCCGGGCCGTGCTCGTGCCCGCCACGGCCGGCCTGGCTCTCCTGCTCCTCACCGGCACGGCCGTGGCCGCCCGCACCGGCAACCTCCCCCAGGAAGCCCAGCAGCACGCGCACCGCCTGTTCTCGGCGCTGGGCGTACCTGCGCCGAGAACAGGCACCCCGTCCCCAGGGGACACCCCGGCCCCGTCCGGGCCGGCCACCAGCCGGCCCGGACCGGGACCGGCCCCCGACGTGGCGGCCTTCACCCGCTGCGAAGCCTGGCGCGGGGCGGCACCCCTGAGCAGCCACGACAAACGCAAACTGCTCGCCGACGCGGGCAGTGAGCGAGCCATCGGGGACTACTGCGAAAAGGTACGACGATCGGCGTCACCGGCCCCGGGCTCGGCCCCGGGATCGGCGCCCACCCCGTCACCCACCACGCCGCCTACGCCGGCGCCCGCGCCCCCGCCACCGTCCTCGCCCAGGCAGCCGTCGCCGTCGGGGTCGGCGAGCGTGTCCTCGTCGCCGGGCTCCTCCGCGCGGCCTTCCGCCCGTTCGCCGGCTCGATCGCCGACTGGGCCGCCCGCTCGAGCGTCCACGCCGGCCCGATCGGCCGCCGGGCCGGCGCCCGCGGGCGCCCGGTCCCCCTTGCCGCCGTCAAGCGGGGAACGGTCCCCAGCGCCGCGTGAAAACCGCTCCGGAAAGGCGCGGACCTCCGCGGAACCGGCGTACAGTAGCGCTGACCAGCCGGAAAACGGGCGAAACGACCCGCCCGCCGCCCGCGCGACCGTGCCCCCCGCGAAAGAGCCCTCCACGGCCGGCCGCCCACAGCGGTCCGTCACCGGCCCTCCAGCCGAGGTCACCGATGGTCGTCGACTGCCCTCACGCTCCGCCCGGCCATCGCCCGCGCCGGTCACCCGGAGCTAGGGGAGGCCTGCCCGAGCACGCCCCGCCGCCGTGGGCGAACGGTCACCATTTCGGCCCCACGAACTCGTCGAGCCGGGCCACCGCCTCCCGCCGCGCCACCGACAGCATGTTGCGCCGGCACATCCGCCAACTGATCCCCAATCGATCGAGCGATTGCTGACAGAGCCGCATGATGTCCGCGGATTCGTTCGAGAAGTTATAGCGCGGATACGTGTAAACGCGTTCGCCGCGCGTTATCCGGTTGGAAACGCGGCAGCCGTCGGAGTGAAACAGCCCGCGCAGAAATGATCCGCCATTGGCGTCGATCAGCGGCTGCTGCCAGGCGGCCAGATAGATCGCGCGCTCGTGCTTGTGCGCCGGCCCGTGCTGAGGGAGAAGGCACGGCCAATGATTCGAATAGCTCTGCACGCCGACGCAGCCGGCCTTCTGAACCCGCTGCACGTTCTTGGCGAGCACCGCGAGCATCGCTGCCTCGCACTCGTCGATCAACCCGGGCCAGGCGTCGGCGCAGTAGACGCGGAGGACGGGAACCTTCGCCTTGGTCACCAAATGGCCGTCGCCCAGGTAAAGGCCGAGAAGATAGGCGTAGGCGCCTTGATCATTCGGCGCGCGCGGTGGGTGGGCGCAGCGCGGGCACCGAACCTCTTCGGCGTCGAGCGCGGCCCGGTGACGTGCCCGTTCGCCGTAGAGCCAATGTCCGACTGTCGGCCGGGGCAATCCGAGGGCGCGGCAGATCTCGCCAAAAGGCACTCCTTCGGCGCGAAGTCGTAGGGCTCGCTCGCGAATCTGCGGCGGATGCATGACCCCTAGTATCGAACGGGGGTACGACATTTTGGTGTCCCCGGTGGGATTCGAACCCACACTGTATGGATTTTGAGTCCACTGCCTGCTGCCGATTGGGCTACGGGGACAGGCGGCTGTGCGTTGGCGATGAGATGGTCACGCCGTGCTGAGCAAGAGACAGCCTACCCACTACGCTTAGGGCGGCGACACCCGCATACCGGGGTGTCGTGTCCACAGGAGTGTTGGGGGTAGGGGTTCCGTGGCCGACTCGCAGGCTGGTGCCGAGCGCAAGCGGGTGTTGATCGCCGAGGACGAGGCCCTCATCCGGCTCGATCTCGCCGAGATGCTCGTGGAGGAGGGCTACGACGTCGTCGGCGAGGCCGGTGACGGTGAGACCGCCGTGCGCCTGGCCGAGGACCTTCGGCCCGATCTCGTCATCCTCGACATCAAGATGCCGATCATGGATGGGCTGGCCGCCGCGGAGCGGATCGCCGGTGGGCGCATCGCCCCGGTCGTCATCCTGACCGCCTTCTCGCAGCGCGATCTCGTCGAGCGGGCGCGTGCGGCCGGCGCGATGGCTTATCTGGTGAAGCCGTTCCAGAAGTCCGATCTGGTTCCGGCGATCGAGATCGCGCTGTCGCGCTATTCGGAGATCGCCGCGCTGGAGTCGGAGGTCGCGGGTCTGACCGATCGTCTGGAGACGCGCAAGTCGGTGGAGCGCGCCAAGGGCGAGCTGATGACGAAGTACCAGATGACCGAGCCGCAGGCGTTCAAGTGGATTCAGCGCACGGCGATGGACCACCGGATGACGATGCGTGAGGTGGCGGATCGGATCCTGGCGGAGGGTCAGGAGGCTGGTGGCGCCGAGGCCACACAAAGTTGATCTTGAGGGTAGTGCGGTTGTAACACCTCTGCCGACCGAGGCGTCACGAGACGTAACGGTTCGATGAAAGCCCGATCGAAGTCTTTTGGCAGGCAGGGAACCTGGGATAGCGTCCCGGCCCATAACGGGGCACGGCGTGGTTGCGTAGGTACGCAAGTGCCAATCGGCCGCCAGTGGCTCGGTGGGTTCGGTATGGAGGAGGGTTCCAACCTTGAGGCAGTCTCTCGCACGAGCCATCGGCGGCGTGGCCATGGTCGGCCTTCTCGTGGGCGCGGCGGCATGTGCCAGCGATGACGAGGGCGGCAGTGGCTCGACGGACGCGGCTGCCTGCGGCAGCAAGATCGCGTTCTTCGGCGCGCTGACCGGCGGTAACGCCCAGCTAGGTATCAACATCCGCGACGGCGCGAAGCTCGCCGTCGACCAATACAACAAGGCCAACGCCGACTGCAAGGTCGAGCTGGTCGAGAAGGACTCGGCGGGTGACCCGGCGCAGGCCTCGGGTCTCGCGACGTCGATCGTCCAGGACGCCAAGGTCCTCGGCGTGGTCGGCCCGGCGTTCTCGGGTGAGTCCAAGGTGGCCAACCCGATCCTGAGCAAGGAGGGCGTCGTCATCATCACGCCGTCGGCGACCAACCCGGCGCTGGCGGCTCAGGGTGACAAGACGTTCCACCGCGCTCTGGGCAACGACGCTTCGCAGGGTCCCGGCCTGGCGCTGTACATGAAGGACGTCATGAAGGTCCAGAAGGCCTTCGTGGTGGACGACGCGTCGGAGTACGGCAAGGGCCTCGCCGACCAGGTGAAGCAGACGCTGGGCTCGGTCGTGACGTCGTCGGCGGTCGTCAAGGAGCAGCAGACCGACTTCGGCGCGCTGGTCACCCAGATCAACAGCTCGGGCGCCGACTCGATCTTCTGGGGCGGTTACTACCGCGAGGCGGCTCCGTTCCTGAAGCAGTACCGTGACGCGGGCGGCAAGGCGAAGTTCGTCGCCGGCGACGGTGTGAAGGACCAGGCGTTCGTGGACGGCGCCGGTGCTGCCAACGCCGAGGGCGCGATCCTGACCTGCCCGTGTGTTCCGCCGGAGAAGGCGGGCGGCACGTTCGCGGCCGACTACAAGGCGGCGACCGGCCGTGAGGCGGGCACGTACAGCGCTGAGGCGTTCGACGCGGCGAACATCCTGCTGCAGGGCATCAAGGCGGGCAACTCGACCCGGGAGAAGCTGGAGACGTTCGTCGACGGCTACACCGGGCAGGGTGTGACCACGAGCTTCAAGTTCCAGGAGAACGGCGAGATCGACCCGTCCGCGGTGGCGATCTGGGCGTACAAGGTGCAGGGCGGCAAGATCGTGGCCGACCAGGAGGCGCCGAAGAGCTGACCTCGAAGGGTCCGTTCTCGCGGGTTGTTTGAGCTGCGAAACGTGCGGTCGGGAGCTCTGTCTCCCGGCCGCACGTCCTGTATGACTTTCCTGTGCTGGAGTCGCGTTGAACTTTGAATTCCTGGGCGACAACTTCATGTCGCTCACCGTGACGGGACTGACGCAGGGCGCCATCTATGCCCTGGTCGCTCTCGGTTACACGTTGGTCTACGGCGTCCTGCGCCTGATCAACTTCGCTCATTCCGAAGTGTTCATGATCGGCACGTTCGTTACCACGATCGTCTGGGCCGGCCTGGGCTTCGGTGTGGGGGCGTCGGCTCCGGGCACCTTCGGGGTGCTGGGACTGATCGCGCTGGCGATCGTGGCCGCCGGCGCGGCGTCGGGCGGTACGGCGCTGATCGTGGAGCGTGTGGCCTACCGGCCGCTGCGCAAGCGTAACGCGCCCAGCCTGATCTTCCTGATCAGCGCGATCGGCGCCTCGGTGGCGCTGTTCGAGCTGGTGGGTGCCATCACCGACCGGCAGCCGCGGGGCATGCCGAGTCTCGTCCAGCCGAAGGTGCAGTTCACGATCTTCGGCGCCGACATCACCAACCTGCAGATCGGCATCATCCTGAGCGCGCTCGCGATGCTCGCCGGCCTGGACATCTTCATCAACCGCACCCGGCTGGGCCGGGGCGTGCGTGCCGTGGCACAGAACCCGGACGTGGCGGCGCTGATGGGTGTCAACAAGGACCGTGTCATCATGCTGATCTTCGTGCTGGGCGGCATGATGGCGGGCGCGGCGTCGGTGCTCTACGACATCAAGGTCGGCCTGACGACGTACTCGGTGGGCTTCCTGATCGGTATCAAGGCGTTCACCGCGGCGGTGCTGGGCGGCATCGGCAACCTGCGCGGTGCCCTGCTGGGCGGCCTGCTGCTGGGCGTGGTGGAGAACTACGGCGCCGGTGTGTTCGGCAACGAGTGGATGGACGTCGTCGCCTTCGTGATGCTCGTGGTCGTGTTGCTGTTCCGCCCGACGGGTCTGTTGGGTGAGTCGCTGGGGAGGGCGCGGGCATGATGGCGGTTATCGATTCCGCGCGGAAGGCCGACGAGAGCCGGGTCCGTGCGGTGACCGGCCTGCGGGACCGCTGGGCCAACCTGCCGTACGGCTGGCGGATCTCTGTTCTGTTCGCCTTCGTCATCTTCCTGTACGCGCTGCCGGGCCTCGAGATCCCGCTGATCAAGACGCCGGACACGGACTTCACCTCGGTGCTGTTCCTGTGCGCGGTGTACGTGCTGGTGGCGGTCGGCCTCAACGTCGTGATCGGGCTCGCGGGCCTGCTCGACCTGGGCTACATCGGCTTCTACGCGGTCGGCGCCTACACGGTGGCCATCCTCGGCTCGCCCAACTCGCCCGTCGTGATCCAGTACCCGTGGGTGGTGTGCGTCCCGATCGCGATCGCGGTGACCATGGTGTCGGGTGTGATCCTCGGCTGGCCGACGCTGCGGCTGCGGGGCGACTATCTCGCCATCGTGACGCTGGGCTTCGGTGAGATCATCCGGGTGTTCGCCCTCAACTCCGACATCACGAACGGCAACCGGGGCATCACCGGCGTGCCGGTGCCCTCGGAGGGCACGTGGCCGGAGTGGATGGACTGGTTCCCGGGCATCACCGCCGGGCGGCCGATCTTCAGCGTCTCCAACGTCATCGGCTTCTACTGGCTGGCGCTGACCCTGGTCTTCATCTGCATGCTGGGCGTGCGGCGGCTGGAGCGCAGCCGGGTGGGCCGTTCGTGGCTGGCGATCCGCGAGGACGAGGACGCCGCCGAGGTGATGGGCGTGCCGACGTTCAAGTACAAGCTGTGGGCGTTCGCGATCGGTGCCGCGCTGGGCGGCCTGTCGGGTGCGCTGTTCTTCAGCAAGCAGACGTTCATCAACGCGCAGGGCTTCGACCTGTTCACGTCGATCCTGTGGGTGGCCGCGGTGGTCATCGGCGGTGCGGGCAACCAGCTGGGTGTCGCGCTCGGCGCGATCCTGCTGGCGTACCTGCCGGAGCGGTTCCGCGAGTTCGCGGACTACCGGCTGCTGATCTTCGGCGTCGCGCTGATCGTCATGACGATCTTCCGGCCGCAGGGTCTGCTGCCCAGCCGCCGTCGCAAGGTCGAGCTGGAGGACCGGGCTAAGGAAGGTGCCGTCGGTGAGTGAGCGCGACAACCTGCTCGAGGTCGACAACGTCACGATCCGCTTCGGCGGCGTGACGGCCCTGGACGGCGTGGACTTCGTCGTCAAGGAGGGCGAGATCCTCGGCCTGATCGGCCCGAACGGCGCCGGCAAGACGACCTGCTTCAACGCGGTGACCGGCGTGGTCAAGCCGACCAGCGGCGCGATCCGGTTCCGTGGCAAGGCCCTCGTGGGCCAGCAGCGGCACAAGATCACCCGGCTCGGCATCGCGCGCACGTTCCAGAACATCCGGTTGTTCCCGGAGATGACGGCGCTCGAGAACGTGCAGGTCGGCGCGGACGCCCGGCACAAGACCAGTGTGGTCGGCGCGCTGTTTCGCACCTGGCGGGTGCGGGTCAAGGAGCACGAGCTCGTCGCCATCGACGCCAAGAGCGGCGTCGGCCGGCTGGTGCAGCAGGTCCGCCGTACCGGGCAGAGGATCTTCGGTCTGTCGCGGCACACGCTGGAGGAGCGGGCGGCGCGCGAGAAGGCGGTCGAGCTGCTCAAGCTGGTCGGCATCGAGCACCGCGCCGGCGAGCTGGCCCGCAGCCTCGCGTACGGCGAGCAGCGCCGGCTGGAGATCGCGCGGGCGCTGGCCACCGAGCCCGGCCTGCTCTGCCTCGACGAGCCGGCCGCCGGCTTCAACCCGGCCGAGAAGGAATCGCTGCTCGAGCTGATCCGCAAGATCCGCGACACCGGGGTCACCGTGCTCCTGATCGAGCACGACATGCGCCTGGTCATGGGCGTCACCGACCGGATCGTCGTGCTGGAGTTCGGCAAGAAGATCGCCGAGGGGACGCCCGCCGAGGTGCGGGAAAATCCGGCGGTCATCGCCGCCTACCTGGGGGTGCCCACCGATGCTGCTTGAGCTGGACAACGTGACGGTGGCGTACGGGCGCATCGAGGCCCTGCACGGCATCAGCCTGACCGTCGGCGAGGGCGAGATCGTCGCGCTGATCGGCGCGAACGGCGCCGGCAAGTCGACGACGATGCGCGCCATCTCGGGTTTGCGCCCGGTGGGCAAGGGCAAGATCCGTTTCGACGGTGACGACATCACGAAGATGCGGGCCGACCTGCGGGTCGTCCGTGGCGTGTCGCAGTCGCCGGAGGGCCGCGGCATCTTCCCGGGCATGACGGTCCGCGAGAACCTGGAGATGGGCGCGTACACGCGCAAGCTCCGGTCGGAGATCGACGAGGATCTCCAGCGGGCGTTCGACCTGTTCCCGCGCCTCAAGGAGCGGGAGAGGCAGGCCGGCGGCACGCTGTCCGGCGGCGAGCAGCAGATGCTCGCCGTGGGGCGCGCGCTGATGAGCCGGCCCAAGCTGCTGCTGCTCGACGAGCCGTCGATGGGTCTCGCGCCGATGCTCATCCAGCAGATCTTCGACATCATCGTCGAGATCAACCAGCAGGGCACCACGGTGCTGCTGGTGGAGCAAAACGCGCAGCAGGCCCTGTCGCGCGCGCACCGCGCGTACGTCTTGGAGACCGGGCGGATCGTCAAGGAGGGCACGGGGACCGACCTCCTGACCGACCCGGCGGTCAAGGACGCCTACCTCGGCGTCGCGTAACCCCCCTTTGGACAACTAGGAGACATCATGTTCCGCACCTCCCCCGGCCGCCGGGCGATCCTCGGCCTGGCCGCAGCGGCGGCGCTGACGTTGTCGATGGGCGCGTGCGGCTCGGAGTCCGACGACTCCGGGTCGAGCGGCGCCCCGGCGCCGAGCGCCTCCGCCGACACCGCGCTCGCCGACAAGGTCCCGGCCGACATCAAGTCCGCGGGCAAGCTGGTCATCGGCACCGACTCGTCGTACGCGCCGAACGAGTTCCTCGACAGCGACGGCAAGACGGTGATCGGCTTCGACGTCGACCTGTTCAACGCGGTCGCGCAGAAGCTCAACCTGACGACCGAGTGGCAGTCGGCGACGTTCGACAGCATCATCCCGGGCGTCAACAGCGACAAGTACACCGTCGGCGTCTCCTCCTTCACGATCAACGACAAGCGGCTGAAGGAGGTCAACATGGTGTCGTACTTCTCGGCCGGCACCCAGTGGGCCGCCAAGAAGGGCGCCACGATCAACCCGGACGACGTCTGCGGCAAGAAGATCGCCGTGCAGACCGCGACGGTGCAGGTCGACGACCTGACCGCCCGCTCCAAGAAGTGCACCGACGCCGGCAAGGCCAAGATCACGATCGACCAGTACCAGAAGCAGTCGGACGCGACGAACGCCGTCAACACCGGCAAGGACGAGGCCATGCTGGCCGACTCCCCGATCGTGGCGTACGCGGTGAAGCAGACCAACGGCACGCTCGAGCTGGTCGGCGACATCTACGACTCGGCGCCGTACGGCTACGCGGTGGCCAAGGACCAGACCGAGTTCGCGAACGTCATCGCCGAGGCGGTGAAGGCCCTGATCGCGGACGGCACCTACAAGCAGATCCTCGACAAGTGGGGCGTCACCGCGGGCGCCGTCACCACCGCCGAAGTGAACCCGTCGGTCTGATCCGCCTCACATGAGCGACCAGACCACCACCGAACGGGCACGGCCTGAACCGATCAAGGCCGTGCCCGTCCGGCACCCCGGGCGCTGGGTGACGATCGCGATCCTCGCGGTGCTCGCCGCGATGTTCGTGCACCTGCTGGTGACGAACGACAACTTCCGCTGGTCGTTCATCTTCCTGTCCTACGAGGACGGCAAGCGCGGCGTCATGTTCACCGGGCCCGTTCTCGAGGGCCTGCGCGGCACCATCCTGCTGACCATCACGTCGATGGCGATCGGCATCGGGCTCGGCGTGATCCTCGCGGTCATGCGGTTGTCGCCCAACCGGATCCTGTCGTCCGTGGCGTTCCTCTACACCTGGTTCTTCCGGGCGGTGCCGCGCCTGGTGCTGGCGATCCTGTTCGGCAACCTGAACATCCTGTGGAGCCGGGTCGGCTTCGGCCTGCCGTTCGACAAGCAGATCGGCGACCTGTTCGGCATCGACAACTTCAACGGGCAGTTCTACAGCATCCGCGCGGTCGACCTGCTGGCCGGCTTCGTCGCCGGCATGCTCGCGCTGGGCCTGTCCGAGGCCGCGTACATGGCTGAGATCGTCCGGGCCGGCCTGCAGTCGGTCGATCAAGGGCAGACCGAGGCGGCGGTCGCGCTCGGCATGTCCCGCTTCCAGGTGCTGCGGCGCATCGTCCTGCCGCAAGCCATGCGGGTGATCGTGCCGCCGACCGGCAACGAGACCATCGCCATGGTCAAGGACACGTCGCTGGTGGCGTACGTCCCGGTCGCGGGCGAGCTGTGGTTCCAGCTGAACGCGGTCTCCGCGCGTACCTTCGTGGTGTTCCCCGTGCTCGTCGCCGCCCTGATCTGGTATCTGATCATCTGCACCGTCCTGATGATCGGCCAGTTCTTCCTGGAGCGGCACTACGGCAAGGGGTACGGCGCCACGGGCCGGGCGAGACAGCGGCTGCGCGACATCGAGGTCGAGCAGGGCGGCCGGATCACCACCACCGGGGAGGGCACATGAGCGACGTGATGGTGCGCGCCGAGAACGTGCACAAGTCGTTCGGCTCGCTCGAGGTGCTCAAGGGCATCGACCTCGAGGTGAGGGCCGGCGAGGTCTGCTGCGTGCTCGGCCCGTCCGGCTCGGGCAAGTCGACGTTCCTGCGCTGCGTCAACCACCTCGAAAAGATCAACGCCGGCCGGATCTTCGTGGACGGCGACCTGATGGGCTACCGCGAGCGCGGCGGCAAGCTGCACGAGCTCGGCGAGCGCGACGTGGCCAAGCAGCGCCGCTCGATCGGCATGGTGTTCCAGCGCTTCAACCTGTTCCCGCACATGACGGTTCTGCAGAACGTCATGGAGGCGCCGTGCCGGGTCAAAAGAGAGAGCAAGGCTGACGTACGGGACAGAGCGGTCGCCCTGCTGGACCGGGTCGGGCTCGGCGCCAAGACGGAGTCGTACCCCGGCCAGCTGTCCGGCGGCCAGCAGCAGCGCGTCGCGATCGCCCGGGCCCTGGCGATGCGGCCCAAGCTGATGCTCTTCGACGAGCCGACCAGCGCGCTCGACCCGGAGCTGGTCGGTGAGGTCCTCGACGTGATGAAGGATCTCGCCCGCGACGGCATGACCATGGTCGTCGTGACCCACGAGATCGGCTTCGCCCGCGAGGTCGGCGACAAGCTGATCTTCATGGACGGCGGTGTCGTCGTGGAGCAGGGCGCGCCGCGCGAGGTCATCGCGAATCCGCAGCACGAGCGAACCAGGGCATTTCTGAGCAAGGTGCTCTAAGCAGGCGGGGTGGTCCGGGTTTCTGGCAGAGACATTTAGACGGCTTCGCCGTACTGCGACGCAACAATGTCAGACCCCACGACTAGAGTTCCTGGACGTGAGCGAAGACGCCCAGACCCCCCGTTTGCTGCTGCTCGACGGCCACTCGCTGGCCTACCGGGCCTTCCACGCGCTGCCCAAGGAAAACTTCAGCACCCAGACCGGGCAGCACACGAACGCGGTCTTCGGTTTCACCTCGATGCTGATCAACATGTTGCGCGACGAGAAGCCGACGCACATCGTGGTCGCCTTCGACGTCTCGCGCGTCTCCTTCCGCACCGAGAGATACCCGGAGTACAAGGCCGGCCGCTCGGCGACGCCGCCCGAGTTCCAGGGCCAGGTCAGCCTGGTCAAGGAGATCCTCGACGCGCTGCGCATCCCCTACGTCGAGAAACCCGGCTTCGAGGCCGACGACGTCATCGCCACCCTCGCCTGCCAGGCCCGCGACGCCGGCATGGAGGTGCTCATCTCCTCCGGCGACCGCGACGCCCTCCAGCTGGTCGACGAGCACATCACGGTCCTCTACCCGAGCCGCGGCGTCTCCGAGGTCTGGCGGATGACCCCCGCGCTGGTCGAGGAGAAGCAGCTCGTGCCGCCGCACCTCTACCGCGACAAGGCCGCCCTGGTCGGCGAGAGCAGCGACAACCTGATCGGTGTCCCCGGCGTCGGGCCCAAGACGGCGGCCAAGTGGATCACCGAGTACGGCGGCATCGAGGGCGTCGTCGCCAACGCCGACAAGATCAAGGGCAAGGCCGGCGACAACCTGCGCGCCCACCTGTCCTCGGTGATGCTCAACTACGAGCTCAACGCCTTGCGCAAGGACCTCGAGCTGCCGGTGCGCCCCGAGGACGTGCGCTGGCACGGCTGGGACCGCGAGGCCGTGCACCAGGTCTTCGACGCGCTCGAGTTCCGGGTGCTGCGCGAGCGGCTCTACAGCTATCTCGAGGCGGTCGAGCCCGAGGCCGAGTCCGGCTTCGACCTCGAGGGCCGGGTGCTGCGCGCGGGCGAGGTCGCCGGCTGGCTCACCCGGCACGCGGCCGCGGCTCCCGTGGGCGTCGCCTTCACCGGCACGTTCGGCCGCGGCACGGGCGCGCTGACCGGCATCGCCATCGCCACCGGCGACGGGCCGGCGGCCTGGTTCGATCCGGCCGCGCTCGACGAGCCCGACGAGCAGGCCGTCGCCCTCTGGCTCGCCGACCCCGACCGTCCCAAGGTCGTGCACGACGCCAAGCCGGCCTCGCTCGCCGTCCGGGCGCACGGCTGGCGCCTGGCCGGCGTCCGCGTCGACACCGCCCTGGCCGCCTACCTGGCCAAGCCCGACCAGCGGCAGTACGACCTGAACGACCTTGCCCTGCGCTACCTCAAGCGCGAGCTGCGGGTCGAGGAGCCGCAGACCGGCCAGCTCGACCTGCTCGCCGGGGTGGGCGACGAGGGCGGCGCCGAGGAGAGCGTGATGCTGCGCGCCCGCGCCACCCTCGACCTGGCCGACGTGCTCACCGAGGAGCTGTCGCGCGACGGCGGCGAGTCGCAGACCCTGCTGACCGAGGTCGAGCAGCCGCTGTCCGAGGTGCTCGGCGAGATGGAGCACCTGGGCATCGCGGCCGACACGGTCTATCTGTCCGAGCTCGAGGCCCACTTCGCCGCCGAGGTCAAGGCGGCCCAGCAGGCCGCGCACGAGGTGGTGGGCCGCGAGTTCAACCTCGGCTCGCCCAAGCAGCTCCAGCAGATCCTCTTCGAGGAGCGCAAACTCCCCAAGACCAAGAAGATCAAGTCCGGCTACACGACCGACGCGGACGCCCTGCAGAGCCTGTTCGCCCAGACCGGCGACCCGCTGCTGGAGCACCTGCTGCGCCACCGCGACGTCGCCAAGCTCAAGTCGACGGTCGACGGCCTGCTCAAGTCGGTCTCCGACGACGGGCGCATCCACACCACGTTCAACCAGACCGTCGCGGCGACCGGCCGGCTGTCGTCCACCGACCCCAACCTCCAGAACATCCCGATCCGCACCGAGGAGGGCCGGCGCATCCGCCGGGCGTTCGTGGTGGGCGAGGGCTTCGAGTCGCTCATGACGGCCGACTACAGCCAGATCGAGATGCGCATCATGGCCCACCTGTCCGAGGACGAGGCGCTGATCGCCGCCTTCAACTCGGCCTTCGACTTCCACGCGGCGACCGCCTCGTCGGTCTTCCACGTGCCCGTCGAAGAGGTGGTCCCCGACCAGCGTCGCAAGATCAAGGCGATGAACTACGGCCTGGCGTACGGTCTGAGCGCCTACGGCCTGTCCAACCAGCTCACCATCCCGGTGGACGAGGCCCGCGCCCTGATGGACGAATACTTCGAGCGCTTCGGCGGCGTCCGCGAATACCTCCAGGCCGTCGTCCGCCGCGCCGTGCAGGACGGCTACACCGCCACCATCCTGGGCCGCCGCCGCTACCTGCCCGACCTGTCCAGCGACAACCGCCAGCGCCGCGAGATGGCCGAGCGCATGGCCCTCAACGCCCCCATCCAGGGCTCCGCCGCCGACATCATCAAGGTGGCCATGCTCCGCGTCGACCGCGCCATCCGGGAGTCCGGCCTGCGCTCGCGCATGCTCCTCCAGGTCCACGACGAGCTCGTCTTCGACGTGGCCCCCGGCGAGCGCGAGCCCCTCGAGGCCCTGGTCCGCCGCGAGATGGGCAACGCCCACCCGCTGTCCGTCCCGCTGGAGGTCTCCGTCGGCTCCGGCCGCGACTGGAACGGCGCCGACCACTAGCCCCGCGCGGCCGGCGCCCCCACCGGCCGCGCCCCACGGCGGGCTCGGCCGCGGCGCCCCGTGCCGGTGCTCAGTGCGGCGCGGTGCGTTCAGCCGCGCTGTGGGGTGTGCCGGGCGTCAGTCCGGCGCGGCCGTGCGGTCGCGCTGTGGGGTGTGCCGGGCGTCAGTCCGGCGCGGCCGTGCGGTCGCGTCGTGGTGGTGCCGGTGCTCAGTCCGGCGCGGGGCGCTCGGTCGCGCTGTCGGGCGTTCAGCTCGGCGCTGTGGGCTCGGTCGTGCGGCGGGCGGTGACGGCGCCGAAGGTCGCTCCCGCGGTGAGCGCGCCGGCGGCGAAGGCGAGGAACCACCACCAGAAGCCGTCGCCGGCGGCGGGCAGGGCGCGCAGCGCCACCACCGTGAGGGCGCCCACGGGCAGGGCCGCCGCCAGCGGCACGGCCGCCGCGGCCGGCCGGCGGGCGACCCCGATCGCCAGCGGCACGAGCAGCGGCAGATAGCCGGCCAGGTACAGCGTCCGCACGTCCCGCTCGAAGAAGATCGCCCAGGCGCCCGCGAGCAGCGCGCCGAGCGCCACCGCCGCCAGCGTCTGCACCACCATGAAGGCGGCGCCCGGGCGAGGCGGCGCGGGTGGCGCCTGCGGCCCGGTGCCCGGGTCGGTGCCCGGCTCGCCCATGCCCAGCCACATCGCCGTCACCTCGACGAGCTCGCGCGCCGCCGCGCGCACACCCCAGTTGCCGCCCATGCCGCCACCCTAGGCAGACGGCGCCACCCGGCCCTCGCGCACAGTGACGTGATCAGGGCCGAACGTGGTTGCGAGGCTTTGCAAGCGTGTGCCGCATGACGAGCCACACGACGAGCTTGCGCCTCGGCGGGTCGGCGCCGCTGGTGCGGGAACCGCTCGATGCCGAGCGGGCGGACGCGTACGCGCCCATGTTCAAGGCGTTGGGTGATCCGGTGCGCCTCCGGCTGCTCTCGATGATCGCCTCGGCCCGGGGCGGCGAGGTGTGCGTCTGCGACCTCACCGGGTCGTTCCACCTGACCGGGCCGACGATCTCGCACCATCTCAAGGTGCTGCGCGAGGCCGGCCTGGTCGACAGCGACCGCCGCGGCACGTGGGTCTACTACCGGATGGTCCCGGCCGCCCTCGCCGTGCTCGGCGGGCTGCTCGGCGCCGGAGCGCTGGCCGCCTGACCGCCTGACCGCCCGGCGGGGCTACTTCTTCAGCGGGTCGTGGCCCCAGTTCATCAGCGAGTAGCGCCACTTCGTCTCGGACACGTCGCCCGAGGGGCGCTGCGCCGTGTGCCGGTGGACGTAGCCGACGACCTTGCGCATGTGCTCCTCGTCCGCGTCCGTCAGGTCGCCCTTCTTCTTGCCGAGGATCTTGACGATCTTGCGGCCGGAGTCGTGGCCGACCGACTCGGCGCCGGAGGACGCCTTCTGGCCCACGTCCTTCGACTCGTCGGTCCCCAGCCACTTCTCCAGCTCGCCGGCGGTCATGTTCACCGCCGACCGGAAGTCCGCGTAGACGTCAGCCACGGTGCAGCGCCCCCGGCTTGTGGACCGCCTCGCGGCCGGTCTTGTCGCTCTTCACCTTGTACTGCGGCTCGTCGGGCGAGGCGTCGACAGTGCGCCCGGCCGCCTCGGTCCGCTTGGTGATCTTCTGTTCGACCGTGCCGTGGACCGTCTCGCCGTGGCTGCGCCAGGTCACCTTGTCGCCCTTTTCCGGATCCTTGGTCATGTACGCGTGGTACCCGCGCCCGACCTCGGAAAACGGGCCCTCAGGAAACGGGCAGCCCGGCCACGAAGATCGCCGTGCCCGGGAACAGCCGCCCGCGCAGGGGGCTCCACTGCCCCCACGTCTCCTCGTGCCCCTCGGGCCACTCCGGCTCCACGATGTCGCGCAGCACGAACCCGGCGCCGACCAGCTCGCGGACCCGGTCGCCGATCGTGCGGTGCTGCTCGATGTAGGTCACCGTGCCCGCCTCGTCGCGCTCGACGTACGGCGTACGGTCGAAGTAGGAGTTCCGGGCGATCAGCCCGGTCTCGTCCGGCTCGTCCCAGAAGATCCAGCGCATCGGGTGGGTCACCGAGAAGACCCAGCTGCCGCCCGGCCGCAGCACCCGCGCCACCTCGCGCATCGCCGCCGCCGAGTCCGCCACGAACGGGATCGCCCCGAAGGCCGTGCACACGATGTCGAATACGCTGTCCGCGAACGGCAGCGCCAGCGCGTCCGCTTGCACGAGCGGCACGCTCACCCCCGTCCGGCCCGCGGCGGCCACCGCGTGGCGCAACATGCCCGCCGAGAGATCGAGCGCGACCGGGTCCGCGCCCCGCCCCTCCAGCCACCGGGCGCCCGCCGCCGCCCCCGCTCCCAGCTCCAGGACCCGCTTGCCGCGGACGTCGCTGAGCAGGCGCGCGTCGGCCTCACGCAGGCCCTCCGGGCACCAGACGAAGTCGAGATCGCCCAGGAAGGAGCCGTGCTCGGCCTGGTACTCGTCGGCGTCGGAGTCCCACCAGCCGCGGCTGGCGCGGCGGCTCTCGTCGTCCGAGACGGTCCGGGGGGAGTTTTCGATCACGAAGCAACGGTACGGCAGGGCGCGCCGCCGTCACTATTCAGCACATTACGGTCATGCTGGAGGGTTTCGGCGCAACATTGTGCCTGGGTCGTCAGGAGGGCTTGCAACCTGTGGTAATGCGCACGGTAAGCTAGTCGATGCGCTCGCGGATCGTGTGCCTCGGCAGGGAGCAGGTTCCGTGGTCGTCGGTCTCGACATGATCGACTGCAAGGATCTGCTGCTTCACGCCCAGATCTGATTCGCTCGTTCGTGCCGTGCCCGCCGGCAGTTCCGCGGGGCGCGAGAGACACCACGAAACCATCCGTTCGGAGCAACTGTCCACATGACGAGCAGCATCGAGGCCACCTCGAGCGCCAACAAGGTCACCGTCGACGATCTCGGTTCTGAGGAAGCTTTCCTCGCCGCCATCGACGAGACCATCAAGTACTTCAACGACGGCGACATTGTCGAAGGCACCGTCGTCAAGGTCGATCGGGACGAGGTCCTGCTCGACATCGGCTACAAGACCGAGGGCGTCATCCCCTCGCGCGAGTTGTCGATCAAGCATGACGTGGACCCCGCGGAAGTGGTGTCGGTCGGTGACCACATCGAAGCCCTCGTCCTCACCAAGGAGGACAAGGAAGGCCGTCTGATCCTCTCGAAGAAGCGTGCGCAGTACGAGCGCGCGTGGGGCACCATCGAGAAGATCAAGGAGGACGACGGCGTCGTCCGCGGCTCGGTCATCGAGGTCGTCAAGGGTGGTCTCATCCTCGACATCGGCCTCCGTGGCTTCCTGCCGGCCTCCCTGGTCGAGATGCGCCGCGTCCGCGACCTGCAGCCCTACGTGGGCCGCGAGCTCGAGGCCAAGATCATCGAGCTGGACAAGAACCGCAACAACGTGGTCCTGTCCCGCCGTGCCTGGCTCGAGCAGACGCAGTCCGAGGTTCGCACCGAGTTCCTCAACAAGCTGCAGAAGGGCCAGGTCCGCAAGGGCGTCGTCTCCTCGATCGTCAACTTCGGCGCCTTCGTCGACCTGGGCGGCGTGGACGGCCTCGTGCACGTCTCCGAGCTGTCCTGGAAGCACATCGACCACCCGTCCGAGGTCGTCGAGGTCGGCCAGGAGGTCGAGGTCGAGGTGCTCGACGTCGACCTGGACCGCGAGCGCGTCTCCCTGTCGCTGAAGGCGACGCAGGAGGACCCGTGGCGCCAGTTCGCCCGGACCCACGCGATCAACCAGATCGTGCCGGGCAAGGTCACCAAGCTGGTTCCGTTCGGCGCGTTCGTCCGCGTGGACGACGGCATCGAGGGCCTGGTGCACATCTCCGAGCTGGCCGAGCGGCACGTCGAGCTGCCCGAGCAGGTCGTCCAGGTGGGCTCCGACGTCCTGGTCAAGGTCATCGACATCGACCTGGAGCGCCGCCGGATCTCGCTGTCGCTCAAGCAGGCCAACGAGGGCTTCGTCGAGGGCGAGGAGCACTTCGACCCGACCCTCTACGGCATGGCGGCGACCTACGACGCCGAGGGCAACTACATCTACCCGGAGGGCTTCGACCCCGAGACGGGCGAGTGGCTCGAGGGCTTCGAGAAGCAGCGCGAGGCCTGGGAGAAGCAGTACGCCGAGGCGCGCGAGCGCTGGGAGGCCCACACCAAGCAGGTCCAGGCGTCCCGCGACGCCGACGCCGAGGCCGCCCTCAACCCGGCTCCGGCCGGCGCGGGCGCGACCACCTCGTCGTCCACCTCGTCGAGCTCGCCGGCCCCGGCGCGCGCGTCCGAGGAGCCGTCGGGCACCCTGGCCACCGACGAGGCGCTCGCCGCTCTGCGCGAGAAGCTCGCCGGCGGCAAGAGCTGACCTTGGCCGCGGCCAACCGATAGGCAGCAAGCGCGAGGCCGTCCCGACTTCGGTCGGGGCGGCCTTTCGCCGTCTCTGCACGGCGGTGATACTGGGCTCGTGCTGAGGGTGGGACTGACCGGCGGGATCGGCGCGGGCAAGAGCGCGGTGGCCCGGCGCCTCGCGCGCCACGGCGCGATCATCATCGATTCCGACGTACTCGCCCGCGAGGTGGTGGAGCCGGGCACCCCCGGGCTCGCCGAGATCGTGGCGACGTTCGGCGCCGGCGTGCTCACCACCGAGGGCCGGCTCGACCGTCCCGCCCTGGCCGCGAAGGTCTTCGGCGACGACGAGGCCCGCCGCCGCCTCGAAAAGATCATTCACCCACGGGTACGGGAGAGCGCCGCGCGGCTGCACGCGGTCGCCGCGCCCGAGGCGGTCGTCGTCAGCGACATCCCGCTGCTCGTCGAGACCGGCCAGGCGCCCTCGTTCCACCTGGTCGTCGTGGTGGAGGCGGCCCGCGACGCGCGCGTGCGCCGGCTCGTGGCGACCCGCGGGATGACCGAGGAGCAGGCCGCCGCCCGCATCGCCGCCCAGGCCGACGACGCCCGGCGCCGGGCCGCGGCCGACGTGCTGTTGATCAACGACGGCACGCTCGACGAGCTCAACGCCCAGGTCGACGGCCTCTACCGGCGGCGGCTCCTGCCGTACGAGAGGAATGTCCGCACCGGCACCTCGGCCCCGGCCCCGCGCGACCTGCGCATCGCCGACCCCGACCCGGCGTGGCCGGCCGTCGCCGAGCGGATCATGGCGCGGATCCGGCACGCCGTGCGCGACCACCCCGGCGTCACCGTCTCGCACATCGGCTCGACCGCCGTGCCCGGCCTGCCGGCCAAGGACGTCATCGACCTCATGCTGGCCGTGCGCACCCTCGACGAGGCCGACGAGCTCGCCGGCACGCTCGGCGCCGCGGGCCTGCCGCGGCGGCCGGGGGAGTGGGTCGACAACGCCCGCGGCCTGCACGGGCAGACCTGGCCCAAGCGGCTGCACGGGTCCGCCGACCCCGGCCGCCCGGTCAACCTGCACGTCCGTGTCGCCGGCTCGCCCGGCTGGCGGTTCGCCCTGCTCATGCGCGATCACCTGCGGGCCGTCCCGGAGGCCCGCGACGGATACGCCGCGGCCAAGGCCGAGTGGTCGCTGCGGCACAAGGACCGCTACACGTACGGCGAGGCGAAGGAACCCTGGTTCGACGAGGAGGCGCGCGCCGCCGACGAGTGGGCCGAGGCGACGGGCTGGCAGCCGTCCTAGACGCGGCGCCGGGGCCGGGAAGGTCCGGCGCTGTCTGGGCCGGGAAGGTCCGGCGCTGGCTGGGCCGGGAAGGTCCGGCGCTGTCTGGGCCGGGAAGGTTAGGCGCTGTTGGGCCGGGAAGGTCCGGCACTGGCGGGCCGGGAAAGATTAGGGCGCCCGCGGCGGCCGGTCCGCGCTGTGCGCGACCGCCGTGGGTGCGCTCGCCGTACGACCGGGGCGCAACGACCACGGGCCGGGCGAGGGGACCGTGTGGTGATCCCTCTCGATGCCCCGGGCGGCCGCCGCGAGCGGCCTACCCGACCAGGTTAAGTGACGTAAGCAACACCGACAACGGCGCCGGGAGGGGCCGAATGTGCACCCTGCGCACGACGGTTCGCGGAGGGCCGAAGCGGTGCGCCGAAACTTGTCGTACCCCCGACGTACGGTTGTCCCCATGGTGCTCGACATCCCGCGACTCGACGGCCGGTTCGAGGTCGTCAGCGAATTCCAGCCGGCCGGTGACCAGCCGGCCGCCATCGCTGAGCTGGAGCGACGGGTCCGGCGCGGCGACCGCCACACGGTGCTGCTCGGCGCGACGGGCACAGGCAAGAGCGCCACGTCCGCCTGGCTGATCGAGCGGTTGCAGCGTCCCGCGCTGGTGCTCGCCCCCAACAAGACGCTCTGCGCCCAGCTCGCCAAGGAGCTGCGCGAGCTGCTGCCCAACAACGCCGTCGAATACTTCGTCAGCTACTACGACTACTACCAGCCCGAGGCGTACATCGCCCAGACCGACACCTACATCGAAAAGGACTCGTCGGTCAACGAGGAGGTCGAGCGGCTGCGCCACTCGGCCACCATGTCGCTGCTCACCCGGCGCGACGTGGTGGTCGTCGCGACCGTCAGCGCCATCTACGGCCTGGGCACCCCGCAGGAATACGCGGAGCGCGCCGTCAAGGTCAAGGTCGGCGGCGAGATCGACCGTGACCAGCTGCTGCGCCGGCTCGTCGACATCCAGTACGCGCGCAACGACATGGCCTTCCAGCGGGGCACGTTCCGGGTCCGCGGCGACACGCTCGAGATCATCCCGGCCTACGAGGAGCTCGCCATCCGCGTCGAGCTCTTCGGCGACGAGGTGGAGAAGCTGTACTATCTGCACCCGCTCACCGGCGACGTGGTGCGCGAGGTCGACGAGTTGGTCATCTTCCCGGCGACCCACTACGTGGCCGGCCCGGAGCGCATGGAGCGGGCGATCCGCGACATCGAGGCCGAGCTCGAGGAGCGGCTCGCCGAGCTCGAGCGCCAGGGCAAGCTGCTCGAGGCCCAGCGGTTGCGCATGCGCACGACCTACGACATCGAGATGATGCGCCAGGTCGGCTTCTGCAACGGCATCGAGAACTACTCGATGCACATGGACGGCCGCACCTACGGCGAGCCCTCGTTCACCCTGCTCGACTACTTCCCCGACGACTACGTCACGATCATCGACGAGTCGCACGTGACGATTCCTCAGATCGGCGGCATGTACGAGGGGGACGCCTCCCGCAAGCGCATCCTCATCGAGCACGGCTTCCGCCTGCCCAGCGCCGCCGACAACCGGCCGCTGCGCTTCGACGAGTTCCTCGAGCGGGTCGGGCAGATGGTGTTCCTCTCCGCGACGCCGGGCCCGTGGGAGATGCAGCAGGCCCAGGGCGAATACGTCGAGCAGGTCATCCGCCCCACCGGCCTGGTCGACCCGCAGGTCGTGGTCAAGCCGACCAAGGGCCAGATCGACGACCTCATGCACGAGATCAAGCTGCGGACCGAGCGCGACGAGCGGGTCCTGGTGACGACCCTGACCAAGAAGATGGCCGAGGACCTCACCGACTACCTGCTCGAGAACGGCATCCGCGTGCGCTACCTCCACTCCGAGGTCGACACGCTGCGCCGCGTCGAGCTGCTCAAGGAGCTGCGCAAGGGCGACTACGACGTCCTCGTCGGCATCAACCTGCTCCGCGAGGGTCTCGACCTGCCCGAGGTGTCGCTGGTCGCGATCCTCGACGCCGACAAGGAGGGCTTCCTGCGCAGCGGCCGGTCGCTGATCCAGACCATCGGCCGTGCCGCCCGTAACGTCTCCGGCGAGGTCCACATGTACGCCGACAAGATGACGCCGTCGATGCGCGACGCCATCGAGGAGACCGAGCGCCGCCGCGCCAAGCAGATCGCGCACAACGAGGCCAACGGCATCAAGCCCCAGGCGCTCCGCAAAAAGATCCACGACATCCTCGACGACATCTACCGCGAGGCCGAGGACACCGACGCGGCGGTCAACCCGATGGTGGGCGGCGGCGGCCGGCAGATCTCGCGCGGCAAGGCACCGGTGCCCGAGACCCGCTCCAAGGGCCGGGGTGCGGCGGCCGCGCCGGCGCGCGAGGGCATGGCCCGCGCCGAGCTGGCCCAGCTCATCCAGGACCTCAACGAGCAGATGCTCGGCGCCGCGCGTGAGCTCCAGTTCGAGCTCGCCGCCCGCATCCGCGACGAGATGGCCGAGCTCAAGAAGGAGCTCCGGGGCATGGACGCCGCCGGCGTGAAATAACAGGTCGAGCCGTCCCGGCGGCCTTCCGTAGGCTGCCGGGATGACCGCGATCGACCACGCCGGCTGGACCGGCCTCACCGGCGTGCCGCCCGAGCTGGTCGCCCTGGCGGAGCGCTGCTTCACCGCCGACGGCGGCCTGCCGCTGGCCGTCGAGCGAGGCTTCCTCGCCGGCCGCTGGACCGGCCGGGGCGTCGTGGCCTTCGCCCACCGCGACGGCGACGGCCGTCTGATCGCGGCCGGCGCGGCTCGCCCGGCGCGCGGCGGGGCGTCCTTCACCGGCCTGGTCGATCCCGCCCACCGTGGCCGGGGCATCGGCTCGCTCCTGCTCGATCGCGGTCTGGCCGAGGCGAGGACCTTGGCGCACGCGCCGGCCCCGAGCGTCGGTGCACTCGCCGGCGGTGCACTCGCCGGCGGTGCCGAGCGGCTGATCACAGTGGAGACCGAGTCTCTGACCGAGGACGCGGAGGCGCTGTTCAGGTCGCGGGGGCTGCGGCGCGCCTTTGCCGAGGACGTCATGCGGATCGATCTGGCGGCGGCCGCGCCGGCCGTTCGGTGGCCCGCGGGGACGACCACGGTGAGCTGGTCGGCGGAGGTGTCGCGGCGGTTCCACGCGGTCTATGACGCCGCGTTCCGGGAGCGGCCGGGCTTTCCCGGCGATCCGGCCGACGTGTGGATCGCGGACCACGAGGACGACGAGGACTTCCTGCCGGACTGTTCGCTGCTGGCGACGCTGCCGGCGGTGGGCGACGCCGGTTTCGTGGTCGCGGCCCGCGACTGGATCGTGCAGGTCGGCGTCGTCCCGGCGGCGCGCCGCCTCGGGCTCGGGTCGGCCCTGGTGAGCGAGGCGCTGACCCGCCTGCGGGCGCGCGGCAGTGACCACGCCTGGCTGACCGTCAACCTCAACAATCCGGGCGCGGCGGCCGCCTACCGCCGGCTGGGGTTCGAGCACCGCGGACAGCGGGCGCGCTACCAGGCCCTGCTCTGAGACTCAGCCATCACGCCGCGCCGCCGCCCGTGCCCGCCGGCGGTGTGCCCGGGCTTCGCGGCTGGCGTGCCGGGCGGTGTCTGTGGCTCGGGACGGCGGTGTGCCCGGGCTTCGCGGCCGGCGTGCCCGGCGGTGTCCGTGGCTCGGGACGGGCGGACTGTGGACGGTGCCTGCCTTGGGCCCGGTCGGCTGTGGGCGAAGCGCGGCGCGCTGGTGGGGCGGTTGCCCGTGCGCCGTATGGGTATCGGGTCGCTGTCAGGTGGCGCGATCGGGCGCCGGGCGGTGTGGCGTCTCGCCCGGTGCGTACCGGGATGAGGTGGCGTGGTGATCCGTTGGGTGGATGTCTTCCTGGACCGGCCGATGGGGGCGCTCGACGCCGCCGTCTCGTTCTGGGCCGAGGTGACGGGATCGGAGCCGGCGCCGCAGCGCGATCCCGGCTTCGTGCGGCTGCTGACGGCGGCGGGGGACGACTGGGTCGAGATCCAGGGCGTTCGCTCGGGGGACGGCGGCACCCATCCTGACCTGTGGGTAGACGACCCGGCCGAGTTCACGGGACGGGTGTTGACGGCCGGCGCCTCCCTGGTGACGGATCACGGCGAGTGGGTGACGTTGCGGTCGCCGGGCGGGCTCCCGTTCTGCGTCGCGCGGTGGCGCGGTCAGCACGTACGGCCGAAGCCTTTCACCGGCCCCGGCGGCGTGACCACCCGGCCCCACCAGATCTGCGTCGACGTGGCGCCGGCGGCGTTCGACGCCGAGGTGCGCTTCTGGGAGATCGCCACCGGCTGGCGCCTCGACCCCGGCGAGCTGGCCGAGTTCCGGCGCTTGCAGCCCGAGCCGCCGATCCCCATCCGTTTCCTCATCCAGCGGCTCGACGACGAGCGTCCCACCTCGGCCCACCTGGACGTCACCTGCTCGGACATCCCCGCCGGCCGCGCCTGGCACGAGTCACTCGGCGCCACCTTCGTGGGCGAGTGGCCTTACTGGACCACCCTGCGCGACCCCGCCGGCGCCACCTATTGCCTGACCAAGGGCGACCCGGCCTCGGACTGACCCAAGCGCGACCCCGCCTCGGACTGGTCCAAGCGCTCCCCGGCCTCCGGCTGGCCCGAGGGTGACCTGACCTGCGAGCGGCCGAGGGCAACCTGGCCTTGCGCCCAGCCCGCCTTGGTGTCGCTGCCGTGCCGTGCTCTGGTGCGGGCCGGCTCTCGTACCGGTCGAGGGTCAGGCCTTGTCGGGGACGTCGAGGAAGTGCTCCACCAGCGGCGGCGTGGCGAAGAACTTGCCGATGTGGCCGCGCCACTGGTGGAAGCGGTCGGTCGCGCGGAAGTTCTCGAGGTGCGCCTCGACGCTTTCCCACTCGACGAGCAGGACGAAGCGGGACGGCGACTCGACGCCGCGGGTCATCCGCACCGAGAGGCAGCCGGGCGTGCCCGCCAGGATGGGACGGCCGGCCTGGTAGGCGGCGGCGAAGGCGTCTTCCTCGCCGGGGTGGACGTCGATCAGCGCGACTTCGAGAACCATGATCGCAGCCTGCCACAGACCCAAGTGAGCTAGCCTCCTAGGAAGCCCGGGCAGGGGTTGGCCGGCCGCACCGCAGCGGTGGGCCGGATGCACGGCAGCAGTAGGCCGGACGCGCGGCAAGGTGGGCCCCAACGCGCGGCACGGGGCGCGGCGCACAGCACGGGGGCCGGACGCACGGCTGCGGTAGCGGACGCACGCCGACGGGTCCGCGCGGGGAGAAACGACGCACCCAGCCGGAATTGTCCTGATTGAGTGGTTTGGCCGAGAGGCTGACCACCCTTTGCCGGGCCGCCCTGCCAATGAGCCGGGGTATGCGTCACAATGACTGCCGTAGGAGGGGAGTATTCCCCCGCGCCGGTCTCGTCAGCACGGAACGCCCTCGTGGGCGCGCCCGGGGCCGGTGGTCGCGAGGTTCCGCAGTGGTGGGCGGGCGCGGCGGAAGAGACCTCCGACAGTCGCACGTCGCTGCTCCCACAGGATCCTTGGGTGGGCGCAGCGTCGGACCGTGTCTGCCGGAGGTTCCTGTTGAACGTCTCCACCTGGGTGTGGGCCGTCACCCTGGTCGCTCTCGTCGCCGTCCTCGCCGTTGATCTGCTGATCATCGGGCGCCGGCCTCACGAACCTTCGATGAAAGAGTCCGGCGGATGGGTCGCGTTCTACGTCGCCCTCGCGCTTCTCTTCGGCGTCGGGGTGTGGATCGCCGCCGGTGGTGGCTATGCCGCCGAGTTCTACACCGGCTGGCTGACCGAATATTCGCTGAGCGTCGACAATCTCTTCGTCTTCGTGATCATCATGGCGCGCTTCGCCGTGCCGCGGAAGTTCCAGCAGAAGGTGCTGCTCATCGGCATCGTGCTGGCGTTGCTCATGCGGGGCGCCTTCATCGCCGCCGGCGCCGCCCTGATCTCGCAGTTCTCCTGGGTGTTCTACCTGTTCGGCGCGTTCCTCGTCTACACCGCCATCAACCTGCTCAAGGAGGGCGAGAACGACGAGGAGGACTTCAAGGAGAACATCCTCATCCGCTGGGCCAAGAAGGCCCTTCCGCTCTCGTCCTCGTTCGAGAGCGGCAAGATGACCGTGGTCACCGAGACCGGCAAGCGCCTGTTCACGCCCATGCTGATCGTGATGATCGCGATCGGCACGACGGACCTGCTCTTCGCGCTCGACTCCATCCCGGCGATCTTCGGCATCACCAAGGAGCCCTACCTGGTCTTCACCGCGAACGTCTTCGCGCTGATGGGCCTGCGGCAGCTGTTCTTCCTGCTGGGTGGCCTGCTGGAGCGGCTGGTCTACCTCAACATCGGCCTCGCGGCCGTGCTCGCCTTCATCGGCGTGAAGCTCTTCCTCGAGGCGCTGCACACCAACAGCCTGCCGTTCATCAACGGCGGCCACGAGGTGCACTGGGCGCCGGAGATCCCGATCTGGCTCTCGCTGCTGATCATCCTGGGCACGCTGGGCGTAGCCACGGTGGCCAGCCTGGCGAAGTCGTCCAGGGACCGCAAGAAGGAGCTGGCCAACACCAAGGCCTGAGATACGGCAAAGGCGCCCGGGTGGAGACCCGGGCGCCTTTTC
>NZ_BOMI01000163.1 GCF_016862115.1 Paractinoplanes deccanensis
CTGAAACGGTCACGACCGGCCCCTCAACAGAGTGAACGCGGTTCGGGTTGTGCCACATCCGGTCCACCGTCACGTCCGGATGGCGTTCGCTGAGCCGCGCGACCGCCGGCGAGGCCAGCGCGTGTACCGCGCTCTGGAACGCCGCCAGCGTGACCGTGCCGGCCGGCTCGTCGGCCGGCCCGCGCAGCTCCTCGGAGGCCGCGTCCATCAGTGCGAGGATCTCCCGTGCCCGCCCGGCGAGCAGCACCCCGGCCGCGGTGAGCCGCACCCGGCGGCCGGCCCGCTCGAACAGCGCCGTCCGGGTCTCCCGTTCCAGCGTCGCCAGCTGCTGCGACACCGCGGACGGGCTGAGGCCGGCCCGCTGCGCCACCGCGCGCACCGTGCCGTACGTCGCGAGGTCGGCGAGCAGGCGCAACCGCCACGGGTTCAGGATCATGAAGCGATCCTTGACAGCAGAGCCGGAAAGGGGAAATGGACGTGGCCAGGCCGGCATGGCAACGTCCCCGTCATGGACGACTTCTGGGCGGACGCCGAGCGTCACCTCATCCGCTACAACGGCGCGGGACGGTTCGTCCCCGAGATCATCGGACGGGCCGAGGGCAGCTTCGTCGTCACCGAGGACGGCCGCCGCCTGCTCGACTTCACCTCCGGGCAGATGAGCGCGATCCTCGGCCACTCGCACCCGGCCGTGGTCGCGACCGTGCAGCGCCAGGCCGCCACCCTCGACCACCTGTTCAGCGGCATGCTCAGCCGGCCCGTCGTCGACCTGGCGCGGGGGCTCGCCCAGACGCTGCCCGAGCCGCTGAGCAAGGTGCTGCTGCTGACCACGGGCGCCGAGTCGAACGAGGCCGCGATCCGGATGGCGAAGCTGGTCACCGGCCGCCACGAGATCATCTCGTTCGCCCGGTCGTGGCACGGCATGACCCACGCCGCGGCGGCGGCCACCTACAGCCACAGCCGCAAGGGGTACGGGCCGGCCGCCCCCGGCAACTTCGCCATCCCGACCCCGAACGCGTACCGCCCGGACTTCACCACGGCCGGCGGCGAGCTCGACTGGGAACGGCAGCTGGACTTCGCGTTCGACCTGTTCGACGCGCAGTCGGTGGGCAGCCTGGCGGCGTGCATCGTCGAGCCGATCCTCAGCTCCGGCGGCGTCCTCGACCTGCCGCCCGGCTACCTGGCGGCGCTGCGCGACAAGTGCCACGAGCGGGGCGGCCTGCTCATCCTCGACGAGGCGCAGACCGGCCTGTGCCGCACCGGCGACTGGTACGCGTTCGAGCGCGACGGCGTGGTGCCGGACATCCTGACGCTCTCCAAGACCCTCGGCGCCGGGCTGCCGCTGGCCGCCGTCGTCACCAGCCCCGAGATCGAACAGCAGGCGCACGAGCGCGGGTTCCTGTTCTTCACCACGCACGTCTCCGACCCGCTCGTCGCCGCGGTGGGCGTGACGGTCCTCGACGTCCTGCGCGCGGAACGCCTCGATCACCGCGCCGCGGAGCTGGGCGCGTACCTCAGCAAGGGTCTGAACGAGCTGAAGCAGCGCCACGAGGCGATCGGCGACGTGCGCGGCCGGGGCCTGCTCGTGGGCCTCGAGCTGGTCGCCGACCGCGTCACCAAGCAGCCCGCCGACGCGCTCGGCCAGGCGGTGACCCGGCGCTGCCTCGAGCTGGGCCTGCACCTGAACGTGGTGCAGCTGCCCGGCATGGGCGGCGTGTTCCGGATCGCGCCGCCGCTGACCGCCTCCCCCGCCGAGCTGGACCTCGGCCTGGAGATCCTGGACCGCGCGCTCACCGGCGCGACGGCGTGAAATTCGCTGGCACCCATCCGCGCCCGGCGGCGATCATCGGCGGGTGCCGCTGCATGAGAACGAGCTCGTGGTCGACGAGGACGTCGTCCGTTCGCTGATCGCCGAGCAGTGCCCGCAGTGGGCCGGGCTGCCGCTCACCCCGGCCGGCGCGGGCACCGAGAACACGATGTACCGCCTGGGCGACGGCCTTCTCGTGCGGCTCCCGCGCAGCGTGGAGAAGGCCGCCCCGTTGCGCACGGAGCAGCGATGGCTTCCGGTGCTCGCACCGCTGCTGCCGCTGCCCATTCCCGCTCCGGTGTACGCGGGCCGCCCCTCGGACGCCTACCCCGCGCCCTGGTCCGTGCTGCGCTGGCTCGACGGCGCCCCACCCCACACGGCGAACGGCCCCCTCGCCACCTCACCCGGAACGGCGCCCACCCCGCCCGGCACCGCCGGCACCGCGACCACCCCGCCCGGCACCGTCACCGACTGGCGCACCTTCGCTCGCGATTTGTCCGGATTTATCAGGACCTTGCATGGCATCGACCTGATGGGCGCGACCGGCCCGAGGTGGTACCGCGGCGGCGAGCTCGCCCCCTGCGACGAGTGGGCCCGCAAGGCGCTCGCCGACTGCCGCCCGCTCGTCGGCGACACCATCGACATCGATCTGCTCGAACACCTGTGGACCGAGGCCCTGCGCCTCCCCCGCCACGACACCCGCGAGGTCTGGCTGCACACCGACCTCAAACCCACCAACCTTCTGGTACGCGACGGCAGGCTCGCCGCCGTGATCGACTTCGGCGGCCTGTCGATCGGCTACCCCGACGCCGAGCACGCCCCCGTGTGGGACCTGCCCGCCTCGGCCCGCGAGGCCTACTGGGACGCGGCGAACCTCGACGACATCACCTGGCAGCGCGCCCGCGCCTGGGCGATCGTGGTCGGCGCCAGTGGCATCCCCTACTACTGGCACACCTATCCCGACTTCGTCGCCGAGTGCCGCGCCCGCCTGTCGGCCATCGCCACCGGGGTCTGAGCTCGCGTTGCAGGACAACCCGGCACGTCGCGACGGCCCGGACCACCCACCCCGCCGGTCGCTACGGCGGGCACCCCGATCTCTGCTGGGTACGCCGGTCCCCGTATCTCTTCATGCTTTATAAACGACGCCATGACTGTCACCGTGCATGAGGTGAGCCCGTCCGACCGCGACCTCGTCAAGACGCTTCTGACCCGTTCGTGGGGCACGCCCATCATGGTGGCGCACGGCGTCCGCTATGACGCCTCGACGTTGCCGGCGCTCCTCGCCCGGCGCGACGGTGAGCCGGTGGGGCTGCTCACCTATCGGGTCGACGAGTCCGGGTTCGAGATCGCCTCGTTCGACGCCTTCGCGCGCCGCGAGGGAATCGGGACGCTGCTGCTCGGCGCCGCCGTCGACAAGGCGCGGGAGCACGGCGCCGCGCGGGTCTGGCTGATCACCACGAACGACAATCTGGACGCGATCCGCTTCTACCAGCGGCGGGGGATGCGGCTGGTCGCCGTCTCCCCCGGCGCGGTCGACGAGTCGCGGCGGATCAAGCCGTCCATCCCGCTGGTCGGCGACTACGGCATCGAGATCCATGACGAGTTGACCCTGGAGCTGCGCCTGAGTGGAATGTAGACCCCAGACCACAACTGCCTCGAGGTGACGATGATCCGTCGGGACGGCCGGCCGCTGATCGCGGTCGTCGGAAGCCTGGACCCCACCCGCACGTACGAGCCGGTCCTGCGCGGCGACCCGGCCGAGGCCCGCGCGGCGTGCGGCGAACTCGGCGAGGCCCTCGCCCGTTCCGGCTGCGACCTGGTGCTCTTCTCCAGCAAGCCGGACTACGCCGAGGCGCTGGTGGCCGCGGGCTACGTGGCCGCGTCGTCGGCGGAGAAGCCCGGCCGCATCGTGGCCAAGCCGCCGCAGCGCCAGCAGTTCACACTGAGCCTGCCCGCCGAGACCCACGTGGAGGTCGAGACGGTCCGCGACACCAGCCCCGAGTGGGAGATCGCCTTCTACCGCACGATCCTCCAGGACGTCGACGGCGTCATCCTGGTCGGCGGCGGCAGGTCCACCCTGGTCACCGGCGTCGTCACCATCGCCCAGCGCATCCCGGTCCTGCCCGTCTCGGTCTTCGGCGGCGGCGCCGAACGCGTCTGGATCCAGCTCGACCGCGGCGGCGACCAGGAGCCGGACGACATCGCCCTGCTCGGCGCCCCCTGGGGAGCCACCTCCGCCACCAAGCTCGTCGACTACCTGCGCCGCCAGATCACCCGCCGAGCCGACGAGCGGGCCGCCGCCGAGCAGGCCGCCCGCCGCCGAGCCCGCAGCGCGAGCACGGGCCGCGCCGTGGCCGCGGTCGCGCTGATCGCCGCCCTGACCGCCATCCCGCTGGCCGACGGCGCCGGCAACGCCACCTTCGGCTCCCTGACCCTGCTGCTCTTCGCCCCCATGCTGGCCGCCGTCGCCGGCGCCGTCATCTGGGACTCCTTCAACACCGACCAGCACTGGGCCCTGGCCGCCGTCCGCGGCCTGGGCGCCGGCGTCGTGACAGTCCTGCTGTACGTGGCGAGCCAGCTCCTCGCCAACCCCACCCTGCTCGACGTGCTGGACGTCCGCCGCCTGCTCTTCTTCGTGATCCCGCTGGGCTTCGTGGCCGGCCTGACCTTCGACCTCGTCTACCACAAGCTCCGCAGCGCGCCGGACCTCCCGGGCACCGACCTGACCGTGCTGACGTCGCCCGGCAGCGGCGAAAAAGCAGGATAGAGCCGGCGCGCAAGAAAACGGCCGGTAAAAGCGGCAATCAATCGCCATCCGGACAACGGCAACGTGCATCTTTACCAGTTCGGGCGCGTAATTCTTCCTCCAGTGCGGCCCCTCTGAGCTGCGAAAGTTCTCGGCGGCGGAAACGTCCGCCGACTCAGATTCAGGGGGGACAAGCATGAATCTCGGAGGAATCCGAAATCGACGGGTGCTCGCCCGTGCCGCCGTGTTCACGGCGCTCGGGGCGGTGCCCGTCCTGGCGATCTCGGCGCCGGCCTACGCGGCGACCGGGACGGCCAAGGTCGGCAACACCATCCAGGTCAACGCCGCCAACAACCGGATCAACGACATCACCATCACCCGGGTGGGGGCGAACTTCCTGGTCACCGACCTCGGTGACACCCCGGCCGCGGGGGCCGGCTGTGCCGTCGCCGGCGCCCGTACCGTGCGATGCTCCGCCGCCGGCGTCGTCCGGCTGGTCGTCAACACCGGCAACCTCAACGACCGGGTGAACAACCTGACCACCACGCCGTCGACACAGAACGGCGGGCTCGGCAACGACACGCTGTTCGGCGGGGCGGCCGGCGACACGCTGACCGGCGGCTTCGGCACCGACTCGCTGTTCGGCCGGGCCGGCAACGACACCGCCGTGGCGCTGGCCGTCAACGACGGGCGCGACCGGTTCAGCGGCAGCGCCGGCGTCGACACGACCAGCTACGCCAACCGGGCCGCGCGGGTGGTCGTCACGCTCAACGGGGTCGCCAACGACGGCGCGCCCGGCGAGCTCGACAACAACCTGTCCGATGTCGAGAACATCCTCGGCGGCCGCGGCTCCGACAACCTGACCGGCAACGCCTCCGCGAACCGGATCCTCGGTCTCGGCGGCAACGACGTCATGACCGGCGGGCTCGGCAACGACACCATGCTCGGCGGTGCCGGCGCCGACACCAACGTGGCGCTCGCCGTGCGCGACGGCCGCGACGTCTTCAGCGGCGGCGTGGGCGCCGACACGACCACGTACGCCAACCGCGCGCTCGCGGTCAACGTCAGCCTCAACGGGGTGGCCAACGACGGTTCCGCGCCCGAGTTCGACAACAACCTGGCCGACGTCGAGAACGTCTTCGGCGGCCGCGGCTCCGACAACCTGTCGGGCAACGGCTCCGCCAACCGCATGTTCGGCCTCGGCGGCGCCGACTTCATCGCGGGCGGCAACGGCGGCGACACTCTCGTCGGTGGCGCGGGCGGCGACCGGATGTTCGGTCAGGCCGGCAACGACACCCTGAACAGCCGCGACGGCGTGCGCGGCAACGACCGCAACGACGGCGGCCTGAACGTCGACCGGTGCACCTCCGACCTGCTCGACGTGCGGATCAGCTGCGAGCTCTCGTAAGCCCCCGGCAAGCGAGGGCACGCGCCTAGCGTGCCCTCGCGCGCAGGGAGTTCAAGTCCAGAACGGAGACCGAGCGGCGCTGCGTGGTGATCACCCCGTGGCGCCGCAACGTGCGCAGCGCCTTCGTCACCGACTCGCGCGACGACCCGGTCCACGCGGCCAGCTCGTCCTGGCTCAGCGGCACGGTGATCTGCACCCCGCCGTCGCCGGACGCGCCGAACCGCTCGGCCAGCTCCACCAGCCGCAGCGCCACCCGCCCGAGCGTGTCGTAGGTGCCGAACTCCACACGCTTGCGGTCCGAGTCGCGCAGCCGCGCCACGATCATCCGCACGATCCGCATCGCCGCCGCCGGATGGTCCCGCAAGAAGCCCAGGAACGAGGTCACCGGTACGACGAGCGTCTCCAGCGGCTCCAGCGCCGCCACCGACGCCGAGCGCGGAGCCCCGTCCAGCGCCGACATCTCGCCCAGCAGCGCGCCCGGCCCGCGGATCGCCAGCAGCACCTCCCCGCCCTGCGCGGTCAGCGAGAACACCTTCGCCCGGCCGGTCAGCACGAACACCACGGTCGTGGACCGGTCGCCCTCGCTGAACAGGGTCGCGCCCATCGGCCACCGGCGCCGCCGTCCGGAGCGGAACAGGTCGGCGAGCTCGTCCCCGGCGAGCTCACCGAGAAACTCGCCCGGATCGGTCACGAGTGCCACGAGCTCTCCTCCCGCAGGCCGTTGAGCACGTACGCGGACACCGGCTGGCGGCGCCCCTTGACCGTCAGGTCGCCGAGCGGCGTGACGAGCGCGGCCGGCCCGATCAGGGCGAGCGTCGCCGCGCCGATCAGCACCTGCCCGGGCGCCGCCCGCGTCTCCAGCCGGGACGCCACGTTGACCGCGTCGCCCATCGCGTTGAAGTTGCGCAGTTCCGACCCGCCGATGTTGCCGACCAGCGCCTCGCCGGTGTTGACGCCGACCCGGAAGCGCGGCCAGCCCGGCCGGTCCGCCGCGATCCTGTCGACGGCGCACTGGATCGCCAGCGCCGCCCGGGCCGCCCGCAGCGCGTGGTCGGGTTGCCGCGCCGGCGCGTTGAAGAGTGCCATCAGCGCGTCGCCGACGAACTGCACGACCGTCCCGCTCTCGCCGAGCACGGCCTTGGTCGCGACGTCGAAGTACTCGTTGAGCATGGTGACGATCTGCTGCGGCGTCGACCGTTCCGAGAAGGTCGTGAACCCGCGCAGGTCCGCGAAGAGCGACGTCACCTCGACCACCGCGCCGCCGAGCGCCGCCTGGGACGGGTCCGCCACCAGCGCCGTCGCCACGTCCGGCGACATGTACTGGCGGAACAGCACGTCGAGCTGCCGGTAGAGCCGCGCGTTCTCGAGCGCGATCGACAGCTGGCTCGCGAGCGACGCCAGCAGCGCCGCGTCCCGCTCGGGCACCGGGTCGCCGCGCCCCGCGACCAGCACGCCGGCCGGGTGCCCTTTCACGATCAAGGGCAGGATCAGGTTGCCGTACGGGTCCACGGCCGGCTCGCCGCGGTCCAGGGCCGCCTGCGCGTCCCGTACGGAATAAGCGTCGGCGGGACCGCAACCGAGCGACGGCCGGAACACCAGCCGGGTCTCCTCGACCAGTCCGATGTGGACGCGGTAGCCCTCGAACGCGCGCCCGATGCGCGCCACCGCGCCGTGCAGCAGGTCGAAGTCGGAGACGATCACCCGCGCGTCCCGCCCGACCGCGACCAGCGCGTCCAGCTTGCGGATCTGGTCGCGCTCGCTCGCCACCGCGTCGGCGGCCCGGCCGAGCACCGCGGCCTGCCCCTCGGTCAGCTCGAACCGCCGCGCGACCAGATCCATCGCCGCGGCCCGCTGACCGCCGCGCAGCGCCTGGACCAGCGCCTCGAGGGCCGCGCCGTACTCGGCCTTGAGACGCCGCACGGTGAACTCGGTGCCGACCGCGCTGAACAGGCCGGCGGCGGCACCCTCGTGGCGATATTGCACCCAGGCGCTGTACGCGACATAGCCGAACCCGGCCGCCATCAGCAGGTGCCACTCCCACCAGGACGCCTGCCAGTTGCGCCCCAGGGCCATCGCCACCGCCGACTCGGCGAGCAGCGTGAACGCCGTCATGATCGACAGAAGCATGACGGCGCGCCGCCGCCGGTAAAGGGCGTAATAGCGGATCGCCGCGGCCGCGAACAGCACGAACGCGACGACGGACAGCGCCGTGGTGGGCGGCGCGGCGACCGCGAGCAGGGCGGCGAGCGCGAGCACGGCCACCCGCAGCCATCCCGCCCGGCGCATCAGGGCGGCGGGCAGGTCGGCGGCCGACGCCGCTGCCAGGACGGCCGCCGCTGTCAGGCCGACCGGGGAGGCGTACGAGAAGAGGGTGTTGGGTCCGTGCACGAGCACGCCGGGGGTGGCGAGCGCGTGGAGCCCGAGGAAGGCGGCGGCCAGCAGGAACGACAGGCCGACGAGGAAGAGCCGGATGTCGGCGCGGCGGCGGGCGGCCTCGTTGACGAGCACGGCGAGGGTGAGGCTGACCGCGGCGACGGCGAGGACCAGCCAGAAGTGGGCCGCGTCGTGCCGCCAGTGGACGTCGAGCGCCGGCCGGGAGATCAGCAGCCAGAGACCCACCATCGGGGCGGCGAGGTGCGCGGCCCAGACGATCACGCGCGCCGTACCACCCCGGCCCGCCACTGGATCCATGCGCTCTGACGGTAGTCGCGTCGGCGCCCGCCGGGTCTGTCGGATAAACGCGCGAAGGCGCCCCCGTCTCCGGGGGCGCCTTCGCGATGAGAGCGGACGACGGGATTCGAACCCGCGACCCTCACCTTGGCAAGGTGATGCGCTACCAGCTGCGCTACGTCCGCGCTGAGGAGAACAATACCGGATGCCCTCCGGGGCCCGCGCACCCGGGGGCGCTGTGTCGACGGTGACGTTGAGCCGCGCGCCTTCGCTCTGACACCATGCGCCGATGGTGACGCCCTTCCCGGAGCTCGGGGACCAGTTCGAGGAACTCGCGGCCGCCGCCTTCGTGGCGCTCGACGAGGAGCAGTTCGCGCGCGCGATCGCCTACGGCCGCCCGTCGCCGGTGCGGGCCGGCGACCTGCTGTTCGACGTGGGCGACGACGACGGCGACCTGATCCTCATCGAGTCGGGCACCGTCATCGTCACGTCGGGCCTGTCCGGCGCCGCCTCGCCCGCCACCTCGCCCGCCGACTCGCCCGCAGCCTCGGCCGCCACCTCGCCCGCCGACTCGCCGCCCACCTCGCCCGCCACCTCGCCCGCCGACTCGCCCGCCGCCGAGGAGCCGATCTTGCGGGCCGGCCCGCGCCAGTTCGTCGGCGAGCTCAACCTGCTCACCGGGCAGACCCGCATCCTCACTGCCCACGCCACCGAGGACGGGGTGGTGCACCGCGTCTCCCCGTCCGCGTTCCGCCGCCTGATGGCGCAGGACACCGAGGTCAGCGACATCCTGCTGCGCGCGTTCCTGGCCCGCCGCCAGCTGCTCGTGTCCCGCGCCGCGCACAACCTCGACGTGGTCGCCGACGACACCACCGCGGCCGGCCTGGCGCTGCGCACGTTCCTGATCCGGCAGGACCTCCCGTACCGCTGGCTGGGCCCGGACACCACCGAGGGCCGCCAGGTCACCGCCGCCGCCGGCCTGTCCGCAGGCGACCTCCCCGCCGCGATCACCCCCCGCGTGACGTTGCGCAACGTCGATCCCGGCACGCTGAGCCATTCCCTGGGCCTGACCTACCGCCGTACGCCGAAAGGCGTCGCCGACCTCACGATCGTCGGCGCCGGCCCCGCGGGCCTGGCGGCGGCCGTCTACGGCGCCTCGGAGGGCTTGGAGACGGTCCTGCTCGACGCGGTGGCCACCGGCGGCCAGGCGGCCGCGAGCTCCCGCATCGAGAACTACCTCGGCTTCCCGTTCGGCCTCAGCGGCGAGGCCCTGACCGCCCGCGCCGTCGTGCAGGCCCTGAAGTTCGGCGCCCACCTCGGCAGCCCCTGCGGCGTCGCCTCCCTCACCCGCGGCGCGGACGGCAACCACCTGATCACCCTGGTCGACGGCACGGAGATCCCCACCCGCACGGTCCTGATCGCCACCGGCGCCGCCTACCGCAACCTGCCCCTGGGCCGCTGGGCGGACTTCGTCGGCGCCGGCATCTACTACGCCGCCACCGACCTGGAGGCCAAGGCCGTGACCGGCCTCCCCGTCACCGTCGTGGGCGGCGCCAACAGCGCCGGCCAGGCGGCCCTCTACCTGGCCCGGCACGCCGGCCACGTCACCCTGGCCGTACGCGGCGGCAGCCTCACCAAGGACATGTCCAGCTACCTGGTCGAACGCATCCTCGCCGACCCCCGCATCACCGTCCGGACCACCACCGAGGTCACCTCCCTGCGCGGCGGCCACCGCCTCCAGGAGATCACCCTGACCTCCCGCACCACCGGCGACTCCGACCCGTGCGGCTGCTTCGGCCTCTTCTGCTTCATCGGCGCCACCCCCGCCACGGAATGGCTGACCGACGTGGCCCTGGACGAGAACGGCTTCATCCCCACCGACGTGCAGCTGGGCCCCCGCTGGACGGAAACCACCCGCCCACCCTTGCCCTTCGAGACAAGCATCCCCGGCGTCTTCGCCGCCGGCGACGTCCGCACCGACTCGATGAAACGCGTCGCGGCGGCCGTCGGGGAGGGCGCGAGCGCGGTGCGCAGCGTCCACCAGGCCCTGGCCCATCTGACATAGGGGATATTTCGGCGGCGGCTCCGCCTCTTGACAGGCAAGCCGCCCACAGCGCGACGGTGTGGGCGGCCTTCCCCAGCCGCACCACCCGCTCTCCACAGGTCGTGATCCACAGCCACCCACCATCCACAGCCGGCCGCCGCCGAGCAGGCCACCCGCCGTCCTCAGACCTGCTCGCCATCCACAGACCCGCTCGCCGTCCACAGCCGACCCATCCACAGGCCCACCTATCCACCCATCCACAGCCGTCCACCCATCCACAGCCGCCCCATCCATCCACAGGCGCGCCCACCGTCCACAGCCCGCCGACATGATCTCGGGCCTTGCCGCCACAATGGAGTCGGCCGGGGGACCCCCTGGGAGGGCGGGCGCTGTGTGTGGACACGGGCAGGATGCGTCGGTTGCGCGGCCATCGGGCTCTCCCCGGCCCGAGCGAGAGAGTGCGTGGGGCCGCTGCCCCGGCGGGTGAACGCTTGCCGTGCCGTCCTTGAACCGGGCGGGTAGCATCTGGCCAATGCCGAAGGAAGCCACGATTCTGCACGAACCAGCCGATCCCGACGGTCTGGTGGTTGCCACCCTCACCGGCGAGCTCGACCTGGATCGGGCCGACGACGTCCGCGACGCGCTGGCTCGCATCGCGGCCGATCCCGGCTGCCGCTACCTTCGTGTCGACGTGGCCGGCCTCGACTTCATCGACTCGTACGGGCTCGGCGCTCTCGTCAGCGCCCGCAACAGTGCCGCGGCCGAGGGCGTCACGCTCACCCTGGCGGAGCCGTCGCCGCCGGTGCGCAAGGCCATCGATGTCACCGGCCTGGGGCACGTCTTCGGCCTCTGACCGCCCATCGGCCCGGCGCGCCGAAGCCCGCGCGGAGCGCCCGGCGCGCTGAAGCCCGCCAACCGACCCGCACGGAGCGCCCGGCGAGCGGCGGCCGAAACGACGCGCCGGAACCGACGCAGCCAGAAGGCCCGGGACGACGTGGCGCGGTTCGCCCCGGCCAGCGACGCTCCCGGCCGCAGAAGCGCGCTCCGAGACGCTGACCGGGGAGCAGCAGTCACGGCCGTGAGGACCGACCGCTCGAAACCCGGGGCCGTCAGCCGGAGACCGTCACTCGCGGACGCGGAGGGTTGACGGCACGGACCCCGGGTGGCCAGCCAGAGACCGTCAGTCGCAGACGCGGAGGGCCGACGGCTCGAAAGCCGCCCGCCGGGCGTACCCCTCGATGGCTTTAATCTCGGCCTCGGACAGGCCGATCTCGTCGCGGGCCGTGGCGTATTCGCCGGAGAGGGTGATCGCCGAGGCTCGCGGGTCGTCCGTCGACAGCGCCACCGGTACGCCGGCGGCCAGCAGTTGGCGCAGCGGGTGTGCCCGATAGCTCGGGGCGACGCTCGTGTGCAGGTTGCTCGTCAGCGCCACCTCCAGCGTGATCCCGTGTGCCGCCAGATGGTCCAGCAGGGCCGGGTCCTCGACCGAGCGGACGCCGTGGCCGATGCGCTCGGCGCCCAGGTGGTGGATGGCCGCCCAGACGCTCTGCGGGCCGGCCGCCTCGCCCGCGTGGACCGTCACGTGCAGGCCGGCATCGCGGGCGGCCCGGAAGGCGGGCGCGAACTCGTGTGCCGGTACGCCCGCCTCGTTGCCGGCCAGGTCGACCGCGCGGAACGCGTCCCGCCGCGACAGCAGCGTCTCGACCTGGGCGAGGCCCTGGGCCGGGCCGAGGTCGCGCAGCAGGATGCCGATCAGCGCGACCGGCAGGCCCGTCTCGGCGGTGGCCGCGCGCACGCCCGACGTCACCGCGTCGATGACGGCCTCGGGCCGCAGGCCGGTCTCCTGGCGGATGAACCAGGGGCTGAACCGCAGCTCCAAGTAGTCGAGGCCGTCATCGGCGGCGTCCCGCACCGCCTCGCGCGCCGCCCTCTCCCAGTCATCGGGGCGGGGGAAGGCGGACGGCGCGGCGTCGACCTTGTCGAGGAAGGGGACGAGGCCGCCCAGGGGGCCGCGGGCCACGAGCAGATCCTCGGGGTCGTCCGCGGCGGCAAGGGGGTGTCCGTCGCGGTGCGCCAGCTCGAGGATGGTGGCGACGCGCAGCGAGCCCTCCAGGTGGCGGTGCAGGTCGATCAGGGACATCGCGGGGCGAACCTTTCGGACGGGCACGGCGAACAGTCAGCCGACTGGCGCCGGGCAGTCCTCCAGGATGGCCGTGATCTTGGAGAAGCCTAACCGAGCCACTTCTCGAAGGAGATCGCGCCGAGGCGGGCGCCGCTGTCCGGGGCCGGGGCGAGCGACTCCACGGCCGCGCCGAAGTAGCCCGCCTCGGGGTCCTCGACGACGGTGCGGGTGTCGCCCTTGGCCGCCAGGTAGCGGCTCACGAACGAGCTCAGCGTCCCCGCCTCCGGACCGGCGAGGTCGACCACACCGTTCACCGCCGGCCGCTCGACCAGGTCGGCGAGGGTCGCCGCGACGTCCTCGGCGGCCACGGGCTGGAAGCGCGCGGTGGAGAGCCGGGCCACGCCGTCGGCGGTGGAGAAGTCGGCGATGCCGGCCAGGAACTCGAAGAACTGGGTCGCCCGCAAGATCGTGAAGGGCACCCCGGCGGTACGGATCTGCTGCTCCTGGGCCACCTTGGCGCGCATGTAGCCGCTGCCGGGGATCTGGTCGCAGTTGACGATCGAGACGGCGATGTGGTGCTGCACGCCCGCCTCGCGCTCCGCGGCGCCGAGGTTGGCCGCCGAGGTGGTGAAGAAGTGCAGCACCTCGTCGTCGCCCCAGGACGGCGCGTTGGTCACGTCGACGACCACGTCGGCGCCGGTCAGCGCGGCGGCGAGCCCCTCGCCCGTGACCGCGTTGACACCGGTGGAGGGCGACGCGGCCACCGCGTCGTGCCCGGCGGCGGTGAGCAGCGGGATCAGCTTCTTGCCGACGAGGCCGGTGCCTCCGATGACCACGATCTTCATGTCGAACCCCTAACTCGGATATCTGATGTCCGAGACTCTACTCGGACAATCTCTGTCCGAGTCAAGTAGGATGTGACCATGAAGATGTCCGGCGGCGTCGAGTGGGCGCTGCACTGCACCGTGGTGCTGAACGCCGCCGAGCGCCCCGTGCCCGCCGCACGCCTCGCCGAGCTGCACGACGTCTCCGGCAGCTACTTGGCCAAACAGCTCCAGGCGCTGTCCCGCGCCGGCATCATCCGCTCGGCGCAGGGCCACGCCGGCGGCTACGAGCTGGCCCGCCCCGCGACCGCGATCACCGTGCTCGACGTGGTCGAGGCCGTCGACGGCCCACAACCAGCGTTCCTCTGCACGGAGATACGCCAGCGCGGTCCGCTCGCCACCCCCGCAGAGGCGTGCGAGAAGCCCTGCGCGATCTCCCGGGCGATGAGCGCCGCCGACCAGGCCTGGCGCGCGTCCCTGCGCGCGGTGACCATCGCCGACCTGGCAGATCAGGTGGTCGAGGACTACGACGGCGACGTGTTCGCCGGCGTCCGCGCCTGGCTCTGACCCACGGGCGAAGCGCCCGGCCCAAGCAGACGCCCCGAAGAAGCGCCCGGTCCAAGCAGACGCCCGGAGGATGCACGCGCCCCCCTCGAGCGCACGAAGGAGGCCATCATCCCGAGCGCCGCGAGCGCGGTCTCGACCGGCTCGGCGTGCGTGAACGCGTGATCCGTACCGGGAAAGCAGTGATGCTCGACGGCCACGCCCGCTTCCGACAGCCGCCGGGCGAACACCTCACCCGAAGGCCCCAGAACGTCCCGTTCCCCGGTCAGCACGAGCGACGGCGGAAAGCCGCCCAGCCGATCGTCGCGCACCGGCGACACCGCGACGTCATCGACCGCGACCCCGGCGAAATAGCTCCCCACCATCGCCCTGAGCAGCCACGGCGCGACCCGCCCGCTCCCCTTGTCAAGATCCAGATCAAGATCCACCAACGGGTACGCGGCCACGAGCGCCGCCGGCATCGGCGCACCCTCGTCGCGCGCCCGCTGGCACACGGCGATCGCCAGCTTGCCGCCCGCGCTGAACCCGCCGACCACGATGCGTGCCGGGTCGTGGTGACGCAGCGCCCAGCGGTACACCTCGTACGCCTCACGCTCCGCGACCGGAAAGCGTGACTGCGGCGCCGTGCTGTAGTCGACGTTGAGGACGCTCGCCCCCGCGTGCTCGGTCAGGTAGCGGCAGGCGTGGTCGTCCTGCTCGGGGTGCCGCACGATGAACGCCCCGCCGTGGAAGTTGAGGTAGACCGGCCCGTCCTCGGCGCCCGGGTAGAGCACACACGGCACCGGCGCGTCCACCGCGACCGGCGGCGGCCCCGCCAGGCGCAGCGCGTCCGGCACCCGCGTCATCGCGGGCGACAGCCGCTGCAGCAGAAGCGCGTCCCGATCACTCACGGCGCGAAGAGTACTCAACCCGGGCCCCGCGCCGCCGATCTCAGGGGCACGACTGCGGGCTCCGGCGAGCGCAACCGACCCGCACCGTCGCGGGCACCGGCTGCGCACCGTACGCCCCGGAATCTCTTTCCCATGCCCGGCCGACAACGGCCGGACAACAGGGGGAGAGAGAATGCTGCGGAAGTCCATGTACTCGCTGGCCGCGCTCGTCGCCGGCTTCGGTGCGGCGCTCGCCGGGCCGATCGCCGCGGCCGAGGGCGCGACGACGCCGGCTCAGCCGGCGGGCAAGTGCGTGACCGACGCCAAGCTGGTGCCCTCCTGCGGCGTGCTGTGGGGCGCCGCCGCCGGCGGCTTCAGCACCCTGCCGCGCGACCAGGAGCTCAAGACCTGGGAGCAGAAGTCGGGCCGCACCTCGTCGATCTTCCACGTCTACCACAAGGGCGACGAGAAGTTCCCGACCGCGTCCGAGATCGCGATGGTGCGCGACAAGGCCAAGCCGCGCGTGCTGCTCATCAACTGGCGCGTCGAGTACGGCTCGACCTGGGCCAACGTAGCCGCCGGCAAGCTGGACGCGCGCATCGACGCGTTCGCCGCGCGGGTCAAGGCGACCATGCCGGAGAAGTTCTTCCTCGTGCTCAACCACGAGCCGGAGGACGACGTGCGCGTCGACCCGGCCTCGGGCATGACCGCCAAGGACTTCGCCAAGTCGTACCGTCACGTGATCAAGCGGCTGAAGTCCCAGGGCCTCAGCAACATGATCAACGTGGTCGCCTACATGGGCAACGAGAAGTGGATGGCGCAGTCGTGGTGGAAGGACCTCTACCCCGGTGACGACGTCGTCGACTGGGTCGGCCTGGACTCGTACGTCTCCTCGGAGGTCCCCTACTACCACGCCGGCGTCTTCGCCGACCTGCTCGACCGCAAGGCCAAGGGCGGCCAGGGCTGGTACGACTGGGCCACCAAGAACCACCCGTCCAAGCCGATCATGGTGGCCGAGTGGGGCGCCTACCACCGCGTGGGCAAGGTCGTCGACAAGTCCAAGCAGTTCAACTCGGTGCTGCCGGAGCTGGCGAAGCGCCCCAAGGTGAAGGCGATCGTCTACTTCGACACCAAGAAGGACCTGTTCGGCGACCGCGACATCAGCATCGACAGCTCGCCGGCCTCGCTGGCGTCGTTCCGCAAGCTGGCCGCGTCCCCGAAGTTCAACGTGACGCTGCGCCTGCGCTGAGCACACGAGCCCGCTCCCTCGTCCGGGAGCGGGCTCGTCGCCGTCTACTCCAGGGTCACCGGCAGCGAGTCGAGCCCGAAGACGATCGACGCGCGCCGGAACGTCAGCTCGCGCACCGGCACGGCGGGCCGGATCCGGGGGAAACGGCGGAACAGGGCCGGGTACGCGATGCGCAGCTCCATGCGGGCGAGCTCCGCGCCGATGCACCTGTGGATCCCGTACCCGAAGGCGAGGTGTGATCTTTTGAGGGGTCGCGTGGGGTCGAGCGTGCCGGGCTCCGGGCCGGTCGCCGCCGGGTCGCGGTCGGCGCCGCTCAGCGAGCAGATCACCACGTCGCCGGCGCGGATGTCGGCGCCACCCACCTTGTGGTCGCGGATCGCCACGCGCGGGAACGCCACCTGCACGACGGTCATGTAGCGCAGCAGCTCCTCGACGGTGTCGTCCAGGCTGTCCGCGAGCCGGGCCCGAAGCTCCTCGTCGGTCATCAGCGCCAGCGCCCCGAGCGCGATCATGCTGGCCGACGTCTCCAGGCCGCCGGTGAGCACGCCGTCCGCGAGGCCGGCCAGCTCCCGGTCGTCGATCTCGGTGCCATGGGTACGGATGAGCGCGCCCAGCAGCCCGTCGCCCGGCTCGCGGCGCTGCTGCTCGATCAGCCCGCCGAGGTACGTCAGCGACTCACCCACCGCGTCGAGCGACGCGCCCGCGCCGTCCGCGAGGTCGAACCGCGCGGTGCTGAGCTTCTGGAAGTACTCGCGGTCCTCGTACGGGACGCCGAGCAGCTCACAGATGGTCAGCGCCGGGACGGGCAGCGCGTAGTCGTTCCAGAGGTCGGCCTCCGGCTTGGCCGCCATCTCGTCGAGACGGTCCGCGACGATCTTCTCGATGCGCGGTTGCAGCCGGGTCAGGCGCCGCATCGTGAACTCGGGCGTCAGCGCCTTGCGCAGCCGGGTGTGCACCGGCGGGTCGGCGAACCCCAGGCCGCCCGGGTCCTGCGCGATGTTGATGCCCACGCGCCCCGCGAACTTGCCGAAGTCGTTGCTGTAGCCGTCGAGGCTGCCGAGCACCTCGCGCACCGGCTCGTACCCGGTGACCAGCCAGCCACGCATGCCCAGCGGCAGCGGCAGCCGGCTGACCGGCTCGCGGTCGCGCTGGCGGGCCATCTGCTCGACCGGGTCGAGCCCGTCGCGGTGCAGCGGCCACAGCAGCTTGTCGGGGAGCAGGGCGAGCCCCGCGTACGGCCCGTTTCCGCCCGCGAACCTGCGCGCGAGCAGCCCGAACACCTGGGACCGCACCGCCGACACCAGCGAGGTCATGCCCACGCCGTTTCCTCCCCATCCTCGAGCGTCGGAAGATGATCACACGGAAACCGGGGAAAGTGGCGTACGCCGAGGTTAATTTGTGTGTGTACAGGCGTACACATCATATGTACGATCGTACGCATGACGCTCCTCGCGCCGGCCGCGCCCACGCTCCAGGCCCGCCGTGCCCGCCTCGCCGTGGCCGCGGTGTTCCTCACCAACGGTGCCCTGTTCGCCAACGTCGTGCCCCGGTATCCGCAGATCAAGGCCGATCTCGGCGTCTCCAACGCCCTGTTGGGCACGGCCATCGCCGCCATGCCGCTCGGCGCGCTCCTCGCCGGCCTGCTGGCCGCCTCGGCGATCCGCCGCTTCGGCTCCGCCCGGGTCGCGGCCCCCGGCATCGTCCTGCTGGCCGCCGCCACCTTTCTGCTGCCTTTCGCCCCTTCGTGGTACGCGTTCGCGGCCGCCATGTTCGTCATCGGCGCCCTGGACGCGGTCGTCGACGTCGCCCAGAACGCGCACGGCCTGCGCGTGCAGCGCCTCTACGGCCGTTCCATCGTCAACTCGTTCCACGGCGTCTGGAGCATCGGCGCGGTCCTCGGCGGCCTGATGGGCTCCGCCGCGGCCGGCCTGGGGTTGTCCCTCGCCGTGCACCTGGGCATCTCCGCGGCCCTGTTCAGCGCGGTGGCGCTCTTCGCGTTCCGCTTCCTGCTGCCCGGCCCCGAGGACGCCGAACGCCAGGCCACCCCCACGGACACACCCCAGCCCGCCCGGCGAGCGGCGACCACCACCGCCGTACGCCTGCTGGCGATCCTGGGCATCCTCGCCGCCTGCGGAGCCCTGGTCGAGGACGCCGGCTCGTCGTGGGGCGCCCTCTACCTGACCACCGGCCTGCACACGAGCGCCGCCACCGCCGGCCTGGCCTTCGTGGCGCTCCAGGTAGCCATGACCATCGGCCGCCTCACCGGCGACCGCGTGGTCGACCGCTTCGGCCAGCGCACCGTCGTCCGCGCCGGCGGCGCCCTGACCGCCGTGGGCATGGGCGCGGCCCTGCTGCTGCCGTCGGTCCCCACCGCCCTCGCCGGCTTCGCCCTGGCCGGCCTCGGCGTCGCCACCCTGGTACCCGCCACGATGCAGACCGCCGACGAGATCCCCGGCCTCTCCCCCGGCACCGGCCTCACGGTCGTGAGCTGGCTCCTGCGCGGCGGCTTCCTGCTGTCCCCACCCCTGGTAGGCCTGATCGCCGACCAGACAAGCCTGCGCGTCGGCCTGCTCAGCGTCGTCCTCGCGGGTGTGCTGACCTTCGCCCTGGGGCGGGTGCTCGACAACAAGCGCCCTTGACGCGAGGTGCCGGCCCTCCTGCGGCCTGGCCTTCGACAGACAGCCCACGTCGAGCGCCGTCGGCCTTCACCGGGCAGCCCGCACCGACCGGGCCACAGCTTTCGATAGGCGGCCCACACCGACCGGCCCCTCAGTCATCACCAGATAGCCCACACCGACCGGCCCCTCAGCCATCACCAGATAGCCCGCCCCGACCGGCCACTACCCTTCGACAGATAGCCGGCGTCGACCGGCCGTCAGCCTTCGTCCGTATCCGATCAGGACCCGCCGGAGCGCTCCGGCTCGTCGAACGTCAAGGTCAGCGTGCTGGTGAACGCCCCACCCGCCCGCTCGCCCCGGCCCCGCTCCACCGGCTCGACCCCATCAACCCAGACCCTCACGGCACGGTACGGAAACCCGTCCTGCCCCGGCGCCTCCCACTCGAAGCGCACCCGCTCCCCCACCCCGAACGAGACATAGCCACCCATGGCACCCGCGCTGAAGTGCGCCCAGCACCCGCCCGGCGTATCAGCCGAGTCGATGACACCCCACCCTTCGTCGGCGTTCCACTCCCGCACCGTGCCGACACTGGCCATGCCCGATCCCCCTTCACCGAACGAACACCGCCGCCGCATGCCGGGCGCGGCCGACCACGAAATCAAACGTGCGGCTCCCCCGGCACCAATCCTATCCGGCGTTCGTGAATTGTCATCACACCTCCCTCAGAATGGCATGATCCATCGTTGGCACCTGATCTTCATGGTGCGGGATAATGGTTTATGGCACAGCCCACCCTCTTCTCCAGGTCACAAATAGCCGCCATGCGTGACCGGACGAAGTCACGCCGCTATTCGCCGTCCCAGGAGGCTTTCCGGCACGATCACGCACGCCGCCGACGGTGGGGCCTCCCAAGGCGCCACGCCGCGAAGTTGTGCCGGACGCGGGGCTGTTCCTACGAATGCGGAGCCGTCGGCCTGCACGACCCGATCGAGCGCATTCCCCCCTTGATCTGGGACGACGACGCCACATGCACCGAACACCCCACGACGCCGACCCCCAGCCACGAACGGCAGGCTGCCCAGGACATCCGACCGGCCGCCAAGGGGTCGGCCAGCCAAGACGTCCCACCCG
>NZ_BOMI01000164.1 GCF_016862115.1 Paractinoplanes deccanensis
CCCACCCACCGCCAAAGGGTCAGCCAACCAGCACATGCCACCCGACGGTGAAGGACCAACAACACAGGCGGCCGACCGGAGCCTGAAGGATCAGCCAACCACGACGCCCCACCCGACGCCGAAAGATCAGCCAACCACGACGCCCCGCGCGACACTGAAGGGTCGATGTCAGCCGCTGTGGTTGAGCCGCGCCGAAGGGCAGGTCCGAGTCGAGGCAGCAGTCCACAATGCCCCATCGCGCGCCGAACGCAGCAAGGCCCGAACCGGCGGACGAAGCCGAACCGACGGACAGCCCAGACCGGCATCATCGCAAGACACCTGCCTCGCGGTCGGCCAACGCCAACATCGCCGGCCGCCCTCGGCCGTCCGTGCCCACCGGACCCGACCGCCTCAACGGCAACCGCGCCGAAACCGTGCCGCAGACCCCGGCCGATGTCGCGGATCCCTTCGCGCACCAGGGCACCGCGCAGCCTGCACCCGACCGGGCCGCCGGGCCGCCGGGCCGCCGGGCCGCCGGGCCGCCGGGCCGCCGGGCCGCCGGGCCGCCGGGCCGCCGGGCCGCCGGGCCACCGGGC
>NZ_BOMI01000165.1 GCF_016862115.1 Paractinoplanes deccanensis
GCCACCGGGCCACCGGGCCACCGGGCCACCGGGCCACCGGGCCACCGGGCCACCGGGCCACCGAGCCACCGAGCCACCGAGCCACCGAGCCACCATTTTCACTCGGCGGCCGGTCGGGCAGTTTGCGACATTCAATTGTTAGACTGCACGGGCTGCGAAAAGGCCGGGATCAACGGAGTCGCGCACTTCCAGCATAGCGAGCCCCGCAACAGGTTTTGGGGCCACGGAAAAGCGTCCATCCCGCATTTCAACATAATCAAGATAGCGGCCAGCGAGCATCCGCGACAACCATTCGCGTCGCTGCCCCGTGCCTATTGCCGGGCCTCTGAAAGCCACCGCACCAAAGGACCACCGCAAAAGAGGACAGCCGCCCAAGGCGCCGGCTCAACGACCGCCCAGCGCCACCCCCGAAGCGCGCCCATACGCCGCGAAGAACTTGTCCCGGAACTCGTCCATGCGCCAGACCGGCGTGTCCTCGGTGGGCCGCAGGCCGTCCTGCCAGCCCCACGAGGCGATCCTGTCGAGGACCGTCCTGTCCTTGGCGATGATGGTCACCGGGACGTCGCGGCTGGCGTTCGGGCCTGTGATGATCGACATGGGCTGGTGGTCGCCGAACATGACCAGGACCAGGTTGTCGTCGCCGTATGTCGTCGCCCACGAGATGAGGCTCTCGACGGAGTAGGCGACCGATTTCGCGTACTGCTGCTGTGTCCTCGCCGGGTCGTCCCAGAGGGCCGAGCGCTCCACCTCGGTGCCGGCCATGCTGTGGAAGACCGAGCCGTCGCCGATGGTCTTCCAGTCGACCATCGACGGGACGTGGGTCCAGGGTTCGTGGCTGGACGTCAGCGTGATCTCGGCCATCACCGGGCCCTGCGCCTTGGCGTAGATCTCGCGCTGGAAGGTGGCCAGCGTGTACTGATCCGGTATGCGGGACCAGCCGAACTTGGGGCCCTTGTAGCCCATCGTGCGCGAGTCGAGCACGTGGTCGTAGCCGTAGAACTTCGCCTCCGGCCAGTCTTCCGTGTTGCCCGGTTCCACGCCCGCCGTCTCCCAGCCGGACTCGTGGAAGGCGCGGGTCAGGGTGAGCCGGTCGCCCTTGACCATCTCGTCGTACCGCCGCTGGCTGGTCACCCACAGGCCGGACTGGAACGAGCCGTGCGCCAGCCAGCTGCCCCCGCCGTACGTCGACGACGTCAGCCATCCCGTGCGCGCGTGGAAGCCCGCCGCCGTGAGCTGCGCCGACGCCGTCGTGAGGGCCGGGTCGAGCACCGCGTTCATCGCCGGGTCCGTGAGCACGCTGTGGCCGTAGCTCTCCACCACTCCGATGATCACGTTCTTGCCGCGGAGCCCGGAGACGAGGTCGGCCGGGGCTGCGGACCCATACGGATCATGCTGTACGGAGGACGCGAACTCCCGTTCGGAGCGGATCGTCGCGGGCACCTGCTTCGCGAGCGTCTTCACCATCGCGGCCGCCGAGTCCGAGGCGACCGGCGAGCGGGGGTAGAGGGTGAGCCCGCTGAGCGCCAGCGCCAGCCAGACCGCGGACAGGCCGATCAGCGTACGGCGTACCGGAAGCTGATGGTCGCCCGCCACCCGCGCGAGCCGAACCGCCGCCCAGGTCATGCCCGCCAGCACCGCGACGGTGAGCAGGATCGCCCCGGCCACCGCCAGGTTGGCCGTGGTGTGCCCGTCGGTCTCGGTGAGCGCGTTGTAGCCGTCGTGCAGCAGCGGCGGGTCGAGCACTGGGTCGAACTTGCGGCCCAGCACCGTCCGGAAGCCCGCGTTCGCGATCTTCAGGATGACCAGGACGCCGATGCCGAGGCCGAACAGGGCCGCCACCGGCCGCCGCCACCGGGGGCGGACCGCGAGCACCACCGCGCCCGCGAAGATCAGCTCCAGGGGGAGGCGGAGGAACGCCCCGGGCAGGAAGGCGCCGTCGGCCGGCCGGGCGATCGTGTCGGGCACCACCAGCGCGGCGACGAGGAGCACGGCCGCGAGGACGGTGACCGCCGGGCGGAGGACACGGCGGAGTTGTGCCAAGAGCATGCCGATCAGTACGGAGCGGGGCGGCGCATGGTTCAGAAGGGAAGATCACGGCCTTTGTCGCGCAGGGTGATCCATTGCAGCTCGGTGAAGTCCTCGTCGGCGAAGCGCAGCCCGAACCGGCCCCAGCCGGAGTCCTTGAGCCCGCCGAACGGCATCTGCGGCTCGTCGTTCACGGTCTGGTCGTTGATGTGCACGATGCCGACCTCGAGCCGCCGCGCCAGGTCGAGGCTGCCGTACGTGTCCGCCGAGATGATCCCCGCGGTCAGCCCGTAGCGCGACGCGTTGGCCCGGCGCACCGCGTCGTCCGCGTCCGCGGCGGTCTCCACCAGCGCCACCGGCCCGAACGTCTCCTCGAACGCGAGCTCCGCGGCGGCCGGCACGTCGGTGAGCACGGTCGGCGGGAAGCACGGCGGCGCGGCCGTCCCGCCGGTGAGCACCCGCGCGCCGAGGGCCACCGCCTCCCGCACCCGCCGCGAGATCAGCGACAGCGCCCATTCATTGATCAAGGGCCCGACCACGGTACGCGGATCGCGCGGGTCGCCGACCGGCAGCGCGGCCACCTTCGCGACGAACCGGCCGGTGAACTCGGCGGCCACCGGCTCCTCGACGATGATCCGCCGGACGCACATGCAGATCTCCCCCTGGTGCACGAACGCCCCGTAGGCCGCCGCGTCCACCGCCAGGGACAGGTCGGCGTCCGCCCGTACGATCAGGGCGTTGTGACCGCTGAGCTGCAGCACCGGCCGCTTGAGGTGACGCGCCGCGAGCTCGGCCAGGCGGCGCCCGGTGACCGTCGACCCGGTGAAGCTCACCCTGCGCACCAGCGGATGCGTGACCAGCGCGCCGGCGATCTCGCCGGCGTCACCCGGCGCGTGGGTGACCACGTTGACCGCGCCCGGCGGCAGCCCCGCCGCCGCGAAGATCTCCGCCCACAGGACGCCGCCGGTGATCGGCGACTCCTCCGAGGGCTTGAGCACCACCGTGTTGCCGAGCGCCAGCGGCCCGGCGATCGCGCGCCCGGCCAGGCTCAGCGCCGCGTTCCAGGGTGCGATCGCCGCCACGACGCCGACGGGACGGCGTACCGCCAAGGCTCGTGACCCCGGCAGATCGGTGGGCAGCACCTGACCGGTCGGCAGGTGCGCCAGACCGGCCGCCTGGCGCAGCAGCGCCAGGCAGAAGCCGAGCTGCACGCGCCCGAAGTAGGGCCCGCACCCCGTCTCGGCGGCCAGCAGCTCGAGCACCTCGTCGCCGCGGCGGGCCAGCTCGTCCGCGGCCCGGATGAAGATCAGCTGCCGTTCGCTCGGCGCCAGCGCCGCCCAGGCGGGGAACGCCGCGTGCGCCGCCTCGACCGCCAGCCGCGCGTCGTCCCCGTCGCCCGACGAGACCGAGGCGAGGACCTCGCGCGTCCACGGATCGTGGTCGGGATGCCGCCGGCCGCTCAGCGATCCGAGGACCGCCCCGCCGATGTGGTGCGACACCTCACGAGCCATGGCGAACCACCTTCCGCCGAGGACGGTAGGAGTGCCTTGCGTCACCCGTCAACGCGATGTTCGAATACCCGGAACGCCGCTCGAAGGAGTGCTCCGTGACCGGACCCGCGTCGAGCACGTCCCAGTCGCTCGAGCGCGGGCTGCGCATCCTCACCGAGCTCGCCGAGAACGGGCCGGTAATGGGCATCGCCGACCTGGCCCGCGCCGTCGGCCTCAACCGCAGCACCACCCACCGGTACGTGGCGACCCTCGCCGGCCTGGGCTTCCTCCAGCAGGACCCGGACACGCGCAAGTACTCGCTCGGCCCGCGCGTGGTCGACCTGGGCTTCGCGGCGATCAGCTCCATGGAGATCACCGGCGTGGCGGCGGGCTACCTCCAGGGCCTCGCCGACGAGACCGGATGCGCGGCCAGCATGGCGGTCCTCGACGGCGGCGACATCGTGTACGTGGAGCGGCGGCGCAGCCGGCGGCAGTCCGGCGTGCACGTCGACCTCAACCTGCACGTGGGCTCGCGACTGCCGGCGTACTGCACCTCGATGGGCAAGGTTCTGCTGGCCCACCGCGAGCCGGCGGCGCTGCGGCAGCTGCTCGACCGCACGGACCTCGCCCGCCGCGGCCCGCGCACCATCACCGTGCGCGAGCAGCTGGTAGGAGCGCTGGCCGCCGTGCGGCGCACCGGCATCGCGGTCAACGACGAGGAGCTGGCGCCCGGCCTGCGCTCGATCGCCGCGCCGATCCGCGACCGGTCCGGCCACGTGATCGCGGCGATCAACATCGCCGTGCACCTGACGACCTGGACCGCGTCCGTCGAGTCGGTGATCGCGCGGCTGTCCGGGCCGCTGCTGCGGACCGCCTCGGACATCTCGCACCAGCTCGGCTACCGACCCGATTCGAATATCTGAAACACGGTGTTGATTGCTCGGAAACAGGCGGCCTAGGGTCGGCCTACATTTCCCCCGGGAGGGCACCATGGCACTGCTCGACGAGGACCGCTGGCACGATCTGCTGCACATCGACGGCATGTGGCGCGCCGGCGGCGGCGAGTCCATGGACGTCGTCGAGCCCGCGACCGGCGGCGCCCTCGCCCGGGTCAACCTCGCCACCCCGGACGACGTGGCCGCCGCCGCCCGCGCGGCCGCCGCCGCCCAGGTGTCGTGGGCAGCGACGCCGCACACCGAGCGCGCCGCCGTGCTGCGCCGGGCCGCCGCGCTCTGGGCCGAGCACGCCGAGGAGATCACCTGGTGGAACGTGCGCGAGGTCGGCGCGATCCCCGGGATGGCCGCGTTCGCCGTGCACACCGCCGAGCAGGAGTGCTGGGAGGCCGCGTCGCTGCCCGGCCGCCCGTACGGCGAGCTCATCCCCACCGGCGAGCCGCGGCTGTCGATGACCCGCCGCTACCCGGTCGGCGTGGTCAGCGTGATCTCCCCGTTCAACGTGCCCATCATCCTGGGCATCCGGTCGGTGGCGCCCGCCCTCGCGCTCGGCAACGCCGTCCTGCTGAAGCCCGACCCCCGCACGGCGGTGACCGGCGGCCTGGTTCTGGCCCGCATCTTCCAGGAGGCCGGCCTGCCCGACGGTGTGCTCCAGGTGCTGCCCGGCGGCCGCGACGTGGGCGAGGCCGTGGTGACCGCCCCCGAGGTCGCGGTCATCTCGTTCACCGGCTCGACGGCGGCCGGGCGCCAGGTCGGCGCGCTCGCCGGACAGCACCTCAAGCGCGCCCACCTGGAGCTCGGCGGCAACTCGGCCCTGGTCGTCCTGGAGGACGCGGACGTCGACGCCGCGGTCAACCTGGCCGCCTGGGGCAGCTGGTTCCACCAGGGCCAGATCTGCATGACGACCGGACGCCACCTGGTGCACGAGCGCCTCTACGACGACTTCGTCGAACGCCTCGCGGACAAGGCCGCCAAGCTCCCCGTCGGCGACCCGGCCCGCGACCAGGTCGCCCTGGGCCCGATCATCGACGCCGGCCAGCGCGACAAAATCCATTCCCTGGTCACCGCCAGCGCCTCCACCGGCGCCCGGGTGGCCGCCGGCGGCGAGTACGACCGCCTCTTCTACCGTCCCACGGTCATCACCGAGGCCACTCCCGCCACACCGGCCTTCACCGAGGAGATCTTCGGCCCGGTGGCTCCCGTTGCCCGCTTCGCCAGCCTCGACGAGGCGGTCTCCCTGGCCACCACGTCCGAGTACGGGCTGTCCCTCGGCATCGTCACCCGGGACGCCATGCGCGGCGTCGAGCTCGCCGACCGCATCCCCACCGGCATAGCCCACATCAACGACCAGACCGTCAACGACGAGGCCAACGCCCCGTTCGGCGGCACCGGGGCCTCCGGCACCGGCTCCCGCTTCGGCGGCGCCGCCGCCAACATCGAGGCGTTCACCGACACCCGCTGGGTCACGGTGCGCAGCCAGCCGGCGTCCTTCCCCTTCTGACGCTCCTCACCGCCAACGCCGCCTCTCTTCCCGCACCGCAACCCGCGTCCCGCCCCCTGCGCGCACCGCAACCCGCGTTCCGCCACCCCAGCCTTGCGCAAAGCGGACATTTCACCTGCCATGCCCGATATCATGATCAGTTGTGATCGACTACCGGCTGCTGTTCCGGAGCGCCCCGACGCCCCTGCTGGTGCTCGACCCTGACCTGGTGATCGTCGAGGCGAACGACGCCTACCTCGCCGCCACCATGACCGAGCGCGAGGACATCGCCGGACGGCACATCTTCGACGCCTTCCCCGACAACCCGGACGACCCGGAAGCCGACGGGGTAGCCACGCTCGGAGCCTCCCTGCAACGCGTGCTCCGCGACCGCACTGCCGAGGTGATGCCGATCCAGAAGTACGACGTCCCTCAGCCCGGCGGCGGGTTCGCGACCCGATACTGGGCGCCGGTCACCGTACCGCTGGTCAACGCCCGCGGCGAGGCGGAGCTGCTCGTGCACCGGGTCGAGGACGTCACCGCGTACGTCCTCTCCCAGACCCCCGACCGGCTCGCCGAGGAGCTGCGGCGGCGCATCGGGCAGGAGGAGGCGGAGCTTCTCTCCCGTCGCCGGCTGCGCCAACAGCAGGCGGCCCTCCAGGCGCTCGCCGACGGGCTGGACACCGCCGTGTTCGGCTGCGACGGCCTCGGCCACCCGGTGCTGTGCAACGACGCCGCCCGCGCCATCGCCGGCGACCGGCTCAACGGCGCCCGCGCCGAGCAATGGCCACAAACCCTGCACCTGTACGACGCGACCGGGCGCCCGCTGTCGGAGACGACCAATCCGCTGCTGAGCGCGCTGCACGGTCAGCACATCCGCGACGCCGAGGTGGTCATGCGGCCACCGGGTGTCCCGCCGCGCACCTTCCGGATGCACGCCCGGCCCGTCGAGGGCCGCTCCGGCGTGGCCGCCGTGGTCGCGATGCACGACGTGACCGAGCTGCGACGCGCCGCCCGCCTGAGGGAATGCGAGTTCGAGATCGCGAAGGCCATCTCGAGCGCCCAGCCCACCGACGACGTCCTGGCCGTCGCGGTCGAACTGATCGGCTCCATCATCGGCTGGGCGGCCACCGAGTTCTGGACCCTCGACGAGGTGGGCAACGTCCTGCGCCGCACCACGTCCTGGTCACCCAGCGATCACCCGCCGCTCCACACATCCGGCGACACCCTGCCGCCGGGTGACAGCCTCCCCGCCCGCGCCTGGCAGGACAGCACCCCCCTGTGGGAGTCACCCCTGGGCGACGACCTGGCCTCGCCGCAGGCTGCCGGCGGGCCGCGCCTGCGGGCCGCGCTGGCCGTTCCGGTGCCGAGCGGCGCCGACGTGCTGGGCGTGCTGGTCTGCTACAGCGAGACGCCGGAGGTGCCGGACGACACCCGCACCGCGATCCTGACCGGCATCGGCGCCCAGTTGGGCGGCTTCCTGGAACGCCGCCGCGCCGGCAGCCTCGCCGCCGAGCTCGACCGCGTCCGCAACGAGTACGTCGCGCTGGTCGGCCACGAGGTGCGCACGCCGTTGACCAGCATCCAGGCGTACGCGGACATGCTGATCGACGACCCCGGCCTCGGCTCCGACGTGCGCGACATGGTCGAGGTGATCCACCGCAACGCCGGCACCCTCGCCGTCATCGTCGGCAAACTGCTGGACGTCGCCGCCCTGCGCACCGGCCATCTCGAGGTGAACCGCCGCCCGATGGACCTGTCGACGGTCGTCCACGAGGCCGCCGAGGCCGCACGCGCCCGCGCCCACAAGGACGTGACCATCGAGGTGAACGCGCCCCCGTCGACCCGGATCCACGGCGACCCGGACCGCCTGCGCCAGGTCCTCGACGAGCTGGTGAACAACGCACTGATCTGGGCCCCCCAACACTCGACCATCGGCGTCACCTTGAACGCCGACCCCCACGCCGCGGTCCTGAGCGTGTCGAACACCGGCGAGCCCATCCCCGCCGACGAGCGAAGCCGCCTGTTCGACCTCTTCTTCCGCGGCGGCGCCGCCCGCCACAGCGCCCGCCCCGGCTTCGGCCTGGGCCTGACCCTGGCCCGCACGGTCGTGGAGCAGCACGGCGGCACCATCGCGGTGAACGACCCCGAGGAGGCCACCACCGTCTTCTCGGCGCGCCTCCCCATCGGCCCGGCCTGAGACACACCTGCCCGGCCACCCGGCACCGTCCGGTGTCAGCCCACGCCCGACACCTGAAACGCGCCGGGCGGCCCGGCCCAGCCGTCAAGGGCCCGCACGCCTCACGCCTGAAAGGCGCCGGGCGGCACCTCGACCCCCGTGGCCAGGGCCGTGAAGCCCACCAACGGGCCGCCGTCCGGTGTCATGTATGCCAACGTCACTCCACTCTCGACATCGAGCACGTGGCACACCGGCCGCGGCTTCCTCGGCGGCGGCGCCAGCATCACCGACCACGCCGCCCGCCCGATGGTCTCCGGCGGAACGGAACGTTCCGCTCCGCCAAGGCGAGCACCCCAGCATGCCGAGCACCACATGACACGTCCCTCACACGGAACGGAACATTCCGCTCCGCGGACCGGGCTCGCCGACGTGCTTGCGGGTTCAGGGCACTCGAGTTTCCGTGGCGCCGTGCCGGTCAGGTGTGGCGGAGGGCTTTCCGCCGAACGTGGCAGAAGTAGCCCGCGAGCACTACGTAGAGAACGGCGAAGCAGACGGCCACCGTCCTCTGGTTGTCTGGCGTATCCGCGAACGAGGCGCTCAACGCGAGCAGGGCCGCGACCAAGAGCAACGTCATGGGAATGGCCTTGTCGCTGCGGGTCCAACCACGGCCTGGGCGCTGCGCCTGCGCTGTGAGTTCGGCAGTCAGCGCCGAAGTTGCGAGCACCACCAGCACGAACGGGATGACAGGCGCCCACGGGTCGTCGGCATGGTCGAACAGTGCGGCTCCTACCAACGGCGCGAGCACGCTCAGGAACGCCGCTCTCGAAACTCTGCCAAGTGGGGCGGCCTCGGAAACTCTCACGACTGCCCAGTATGAGCGGAAAATCAGGACACGTGCGCCTCAACGGCCGAGGCGGACATCGCCGGTGAATATCACGCGACGGCCTCGTCGCCGGGCCGCTAACCAGCCCGCACCACCCTGCTGAGAGCCGTCACCGGCCGGCGGCACCCAGCAGAAAGCCGGGACAACGGCACCCAGCAGAAGCCGGTACCAACGGCACCCAGCAGAAAGCCGGGACCCACGGCACCCAGCAGAAGGCCGGGACCGACGGCACCACCCGGCATCGAGCCGTCACCGCGCTCCGGCTTCCCGCTCACGGCGAGTTCAGCGGCCCACCGACGCCCAGTCCGTCGGCGCCGGGGGCACGAGTTCGCCCGCCGACCAGCGGTTGAGCCGGTTCTCGATCTCGGGGAGGTCGGTGGCAGGGAAGCACACCTGGAGCAGCCGCAGCGCGAACGACGACGGCATGGTCTCGTCGAACATCGCCAGGTCCATCGGCTTCACGGTGACCTGCCAGGCCTGCGGGGCGGCCCAATGCGTCGTCCGTACGTAGAAAGCGTCGCGGGGGCCCGCCTGCGCGAGGGCGGTCAGGAAGCGCAGGCCGTCCTGGATCGGGAAGTCGACGAACGCCCAGCCCTTGCGGGACTCGACGTACGTGATCATGTGCGGCAGCTTCTCGGCCCAGGAGGCGTTGCTCTCGCCGGCGTCCTGGCAACTGGTCAGTGTCGTGAAGCCGGTGCGCCACAACGCCGAGATCAGCGGCGCGATGAGCTCGTCGATCTCGGCGCTGCGGTCGCCGACCCGCACGGTGACCGTGGGATGGACATTCGTCATTCGCCGGAGGCTACCGAAGCCGAGGCGGCGTCGGCAGCAGGCCAGAAAGAGGCGCGCAGCGCGCGAAGGGGGCCCGCACTCGAAGGAGAACGCCGATCGAAACATGGTGTGCGCTCAAAGACGGACGCGCGCCCCAAGACAAGTGCGTACTCAAAGACGGACGCGCGCCCAAAGACAAGTGCGTACTCAAAGACGGACGCGCGCTCAAAGACAGGCGCGCGCTCAAAGACAGGCGCGCTCAAAGACAGGCGCGCTCAAAACGAGTCGCACGCCGAGACGGATACACGCCCCAGGACGAGCGCGCGCTCGGAGAAGGCGGTGCGCCCCAACACGAATGCGCGCTCAAAGATGAGGCGCACCCCAACACAGATGCGCGCCCCAAGACCAACACGCGCTCAAAGTACAACCCGCGCTCCAAAAGACCCGCGCTACGAGGACAGTGACGACACGGGAGAAGGCGACGACGACGAAGCCGGCGACAGAGACGAAGAGCCCGAGGAGGACCGGGCCCGGGCCAGCGCCGCCGCGCCGCCCATCACCGCGAGGCCGGCCACCGTGATCGCAGCGCCCGACCACAACGGGGACGCGTAGCCGAAGCCCGCCGAGATGGTCAGGCCGCCGGCCCAGGCGCCGAGGGCGTTGCCCAGGTTGAAGGCGGCGATGTTCGCGCCGGAGGCCAGGGTGGGGGCGCCGGCGGCGTACTGCATGACGCGGGTTTGGAGGCCGGGCACCGTCGCGAAACCGAACGCGCCCATCAGCAGGAGCCACACGACGGTCGCCGCCTGGTTCGAGGCGGTGAGCGCGAAGCCGGCCAGCACCACGACCAAGCCGGCGAGCACGGCCAGCAGGGTGCGGTCGACGCCTCGGTCCGCCGCGCGGCCGCCGAGGACGTTGCCGATGAACAGGCCCACGCCGACGATCACGAGCAGCCAGGGGACGGCGCCCGAGGAGAAGCCGCTGACGTCGGTGAGCGTGTAGGCGATGTACGTGAAGGCGCCGAACATGCCCCCGAAGCCGAGGACCGTCACGATGATCGAGAGCCACACCTGAGCCGACTTGAAGGCGCTGAGCTCACGGCGTACCGACGAGGCATTGGGGCCCTGCGCCGGGACCAGGGTGAGGATGCCGATCCAGGCGACCACGCCGACCGCGGTGATCGCCCAGAAAGTGGAGCGCCAGCCGGCGGCCTGGCCGAGCAGGGTGCCGAGCGGCACGCCGAGCACGTTGGCGGCGGTGAGGCCGGTGAACATCATGGCGACCGCGGCGGCCTTGCGCTGCGGGGCGACCAGGCCGGCGGCGAGCACGGCGCCGATGCCGAAGAACGCGCCGTGGCACAGCGCGGCGACGATGCGGCCGGCGAGCATCATCTGGTACGTCGGCGCGACGGCCGACAGCAGGTTGCCGGCGATGAACAGCAGCAGCAGGCCGAGCAGCACGGGCTTGCGTGGCAGCCGGGTCGTCGCGACCGTGAGCACGAGCGCGCCGACCACCACCGCGAGCGCGTAACCGCTGATCAGCCAGCCCGCCGCCGACGACGAGACGCCGAAGTCCGCGGCCACTTCCGGCAGCAAGCCCATGATCACGAACTCGGTCAAACCGATACCGAAGCCGCCGATGGCGAGGGCCACCAGTCCGAGAGGCATTACGTCCACACCCTTTCTTGCGTACGCTGATAGTTGCGCACGCGTCGTAAAAGGTAGGCGTGCGCGGATATAAGGCGCAAGCAACTACCGGTGTGGCACCGGACACGGCGGTGGCCGCGCCCCGCAGGAGCGCGGCCAGCCGATCGGAAGGTTCAGCTGGTCAGGATCACGAGTTGCTGGGTCGCGCGGGTCATCGCGACGTACCGGTCGACCGCGCCCTCGATGCCGTCGCCGAAGCCCTCCGGGTCGATCAGCACGACGAGGTCGAACTCGAGGCCCTTGGACAGCTCCGGCGTGAGCCACCTGACCTTCTCGTGCGTGCGGGACTGCGGCGAGCGTCCGATCACGCAGGCGACCCCCTCCCCCTCGCTGTGCTCGGCGAGCCAGCCCGCGAGGATCGCGTCCAGGCCGGCGACCGGACCGTGCATCACCGGGACCCCGCTGGTGCGGATCGACGTCGGCACGTTCGCGTCCGGGAGCACCGCCCGGATGACCGGCGCCGCCTCGGTCATGATCTCGGAGGGCGTGCGGTAGTTGATCGTCAGCGCGGCCATCTCGACCCGCTCCAGGCCCACCCGGGCGAGGCGCTCCCGCCACGACTCCGTGAAGCCGTGCCTCGCCTGCGCGCGGTCCCCCACGATGGTGAAGCTGCGCGAGGGGCACCGCAGCAGCAGCATCTGCCACTCCGCGTCGGTCAGCTCCTGCGCCTCGTCGACCACGATGTGCGCGAACGGCCCCGCCAGCACGTCCGGGTCGGCCTTCGGCAGCACGTCCTCGTTCACCAGCACGTCGCGCAGGTCCTGCTGCACCAGCATCTTCATCAGGCCCTCGCCGTCGTCGTAGTCGGCCGACGCGATCAAATCGTCCACGACACGGTCCATCCGCGCCCGCTGATCGGCCACCTCCGCCTCCTGGCGACGGCGGCGCCGGGACTCCTCCGGGTCGCCGAGTCGCTGCCGTGCCGCGTCCAGCAGCGGCAGGTCCGAGACGGTCCAGGCGTGCGGGTGGTCGCGCTGCAACCTGCGTACGGCATCGGAAGTCAGCCACGGCGCGCAGTGCCGCAGATAGGCGGGCACCGACCACAGGTCGCCCACGATGTCCGCCGCCTCCAGGATCGGCCACGCCCGGCCGAACGCGGTCGCCAGCTCCCGGTTGCGCGCCAGCGACCGGCGCAGCAGGCTCTCCGGCTCGTCGCCGTCGTACTTCGCCACCAGGATCGTGAGCAGCTCCTCCCAGACCTGGTCGCGCCCCTCGTTGTGCGGCGTCCCCGGGCCCGGCGCCTCGAACGCCTCCGCCCAGTCCTGCGCCGTCAGCCGGATCTCCGCGTCGTCCGTCGCCACGATCATGCCCTGGGCGGGCGGCTCCTCGTAGAACCGCACCGCCGTCTCGACGGCCCGCACCATCTCGGCCCCGGCCTTCAGCCGGGCCACCTCCGGGTCACGCTCCTCGGTCGCCTCCCGTCCTTGCGGTACGAGGTCCCGCAGCGTGCACGTCTGCACGTCCTCCTCACCGAGGCTCGGCAGCACGTCGGACACGTACGCGAGATACGGCTCGTGCGGCCCCACGAACAGCACCCCGCCCTGCCGCTGCCCCAGCCGCGGATCGGAATAGAGCAGATACGCCGTACGGTGCAGCGCCACCACCGTCTTGCCCGTGCCCGGCCCGCCGTCCACGACCAGCGCACCCCGCGACCCGGCCCGGATGATGGCGTCCTGGTCGGCCTGGATCGTGCCGAGCACGTCGCGCATCTTCGCCGACCGGTCGCTGCCGAGGCTCGCGATGAACGCCGACTGGTCGTCGAGCGCCGCGTTGTGCTCCAGCCCGTCCGGGGTGAACACCTCGTCCCAGTAGTCGGTGACCCGGCCCCGCGTCCAGCGGTACCGCCGCCGGCTGACCAACCCCATCGGGTTCGCGTGGGTGGCACCGAAGAACGGCTCGGCCGCCGGCGAGCGCCAGTCGACGAGCAGCCGCCGCCCCCGGCTGTCGGTGAGCCCGAAGCGCCCCACGTACACCGGCTCGCCGTCGGCACCGACCATGCGCCCCAGGCAGATGTCGAGGCTGAAGCGGCGCAGCGCCCGCAACCGCGCCGTCAGCCGCTTGACCGCGTCGTCCCGGTCGACCGCCTGCCGCCCCTTGCCCGCCGGCGCCCGGCGCTCGATCTCCAGCTGAGCGCTGAGCTCCGCGATCGATTCCGCGAGACTCTGCGCCACCACGGCGAAATGCTTGTCGTCCTCGGCGATCAGCGCCGGATCGCCCTTGGCGGCAAGATTGGCCGGCAACTCAAATGCGTGCATGAAAATGCCCCCCGATAATCACCGGCAATGCGGCCTACGGCGGACGATTGTGCAGCACAACCGGACTCTTGCGGCAAGACCCCCCATGTGCTATATGTTAGAAGTGGCGGGAGGTAGTCCATTCCTCTCGTCTTTTCTTTTGCCCTTTCGCGTCAGCCACTCACCCCTTTCGCGTCAGCCACTCACCCCTTCGCGTCAGCCACTCACCAGGGCCGCGGCCGCGGCGCGGAGCCGCTCGTCCTCGGTGAAGGTGCGCCAGCTCCCGAAGCACGACAAGCGGTGCGGGCTGTCCAGCACGGCGCGCGCCACGGGAACCGGCGCACCCATGTGAGCCAGATACTCCAGGGCAGTGATCATCACTGGCCGGCATGTCCCCTCGGCCAGGGGACGGACGATCTCGGCGAGCACCGGGACGGCGATCGACGGGTCGCCGGTGACCCGGTAGTGAGCGAAAGCCGCCTCGGCTCGTACCCACTCCTCCTCCGACCCCGCGAGCCGCATGAGCCGGTCGGCGGCCGGGCCCGCTTGGGCGCCGAGGTCGCGCAGCAGTCGTAAGGCAAGGTGATCCGACGTGCGATGCAGCGCCGCGAGGGCCGGCGCGGGATCGGCGGTGATCCGCCAGTACGCCCACGCCGCAGCCGGCAGCTCGACGTGGCGGAGCAGTTCGGGCACCGCGGGCGCGGCGACCCGGCCGATACCGCCCAGCGCCTGAGCGGCCATGGCGCGCGCCTCGTTGTCGGCCAGGAGCGGGATCAGCAGGGGCACGGCGGGTGCCGCTGCCGCGCCGAAGGCGCCGATGAGGCGGCAGATCCCCTGAACCGGGCCCGGGTTCGTCAGCTGCCTCATGATGGCGGGCACCAGGGCAGCGGCGTTGCCGGCGAGCGGGCCCACGACCTCTTCGACGCTCGGCAGCCGATAGCCGCCCCACTCCCCTGGCCCGGCCGAATACTCGGGGCTGCGCGAGAAGGCGGCCACACGCTCCCGCAGCAACGGCAGACACCGGTCGTCGCGGAGCCGGGCCAGCGCCCAGGCCGCCGCGTCGCGGTCGCGCCCGGTGCTCCGCGCCGCGAGCTCGGCCAGGCGGTCGGCCGCGCGCGGATCGGGTACGCAGGCCAGCAGGTACGCGGCCCGGAACCGCACCTCGGCATCGTCGTCGCCGAGACAGCCGGCCAGGAACTCCGTGAGCTCCGGCGGCACGGCCCGCCACCGCGCGAGCAGCGCCGCGACCTCGTCCAGGCCCGTGATCCGCTCGTCGCGGCTCGTGCCCGACCCCGTCAACGTCAGAGCGAAGGCAGTCCGGGCGGGCGGGTCGTCACGCAGCAGGGCCCCGGCGGCATGGCGCACCATCGAGGCCCCCGTCCCGCCGCCGTACCACGCGGAGTGCCGCCAATCGGCCGCGCTCGGATCACGAAGTGCAGCGATGATCCACGAAAGCCGGGCGGGCGCGAGCTCGGGCTCGGTCGGCGCCAGGGCAAGCAGCGCCGCGAGCGCGCGCTGCGGGTCACCCGGGCGTCCACCGCCGTGCTGAACGGAACGCTCTCCCGCACGCCACCTGCCGCGCAAGGCAGAACGATCCGTCTCGCCACCTTCGCCCCGTTCCGCTTCCCGACGCAGGTAAGAACGCACGTCCGCGTCCTCCGGGTACCGGTTCAGCAGCTCACCGAAGGCCAAGGTGAGATCCCACCGCGTCACCTCGTCCCGCTCGACCGCTTGGCGCCGCCAGAGGGCCGCCCGCACCATTCGGTACGGCAGCCCGGGCCTGCTCACCAACCACAGGGCCTGGCGCCGCACGCCGGCGTCGGGATCGTCGACCAGCGCGACGATGCGGGGCAGGACCCGTTCGAGCGCCGCCGGCCAAGCCTCGTCCACGTAGCGCGGCGAGACGGCGGAAGCCTCGTCGACCGTTGCGCCGAGCAGCTCGACGAGGTCCACGCGGTGATGGAGCGCCCGGCCCTCGGCCAGGTCGAGCAGGAAGGGCAGCGCCGCGGGCACCGCCGAGCAGATCCAGCCGCCCTGGTGCAGAAGCTTGTTCCCCAGGTCTTCGTGGGCGTCGAGCACGGCGTCGGGATCGTCCTCGGCGCAGCGCCGAAGGAGCGCGGGCACGTCGGAGGCGTCGCCGTAGTTGTGCTCCAGACGCGCCCACGGGACGTCGTCGAGTCCGTCAGCCTTCCACGATGCCATGACGCGCCATGATGGCAGCTCGGCGCTCGCGGTTGACGGCCCGCACCCGCCGGCCGACGAAGAAGACGTCGGCGAGCGTCCACACGCCGAGGCCGCCGAGCGTGAAGAGCATCGCGACGGACCGGCCCGTGTCACCCAGATAGAACCGGTGACCGCCGAAGATGCCGGTGACGAGCCACAGCCCGTACGCGACACGCGCGTCCTTCGCGACAGCGGCGAACTCGAACTCCGCCCGGGCCAGCGTCAGGTCCATCGGGTCAGACGGCGCCGAGATGCTTGGCGATCACGTCGCGGACCGAGGACTCGTCGGGGGCCGTGCCGGCCAGGCGGCGCAGCGAGGTCATCTCGACGCCGTCGAGGCGGCAGGCGGTGAAGCGGTCGAAGACCGACAGGTCCGGGTCGATGTTGAGGGCGAAGCCGTGACTGGTGACGCCGCCGCGGATGCGCATGCCGATCGAGGCGACCTTGGCGTGCGACGGGGTCCAGACGCCGACCAGGCTGGCCGAGCCCTTGGGGGTGTCGCGGCGGATCGTCTCGAAGCCCAGCTCGGCGAGGGCCGCGATCAGCGACGTCTCGAGCCAGCGGACCACGTCGGCCGGGCCGCCGTCGCGCAGGTTCATCACCAGGTAGCCGACGAGCTGGCCGGGACCGTGATAGGTGGCGTGCCCGCCCCGGTCGACCGGCACCACCGGGAAGCCGGGATCGACCGGCAGGTCCGAGACGGGCGTGTGCTTCCCGTACGTGATGACCGGCGGATGCGTGAGCAGGAACAGCCGATCGGGCGCCCGCCCCTCGCGGCGCTCCGTGACCCACCCGTCCATGAGCCGCAGACCTTCGTCGTACGGCACCTCACCGAGATCCACCCGCAGCAGGCTGTCCACCATGGCCGCCATGCTGCCACTCGGCCCCGCCGGCCGACAGGTGATCTGCGAGACGTCGCCGGGACAGGATGTCGGCCTGGCGGGTCGGCTCGGGGATGCGGTAACGCCCGCTCAGCCGCACGGCGAGGGACGTGCAGTCGTCGAGGGCGATGCGGTGGCCGGCCGAGACGAAGACCGGTTTCACGCCCGTCTGGGTACGGACGGCGCGGCCCACGATCTCGTCGCCGTCGACCAGGTCCGACCACGAGCCGCGCGGCTCGTCCACCGGTGCCCAGGCGCCCACGTACGGGGTCTTGGCGATGCCGAACGCGGGGACGTCGAGCAGGACGCCGAGGTGCGACGCCAGGCCGAAGCGGCGCGGATGGGCCAGGCCGTAGCCGTCGCAGATGAGCAGCGCCGGGGTGGCCGAGAGCCGGGAGATCGCCTCGCGCAGCAGGGGGATCTCGCGGAAGGCGAGCAGGCCCGGCACGTACGGGAAACTGACCTCGCCCTGGGCGGTGACCGCCTCGACCACCGCGAGCGTTGCCACGTCGATCACGACGGCCGCGGCCACGCCGAACGACGACTCGGTGTAAGTGACGTCGAGGCCGACGACCGTGGGTGGGACCGCGAAGCCGGGTGGCGGGATGACCAGCCGGGTGCGCAGCGACTCCTGCACGGCCACGGCCTCGTCGGGGAGCATCCGCCGAACGATACCGGTCCCCGGCGGCGCGGACGGCGCGCCACCGGGGACCGGCCTCGATCGTCAGGCCCGCAGGACCGCTACTCCCCTGGCGGCGAGGGTGGTCTCCGGGCCGCCGAGGGAGCTGATGTCCAGCTGCTCGTCGGTGCGGTTGACGACGAAACGGATGTCACCGCGGACCGCGAGCTCCACGCGGCCGCGCAGGCCGGAGGGCAGTTCGCTCTCCACGCCGGCGCGACCGGCCAGGTCCTTCAGCAGCGGCGCGAGGCCGTTCGGGGTCAGCTTGGTCGAGATGTACGCGGCCGAGCCGGCGCCGGACGCGCGGCGGGTGATCGCCGGGCGGCCGGCGTAGTCGCCGGTCTTGTAGGTGGCCAGCACCTCGGTCGCCGGGTCGAGCAGGTCGATCCGGTCGCTCCACAGCGTGCCCTCGAGCCCGTCCGACAGCGCGACCGTGTCGCCGGCCGGCAGCGGCGCGAACTCCTCGATGCGCAGGCCGAGCAGGTCGCGCAGCGGGCCCGGGTAGCCGCCCAGCCAGACGTGGTCGTTCTCGTCCACGATGCCCGAGAAGTACGTCGTCACCAGGTGACCGCCGGCCTCGACGAACGAGGTCAGCCGGGACGCCAGCGGCGACGGCATCACGTGCAGGATCGGCGCCACGACGAGGCTGTAGCCCTCCAGCGAGGACGACACCGGCAGCACGTCGACCCGGATCCCGAGGTCCAGGAACGTCGTGTACCAGTCGAGCGCCTCCTGCTTGTAGCGCAGCAGCTCGGTCGGGTGGGAGTCCTGCTCGGCGGCCCACCACGACTCCCAGTCGAACAGGATCGCCGCCTTCGCGGGCGTGCGCGGCCGGCCCTGCACGTACGACAGCTCCTTGAGCCGGGCGCCGAGCGCCACCACGTCGCGGAACAGCGTGCTGTCCGTGCCCGCGTGCGGGATCATGCCCGAGTGGTACTTCTCGGCGCCGGCCCGGGACTGCCGCCACTGGAAGTAGCAGACCGCGTCGGCGCCGTGCGCGACGTGGGTCAGCGCGTCGCGGGACAGCTCACCCGGCCGCTTGGCCAGGTTGACCGGCTGCCAGTTGACGGCGCTGGTCGAGTGCTCCATCAGGAACCACGGCCGGCCGCCGGCCAGGTTGCCGGTGAGGTTCGCCGAGAACGACAGCTCGTCCAGGCTCTGCTCGCCGGGCAACCGGTAGTGGTCGTTCGCGACGAAGTCGACCTCGGCCGCCCAGTCCGCGTAGTTCATGCCCTTGGTCTCGCCCATCACCATGAAGTTGGTGGTGACCGGCACGTCCGGGGTGAGCTCGCGGAGGATCTCCCGCTCGGCGCGCAGGTAGTCCTTGAGCACGTCGGAGGAGAACCGCTTGAAGTCGAGCTGCTGGGTCGGGTTGGGGAACGACGCGGCGAGCCGCGGCGGCAGGACCTCGTCCCACTCGCCGTACCGCTGCGCCCAGAACGCCGTGCCCCACGCCTCGTTCAGCTTCTCGACCGTGCCGTAGCGGTCGCGGAGCCAGACCCGGAAGGCCCGGGCCGCGTCGTCGGAGTAGTCGTAGATGTTGTGGCAGCCCAGCTCGTTCGAGACGTGCCAGGCGACCAGCGCGGGGTGGCTCGCGTACCGCGTGGCCATCTGGCGCACCAGGCGCAGCGCGTACTGCCGGAAGACCGGCGAGGTGGGCCGCCAGTGCTGGCGGCCACCCTGCCAGAGGATCTGCCCCTCGTGGTTGACGGGCAGGATCTCCGGGTGCGCGGTGGTCAGCCACGGCGGCGGGGAGGCCGTCGCCGTGGCCAGGTCGACCGAGATGCCGTTCGCGTGGAGCAGGTCCATCACCTCGTCGAGCCAGGCGAAGTCGTACCGGCCGTCGGCCGGCTCGATCCTGGCCCACGAGAAGATGGCGAGGGAGACGATGGTGACGCCGGCTTCGCGCATGGCGCGGACGTCCTCGTCCCACACCTCCCTCGGCCACTGCTCCGGGTTGTAGTCCGCGCCGAACTCGAGGCGCGAGTCGACGCGGAGCCACCGGTGGTTCATGGAGTCGCTCACTTGACGGTGAAGCCCTGCTCGTTGCCGTACTTCGCGGACTGGTCCTGCCACGCCTTCAGGCCGTCGGCGAGCGTGGTGCCCGAGACGTACGCCTTGCCGGCGGTGTCGTTGAAGATGCTGTTGGAGTAGACCTGGAACGGCAGGTACGTCCAGCCGGTCACGACGTTCTGCGACGACTTCGCGAAGATCTCGTTGGCCTTCTGGCCGCCGAAGTACTTGAACTCGGTGCCGAGGAACTTCGGGTCGCTGAGCTGCTTGGTGGTGGCCGGGAAGGCGCCACCGTCGACGCGGATCTGCACGCCGTCGCCGTCGTTCGCGAACTTGACGAAGCCGTACGCGAGAGCCTGGTTGTTGTTCAGGCCCTTGTTCATGAGCGAGAGCGCGCTGCCACCGTTCTCGGCGGAGGCGTTCTGGCCGGCGGTCCACTGCGGCATGTCGGCGACGCGCCACTTGCCCGAGGCGCTGGGGGCGCTGGAGACGAAGTTGGCGGGCATCCACGCTCCGGTCGCGATGGTGGCGATGGTGTCGTTCTGCATGCCCTGGAACCACTGGTCGGACCAGCTGGAGATCGGGGCGAGCAGCTTCTCGCTGATCAGGGTCTGCCAGACCTTGACGAACTTCTGGCTGCCCTCGTCCGAGAAGTTGATCGTGACGTTGGTGCCGTCGACGGTGTACGGCTTGCCGCCGGCCTGCCAGATCATCGAGGTGGTGAAGCCCGCGTCACCGGTGTCGTTGGTGATGTAGGCCTTCGGGTCGGCCTTGTGCAGCTTGCGCGCGGCGTCGAGGTACTCGTCCCAGGTGGTGGGGACCTTGATGCCGTACTTGTCGAAGACGTTCTTGTTGTAGTACAGCGCCATCGGGCCGGAGTCCATCGGCAGGCCGTACGCGACGTTGCCGGAGTGCACCGAGTTCCACGGGCCCGGCGCGAAGTCGGCCTTGAGGCTCTCGGCGCCGAAGCCGCTCAGGTCGGTCAGCGACTTGCCGAGGGCGAACTGCGGCAGCGCGTAGTACTCGATCTGCGCGACGTCCGGGATGCCCTTGCCGGCGGCGACCGCGTTCTGCAGGGCGGTGTACTGGTCATTGCCGGTGCCGGCGTTGACCAGGTCGACCTTGACGTTCGGGTACTTCTTCTGGAACTCGGTGACGACGTTCTTGAGGGTGGGCTCCCAGGCCCACACCGTCAGGTTGCCGCCCTTCTCGAGCGCCGCGGTGACGTCGGCGTCCGAGACGGTCGCCGACGAGCCGGAGCCCGAGTCGGCGTCGTCGCCACCGCCGCAGGCGGCGAGGCCCAGGGAGAGCAGGGCCGCGGTGGCCGCGGCACCCACTTTGAGGAGCTTGGACATAGGGAGACCTTTCATTCCTTGACGGAGCCGGCGGACAAACCGGACTGCCAATAGCGCTGAAGCAGGAGGAAGGCCGCCAGGAGCGGCAGGATGGTGAGCAGCGAGCCGGTGATGACCAGGTTGTAGACGGCCTCGCCGCCGGCGGTGGTGGACTGCGCGTTCCACGCGTTGAGGCCGACGGTCAGCGGGTACCAGTCCGGGTCCTTCAGCATGATCAGCGGCAGGAAGTAGTTGTTCCAGGTCGCGACGATGCTGAACAGGGCCACGGTCACGATGCCGGGGGCGAGCAGCGGGACGCTGATGCGGAAGAAGGTGCGGAACTCGCCCGCGCCGTCCATCCGGGCCGCCTCGAGCATCTCGTCCGGGATCGCCTGCGAGGCGAAGGTCCACATCAGGTACAGGCCGAACGGCGAGATCAGCGACGGGATGATCACGGCCCACGGCGTGTTGGTCAGGCCCAGCTTGCTGAACATGAGGAACGTCGGAACGGCCAGCGCGGTGCCCGGAACGGCGACCGCGCCGAGCACGATCGCGAAGACCGCGCGTTTGCCGACGAAGCTGAACTTCGCCAGGCCGTACCCGGCGAGCGCCGCCAGCAGGGTCGCGCCGCCGGCACCGACCACCACGTACAGCAGGGTGTTGCCGAACCACCGCAGGAAGATGCCGTCGTTGTACGTGAACGTGTCGCGGATGTTGTCCCAGAGCGCGAAGTGCCCGTCGGAGAACCAGAGGCCGAACGAGGTGAACAGGTCACCCTGGGTCTTGGACGAGTTGAAGATCAGCCACGCGAGCGGGACCAGGCTGTACAGCGCCATGAGCGCGGTCAGCACGGTCAGCACCACGCTGCCCTGGCGCTTCTTCCTGCGGGCCTTCTGGGTGACCGTGAGCTGCTTGTTGGCAGCAGGCGTTTGCACCGCGGTGGTCATCAGCGCTCCCGGTTCCCGCGCAGCTGCACGACGTACGCGATGACCATGGTGATCAGGCCCATGACGATCGCGACCGTGGCGGCGTAGTTGTACTGCTGGCCCGAGAAGGACAGCTGGTAGGCGTACAGGTTCGGCGTGAAGTACGTGGTGATCGCGTTCGGGGCCAGCGGCTGGAGGATGACCGGCTCGGTGAAGAGCTGGAAGCTGCCGATGATCGAGAAGATGGTCGCGATGACCAGCGCGCCCCGGATCGCCGGCAGCTTGATCGCCGTGATGATCCGGAACTGCCCGGCGCCGTCGAGCGAGGCCGACTCGTACAGGGAACCGGGGATGACCCGCAGCGCCGAGTAGAAGATCAGCATGTTGTAGCCGACGAACTCCCAGGTCACGATGTTGCCGATGGACGCGAGCGCGAGGTGGGGGGACAGCGGGTTCGGCAGCGAGACGTTGAACGTCTCGTTGATGTTGCCGACCAGACCGAACTGGTCGCCGTAGATGAAGCCCCACATCAGCGTCGCGACCACCGCCGGCACCGCGTACGGCAGGAAGATCGACACTCGGAAGAAGGCCTTGCCGTAGAGCCGGCCGCTGTCGATGGCGAGCGCCACGACCAGGGCCAGGAACAGCATGATCGGAACCTGCACGACCAGGAAGATCGCGACCCGGCCGAACGACTCCCAGAACTGACTGTCCTGCAACAGCCGCTGGTAGTTGTCGAACCCGACGAACGAGTTCCCGCCGATGAGCTGGTTGCGATACAGGCTCAGGTAGATCGAGTACACGATCGGCGCCAGGAAGACCAGCGCGAAGATCAGCATGAACGGGCCGACGAACTGCCAGCCACGCCAGGAGCGGCGCCGACGGGCCACCGCCGGCTGGGAAACCGCCATGGTCACCCTCTCGTGATGTCATGATGTTTACGCAAACATCAGGCACCGATGTCGTTCGATGTTTCTTCTTGTTTTCGAATGTTCGATGTTTACGTAAACATCGTGAGTGCGATAGTGTCACCGCGTGCGGTCTTCGTCAAGCAGTGCCCGGCGAGTTTCCATGGCGGATGTCGCCCGGCTCGCCGGCGTCTCCTCCCAGACGGTCTCGCGCGTCTCCAACGGGCACCCCGGCGTGGTCGAGTCGACGCGCCAGCAGGTTCTGGACGCCATGAAAGAGCTGGGCTACCGCCCCAACAGCGCGGCCCGGGCCCTCAAGCGCGGCGAGTTCCGGACCATCGGCGTCATCCTCTTCACCCTCGCGACCACCGGCAACAGCCGCACGGTCGAGGCGATCGCCAACCACGCCGCCGAGGAGGGGTACGCGATCACGCTGATCCCGGTCGCCTCGCCCACCCAGGACGGCGTGCTCGGCGCCTTCACCCGGCTCGGCGAGCTGGCCGTCGACGGCGTCATCGTCATCATGGAGGTCCACCTGCTCGACGCCGTCGACCTGGAGCTGCCGCCCGGCGCCCAGGTCGTGGTGGTCGACTCGGACGCCGGCGACCGCTACCCCGTGGTCGACACCGACCAGGCCGACGGCGCCCGCCAGGCCGTCCGCCACCTGCTCGACCTGGGCCACCACACGGTCTGGCACGTGAGCGGCCCCGCCGAGTCGTTCTCCGCCGGCCGCCGCGCCCAAGCCTGGCGCGACGTGCTCACCGCCGCGGGCCGCCCGGTCCCGCCGATGCTCCAGGGCGACTGGTCGGCCGAGTCCGGCTACCGCGCCGGCCTGCGCATCGCCGCCGACCCGTCGTGCACCGCCGTCTTCGCCGCCAACGACCAGATGGCCCTGGGCGTGCTGCGCGCCCTGCACGAGCACGGCCGCCGCGTCCCCGCCGACGTCAGCGTCATCGGCTTCGACGACATCCCCGACGCGGTTTCCTACCTGCCGCCGCTCACCACCATCCACCAGGACTTCGCCGAGATGGGCCGGCGCTGCGTCGAACGGGTCCTCGACCAGATCCGCGGCCGCTCCTCGGCGCCGGGCACGATCCTGGTCCCGACCCGCCTGGTCCACCGCGACAGCACGGCCCCGCCACCGCGGTCCTGACCCTCGGTGCCGGGCGCGGGTCCCGACGCGCCACTCCCCCACCTCGCTCTCTGCCCTCGGTCGGCTTCTCACCTGACACGCCGGCGGTTCATCCGGCCTGCCCGACCCGCGGCGTGCCCCTTCTACTGCCCGGCTGCCGTGCCGATGACCCCGGCCTACCCCAGTCGCGGCAGCAAGATCAGGGCGATGGCGGCGGCGACCGGCACGAGGCAGCTGAAGCCGATCAGCGTGGCCGGCAGTCCCGCGGCCGCGACCATCGCGGTCGCGGCCAGAGCCCCGAGGACGGCGGCGACGGCGTCACTGGTCATGAAGACGGCGGACACCCGGCCGCGCGCCTCCGGCGGGGCCGCGCCCTGCACATGATGGGTGGTGGCGACGTTGGCGACGGACCCGGGGACGCCGGCCACCGCGATGGCCACCACGGCGACGAGCAGGCTCTCGGCCGTGAAGATGACCAGGAAGCACGCTCCGACCACCGCGTAGCAGAGCGCGATCAGCCCACGCGGGCCGAAACGGACCAGCGCCGCCCCGCTGACGGCCGCGCCGCAGAGGTAGCCGGCGCCGAGGCCGGTGACGAGATAGCCCACGGCCTCGCCCGAGGCGTGCAGCCGGTGGACCGCGAAGGGGACGAGCAGCGCGGTCAGCCCGGCGTTCGCGATCCAGTAGAGGCAGCTGGAGGCGAGCAGCCCGCCCAGCACCCGGCCGCGGAGGACGAGGCGCCACCCCGCGCGCCACTCGCCCGAGAAGTCCCGGGAGACGGTAGCCGCCCCGGCGCCAGTCTCCACCGCGGAGACAGGCGCGGTCCCGGGCGCCGGGGTCGAGACCGCGCCGCTCGCGGACCGGGCGATCGTGGGGATCGGCAGTCCGGCGAGGATCGCGGCGGCAGCGAGATAGCTGACCGCGTCGGCGACCACGACGGCGCCGAACCAGCCGGCCGCGACCAGCGCCGTCCCCGCCGGCGGCGCACACAGGCGCAGGACGCTGTGCGAGACGGCCAGCGACGAGTTCAGCGCGGCGCGGCCCTCCGACGATCGCGCCACCGCCGCAATGGTCGCCTGGAGTGCGGGCCGCAGGAAACACACCGCGGCGCTCTCGACGGCCAGCGCGACGTAGACGAACCCCACGCGATCGCCGGTCGCGGCCAGGAGCAGGAGGCACACCCCGAACGCGGCGACCAGGTTGCCCCCGGCGAGCACGCGCCGGCGCGGCCACCGGTCCACCAGTGCACCCGCCCACGGCCCGATCACGACGGCGGGCGCGGCCTCGACCGCGAGGGCCAGGGCGGTGGAGGCCGGCGAGCCCGTCACCGCGTACACGTGTGCGGGAACTGCCATGACGAGCAACCAGGTGCCGGCGGCGTCGGCGGTGGCCGCCACCCACAACCGGCGGGACGCCCTCATCGCGCCAAACTATCCCCACAGAACAATCGGTGACAAGATGTGTTCCGTGGAGATATCGGAGCTCGGTTCGATCTTTCGGCGGCAGCGGACCGCCGCGGGGCGCACGATCGCGTCGGTGGCGGCGGAGGCCGGGCTGTCGGTGCCCTACATCGCCAATCTCGAGAACGGTCGCGGCAACCCGACGCTGTCCGCGGTCAGCAACCTCGCCGCGGCCCTCGGCAGCCGCCTGGTCGTGCGCCTGGCCGACGACGACCCGCCGGCCGCCCGGCTGCCCGGCTCGCTGGTGCAGTTCTCGCGCGGCGCCCGCTTCCGGGCCGAGGTCGCGCGGCTCGGCGACCCGGAGATCGCCCGGCTGCTCGCCGCCATGGCGGCCGTGGGAGCCCTGACCGAACGCCCGCTCACCGAGCTCGACTGGCACCGCGTCCTCGACACCGTCGTCCTGCTGACCCGCCCGGTGACGCCGGCGGAGTGACGCCCTCCCCGCCCGGATGAGGCCGGGCGGGGAGGATCGCGGTCACTCGGAGTCGTCGTCTCCGTAGACCCCCATGGACACGTCGCCCAGGGTGTCGTTCCAGAAGGAGTTCTCGTCCTCGACGGTGGCCGGGTCGATCGCGCGCAGCTCCGATCTCAGCCGCTGCTCGACCTGCTCGTCGTCGCCGGCCAGCTCGCCGTAGGTGACGTCCAGGTAGGCCCGGAACGAGCGGACGAATTGCTCCGGTGACGAGTTGGCAAAGAAGCGCCTGCTCCCCGCCAGGCAGTAGACGGCACCGGTCTCGCACTCCACGGCGAAGCCGTCGGCCGGATCACCGACGTAGCCCAGCAGCAGGAACCCCGGATGGGCTCCGCTCGGCTCCACCCCGGCCGGGCCGTCCTCGATGAAGTCGGCGACCCGCGGGATGCCCGACTCCAGCAGGTAGGCCCGCGCCGCGTCGTCCTTGACGCACCCCAGGTAGCCGGGGCTGTAGCGGATCGGGTCGTCGTGGTCGGTCATCGGCGCTCCTACTCCCATGGCCTGGTCCAGTTGCCGGAGGCGGCGTCCCGGAACACCTGGCCGATCTTAGAGTTGAGGGCGTTGTTCGTGCTCGTCGCCATCGCCGTGCCCGACTTCTCCCAGGGGTACGACCACGAGTGGTGGATGCCCAGGTTGGCGAGGTCGTCCCGGCAACTGTTGCTGCCGGTGCAGGCCCGGCGCTCGGAGTAGATCTCCTTGATGGTCTCCCCCTTGTTCAGCTTCACCCGCAGCAGCTTCTGCTCGGCGTGGTTCTTGCGGCCCTTGGAGGCGAAGGCCACCTCGTACCGCACGTTGCCGTTCGCGTCCTCGATCCGCGCCGCGGCGCCGTTGCCGTTCTTCTTGCCGATCTGCAGCCGCTTCTGGATGACCTGCTGGCTGAGGTCGGTGCTGCCGTAGTCGACCTGGCAGTTGTGTACGAGGACCGAGGCGGCCCCGGCCAGCACGTAGTACGTGTGCGGGCCGTCGACCGTCAGGTCGTAGGTGATCTCCTTGTGGTCGTACGAGCGGACCGCGGAGAGCTGGACGTACGTGCCCGCCGCCGTGCGCAGGAGCTCGCCCTCGCGCAGGTCGCCCGCGTCCACCCACTGCTTGCGGGTCTCCGACCAGAACGGGTGGTGCTCGGTGGTGGTGATCGTCGAGGACGAGCCGTCGGCCTCGGTGACCGTGACGTCGACGAACTGCTTGTCGTCGTCGGTGCGGATCGTGTGGGTGACCTGCTCGGCCTCGGTCTCGCCGGTCTCCGGGTCGGTGGCCCGGACGGTGTCGCCGGGCTCGACCTTCTCGATCGGCTTGCTCGTGCCGTCGGCCAGCAGCACCGCGGTGCCGGCGACGAAGCTGTGCGACATGGGGCAGGCGGCGCCGTCCCCCGCGTCCTTCTTCGTCTTCGCCTTGGCCTTGGCGGCCGCGGCCTTCGCCTTGGCCTGGGTCTCGGCGGCCGCTCTCTTGGCCGCTCGCTCCGCGGCCTCCTTGGCCGCCGCCGCCTTCTCCGCGGCCGCCTTGGCCGCCGCGGCCGCCGCTTCCTTGGCCGCCCTGGCCGCGTCCTCGGCGCCCTTGAGGATGGCCTTGGCCCACTTCAGCTCCTGGAAGAAGGTGACCACGGCCTTGCCGGCCTTGTAGATGGCCTCGGCGATCTTCTTGGCCTTGAAGATCTTGCCCCAGGGCAGGGCTCCCACGACCATCGAGACGCAGGCGACCAGGTCGCCCTTGAGGCAGTTGAGGATGTCGTTGATCCCGAGGAACTCCATCAGGATCTGGCCGCCGGCCTCCAGGATCACGTCGAGCGTGCTCTTGGACTGCAGCTGGTTGGCCTTGGCGATCTCCTCCGGCGACGGGCCCGTCGTGGCGGCGGGGGTCGTCGCGGAGGTGGTGGGACCGGCGTCCGGCACCATGCCGGTCGGGTCGGTGTACGCCACCGGGTTGTTCGACGCATAGGTGTACGCCGACGTGGCGCCCGGCCCGGTGGGCATCGGGTCCCGGCTGCCGAAGCGGCCGGTGCCCGGGTCGTAGTTGCGGGCCCGCAGGTAGTAGTTGCCGTCACCGGACGTGGAGTCCTGGTACTGCCCGGTGAACTGGAGCGGGTTCTCGACGCTCTGCTCGGGCAGCTGCTGCCCGGCCAGCGTCGGGCCGACCCGCGGCCGGCCGAACGGGTCGTAGTCGTAGCCCTGCTCGACCGTCCCGGACGGCGTCAGCAGGTTCGCCGTGCCACCGAGCCAGTCATGGGTGTACGAGTGCACGCCGCTCGCCGGGTCGAGCAGCGCCAGCGGCTCGTCGTCCGGACCGTAGGTGAAGCCGCGCTTCTCGGTGACCGCGCCGCCCTGCTCGACGGTGTCGATCGCGATCTGCGGCAGCGTGCCCGCCACGTCCCACGACCAGCGCTGCGTCGAGGTCTGCGCCTGGAACGCCGTGGTGGACGAGAGCCGCAGCCCCCGGGCGTCGTAGGCGAAGGTCGTGCTCTGCCCGGACGCCAGCGTGGCCTTGGCGAGCGTGTTGTCGAGGTTGTACTCGAACTTGTCGCCGCCCGCCTTGATCTGGTTGCCGCGGGCGTCGTAGCGGTACTCGGTCTCGCGCTCGTGGGACGGGCCTTCGACCTCCTCCTCGACGAGCTGGTCGGCGTCGTCGTACTCGTACTCGGTGACGTCGTTGCCCGCCGTGCCGCTGCGCACCTGCTCGGTGCGGTTGCCGGCCAGGTCGTACTTGTAGTCGATGCGGCCGACCGGCTTGACCGTCTTGTCGGTGCACGACGCCACGCCGTAGCAGGCCGAGGTGACCTGGTCGGCCTCGTCGTAGGCGTACGCGACCGACTCCGCGACACCGCCGCGAGTGGTCACCACCCGGCTCGGGTTGCCCACCTTGTCGAGCGTCAGGTCGTACTTGGAGACCGGGTCCTGCACGCCCGGCACGGCCTCGCCGGTGCGCTCCGTGCCGATCGAGGTGAGCCGGCCCGCGTCGTCGTAGACCCGCTTCTCGGTCAGGCCGGTCGCCTGCGGCAACGTGGTGGTGGTCCGCCGGCCCGCCACGTCGTAACCGAAGCCCCAGGTCGCTCCCCCGGCGCTCAGCGACGTGATCCGGCTGGCCGCGTCGTAGCCGTACGACACGCTGGTGCCGTCCGGGTACTGCCGCTTGGTGACGTTGCCCCGGGCGTCGTAGTCGTAGCCGAAGGTCTCGTCGGCGCGGCCCGCCTCCTTGCGGGTGACCGACCTGATCTGGTCCTCGTCGTCGTAGACGATCTCCCGGACGCCCGCCGGGTCCCCGTACGACGTCGTGCGGTCCTTGGCGTCGTAGCCCCAGGTGTAGACCGGGCCACCGGTGCCGTTGGTGCGCTTGGCGAGCCGGTTGACGATGTCGTACTCGTCGACGACGGTCCGCTTGGCGTACTCCTTGGCGTCGAGGTCGTCGAGCTCCTCGTCCTCGCCGAGGGTGAGCGTGTGGACCCGGTTGCTGTCCGCGTCGTACTTCGCGTACGTGTTGCGCCCGAGCGGATCGGTGCTGCGGATCAGGCGTCCGGCCTCGTCGTAGTAGACCGTCGTACGGTTGCCACGCGGGTCGGTGACGGACGCGAGCGAGCCGTCCTCGCCGTACGTGTAGAGGGTCGACTCCTCCTCGGGATCGTCGGCGTCGAACTCGGCGTTCGGCGCGGTGACCGTGCGGGGCTGGTCGTCGTCGGTGTAGGTGTACCGCGTGGTGTGGCCGTTGGCGTCCGTGGTGGACACCGGCCGGTTCAGCGCGTCGAACTTCGTCGTCGTGACGTTGTCCAGCGCGTCGATGCTGCGGACCGCGTTGCCGGCGAGGTCGTACTCGAAGTGCGCGGTGAACCGCTCCTTGTCGGCGCCCTCGACGTTGCCGCGCGGCTCGGTGACCGAGGCCATCAGGCCGTCGTCGGTGTAGGTGTAGGTGGTGACGCCGCCGGTGGGCGAGATCTGCTTGATCTTGTTGCCGGCCTCGTCGTACTCGGTCTTGGTCTCGACGCCGCCCGAGTCGGTGATGCCGGTCTGCCGGCCCGCCTTGTCGTACGACATCGCCGTGGTCCGGCCGAGCGCGTCCTTGGTGCCGGTGACCAGGCCGCTGTTGGCGCGCGTGGACGTCGACGACTTGCCGAACTCGTCCACCGTCTCGACGCTGCGGTCCAGGTCGTCGACCTTGTAGTCCTTCACGACCACCTGGCCGCCCGGGTAGGGCCGGCGCATCTGGATCAGGTTGTCGTTGTTGTCGTACTTGTAGGTCGTGGTGAAATCGGCCTTGTTCGCGCCCGGCACGTTGCCGCGGGGCGAGGTGACCGACGCGACCAGGCCCTTGACGTTGTACGTCCAGCTGGTGACCAGATCGGCCTCGTGCTTCATGTCGACGGCGGCCGTCAGCCGGCGCCCCGCGGCCGTGTAGGTGTAGAGCAGCGTGCGCCGCGCCTCATAGGTCGCCTTGGGCAGGCCGTTGTCGAGGTACGCGTACGACACCGACACGCCGCCCGGCGTCGTGGTCTTCTTCAGCCGGCCGGCCGCGTCGTACTCGCTGGTGTCCGGGTTGCGCTTGCCGGGCGAGTACACCGCGACGACCCGGTCGAGGTTGTCGTAGACCGTGCGGGTCGTGTAGCTCTCGGGCTTCGCCCCCGCCACGGTGCCCCGCGGGTCGACGACGATCGTCTGCCGGCCGACCTTGTCGTAGCCGTACTCGACGCGGCGTCCCTCCGGCGAGATCGCCGCCTTGGTCAGGCCGGCGTTCGGCTGGCCGTTCGGGATGTTCTCGTACCGGGAGACCTTGCCCCGCTGGTCGGTCACCGTGAGCGGCACGCCCCGGTCGTCGTACGTGTAGGTGATCGAGTGGCCCTCGGGATCGGTGCTCTTGACCAGCTCGTCGAACTGGTTGTACTCGTCCTTCCACGTCTGCCCGTCGGCGTCCACGTGCGTGGTGGGGTTGTTGCGGGCGTCGTACTGGGTCTTCTCGCTGAACTTGCGGCCGGGCGCGAACTGCTCGATCAGGTTGCCCGCGGCGTCGTACTGCGACTCGTGCTGGTTCTGATTACCGTTGACCACCAGGCTGCGGTTGAGCGTGCCGTCGTAGCGGTGGTTGTTGGTGTCGCCGTTGCCGCGCTGCGAATAGAGCAGCACGTTGCCCTTGTAGCCGTCCCAGACCACCACGTTGTCGGCGTCGGTGGTCTTCGCCTCCTGCTTCGTGGCGTTCCATTCGAACGTGGTCGCCGCGCCGAGAGCGTCCAGCTGGCGCGACACCCGGCCGGTCGAGCCGTACTCGTTGGTCAGCGTGACGACCTTGCGCGGGTCGACCACCTGAGTCAGCAGGCGCGCCGCGCTGTAGCGGTACTGCCAGATCTCCCCGGCCGCGTCGATCACCTTGGTGAGCAGGCCGTCGGTGTAGAAGTACTGGGTCTTCCGGCCGTCCGGCAGCGTGATCGACTGGATCAGGCCGCCGGCCAGCCTGGCGACGGCCGTGCGCCCGGACGCGTCGGTCACCGTGATGCTCGCGTCGGTGTGCGCGAACCGCAGACCTGCCTGGCGCGGGTCCAGGACCGAGGACAGGCGCCCCTGCGCGTCGAAGGTGAACACGATGTTGTCGCGCGTCGTCAGCGTCCAGCCGTCGGCCGTCCTGCGCAGCGTGGACCGCACACCCGGCGGGCGTACGAAGCCGTCGCCGCTCGCCTTGAACAGCGTGTCCGAGCCGTCCTCGGCCCGCACCAGCGCGCCGTCGGCGGTGGCGATGACCTTCAGGTCGTACACCCAGGCCCAGCCCGGGCCGAGCGCCGAGGCGCCGGTGTTGAGCGACGAGTAGGCCCGCCCGGACGAGAACGGGACCCCGAACGACTCCATCACGAGGTCGTTCTCGCTGAGCGTGAAGCCGCCGGTGCCGGTGTTCACGCCGATGGCTCGCACCGCCTGGCCGGCGTCGGTCATGCCCAGCGCAACCGAGCATCCACAGCCGGCCGCCTGCCGGTCCGGGATCGCCGGCGGATCGACCGTCGTGCGCGGCTGCGCGCTCTCCGAGTTGGCCGACGGCACCTCGCCGTCCGGGTAGAGCCCGGTGATGGTGACGAAGTAGCTCTTGGTGGCGTCGAGCTGCCAGCCCTCGGCCGCGCCGAGCGACTTGCAGTACGAGCGCAACTCGCCACAGCCGTCGTTGCCGAGCTTGTCGCGGCCCAGGACGACCGACTGCTGCCTGGTCTGCGACTCGCTGTCGTAGAGGTCCACCCGCCACGACTCGAAGGCGTCGTCCTTCAGGTTGAAGTAGGTGACCAGCGAGGTGTCGCCGACCACGAACCCGGGACGCAGCAGCACATCGGTGAACGCCGCATCGGGCGCCGCCGCGGCGGCCCGGGCCACTGCCGCCTTACCCACCCTTTCGGCCCGGCCGCCGGCCTCGACCAGCGGCGGCACGACGGGCGGGCGCTGATTTTCCGCGAGGGCGACCTCACTGGCCGCCCCCGCCGGCACACCCCGCTGCTGCGGTGCCTGACCGGCGGTGACCTGCGGAACGTCGCCGGGATCGGCGTGGGCCGGGACGTCGGCCGGTGGCGCCAGCGTCCCGACGAGAAGAAGTGCGCTGAAGCCCGCGATCCAGCGGGTTCGCGCGAGAAGATGCACACGGCGCATGAAAAGATGACCTCCCCCGTGAGATGACCTGGGGAGCCAAACATGTCGATGCGTCGATCTTCTTGATCTGTCCTTGATCTGTCACGGCCGGCCGGAGGATCACCCCGGCGGCGCGGGGCAGCGGGGAGGCGCCGGTCCGCACACCCGCGCGGGGTGCCGCCCTACCGGCCCGTCAGCAGCTCATCGGTGCGGGCGTCGGGGACACCGTCGAAGTACCTGGCCAGCACCCGGGTGAAGACCTCCTGGTCCGGGGCCGCGCGGCCGAACAAGGTCATGGACGATCGCAGCTTCAGGTCGTCGGGGTGGCCGAGGAGCACGGTGGCCGAGGCCACCGGCGAGGCGGCCACGGCGGCCGAGATCTCGATCAGGCGGGGGCCCAGCCGGGGATGGGCCAGATAGGCGCGAGCCTCGGCGAGGTCGCGGATCGCGTAATAGGCGGCGGTGGGACTGGAGCCGAGGCCGGCCAGTTGCGGGAAGACGAACCACATCCAGTGCGACCGCTTGCCGCCCTGCCGCACCTCGGCGAGCGCGCGCTCGTAGACGCCGCCATCCTGCGCCGAGACGAACCTGTCGAGATCCACCCGGCCGAGCCTAGACGGGCTCGTAGTCGGCCGGGTCGAGGCGCGCGGTCCGGCGGCGGTATTCCGAGGCCATGCCCGGCCAGTTGGTGACGATGCGGCCGGAGGCGTTGCGGTACCAGCTCTGGCACGCGGTCCAGACGGTGCCCGAGAGCCGGCGCTGGATCTCCGCGTCGTAGGCGGCCGCGACCTCACGGCGTACGGCCAAAGGCTGAGCACCGGCCGCGAGGCGGCGGACGGCCTGGACCACATATCCGGCCTGGCACTCGTGGAAGTAGATGACCGAGGTGTTGCCGGTGTTGGTGTTGGGGCCGTACATGAGGAAGAGGTTGGGGAAGCCGGGCACGGCCATGCCGAGGTGGGCGTACGCGCCGTCGCGCCACTCGTTGTCGAGGGTGACGCCGCCGCGGCCGACGATGCGCAGCGGGGTGACCAGGTCGGAGGCGGCGAAGCCGGTGGCGTAGACCAGAAGGTCGCAGGGGTGGTGGGCGCCGTCGGCGGTGCGCACGCCGTCCGCGGTCAGCTCGACGATCTTGTCGGTGACCAGGCTGACGTCGGGCCGGGCGAGCGTGGGCAGCCAGCGGTTGGTGAACAGGACCCGCTTGCAGCCCATCGGCTCGTCCGGGGTGATCCGCGCCCGCAGCGCCGGGTCGCGCACCTGGAGGCGGCGCTGCACGGTCGAGACCGTGCGCACGAAGGTCTGCGACCAGCGGCGGCCGAGCAGCGCCCGCCCGGTCACGACGGTCATCGCCCAGACGCCGGCGCGCGGCAGACTCATCAGGACAGGCAGGTGCCGGTACGCGAAACGACGGCCCGCGCCGTACCGGCGATCGGGCCGGGGCAGCGTCCACGGGGCGGTGCGCTGGAAGACGGTGATGTGCGCGGCCACCCCGGCGATCGCGGGCACCAGCTGGATCGCGCTGGCCCCGGTGCCGATCACCCCGACGCGGCGGCCCTCGACGGGCAGGCCGGGACGCCATCGGGCGGTGTGGACGGCCGGCCCCTCGAACCGGTCCGCCCCGGCCAACGAGGGCACCACCGGCTTGGTGAGCTGGCCGACCGCGGGGACGAGCACGTCCGCCTCGATCTCCGCACCGTCGGCCGTCCTGATCAGCCAGTGGCCGCCCGCCACACTGCCCTCGACCCAGCGCGCCTCGACCACCTCCGTTCCAAGCCAGATTTTTCGCGCTATGTCTAGTTTTTCCGCGACCTCGCGTAGGTACGTGAGGATCTCGCTGTGCGGCGGAAAGCGCCGGCTCCACAACGGATTGGGCGCGAACGAATAGGAGTAGAGCGGCGCCGGAACATCGCAGGCGCACCCCGGATAGGTGTTGTCCCGCCAGACCCCGCCGAGCGACGAGGCCCGTTCGAGCAGGACCACGTCGGTGAACCCGGCTCGCAGGAGGGCCGCCGCGGCGGCGATGCCCCCGAAGCCGGCCCCGATCACGACCACGCGCGGACTCATTGACGTGAACGTATCAACCTGTTGGCACGGTGCCAATAGCGCCGTCAGCTTGTTTCCAGCAGCAGGCGGGCGCACGTTCGCGGGTCGTCGGCGAACGGCAGGTGGCCACATCCGGGCAGGCGCACGTGACGCGCCCGGGGCAGCAACTCGCGCGCCTTGACCGCCTGCCGGTACGGCAGCACCACGTCCCGGGCGCCCCACGCGATCGTGACCGGGATGCCGTCGAGCATGCCGCGCTCGCACCGCCACTTTCCCAGGTGCCGGCGGGCCGCGGCGAAGCCCCTCGCCGCGATCAGCGCCCGGGCGTCGGCCACGCAGTCCTTCGGGTCGAGCGCCGCCGGCTTGCCGTAGAAGATGCCGCAGAGCGCGGCCCGCCCCGGCGTCGTCCGCATCAGCCACGGCAGCGCGGGTCCCAGCGCCGCCCCACCGGCCCGCGCCGCCGTGACCACGCCCCGGCACCAGCGCGCACCAGCCGCCCCGAAGAAGCCGACCGGCGAGAACGCCGTGACCGAACGGGCCACCCCGCGCCGGCCCAGCTCCAGGGCCACCGCGCCGCCGAGCGAGCTGCCGCCCACCGCCGGCCGGGTGACCCCGTGCGCGTCGAGGAACCCGGTGACACGGTCCGCCAGGTGCTCGACGGAGCCGGGCCCACCGTCCGGCTCGGACGCGCCGAAGCCGGGCAGGTCGAGCGCGATGACGTCGTGGCGCGCCGCGACCGTGTCGAGGACCGGCCGCCACACCTGCCAGCGGCTGCCGATGCCGTGGATGAGAACGAGCGGGCTTCCACTTCCCTGCCGGTGATGGTTCACGGCCGCCTCCTTGTTGACAGTTTGCCAACAGCGATGTCACCGTACGCCATGGCGTACGACTACGACGTCCTCGTCGTCGGCTCGGGCTTCGGCGGCAGCGTCAGCGCGCTGCGCCTGACCGAGAAGGGCTACCGCGTCGGCGTCCTCGAGGCCGGCCGCCGCTTCACCGACGACCAGCTGCCCGAGACGTCGTGGCGGCTGCGCCGATATGTGTACGCGCCGGCCCTTCGCTGCTTCGGCATCCTGCGTCTCACGCTGCTCGACAACGTGCTCGTCATGTCGGGGGCGGGCGTCGGCGGCGGCTCGCTCGGCTACGCGAACACGCTCTACGAGCCGCCGGACACGTTCTTCACGGACCCGCGCTGGTCGTCGGTCACCGACTGGAAAGGCGAGCTCGCCGCCGCGTACGACCAGGCGAGACGCATGCTCGGCGTGACGACGAACCCCGTGGAGACGCCGTCCGACCGGGCCTTGCGGGCGGTTGCCGACGATCTCGGGGTGGGGCACACCTTCACGCGTACGCCGGTAGGCGTGCTCTTCGGCGACGAAGCGGTCCTGCCGGATCCGTTCTTCGGGGGCGCCGGACCCGTGCGCTCCGCCTGCACCCACTGCGGCGCGTGCATGACCGGCTGCCGGGTCGGCGCGAAGAACACGCTCGTCAAGAACTACCTCTACCTCGCCGAGCGCCTCGGCGCCGCCGTGCTCCCGTTGACGACCGTCACCGACGTACGGCCTCGGAGAGAGGGGGGTTTCGCGGTCGCGACCCGTCGCACCGGCGGCCTCGCCCGCCGCACCTTCACGGCCGAGCAGGTCGTCTTCGCGGCGGGAGCCCTGGGTACGCAGCGCCTGCTGCACCGCCTGCGCGACCGCGGCTCGCTGCCCGGCGTCTCCGCGCGGCTCGGCGAGCTGAGCCGCACCAACTCGGAGTCCATCCTGGGCGCCCGAACCCGACGCCGTGACCAGGACTTCAGCCGCGGCGTCGCGATCACGTCGTCGATCCACCCGGACCCGTCCACGCACGTCGAGCCGGTCCGCTACGGCCGGGGCAGCAACCTGCTCGCGCTGCTCGCCACCACGCTGGTCGACGACGCGGGCGGCCGCTCCCGCCTGCTCACCGGCCTGCGCCAGCTGGTGCGCGACCGCCGCGACCTGCGCCTGCTGGTCTCGCCGCGGCACTGGTCCCGCGAGACGATCGTGCTGCTGGCCATGCAGGCCCTCGACAACTCGATCACGGTCTACCGCAAGCGCGGCCGGCTGCGCACCCGCCAGGGCATCGGCTCGCCCAACCCGGTGTGGGTGCCCGCCGCGCACCAGGTGGCCCGCTCCGTGGCCACGAAGATCGACGGGGTCCCGCTCGGCGCCCTGACCGAGCTGATCGGCCGCCCGGTGACCGGCCACTTCCTGGGCGGCTGCGCGATCGGCACGTCACCGGAGACCGGCGTCATCGACCCGTACCACCGCCTGTTCGGCCATCCCGGCCTGCATGTCATCGACGGATCCGCGGTCGCCGCCAACCTGGGGGTCAACCCGTCCCTCACGATCACGGCGATGGCGGAGCGGGCGGTGTCGCTGTGGCCCGACAACGGCTCCCCGGACCCGCGGCCGCCGCTGGGCGCTCCCTACGAGCGCCTCTCGCCCGTCCCTCCGCGACGCCCGGCGGTGCCCGCCTCGGCGCCGGGAGCGTTGCGCCTCTGAGGGTGCGACGGCCCGGCCGGGATCCCGGCCGGCCGGGCCGTTCCTGCGCTCGGGGAGCGGGGGGCGGGGCTGCACACCCCCCGCTCCGGTCCTACTTGAGGGTGATGTCGGTGGCGGTGCAGGACTTGCCGTCGGGGACGGAGCTGATCTGGGTCGGCTCGCCGCTGGTGACGCCCTTGAAGATGGCGCAGATGACGGTCTTGCTGGTGCCGCCGACGACCGTCACCTTGGCGACGGTGGCGACGTCGCCGAGATTGGCGTTGACGCCGACGAGGGCCTTCAGCGGCGTCGTCACGGTCACGTTGGAGACCTGGACCTTGCGGGCGTACTGCTTGGAGCAGTTGCCGCACGAGCGGTAGAGCTTGCCGATGTCGCTCGCCTGGAAGTCCTTGATGACGAAGGTGCCCGGGCCGTTGTGCTGGAAGGTCTTGTCGGAGGCGTGCATCGCGCCGCCGCCTACCACGGTCATCGTCTGGCTCGCCGAGGTGCCCTTGAACGTGGCGGCGTCCTCGCCCACGTCCTGCCACCACACGTTGCGCAGCGTGCAGGTGCCGAGGCAGTGCACGCCGTCGGCGGCGGGGCTGCCGATGATGACGTTCGACAGGGTGGCGCCGTCGGCGAGCTGGAACATCGGGTCCTGGCCCTCGTCCTGTCCGTCGCCGCCGAGGTCGCCGCCGCCGACGAAGCGCACGTTGCCGCCGTCGAACGAGCCGGTGATCTTGCGGGTGGCGGTGAGGGTGGTGGTGCTGACCGGCGTCGGCCAGGTGGCCGCCACCGGGGTTGCCGTGGCCGCGGGGCTCGCCGGGGCCGTCGTGGTCGGGGCCGTCGTGGTCGGGGCCGTCGTGGCCGGGGCCGTCGTGGCCGGGGCCGTCGTGGTCGGGGTCGCCGGGGTCGTCGTGGTGGGCGCCGTCGTGGCCGGGGCACCGCCCACGGCACTCACCGACACGTCGTCGAACGAGGCCGAGGCGTCCACAGTGAGCAGGCCCACCCTGCCCTTCGTCAGCTTCGCCGTGGTGACGTCGCCGACGACACGGCCGTCCACGTAGCCGGTCACCCGCGTGCCCGACACGTCGAGGCGCAGCTTGTGCCAGCCGCTGCCGGCGGTGGCCAGCGGCAGCGAGCTGAGCACGGTCACCGAGGAGCCCTTTACCTCCTCGAGCCGCGCCGCGCCGGACACCAGCACCAGCCGCTCGAACTGGTGGGCGCCGCCCACCCGGGCCGCGATGCCGGCCGACGCGCCGGGCGCCGCCAGCGTCAGCGGCCGCACCGACGCCTGCAGCGAGTAGTCCGTCCAGCCGCTGTCGCCGGCGAAGAACCGGGCCAGCTCGCTGCCGTTGTCACCCTGCTTGAGCGCCTTCGTGCCGTCCGTCGCCACCGACCACGAGCCGCCCGACTTGGACCACCCGCTGGTGTCGCCGTCCTCGAAGTTGTCGCTCAGCGACGGCCCGCCCCCGGCGAACGCGGTGGCGGTGAGCCCGGCCGCGGCGACGAGCACCACGGCGAACCCGCCGATCAGTGCGCCCCGCCGGCGGCGGCCGGCCATTGCGTGCTTCATTCGTCATCCTCCTGATCACGTCAGACATGATCAAGTGGTCGGCGGCGCCGAAAAGGTTGCCCGGGTTCCAGAAATTTTTTCGCGGGTATGTGCGACGCCATGTTCGACGGCTTCGATGACGAGTTCCTCGACGTGGGCGAGGTGGGCCTGCGGGTGCGGTACGCGGGCGACGGCCCGCCGGTGCTGCTGATCCACGGCCATCCGCGTACGGGCGCCACCTGGCACCGCGTCGCGCCCCTGATGCTGCGCGCGGGTTTCACCGTGGTCTGCCCGGACATGCGCGGCTACGGACGGTCGAGCAAGGCGCCGATCGAGACCGACCACTCCCAGCAGTCGAAGCGGGCGGTCGCCGCGGACCTGGTGACCCTCATGCGCAAGCTGGGCCACGAGTCCTTCGCCGCCGTGGGCCACGACCGCGGCTGCTACGTGGCGCTGCGGCTCGCCCTCGACCACCCCGCCGCGGTCTCCCGGCTGGTCGTGCTGGACGGCGTCCCGATCAGCGAGGCCCTCGCCCGCTGCGACGCGCGGTTCGCCCACGACTGGTACCACTGGTTCTTCTTCGCCCAGCCCGACAAGCCGGAGCGCGCGATCCTCGCCGACCCCACCCTCTGGTACAAGGGCGATCCCGGCCGGATGGGCGCCGAGAACTACGCCGAGTTCCGCGAGGCCACGAGCGACCCCGACACCGTGCGGGCGATGCTGGAGGACTACCGCGCCGGCCTGGGCGTCGACCACGAGCACGAGCTGACCGACCGTGCCCGGGGCACCACGATCGCCTGCCCCACCCTGTTCGCGTGGTCCACCCACGACGACATGGAGCAGTTGTACGGGGATCCGCTCGCGATCTGGCGCCGCTGGGCCCCGGACGTGCGCGGCGTGCCCATCGAGTCCGGTCACCACGTGGCCGAGGAGAACCCGGAGGCCCTGGCCGCCGCCCTGATCTCCTTCCTCGGCCCCTCGCCGAGTGGCCGTGCGACCACGCGGCCACCGGGCATCGCTCGGTGAACTGCCCCGGCAAGCTCGGCCGGAACGTCTCGCGCCGGTCCCTGCTGGGCAGCGGCGTGCCCCGGTACGCCGCCGAGCCGCTGCTCCAGCACTACGGCATCCGCACCCGATGGCTCGACCTGGTCGGCAACATCTGGAGCGCGCTCTGGTTCGCCTGCCACCACTTCACGACCTACTGACGGCGGGCGCGCACCGGGCTCGCGCCGGGTGCACCCTCGCCGCCGCCGGTGCGTACCACCTCCTGTCGATCTCCGCTCGGCGGAAGAGTCGGGCGTGAGAGAGAGGGGAGCGACGATGAGCATCGTGGGGAAGCGCGTCTCGGCTGCGGCGCTTGCCGGACTGGCCGCCGGGGCCGTGACGCTCGGTTCGCCGGTCGCGGCGGATCCCGGCACCGACGGCACGGCCGCGGACACCGCCGACGTGGTCGTGCGGACCTGGTCGGGCATGGACCACTACGTTGACCGGCGCACGACTCAGGAGCTCGGCGAGAAGCTGCGCGCCTGGGACAAGTCGAGCGAGCTGCCGGCCCTCGCCGGCTCGGCCCTGCTGTGCTCGCGGCTGCGGGTCCTGCCGCTGACCGCGCTGTGCACCTTCGGGCTGACCGCGGTGAACGCGCTCGTCCTGGACAAGGTCCGGCAGGCCGACGAGATCGGCGGGTGCCTGCGCCTGTCGGTCCGCTTCGGGATCCCGTCGGCGGCCGCCTACAACGACGACGGCGAGTACTGCCGCGGTGCGCGCCGCTGACGCGCACGCCGTACGGCCGAGTGTGTGCACTCTTCCTCGCCGCGCCGGGCGGAGGTACACAGAGGCCGTGGCGGAGATGGCCGGGACCCGGGTGACGCTGGCCCGCCGGGCGACGATGGAGAAGCGCCTGGTGTGGTCGTGCGTCACCGCGGGGGCCGCGGCGGCCGTCGCGGCGGTGGCCGTTGAGGGGGCGGCATGGCGGGCCGACCCCCTCAACGGCGCCCTCAACGTGGCGCTGTCGGTCGCTCTCGCCGGGGCCGGCGCGCTGCTCGCGTTCCCTTTCGCGCGGCCCTCGCGGCTGCTGCCGTGGACCCTCGGGGCCTCGGCGGTGCTCTGGCCGGCGTCCTGGGCCGGCTACTGGGGTTCCGAGGCCGCGGGGCGGACGGGTCAGTACGCGAGTGTGCTCTTCTGCTTCTCCGTCTCCTCGGCGGCTCTGCTGTATCTCGACGACGGGGCCTGGCGGTGGCCGGTGCGCGCCTACCTCGCCGCCGCGGCTCTCGTCCTGCCGGTCGGCGAGGTGCTGCTCGACGTGACGGGCCTCGGCTACGACGACGCCGGCCCGGTGCTGGCCGTGGCGGACGGCCTTCTGGCCGCTCTCTTCGTCGCCGTGGCGGGCGACCAGGTGCGCCGGTTGCCGCGGCGGGAGCGGCCACCGGCCCTGGTCATCGTCGGCCCGGTCGTGATCGCGGCGGCGCTGATAGCGGCCGACGGCCCGGCCGCGATTCCCGGGCCCAGCGCCTTCCTCGCCGCCGGCACGCTCGTGCTCCTCGCCTTCCCGATCGCGCTGATCGGCTACACGTGGCGCAGCCGGGCGGCGGGCGCCCGGCTCGCGGACGAGATCGGGCGGATCCCGATGGTCACCGGTGACCGGGTCCGCGACGGGCTGCGCCGGGCCGTCGGCGATCGCGGCCTGAAGGTCTTCTACCGGATGCCCGGCGACACGGTGTACGTCGACGAGTCCGGCGCCGAGCGGACCGCCGCGTCGGTGCCGGCGCGCCGGCACCGGGTGTGGGTGGACGATCCCGCCGAGCCGGCCGGATCGGCGCCGGTCGCCCTGGTCGAAGTGGACGCGCGCTTCCGCCGCAAGCCCCTGGCCGAGCGGTTGCAGGCCGTCGCGCTGCTCAGCGACCGCGACATCGCGCTCGCCCGGCTCGACACCGTGACCAAGGTCTGGGCCCGCCGGGCCCAGGCCGGTGACCTGAGGCATCGCCGTGAGCTGGAGGAGGTCCTGCACGAGCAGGTCCAGCAGAGGGTGAGCGCCATCTCGATGACCCTCGGCCAGGTGGGGCTGCGGACGGAGGGCGACGAGGTCGCCACCGCCTCGGTCCGCTTCGCACAGAGCGAGCTCAGCGCCGCGCTCGCCCTCCTGCGCACGGTGGCGGAGCAGCTGCACTCCCCGATCCTGCGGGAGTCGGGCCTGGTGACGGCGCTGCGCGAGGTGGGCCACTCGCTCCGCCTGCCGCTGCGGGTGACGGTCGCCGACGAGGCCGGCCTCTCCCCCGGCATGCGGGCGATGGCGCTCGCGGCCGCACAGGACATCCTCGGTGACGTCGCGGACGGCCGGGCGCCCGGCACGTCGATCGAGGACCTCGGCGTCCAGGTGTCGGCCTCGCGCGACGTGGTGCACCTGCGCGTCGCCACCGGCCAGGACGGGCTGCTCGGGCTGGACACGCCCCGCGTCCGCCGGCTCTCCGACCGCACCCGGCACGCGGGCGGCGAGGTCCGGCTCGACGCCGGAACGGAAAGCTCCACCGTCATCTCAGTGAGGATGCCATGCGCGTAGCCGTTGCCGACGACACGTACCTGTTCCGCGAGTCCTTCTGCCTGCTCCTCGAGCACATGGGCATCGAGGTGAGCCACCGGGCGGCCAACGGCGCGGACATCGTCGCCGCCGTGGTGAAGGATCCGCCCGACGTGGTCATCCTCGACATCCGCATGCCGCCGGGCGAGACCGGCGGACTCGACGCGGCGGAGAGACTGCGCGGCGAGTTCCCCGACCTGCCCGTCCTGGCACTTTCCCTGTACGTCCAGCCCGTGTACGTCCAGCGGCTGCTCACGCCGGGGGCGCGCTTCACCGGCTACCGCCAGAAGGACCGGGTCGCCGACGCGACGGCGCTGCGCGAGTGCCTCGACCGGCTGGTGTCCGGCGAGACCGTGATCGAACCCGACATGGTCTCGATGCTCCTGCGCAGGAGGTCACCCGCGCGCAGCCCGCTGGCCCAGCTGACGCCGATGGAGATGCTGGTGCTCAAGCTGATGGCCGAGGGATTCAGCAACCGGCGCATCGCGGAGCAGCTGAAGATCAGCGTGCGCGCGGTCGAGGGCCGGGTGGGCGCCATCTTCGCGAAGCTGCACCTGTCCGCCGACGCCCTCGACCAGGACCGCCGGGTCATGGCGGTGCTGACCTTCCTGCGCGAGACCGGTCAGCGGGACGAGTGACCGGCATCAGGCAGTCGCACCTCCAGCGTCGTGCCCCCGCCGTCACCGGCGCGGACGTCCAGGGTGCCACCCAGCTCGGCGGCGCGCGCCCGGAGCCCGGCCAGCCCGCCACCCTCGGTGAAGCGGGCCCCGCCGAGGCCGTCGTCCGCGACGGTCGCTGTGACACAGGAGGCGTCGGCGCGAACGGTCACGGCGATGTGCCCGGCGAGGCCGTGCCGGACGGCGTTCTGGATGCCCTGCAGCAGAACGAAGTACAGGACCGTCTCCCGTTCCTGATCGAACCGGTCGGCGACGATGTCCAGCTCGACCGGGACGGCGAGGCGCGCCGTGAACCTGCGCATCGCGACCCGCAGGCCGTGGGCGCCGAGGATCTCCGGGACGCCGCCTCGCACGTACGTCCTCAGGTCCTCGATCAACTCGCCGGTCTGCTGCCGGCCGGTGTCGAGCAGGGTGCGCAGCTGTTTGTCCTCGGTCATCCCCGAGGCGTTCTCGAAGAGCATCAGCAGCGCGGTGAGGTTGCCCTGGATCCCGTCGTGGAGATCGCGCCGGATCCGATCCCGCGTGCGTTCCTCGGCGGTACGGGCGGCGTCCTGCGCGGCCCGCGTCCGTTCCAGCTGGGTGCGGAGCTCGGCCTGGAGGCGCGCGTTCTCCAGGGCCGGCCGCACCGCCGTCACGGCGGCGTCGACGTGCCGCGGATGGTTGCGGAGATCGGCCTCGAAGTCGATCAGCGCCAGCGGGTCGCCGTCCGCGCCGTCGACCCGCTTCCAGAGCCGGCCCGACGGGGCCGCGGCGGGGTCGCCGTCGCCCACGTGCGCCGCCGTCGCGCCGGCGGAGTCGACGAAGACCTGGTGGGCATGGGACCAGAAGTAGAGGGTCAGGCTGGGGTCCTTCAGCGTGCCGCGCAGCGCCGCCTGGACCCGTTCCTCCGACGCCGGGCTTACCTGCGGGACGAGCCGGCTGGTGATGGCGGCCGAGCGCAGCCGGTCGACGACGCTGGTGCTCAGCAGCGCGACGGGCACCAGCAGCGCCATGGTGCCCTGGATGACGTACGCCTGCATCGCGGCGTCCACATTGGTCATGGCGCCGTTCTGCTGGGCGACGGCGGAGACCAGGCCGATGAGCCCGACCCCGGCCACCAGCGGCCCGATGCGCTGCCGGGTGAACCCCCGGGAGGTGCGGAACTGGATCCACAGGGTGATCGCGTAGGCGAGAGCGAGGAGCATGTACAGCACGGTGGTGATGCGCACGACCGTGTCGAAGAGGGAGCGGTCGGCGTAGAGCGTGGGCCAGATCGCGTCCGCCGTGAACCCGTTGAACTCCGGCTCGCTGAACAGGGTGAGCGCGACCTGCGTGCCGCCGAGCACCGCCACCGCCGCGACCGACCACACCTTGGCCGCCGTGTTCTGGAGCCGCCCGGTGGGATAGAGCAGCACGCCGATGCCGAGCAGGGCGAAATAGAGCGACGCGCCCCAGTTGCCGATCAGCGGGTAGACGCCGCTGTTGCGGGAGGTCAGCCAGTTGGCACACCAGGCGAACGTCGCGGCGATCAGCAGCATCCCGGTCGGGCGGGTGGGCACGGCCGAGATCAGGATGCCGCCCGCCATGCCGAGCGCGCCGCAGCCGACGATGACGATGACCGCGGCGACGACGTGGTCACGCCAGTACGGCGCGCCGCTCACCCCGACCGCCACGGCACCCAGCAGGCCGATCGGTATGGCCTGTGCCAGGGGGTTCGTGGTGAGGACATCGATGGCGATCCGCCGCCGCTGCATGTTCCGGAGGGTAGCGGCGGCGGCGCGCGGCCGGCGTGGGCTGATCGACCGATGTCTTCCGGCTCCGCGCCGGATGGCGGGGCGGGCGTCCCGGGAGGAAAGCCCGCCCCGCCGGAGGCTCAGCGCGAGGCGCCCGCGCGGCGCTTCGTCCAGATGTCGAAGGCCACGGCGGCCAGCAGGACCGCGCCCTTGACCAGCATGACCTGTTCGCTCTCGGCGCCGATCAGGCTCATGCCGTTGTTGATGACGCCCATGATGAGACCGCCGGTGATGGCGCCGACCACCTTGCCGACGCCGCCCTGCACGGCGGCGCCGCCGATGAAGGCCGCGGCGATCGCGTCCAGCTCGAACTGGTTGCCGGCGGTCGGGTTGGCCTGGTTGAGACGGCCGGCGAAGATGATGCCGGCGAGCGCCGACAGCACGCCCATGTTCACGAAGATCCAGAAGATCACCGACTTGACCTTGACGCCGGAGAGCGTCGCGGCCTGGAGGTTGCCGCCGATCGCGTAGATCTGGCGGCCGAACACGGCCCGGTTGGTCAGCACCGAGTAGCCCAGCACCAGCGCGGCCAGCAGCACCAGCACCCACGGCAGGTTGCGGAAGCGGGCCAGCTGCACCACCACGAACATGACCAGCGCGGCCGCCACCACGATCTTGGCGACGAAGAGCGGGAACGGCTCGACGGCCTGCCCGTACTTCTGCCGGCCCTTGCGGGCACGCCACTGCACGACCACGATGCCCACCACCGACGCCACGCCGACGAGCAGGCTGAGCAGGTCGGCGCCGCCGAGCGCGCCGAGGCCGATGTTGCCCAGGTAGCCGTCGACGAAGCCGTTCGACAGCGTGCGCACCTCGTCGGGGAACGGGCCGATGCCGCGGTTGCCGAGGATCATCAGGGTCACCGCGCGGAACAGCAGCATGCCGGCGAGCGTGACGATGAAGGCCGGGATGCCGAAGTACGCCACCCAGTAGCCCTGCCACGCGCCGATCACCCCGCCGACGACCAGCGTGATGAGGATGGCGAGCGGCCACGGCACGCTGTGCTCGACCATCAGCACCGCCGCGACCGCGCCGCAGGCGGCCACGATCGAGCCCACCGACAGGTCGATGTGGCCGGCGATGATGATCAGGATCATCCCGATCGCGAGGATCAGGATGTACGAGTTCTGCACGATGATGTTGCTGATGTTCTGCGGGGCGAGCATGTCGCCGCCGGTGAGGATCGTGAACAGCAGCACGATCGCCAGGAACGCCAGGTAGATGCCGCTCTGGCGCAGGTTGAACGAGAACTTGCGGCCGCTCTTGCTCACCGGCACGGGCGGCGGCGCGCCGACGGCGAGGTCGGCGTTGGTGGGTGCCAGGCTGCTCACGAGGGGATCTCCTGCCCGGCGGTCATCAGGGTCATCAGGCCCTCCTGGGTGGCCTCGGCGCGCGGCACCTCACCGGTGATCCGCCCCGCCGAGAGGGTGTAGATGCGGTCGCAGAGTCCGAGCAGCTCGGGCAGCTCGGACGAGATGACGAGCACGGCCTTGCCGGCGTCGGCGAGCTCGTTGATGATCGTGTAGATCTCGTACTTCGCGCCGACGTCGATGCCGCGGGTCGGCTCGTCGAGGATCAGCACGTCCGGGTCCGTGAAGATCCACTTGGCCAGCACGACCTTCTGCTGGTTGCCGCCGGACAGCTTGCCGGTCACGCTGGAGACGCTGGGCGCCTTGATGTTCAGGCTCTTCCGGTAGCCCTCGGCGACCTTGTACTCCTCGTTGTCGTCGACCCAGCCGCGCTTCGCCAGCCGGCTCAGCGCCGCCGCGGACACGTTGCGCTTGATGTCCTCGATCAGGTTCAGGCCGTACCGCTTGCGGTCCTCCGTCGCGTACGCGATGCCGTGCTCGATGGCCTCGCCGACGGACCGCAACCGGATCTCCTTGCCGTCCTTGATCAGGCGGCCGGAGATGTCGCTGCCGTAGGAGCGGCCGAAGATGCTCATCGCGAGCTCGGTGCGCCCCGCGCCCATGAGGCCGGCCAGGCCGACGATCTCGCCCCTCTTCAGGGACAGGGTGGCGTCGCGCACCAGCACACGCCCGTGCTGGGTGGGGCTGTGCACGGTCCAGTTCTCGACCCGGAACACCTCCTCGCCGATCTTGGGCTCGTGCGGCGGGAAGCGGTGGTCGAGGTCGCGCCCGACCATGCCCGAGATGATCCGGTCCTCGGTGAGCCCCTCCGACGGCAACGTGGTGATCGTGCGCCCGTCGCGCAGGATCGTCACCCGGTCGGCGATGTCGAGCACCTCGTTCAGCTTGTGCGAGATGATCACGCACGTGATGCCGTCCTCGCGGAGCCCGCGCAGCAGCTCCAGCAGGTGCGCCGAGTCGTCGTCGTTGAGCGCGGCGGTGGGCTCGTCGAGGATGAGCAGCCGTACGCGCTTGGACAGCGCCTTGGCGATCTCGACGAGCTGCTGCTTGCCGACGCCGAGGTCGAGCACCGGGGTGGTCGGGTTCTCGTGCAGCCCGACCCGCCGCAACAGGTCGGCGGCCGCGGCGTTGGTGCGGTTCCAGTCGATCAGGCCACGGGTGGCCATCTCGTTGCCGAGGTAGATGTTCTCGGCGATCGACAGGTTCGAGGCGAGCGCCAGCTCCTGGTGGATGATGACGATGCCCTTGTGCTCGCTGTCGCGGATGCCCCCGAAGCGGCACGGCTCGCCGTCGAACTCGATCTCGCCGTCGTACTCGCCGTGGGGGTAGACGCCGGAAAGCACCTTCATGAGGGTGGACTTCCCGGCGCCGTTCTCCCCGCAGATCGCGTGGATCTCGCCGCGGAGCACCTCCAGGTTGACGTCGTCGAGCGCGCGAACGCCCGGGAACGTCTTGGAGATGCCCCGCATGCGCAGGATGGTGTCGGTCAATTCGCTCACTGACCCAGCTGGGCCTCGGTGTAGTAACCGGTGTCGACCAGTTCCTTCTTGTAGTTGCTCTTGTCGACGATCACCGAGTTGAGCAGCATCGACGGAACGACCTTGACGCCGTTGTTGTAGTCCTTGTCGTTGTTCGTCTGCGGCTTCTGGCCCTTGAGAACCGCGTCGGCCATCTCGACGGTCGTCTTGGCGAGCTGGCGCGTGTCCTTGTAGATCGTCGAGTACTGCTCGTTCGCGATGATCGACTTGACCGAGGCGGCCTCGGCGTCCTGGCCGGTGACGATCGGGTACTTCTGCGCGGGCGTACCGTAACCGTTGCTCTTGAGCGCGGAGAGGATGCCGATCGAGAGCCCGTCGTACGGCGAGAGCACGCCGTCGACCTTGGCGCCGTCCCGGTAGGTGGAGGTCAGCAGGTTCTCCATGCGGTCCTGGGCCGTCTTGGCCTGCCAGCGGAGAATCGCGACGGTCTTGAAGTCGGTCTGCTTGCTCTTGACGACCAGGGTGCCGTCGTCGAGGTACGGCTTGAGCACGCTCATCGCGCCGTTGAAGAAGAAGGTCGCGTTGTTGTCGTCCGGCGAGCCGGCGAACAGCTCGACATTGAACGGGCCCTTGGCCGAGCCCTTGGAGCCGTCGGCGTTGAGCACCTTGAGGCCGGTCAGCAGCGAGGTGGCCTGCTGCACGCCGACCTTGAAGTTGTCGAACGTCGCGTAGTAGTCGACGTTGGGGCTGTTGCGGATCAACCGGTCATACGCGATGACGGGAATGTTGTTGGCCTTCGCGTTCTCCAGCTGGGTGGTGATCGCGGTGCCGTCGATCGACGCGATGATCAGCAGCTTGGCGCCCTTGGTGATCTGGTTGTCGAGCTGCTGCGTCTGCGTCGGGATGTCGTCGCCGGCGTACTGGAGGTCGACCTTGTAGCCGAGGTCCTCCAACTGCTTCTTGACGTTGTCACCGTCGCTGATCCACCGCTCGGACGTGCGGGTGGGCATGGTGACACCGATCAGGGCGCCCTTGTTGTCGGCGGCGCCGGCCTCTTTATCGACGGTCTTCTCGCTCGAACCGCACGCGGTCAGGGCTGTGACCAGCACGGCGGCGGAAACCACCGCACCCATCCTGGACAGTCTCATGCGCGGAACTCCTTAGTCAGAACTCCCTCAAAGGGGCGGGGGTGCGGTCGAGTGTGAACGCTCACATAGGATCGTGTCAACCGTTCCAAGCAACCTTGCCGACATGTGGCCGAAACTTTGTTATCGATAACAAATGCGTCTCAGACCCCGCCATTCATAGGCGCGCGTGGTATCCCCGGAATCCACGTCGCTTGATCCCCCGCCCACCCACACCCGCGCCACGACGCGCCCACACGCGGGCACCCGCTCGCCCGATGCCGGAGCCCGCGCCGGCCGGCCACCGCTCACCGGCCGTCCACCACCAACCGAGCCCGCATTGGGGCGCCACACCACGCGGCACTCAGTGAGCGCTTCCGAGGGTTGCCGGACGGCGTTCGCGGTGATTTCGGTAGTCGCGGCGGCGTTACGTCCAGGAGGCGATCGCCCTGCTCAGCATGGCCGCAGACGACCTCGCCAGCGCGATGCCGAGCATCCAGCAACTGGTGTACGCGATCCTCGACGGCACCCAGATCCCGATCGACCGGGTCGCCGACCAGAAGCCGTACTACTCCGGCTGCACAAGCGGCACGACGTCAACGTGCAGGTCATCGCCGACGCGGCCGGGCGTCTGAGCTGCCCGCGCCGCGCGGCCGTAATCGTGCGGGCCGGCCTCGCCTGCACGACGTCGAAGCCAACCGCTACGCGATCCCCTGAGCCGCCCGCGCGCTACGGACTTGCTTCGCCTCGGGAGCGCTTCAACGGATCACCCGGCGACGGCATCCCCGCCATGCGTTCCTCTTGGATCTGGATCTCCTCGTTGATCTTGTGGGTATGCGGACGATAGATCAGGTCCACCGGCCCCATGATCTCCCGCCCACGCCGCGGCGCCGGGTACGTGCCGCCAGCCAGGCGAGGAAACACAGGAGCACCGTCAGCACGGCGACGAATACCAACCACGGCACCACTTCTCCCACCGGAGCAGCCTACGCCGGATAGCGGCCTGGTCGCTGTCAGCAATGGAGGTTCATTGCGTAGCTCCGGTGGGGCGCGGATGAGGCCCGCAGGGCGGTTCAGGGCGCGGCTGGACACCGGAATGGGGCAGGGAAAGACAGCGCAGCCAGGCTTTCGGCCGGCGCACCGGATCTTAGTCGACTGCCCTACCGCCGATTGCGGGTCCGATCGGGTGCTTCGCCGTGCCGGCACCAGGTTGCTCCCTCGGCGGCGACCTGCACCACCAGGATGAGAACGGCTCACTGATCAAGGAGCCGGGACGGATCCTGGAGGAGTTGCGTGAGCAGATCCGGCTGGCCGAAGGCCGTGATGCCGGGCCGCCAGCCGGGGTGAGCGACTCGCAGTCGGTCAAGGCGGCTGACACCGGCCGCGCCGAATTCCCTGCGCTTCCCGGGTGATCCCGCGTGATTCCCCGGCTTTCTGTGGTCATATCTCGCTGTCGTTTCTCGACGAATTTCTGACCATCGAGCCGAGCTATGTGATTTTCTCGCAACCGGGCCTCCTCACCCCAATCTTCGATCATGCTGAGTTTGATTCCGGCATAGACGAGCACCAAACTACTCCCCGCCGCCCCGGGGGGAGGCGAGCTGAGCAAAGTGAGGCCATTGTTGCGGACACGCGCTTGATCCCGCTCGGCGCCTGTGGACAACCGCGAGTGCTGTGGAAAACTCCGCGACTGTCAGCCCGGCGGCCTAGGGTGGGCTTCATGCGGTGGACGACCAAGGCACGGATCCAGCGGATCTGCGCCGCGGCTCCCGGCGGCGGCGTTGCCTACCGGCAGCTCCAGCGACGGCTCGGGCGGCTCGCGGCCGATCCGTTCCGGCGGCTGCCCCAGCACGCTCAGATGATGCGCCGGCTCGCCGAGCTCGGGCTGCGCCTCGACGGGCTGCGCTGCCTCGAGATCGGCACCGGGCACATCCCGATCGCGCCCGTGGCCATGCATCTGTGCGGCGCGCGCGAGGTCGTCACCGTCGACCTGCACCGGCGGCTGCAACCCGATCTCACCAGCGAGATGCTGCACAAACTCGTCGCGGCCGAGGATCAGGTCCTTGAGCTGTACGACGGGCTCGTGTCCCCGATGACGCTGCGCGCCCGGCTCGGCGTGATCGCGGAGCTCGCCGACCGGCCGCGGGAGCTGTTCCGCCGCATCGGCGTGCGCTATCTGGCGCCCGGCGACGCGTCACGCATGCCCGACCCGGACGGCAGCTTCGACCTGAGCTTCTCGATGACCGTGCTCGAGCATGTCACCCCGCGGGCGCTGCGGGCCCTCCTCGCCGAGTCGCGCCGGCTGCTCGGCCCGGACGGTTTCGCGGCGCACCTCATCGACCCCAGCGACCACTTCGCCCACCAGGACCCGGCCATCACGCGCATCAACTTCCTGCGCTATTCGGCGCGCCAGTGGGTGCGCATAGCCGGCAACGAATACGCCTACTGCAATCGCCTTCGCGCGCCCCAGCTGATCCGCATGTTCGCCGACGCGGGGTTCGGCATCGAGCGGTGTGACCGCGTCGTCGACGCCGATTCCCGCGCGGCTCTGGAGGGTGCTTTCCGCGTGCACGAGGATTTCGCGTCCTTCGACCCGGTGGATCTGTGCACGACAGAGCTGACCGTCTATGCGCGGCCCAAGGTTTTCGCCGCGGCGCCGGCGTAGTCCTGTGTGGTGTCCCGTGTCAGTTCCATGACCCAGTCGGTTTCCCAGGTGCGGCCGCCGTCGTACGAGAACTTCTGCTCCCAGCGCGGGCTCGAGGAGGTGGTGCCCGACCAGATGAAATGCACCCGAATGGGACGTCCCTCGTGGGTGTCGTCGCCGTAGAAGTCGCCCCGGCCGTCGCGGAACGTGCCGTGCACCGGCGGGTAGAGGCGCCCGGTGGTGCCGCTGGCCCAGTAGATCGACCACTGCCGGCTCTCGACGTCGAAGAGGCGGAGGGTCAGCCCACGCGACTTCAGGGTCGGAAACTCGATCTCGTCGACGTTGCCGAGCCCGTCGAGCGCGGGCCGGCAGGTGGCGTAGCCCGGAAACTCGTCCCAGCCGTCACCGCGGCGGCGCCGGTTCACCACGTGCCACGAACCCATGAGGAAGTCGAAGTCGTTCATGGCCCCATCGTCGTGGCAATGACTGACAACCTCTGTCAGGTAGGGCCGGGAGTCGCGGCGCCCGTGGAGGGTCAGGTGATGGCGTGGCCGTAGCGGGCGGCGAGGGCCGACAGGTCGGGCACGCCGAACTCGGCCGTGAGCTCGTCGAAGCGCTTTACCTTGTCGGGACCGAAACGGGCGACGCTCGAACGGTAGGTGGGGGCCGAGACGAAGACGGGCGGCTTGGTCTTGCTGTGGAACTTGTCGGCGTACATGACGAGGGTTTCCTCGCCGCTCTCGGGGACGTAGTCGGCGGGCGGGAGCGGCAACCCCTGGCGGGAGATGTCGTCCCGGGTGATGCCGACGCCGGTGTGGCACGAGCAGAAGCGCCACAGCGGCGCGGCAAGGCCCGCGGAACGCAGCAGATCGTGGCCGAGGATGCCGTGCCGGATGTAGATCTCCCCCGGCGACAGCAGGTAGACGCCGATGTCGTGCAGCAACGCCCCCGCCCGCACGAGCGCGACGTCCTCCGGTCGGCCGCGGAGCAACTGCTCGACCACCGAGCACACGACGCGGCAGTGGGTCCACACCAGTTCGAACGCTTCCCTGCTCGGCGCGAACCGTTGATGCAATGCGCGGATTTGCTCGTCATCAGGAACGTTCATGATTCCGGCATGATAGATCGAATCCTCAGCAGACGCTCAGGCGTAGTCACCATCGGAGGACGCGGATGATCCGACAACATGGACTCCTGCCGCACCTTACCCAAGAAGAAAGGTGGCTTTCTGCTTGATAGCAGATCGCCACAGAGCATTTTCGGCGCCTTGATGAGTGAATACCGTCATGATTGTTCGACTCCGGCACACTGACAGTACACACGCCTGGGAGTCGAAATGACGACAGCGGATTCTCGGACGGCTGAACACACCGGAACCTTCGTCCGATGGGTGCTCGTGACGATGTGCGTTGCCGGCTTCGCCGCGGCCATGGTCAGCGTCATCCTGGCTCCGCTACTTCTCATCCGGCTCTCCGCCCCCGGCGACGACTACTCGAGGGCGAGCGACATCGGCCAGGCTTACGGCGCCGCGTCGGCCGTCATCGCCACTCTCACGCTGGCTGTCGTCATGGCAGGATTGGCCGTGCAACATCGTCAGCTCCGCAACGAGCGGGTGCGCTCCATGCTGGGCTCGACTGAGGAACTCGTCAAGATCGCGATGGACGAGCCCGTCTACCGCCAGTGCTGGGGCGCCCGCGTCGCTCCGGAAGGGTTGGATGAGGATCTCTTCTACTACTGCAACCGCATCCTGAAGGCCTGGAAGCAAGGCTGGGATCTACGGGAGATGTCGGAGACTCAAACACGCCGGTTTCTGGCGAACTTCTTCGACAGCGAGGTCCCCCGACGCTTCTGGGAGTTGCACGGCGACTGGCACGAGACGGTGAAGGCCCGGAGCCGGCGTGAGCAATTCCTGGCGATCGTGAACGAGGAATACTTGCGAGCCACCAAAGGCGGCCCGCCGTCACGCGCGCGGGAGACGCGGGAACCGCCGGCCAGGACGAGCTCGAAATCCCGCCGGCAGAACACCGTCGAACATGACTATCTCAACGGGCGCCGAGTCGTTCCCTAGTCAGCCCAGGTGACCGGCCTTGATCGCGGCGATCAGATCCCGCCACACCGGCCTAGAAAGCGTGAGTGCCACGTCGGGCAATTGCGAATTCCGGAGACCGACCATCTCACCACCGGGGAGTTCGGCCACTTCGACACAGTGGTTGTCAGTGATGCACCGGGCGCTGCGGCGCCACAATGGCCCCGGCTCGACAATGTCCGACATATCCGGAATAGCTCCCAAGGGGAAGAGATCAAACCCGCGACACGATATCGCGGACACCCAGTGCTGAGTGCGCGGCAACACGCCCACATCACGCGATTGGCTGACGGCCGGGCGGTGGCAGCTATATCAAGGACCGAAGTAGCGGCCGGGCGTGGTGCCGAAAGCGGCGCGGAACGACTCGATGAACGCGCTCGGGCTGCGGAAACCGCAGTCGGCGGCGACGCGGGTGACGGAACGGCCGGCGGCCAGCAGCGTGACGGCGTGGTGCAGGCGCAGCTGGGACCGCCACTGCGGGAATGTCATGCCGGTCTCGGCGCGGAACAGCCTCGACAGGGTGCGCTCCGCGGCGCCGACCTCGCGGCCCAGTTCGGTCAGGGAACGCTGGTCGGCCGGGTTCGCGGTCAGCAGGCGGGCCAGGTGCGCGAGGCGCGGGTCGGCGGGGGCGGGCAGGTGCAGCGGCAGCGCCGGGACGTCGCGGAGCTGCCACAGGGCCACCTGCTCCAGGTGGTGCCGTTGCTCCGCCGGGACGCCGTCCTCCGTCAGCGTCCGGATCACCTCGCGCAGCAGCGGGCCGACGGAGAGCACCGCCGGCGCCGGGGAACCGGGCAGGGCGGCGTCGAAGATCAGCGAGCGCATCGATGTGGGGCCGTGCGCCCGGTGCGCGTGCGCGACCCCGGCCGGGATCCAGACCGCGCGGTTCGGCGGCACCACCCACGAGCCGCGCGCGGTGAACACCTGGAGCACGCCCCGGAGCGGATAGATCAGCTGGTGGACGGCGTGGTCGTGCCACTCGATGCGCTCGTTGCGCCCGAGCGCCGTCGTCGTGGGGCCGTGCAGCACGTGGCGGTCTACCGACACAAGCAGGCAGAATATCGGAAGCCCGCACCACGGCCGCGTTGGCAGGGTCGTGACCATGATGTGGTTGTGGGCCCTCGCGCACACTGTTGACGACCTCTACCAGGGACTCGTTCCCGCCACCCTGCCCTACTTCGTGCTCGATCACCGGTACAGCTACGTGGCGGCCTCCGGGCTCACGCTCGCCGCGGCGCTCGGCAGCGCCGTGCCGCAGCCGTTCATCGGCATGCTCGTCGACCGTTACCAGGTCCGGTGGCTCGCCGCCGCCGGGGTGACCCTGGCGGGGCTGGGGCTCGGCCTGTCCGGGATCGCCGGCGGCCACTACCCCACGGTCTTCGCGCTGATCCTGCTGTCGGGGCTCGGCGTCGCCATGTTCCACCCCGCCGCGGGCCGCGGCGCCCGCGAGGACGCCGGGGACAGCGCCTCGAAGATGAGCCTGTTCGCGGCCGGCGGCAGCGTCGGCTTCTTCCTCGCCCCGGTGCTCGCCACGCCCGCGCTCGTCGCGTTCGGGGTGCCCGCCACGGTCCTGTTCATCCCGCCCGCCCTGGTGATCGGCTTCGTGCTGCTGCGGCGCTCGGCGAGGCGGACCGCCACCGTCGTGGCCGCCGTCGCCGGCGGCAGGGACCAGTGGCGGCCGTTCCTGGCGCTCACCGGCATCGAGATGGTCCGGTCCGTGGCGTTCTTCGGGGTGATCACCTTCATCGAGCTGTACTGGATCCGGCACCTGCACGCGAGCCGCGGCACCGCCGGGGCGGCGCTCGCCGTCTTCCTCGTCGGCGGGGTCGCCGGCACGCTGCTGGGCGGGCGGGTCGCCGACCGGATCGGCATGGTCCGCACCATCCAGTGGGGCGCGCTGGTGGCGATCCCGCTCTTCGTGGCGCTGCGGTGGGCGCCGTGGCCGCTGCTGTTCGCCGCGCTGGCCGGCGTGGCGCTCAACGTCCCGTTCGCGGTGCTGGTCAAGCTCGGCCAGGATTATCTGCCGGGCCGCCCGGGCACCGCCGCCGGGGTGACGCTGGGGCTGGCGGTCAGCGTGGGCGGGCTCTTCGCGCCGCTGCTGGGCGCGGTCGCCGAGGCGTACGGCCCGGAAGGTGTCCTGGCGATCCTCGGGGCGGCGCCGGCGGTGGCGCTGCTGCTCGGGCTGATGCTGAAGGACCCGTCAGAGGGTCGCGGCGTCGGGCAGGCCGTGGAAGCGCAGCAGCCGGCCGACCACCGGTGAGCAGCCGCGGATGCGGATGCGGTCCATGCTGTCGGCCACCGCCTGGATCATGACGCGGGCGGCGGCGGTGTCGGCGAAGCGCAGGCCGGTCACGTCCACGACCGCCGTCGCGTCCGGCGGCAGGTCGGTGACCAGGCCGTCGAGGACCGACTCCAGCGCGTACCGGTTGGACATGTCGGCCTCGCCGGTGAGCCGCAACCCGAACGGCTCGGTGGTGCGGCGGCAGCGCAGCGACGACTCCGGGTCGAAGGGCAGCAGCGGGCCGGCCGCGCCCGGATGGGCCAGCGCGAGGCGGCGCAGGGTCAGCGGATCGAAGAGCTTGCGGTCGTACGCGCAGACGCCCACCACGTAGCCGTCGACGAACACCTCGTTGACGCGGGCCTCGTACCAGTCGAGCCGGTCGGCGCCGGCCACCCCGCGCGCCGCCCACGACATGTCGCCGATCACCCGCAGGCCTTGATAGCCCTCGTCGCGGGCCTGCGCCTTAGCGGTCGCGAAGAGGGCGAGCGCCGCCTCGGCGTCGAACGAGCCGGCGCTGAGATAGCTGGCCTCGGCGGTCTCGGCGCGCAGCTGGCCGGTGGCGAGCAGGCTGCGGGTCGGCACCTTGCGCGCGTCGAGCCGGTGCAGGACCGCGCCGGGGTCGTCGCCCAGATACACCACCTTGTGGCGCGCGCGCAGGCCGCCCTCGAGCACGTCGGCGACGGCGTCGAGCCGGACGGTGTCGTCGTCGACGGTCCAGCACACGTGGTCGCCGAGGTCGAGCTGATCGAGAACGCCCAGCCCGCTCACGGCACCCCCTTCGGTTCGCGTCGCTCCCCCTCGTCGCGAAGTGCGGTTCACCGTACGCCACCGGACGTCACCGGTGGGTGACCCGGAAGGGTGAAGTTGCGAGACGGCCGGTTCAGGTCGAGGCGACCCAGGTGGGATGCGCCTCGGCGAACTGCGCGACCTGGTCGTTCTTGGCCGCCTTCAGCAGATCGAGGCTGTCGTCGCTGAGCAGCTGGACGCTGCCGACGCCGGGGATCGACTCGCTGTTGAACTTGCCGTCGTTCGTCTTGAGCGTGACGAGGTCGTCCGGGTTGATGCCGCGCATCGCGAAGACCCAGTCCTCCAGGGAGATGCCGCCCGAGTCGACGGTGACGGCCTTGCCGATCGCGCTGAGCAGCCCCGGCAGCTTCGTCGGCGAGTCGAGCCCGTCCTTGACCGTCTGTTGCACGACGGCCTTGAGGAACTGCTGCTGGTGCCGCTGCCGGCCGTAGTCGAAGTCGTTGTCGGCGAGCAGGTCGCGCTGGCGGACGAAGTCGAGCGCCTCGGTGGGCGTGAAGCAGTGGTTGCCCTTGGCGTAGAAGTTCGGCGTCACGCCCTTGATCTTGTGGTTGAGCGTGCCGTCGGAGTTGATGACGTACGGGGCCGCCTGCTTGCCGTCGGCGGTGTGCCCGATGTGAATCGAGGTGGTGTCCTCGTCGACGTACATGCAGACCTTGCCGAGCACGTCGACGATCTGCTGGAAGCCCTCGAAGTCGATGATCGCTCCGGCGTCCGGGGTGATCCCGGTGAGCTTCTTGATCGTCAGGGACAGCAGCTCGAAGCCGTGCGACAGGGCAGCGCTGCCGGTCAGGCCCCTGCTCCCGTACGCGAAAGCAGCATTGAGCTTGTTTTTGCCGCCGGCGTAGCTCTGCGCGCCGTTGTCGTAGGCGGGGATCGGCACGTAGCTGTCGCGCGGCAACGAGATCAGGTAGGCGCTTTTGTGGTCGGCGGTGATGTGCATCAGGATGATCGAGTCGGAGCGCGTGGGGTCACCGGGCTTCGCCGAGGCGCGCCGGTCGATGCCGACGAGCAGAATGTTCTTCGCGCCCGTGACGGTGGCGTGCCTCTCGGTCCCGGCCGTCGTCGACGAGCCCAGCAGGTCCTGCTGTTTGATCGACTTGGTGGCGGCCTGCACGGTCGCCTGGACCGCGACGACCGAGCCGCCACCCACGACGGCGAGCAGGGCGCCGAGCCCGACGCACCACCGGGCCCAGCGAGGGCTCCTCTTCTTGCGCACGATCCACCGTCCCTCGGCCCGGTCAAAAATCCATGGAAGTTCGCTGCCGAGTTGCTGAGATCACGCCTGCCATTCACCGAGGCTCCCTAGCGTCCACCTCTCCGTCATCCGCCGCACGTATGCCGAAGCAGGTCGCCATGTCCTCACAGCCGGACGTCAGCGTCGTCATCCCGACGCGCAACCGCCCGGAGCTCGCCGTGCGCGCCGTGCACAGCGCCCTCGGCCAGACCCACCGCGACCTCGAGGTCATCGTCGTGGTCGACGGCCCCGACCCGGCCACCGAGGAAGCGCTGGGGCAGGTGGCGGACGAGCGCCTGCGCGTCGTCGTGCTGCCCGAGAGCGGCAAGGCACCGAACGCCCGCAACCAGGGCGTGCGGCACGCGTACGGGCGGTGGGTCGCCCTGCTGGACGACGACGACGAGTGGCTGCCGGAGAAGCTGGAGACCCAGCTCGCGCTCGCCGCCACGGCCAAGCTGGCCTCGCCGATCGTCGCCACCCGCATGATCAGCCGTACGCCGCGCGCCGACTCGGTCATGCCGCGCCGCCTGCCCGAGGCGGACGAGCCGCTGAGCGAATACCTGACCGTGCGCCGGGGCCTGTTCTACGGCGACGGCTTCATCCAGACCTCGACGATCATGGCGCCCACCGAGCTGCTGCGCCGGGTGCCGTTCACCGTCGGCCTGCGCCGCCAGCAGGAGCTCGACTGGACGCTGCGCGCCCTGCAGCACGACGACGTCGAGCTGCTGTACGCGCCCGAGGCGCTCGTGCTGTGGCACCAGGACGAGAACCGGGAGCGGATCAGCCTGCAGAACCCGTGGGAGGAGCAGCTGGAGTGGCTGCGCGCCAACCGCTCGCTGTTCACCCCCCGCGCGTACGCTGCCTTCACCATGAGCGTCCTCAGTTCCATGGCCGCGCCGACGCGCAGCACCAAGGTCTTCCGCGAGCTGCTCAGCGAGGCCCGGTCGCACGGCCGGCCGGGCGCCATCGACTATGTGACCTACCTGCAGATCTGGGCGCTTCCCCCGGCCGTACGCCATCGCCTGCGCGACGCCGTGCTCGGCCGCAAGACCGCCGATGCCTGAGCCCGCGAAGAGGGTCGCGATCTGGCGCAGCGCCATGCTGCCCGCCTCGGAGACCTTCGTGCGCAACCAGGCCGACAACCTCACCCGCTGGCAGCCCGTCTACGTGGGCGCCACGAAGATGGACTCGGTCCTGGCCCGCGACACCGACCGCATCGTCTTCCCCGCGCCCGAGGACAGCCGCGCGTTCCTGCGCCTGCGCCTCACGGGCAGCTCGCCCCGCCTGCGCCTGCAGCTCGCCGCCGTCCGCCCCGACCTGGTGCACGCCCACTTCGGCGGCGACGGCTGGCTCGTGTCCGGCGAGACGAAGCGCCTCGGCGTGCCCCTGGTCGTGACCCTGCACGGCCACGACGTGACCCGCCAGCCGCAGAGCTCCGGCGCGCACGGCCTGCGCTACCGCCGCAACCTGCGCAGCGTCTTCGACCGCGCCGACCTGCTGATCGCCGTCTCCGAGGTGATCCGCCAGAAGGCGATCGGCTGGGGCGCCGACCCGGCGAAGGTCCGCGTGCACCACACCGGGGTGCCGGTCCCCGCCTCGGTGCCGGTGGCCGAGAAGCGGTGGGACGTGGCGTTCGTGGGCCGCTTCGTCGCGAAGAAGGGCGCCGACGACCTGATCGCCGCGCTCGGCCCGTACAAGGGGCTGTTCATCGGCGACGGGCCGCTGCTGGACGAGATGCGCTCGCGGGCCGGCCGCGCCGGCGTCGACGCCACGTTCACCGGCGCGCTGCCGGCAAGCGAGGTCTACCGTCTGCTGAGCGAGTCACGCGTGCTGGCCGCCCCCTCGAAGACGGCCGCCGACGGCGACACCGAGGGCCTGCCCACCACGATCGTCGAGGCCGCCGCCCTGGGCCTGCCCGTCGTCTCGACGGTGCACAGCGGCATCCCCGAGGCCGTCCGCGACGGCGAGACCGGCCTGCTCGGCCCCGAGGGCGACCGCGAGGCCCTCGCCGCCAACCTGCGCAAGCTCCTCGGCGACGACGACCTCCGCGCCACGATGGGCCGCGCGGCCCGCGCCCACGCCGAGGCGAGCTTCGACGTGGCCACCCAGTCCCGCCGCCTGGAAGACCTCTACGACGCGCTCCGCTAGTACGCTTCCGCGGTGCAGATCGATCTCGTCACCCTCGTCGTCGAGGAGTACGACCCCGCCATCGCGTTCTTCACCGAGGTGCTCGGCTTCGAGCTCGCCGAGGACTCGCCGTCGCTGACGAACGACGGGCGGGCCAAGCGCTGGGTCGTCGTCCGGCCGCCCGGCGCGGGGACCGGGCTGCTGCTGGCGCGCGCGGACGGGCCACGCCAGGCGGCGGTGGTCGGCGAGCAGACCGCCGGCCGGGTCGGGTTCTTCCTCCGGGTGGACGACTTCGACGCGTCGTACGAGCGGATGCGGGCCGCCGGCGTGACCTTCGTGCGCGAGCCGCGCAGCGAGCCCTACGGGCGGGTCGCGGTCTTCCTGGACATCGCCGGCAACCGGTGGGACCTGCTCGGAGCCTAGGCCCGGCCGCGCTTGACCACGGCTCGCACGGCTCGGCGGCCGGCCTTCAGGCCGCCGAGGACCGCCTTGCCGGGTGCCGTCGCGGAGAGCACGGCGTTGATCTGGCGGACGCGCTTGAGCTCGGCGTCGCGGCCGCGGATCTGCTGCTCGTAGAACTCGTGCTTGGCCCGGGCCTCGGCCAGCTCGCGGGCCAGGCGGTCGCGTTCGGCGGTCAGCTCGCGGACGGCGCCGGGCGCGGGGCGCGACGGCAGCGGCGGGACGTCGGCGGGCTCCACCTCGCGGCCGGTCATGCCGGCGATCAGCGCGGTCAGCTCGGCCTCGTCGGCGGGTGCCGGCCACAGGTGGGCGATGTCGCCGCGGATGGCGGCCGCGGCGAAGTGGCTCAGGGCAACGAGCGGATCGCCGGCGGGAGCGAGGGGGGTGAGATCGGAAGCCGCCGGCGACGCGGAACCGGCGATGACCTGAGCGGCGGGAACCCCCGCCGCCGGGCTCTTCTGCCACGCGGTGAGCAGCGCGCGCATGGCCGGCAGGTCGCGCCGCTGGGCAGCAGCGATTAGCTCGTCCTCGAGGGTGCGGCCGCGCGGCGGATCAGCGGCGGCGACGGCCTTTGCGCCCACCACCGCGTCGGGCGTGTCCGCGGCGCCGCCGGTCACCACGACCCACGCGGGGGCGAGCTCCAGCGCGAGCCCGTGGCGCAGCGCGCGGGTGGCCAGGGCCGCCGGATCCGCGAGGACCTCGCCCGTCGTCGCGAGCGCGCCCGCGATCGTGGCCGACACGAAGCCGCTCAGCTCCGCGTCCGCGAGGACCTCGCGGCTGAGCAGGGCGTCGCCGTAGGCAGCGTATTCGCGCACCACGGCCAGCCGCTCGCGCAGCGCGGCGAGCCCGGCGGGCCGGTGCGGATCCCGGTCGTCGGCGACCAGCCACTCGCTGTCGCCGAGCGCCTCCGGCAGGGCGATCAGCCGGTGCACGCCGAACAGGTTCTCCACCCGCAGCAGCAGGCGGCCGCCCGGGCGCAGCAGCGTCAGCAGGTGGGCCAGGCGCTCGTCCCAGCCGTCCAGGGTCTCCGCCTCGGCCGAGCAGAGCCGGTCGAGACCGTCCAGGGCGACGATCGTGTCGAACGCCGGGGTCGCCGCCACCTTGTCGAGGCTGCCCGCCCACACCGTGACGCCGAGACCCGCCACGGCCTCCGCGTCGGGGAGACCGCGCAGCAGCACTGTCGTCCGCTCCGCCGGCAACGACGCGATCAGGTCGTGCGGGTGAGGGCCGGCCACCAGCGTACGGCCGGTGATCTCCCCCACCGGCGGCAGCGCCGGCGTGGCCGGGCGGTCCGACCAGTGCAGCATCTCGCCGCCGATCAGGGTCACGGTCATGAGGTCAACACTCCGGTGAGCTCGATGGCGGCGGTGCTGCGCGGGGCCGGCCAGCCGAAGAGACGGCGCAGCTCGGCGGGGGGCAGGAGGCGGTCCGCCCCGAGCTCGGCGACGGCGACGCGGCGCGCGGTCTCGAGGTCGACCTCGGCGCCGATCATGTCAGACCACTCGCGCAGGATCCGCGCCTGGCCGCCGAAGGCGGACTTCTCGTTCTCGAGCTGCATCGGGTCGCCGTAGACGGCCGGCGCGCACCCGGCCAGCGTGCCGTAGAAGACGGCGCTGCACAGCCTGTTCGACGCCACCCGGGAATGCCGGCGCAGCTCGGCGAGTTGCCGATACAGGAATCCGGGGTCGAGGTCCTTCCACCAGCCGCCACGGTAGCCATGGCAGATCACCCGGAAACCCGCCTTCTCGTACGTGGCGCGCACCGCCTTGTCGCGGTACTCCTGCCAGTACAGGCACACCGTCACCGGGCCCGGCTCGGTCGCCTTGATCTCGGCGATCAGGTTGTCGTGGCTGCCGAGCACGTGCTGCCCCTCCCAGCCGTGGAACGGGTACCAGATGGTGCCCTCCCGCTCGGCCGGCGCGGCCGGTTCCAGGGCCAGCAGGTACGCCCACGGCGCGCCCACCACGTACACGTCGCGCCGCCCCAGCGACCAGGCGCGCCGCCGGACCCGCTCCGACCAGAGGAACTTCGGCACGCCCGGCACGAACTCGTGGTCCGGGGCGAGACCGTCGCCGATGTTCCAGCCGTGCTGGAGGTAGCCCTGGATGCGGGGCGCCTCGTCGTCGAGGCCGCAGTAGCGCGCCAGGACGGCCGAGTGACCGTAGTAGTGGTTGGCATGGTGCACGCCGCATTCCATACCTGCCAGGCGTCCGGTTGGCAAACTGCCGATGACGTACGGGGGTCGGTGCTGTGCCCGGGCGCGGAACGGTGCTACGGTGACCTCACGTTCCGGACGCCGGCGTGCTCTTTCAGCCGCCTCCCGGACAGGCCGTGAGTCGACCGGCCATCACTTTTTCACCCGAGAGGCCCCTTCGTGGCCTCGTACAGGAGTATCCCCATGACAGAAAATGATCTCCGGCATATCGGCGCGCTGCTCGACATCGTCGACGACCGGGCCTGGCTGCGTGCCGACGGCTACCTGCCAGGCCGCCACGACGTTCCCGTCAATTCCCAGGACGTACGCCGCCACGGCCTGCGCCGCGGCGACCGCGTCACCGGCACCACGCGCCGGGTGGGCCAGAAACCCGCCACCCTGCAGGTGGAGACCGTGAACGGCCGCCCGCCGTCCCGCCGTGCCGACTTCTACGAGATGACGTCGCTCTACCCGCAGGAACGGCTGCGCCTGGAAACCGAGCCGCAGCTGCTGACGACCCGCGTCATCGACCTCGTCATGCCGATCGGCAAGGGCCAGCGCGCCCTGATCGTCGCCCCGCCCAAGGCCGGCAAGACGATCGTCCTCCAGCAGATCGCCAACGCGATCACCCGCAACAACCCCGAGTGCCACCTCATGGTCGTCCTGGTCGACGAGCGCCCCGAGGAGGTCACCGACATGCGCCGCTCGGTCAAGGGCGAGGTGGTCGCCGCCACGTTCGACCGCCCGCCGCGCGACCACACCGCCGTCGCCGAGCTCGCCGTCGAACGAGCCAAGCGCCTCGCCGAGCAGGGCGAGGACGTGGTCGTGCTGCTCGACTCGATCACCCGGCTGGGCCGCGCCTACAACCTGCTGGCCCCCGGCCGCGGCCGCACCCTGAGCGGTGGCCTCGACTCCACGGCCCTGCACCCGCCGAAGCGCTTCCTCGGCGCCGCCCGCAACCTCGAGGGCGGCGGCTCCCTGACCATCATCGCCACGGCCCTGGTCGAGAACGGCTCGGCCATGGACGGCCTCATCTTCGAGGAGTTCAAGAGCACCGGCAACGCCGAGCTGAAACTCGACCGCTCCCTGGCCGAGGCCCGCCAGTTCCCCGCCATCGACCTGTTCGCCTCCGGCACCCGCCACGACGAGACCCTGCTCACCCCGCAGGAACGAGCCGTCGTCACCCAGGTGCGCCGGGCCCTGTCCGGCGCCGACCGCCGCGACGCCATGAAGCAACTCCTCGACCAGCTCCGCGCCACCGCGTCCAACCGCGACTTCCTGCGCCGCGCGGCCCTCGCCCTCGCCGCCTAGCCGGGCAGACGCGGCTCGGCGAACGTGAACGCCTTGACCGCGATCGCCTCCAGGTCGTCACCCGGCAACAGCTCGGAGGCGTCCACGACGACGCGGACGCCGCCACCCGCGGTCCGCACCCACAGCTCGTCGTTTCCGCCGCTCCAGGCGCCGCCGCGCCCGAGGCCCCGCACCGGCTCGGCACCGTCGGCCGCGATCCCGTTCTCGATCACCTCGACCGCCTGGGTGTCGCCGTTGGGATAGAAGTAGACATCGATCGACGACGGCCGTTCGACGTCTCTCGCCGTGGCCCGCACCGCCTGCGACCCGAACGCGTTCGTGTCGTAGAGGTAGGAGCATCCGCCGACCCTCTCCACCGCCTCGACCGCGGGCAGCCCGGTCGCCAGCGCCATCTCCTCCTCGGTGACCCACCGGCACGCGCCCGACGGCGTCGCGTGCGCGGGAGCGCGCTCGGCCCCGTCACAGCCGGTCGCCACGAACGCCATCAGGGCCAGCGCCGCCGCTTCTCGCCCCGCCAAGTTGATCATGGTTGCATCATAGAACCGCTGCTCGGGACTGGTTGTTCGCGGTCGCGGGCCGACCGGCGGTTGGCGGCCGGCCACGCACCTGTCCGACGCCCGCCGGGCCCTGATCGAGCCGCGCCTGGCCGCCTGGCGCCAGGCCGGCACCGCGTCGATGCCGGCAAGAAATCGTCGGCCGCGACGTCTCCTCAGACGTCCGCGTAGTTGCGCAGCACCGTCAGGGCCGTCGCGGCGTGGGGGCCGGTCGTGGCCAGGCCCGAGTCCGCCGGCGACAGGCGGCGGGCGCCGACGCGGCAGAAGGCGGCGGCCGGGCCCGCGATGGCCGAGGCGGCGTCGTGCGGGCCGTACTGCCAGCTGGTGCCGTCGGGGGCGGTCAGGTCGCAGAAGACGTCGGCGGGCGGGAGGCCGGCCAGGCGGAACGCGTACGGCAGGGTGCTGTGGCCCAGCCAGGCGATGTGCCGCAGGCGGGCCGTGTCCGGATAGTCGAGGGCCAGCGCCGTGGTGACGTCGAGGGCGTGCGCCCAGTGCTCGGCGAGGCGGGTGGTGGCCAGGGTGCGCGGTTTGAGCGAGCCGGTCACCCAGCGGACCGGCCGGCGCGGGTCGGCGGCGCGCAGGGCTTGCACGGACGCGCGGCGGGCCGTCTGCCAGCGGTGGAAGACCTCGACGTGGCCGGCGCGCTCGGCGCGGACCATGGCGTCCATGGCCTCGTCCACTGTGGGGCCGTAGCGGTGCCAGTCCAGGGCCGACGGGTGGCCGCTTGTCGTGGCGGTCACGGCCTCCTCGGTCTGTGCGAGGTGGAGCACCACGTCGGCGACCGTCCAGCCGGCGGCCGCGGAGGGCGCCGTCCAGTCGGCCGGGGTGAGTTTCAGCAGCACCGACTCCAGTTGGTCCTGCTCGGCTTCCAGGTCGTCGATGACGTCGGGCACGGCGGGTCCTCCTCGGTCGGCTCAGGTGTCACCGACCCTCCTGCGTCCGGCTGCCCGTGGCAAGAGCGTGGGCCGTGGCACGTGGGCCATGGCCTCGCAGAGGTCGATCAGGGCCTGGGCGCGGGCGATCTCCGTCGGGGTGAAGGCGGGCCGGTGCCGGGTCAGGTAGCGCGGGTGTCCCTCGGCGTGCAGCGCGGCGACGTGGGCCGCGCCGGGCGGGGGCGGGCTGTCGGTGAGCTCGGCCGCCAGCAGGCTGCGGACGGCGTCGCCGGCGGTGGCCGAGCGGCGGGCCACGGTGAGCGCGCGGGTGGCCGGGTCGGTCAGGTCGTGGAGATCGGCCGGGGTGACCTCGGTCTGCTCACCGCCGCCGGCCGTGACCGTCTGGGCGACGGCGGCGGCGGTCAGGCCGCGCGGCACGGCGACCAGCAGCTCGTCGACGACGCCGTGCTCGGCGGGGTGGATCTGGATGGCCAGGATGTTGATGCCGCGGGCGGCCAGGCGGCCGCTCAGGGCCGCGAGCGTGCCGGGACGGTCGGGCAGCGTGGTGCGCAGGCGCATGAGGTCGCGGTCGTGGACCGGCGCGGTTTTCGGATGGCGACGGGTCCACCGGCGCCGCACCAGCGCGGCGACCACCACGATCACACCGCTGGCGACGAGCATGGCCTCGCCGTGTGCTCGTTCGCCGAGCAGGGTGACGAAGAGGTGGGCGGCGCCGACGGCGAAGAACACGGCAGCCACTTCGATCAGGTCGGCGGCCCAGTGTGCCGCGCGCGATCGGTCGATGGGCTTCATGCCGGGCAAGCCTGCCGGGATGCCGTGTCGGCGCCGATGACTGGCTGTATCGGCGGCGAAAACACTGCGCGCCCATTGTGAAAGCGGGATTAAGCGTTACGGTGCGGCATGGGCCTGACCAGATCGACGCTCGTCGTCGGCGGGATCGTCCTCACCGCGGCCCTGTGGCTGCTGTCGGGGACGTGGCGGCACGCGGGCGCGGGCGTGGCGATGGTCGCCGCCGGCGTGCTGCTGACCGTGGGCCACCGGTTGCGGGCGCGACGGCGTGAGCGGCGCGAGCGCGACCGGTTCCGCCGGCTGATCGAGGCGGGCTGGACGCCGTGCCCGCGCTGCGACGGCTCCGGCACCTTCTCCACACCGACCGGCTACCTCGGCACCCCCGTCTTCCACACCTGCGGAGCCTGCCGCGGCGAGGGCATGCTGCCACCCGCCTAAGGTCGTGATCATGAACCTTCAGCACGTCGTCGACGAGGTCGTGGCCGGCACGCCCGGCGTCCGGTGGTCGATCAGCCTGCCCGGCCTCGCCGAGCACTCCCCCGGCCTGCGCCTGCGCACCGCCAGCGTCGGCAAGCTCCTGCTGCTCGCCGAGACCGCGCGCCGCTTCGAGACCGGCGAGCTCGACCCGGCCGAGCCGCTGCGCCGCGACCCGGGGCTGGCGGTCGCCGACTCGGGCCTGTGGCATCTGCTCGCCGTCGACACGCTGCCCGCCGCCGACGTGGCCGCGCTGATCGCCGCGGTCAGCGACAACTACGCCACGAACGTGTTGCTCGAACGCGTCGGCCTCCAGCCGCTCGCGGTCCTCGCGGGCCGGCTGGGGTTGCGCGAGACGGCGCTGCTCGACCGCGTACGCGTCAGGCGCGAGCCCCATCACCCGGCGACGCTGTCGACCGGATGCGCGGGCGAGCTGGCCGGTCTCATGCGGCACGTCGCCGACGGCACGCTGATCTCGCCGGGGGTCTCGCGGCGGATGCGCGACTGGCTGGGCACCAACACCGACCTGTCCATGGTGGCGAGCGCGTGGCACGCCGACCCCTTGTGGCATCCGCGCGAGCTCGGCAACAAGACGGGTACGGACGACGGCATCCGCGCCGACGTCGGCGTGCGCGGCCGGCAGGCGTACGCCGTCCTGGCGAACTGGGATCACGCCGAGGGTGACCGGACCGCCGAGGTCCTCGACGGCATGCGCGCGATCGGCACGACGTGGCAGATGTTGGACAGAACCGGTTCTGGCCGATAAGCCGGTGGCGGCCCACCCGCGGCGCGGCAGAATGGCAGGCGGGATGGGTGCTTGTCCCCGCCAGGAGGCATCCATCGCCGCACGGGGGCCCGGATCGCTCCGGGCCCCCGTTCTCACGACAGCCTTACGGCGCCGGATACTCGGTGATGTAGACCGGGGCGCCGACCTTGGTCCGGTCCGCGGCCTCGCCCACCCCGTTGACGACGTGGTCGATCACGCCGGCGTCGAGGTTGACGGTCATGATGTGGTGCAGCTTCACGCCGGGACGGTTCGGCACCTCGAAGCCGTTCTCGGTGTGGATCTCCGGGTTGTTGCGGTTGTAGACGTAGACGCCGCCGCCGTACAGCGTGTGGTTGCGGACGTTGTTGCCGACCTTGTAACCCGCGTAGCCCTCGACGTCGCCGTTCATCCAGTCCGCCTGCGTCGGCGGGTCGTACGGCAGCTCGTTCTGGTAGAGCACCGTGGTGCCCTTCTCACCGTTCCAGACGGTGTTGTACTTCTGGAAGTGCTCGACGAACAGGCCGGTCGCCACGACGTTGTCGCCGTTGATGACCGCTCCGTAGCGACCGGTGTTGATGTTCCAGCGCTGGGTGTCGGTGAAGCCCTCGACGCCGTGGTCGGCGCGCCACACCCACGTGTGGTCGATGAGCACGTTGTCGCTGTTGACCTCGAGCGCCGTGTCGGTCTTGCCGACGTGCGGGCCGCCCACCCGGAAGTAGACGTCGCTCAGGGTGGTCGGGTTCGCCGGCGAGCTGATCTTCAGGCCGTTCTTGTTGCCGACCTGGAGCAGCGTCTTGGACTCCTTCAGGCCGGCGTCGATGGTGACGCCCGCGACGACGACGCCGGGCACGTCGGCGACCTTGAGCGGGGTGGCGCCGTTGACAGCGGTCAGCGTGGCGTGGCCGATGCCGAGCACGACCTGGTTGGGCCGCAGCACCTGGATGCTCTGGTCGATGTCGTACACGCCGGGGGTGAACAGCAGGTTCTTGCCGAGCAGCAGCTGCGCGTTGATCAGCCACTCGGGGTCGGACGGCTTCGCGACGAAGAAGTCGCTCAGCGGGATCGTCCGGCCGGCGGTCTGGCCGTTCGCCCAGGAGGTGCCGCTGGTGTCGCGCTGCGCGGACGGCACCCGCACGTTGTACTTGCCGTTCGCGTCGACGAACAGGTACGGCTTCTCCCGGCTGAGCGGGGTGGTCTCCAGGGTCGTGTACGGCGGGTTCGGGAACGCCGAGTCGTCGGGCGCGCCCTGCACGCCGGCGAAGACCTGGTTCCAGACGCCGTTCGACCACGAGCCGACCGTGCTGTTGCGGGTCAGCCACTGCTGCTGCGAGCCGTTGGTGACACCGCCGAACTTCGAGTCGGCGATGAAGCCGCCGCTGGCGTACTGCGGGCCGGCGGTGCAGTAGTCCATCAGCGTGAAGCCGCCGTCGACCTGGAGCCGGCGCAGCGACACCGCCTGCGAGACGGCCCAGAAGTTGGCGCCGGCGCGGCAGCCGTCCTGGCCGGCGCCGTTGACCTTGATGGACAGGTTCGACAGCGTGCGCCAGAAGTTGACCAGCGCGAGGCAGTTGCTGGTGCCGCCGCCCTCGAGGCAGCGGTTGTAGACCTCCACCTTGCCGTTGATGACCACGTCGGACGGCGACGCGCCGAGGCCGGAGATCTCGGTGTAGTAGCCCACCTTGATCTGCAGCGGCTGCGCGTCGGTGCCGTACGTGCCGGGCTTGAACAGGAACGCGTACCGCTGCGTCCCCATCTCGTTGTCGACCTGCTGGGCGTGCGCGGCGTCGAGCTTGGCCTGGATCTCGGCGATCGGCGTGCTCGGGTCGAAGATCGTCACGTTGGCGCCGAAGGACGGCGCCGCGGCGGGAAGGTGGGTTGCGGGTGAGGCGGACGCGGACGTGCCGGTGAGCGAAGCCGCGGTGACCACGGTCAGCCCGACGGCGAGAAGACGCCGAAGGCGCATGCGTTGAAGTCCCTTCCGTTAACGGGGAGGCAACAAACTGGATCACAGCAAGCAACAGGCGCCGGGGCATGTCAAGAGATGCCCATGCGTGAATCACCCGTGTCCGGACATCTCGCCGCGGTTTCGGAACCGACGTTGCCCGAACGGCCATCGGGCCTGGACGTTCGGCTCCGGTACCGGTTCCGGAATCGGTGTCGGACACCCGACCATGATCCGGCCGAGCGTCGGATGGCCGCGGAGGCGCGGCGCCTCCTAGCGTGGCGGCATGCGCTTCCGCCTACTCGGGCCGCTCGAGGTCAGGTCCGGCGACGGGACGCCGGTCGAGCCGGGCGGTGCCAAGCCGCGAGCCCTGCTGACCCTGCTGCTCAGCGAGGCGGGCCGGGTCGTCAGCATGGACCGGGCGGTGGTCACCCTGTGGGGCGACGCTCCCCCGCCCGGGGCCACCGGCACGATTCAGGCGTACGTGTCGCAGCTGCGCAAGCTGCTCGGCAAGGACCTGATCGTCACCCGCTCCCCCGGATACCTCGCCGACGTCCGGGACGACGACCTCGATCTCGTACGGCTGCCCGCCCTGCTCGACGAGGCGGCCCGCACCACCGACGCCCTCGCCGAGGCGAAGCTGCTCACCGAGGCGGTCGGCCTGTGGCGCGGCGAGCCGCTGGCCGACCTGCCCGGCGAGACCGCCGAACGCGCCCGGCTGACCGAGCTGCACCTGGTGGCCCGGCAGCGGCGGGCGACGGCCTGGACCCGCCTCGGGCGCAGCGGGGAGGCGGTGGCCGAGCTGGAACGGCTGGTCGCCGAGCACCCGCTGCGCGAGGGCTTCTGGGCAGCGCTGATCGAGGCGCTGTACGCGGCGGGCCGGCAGGGCGACGCGCTCGCGGCGTACCGGCGTGCCGTGCGCACGCTCGCCGACGAGCTCGGCGTGGACCCGGGCCCGGAGCTGAAGGCGCTGGAACGGGCCGTGCTGGCGCAGGAGCTCGGTGCGCCGCGGGTGCGCGAGGCCGACCGCCCGCTCGTCGGCCGGGCCCACGAGCTGGCCCGGCTCCGCGAGGTCCTCGCCGAGGTGACCCGCGGCAGCGGCGCCGTGATCGTGCTGGAGGGCGAGGCCGGCATCGGCAAGACGCGCCTGGCCGAGGCCGCCGCGTCGCTCGCCGGGGCGCAGGGCTGGCGGCCGGTGTGGAGCCGCTGCGCCGACGACGCCGGCGTCCCGCCGCTCTGGCCGTGGTCGCAGGTGCTCGAACGGCTCGGCGGCGGCCCGCTGCACGCGGGGGCCGGCGCGGACCCCGACCAGTCGGCGTTCGCGCTCTTCCACGAGCTGCGCCGGCGTCTGTCCGGCGCGGCCGCCGCCACCCCGCTGCTGGTGGTGCTCGACGACGTGCAGGCGGCCGACACCACCTCGCTGACCCTGCTCACGATGCTCGCCAGGCACCTGGACGGCGTACGGCTGCTGCTGATCGTGACGGTGCGCACCCTCGGCGAGGAACTGGCGCCGGCCGTGACCGACTGCCTGGCCGCCCTGGCCCGCGAGCCGCGCGCCCAGCGGTTGCAGCTCACCGGCCTGACCGCGGCGGACGTCCGGGAGCTGATCGCGCCGCGCTCGCCCGGCGCCGACGTCGACGAGCTGGCCCGCGTGGTGCACGAGCGCACCGACGGCAACCCGTTCTTCGCCGGCGAGCTGGTCGAGCTGATGGCCGCCGAGGGCCGCGCCGACGTGCTGCCGCCCTCGGTGCGCGACGTGCTCGACCGGCGCCTCGACCGCCTGAGCGCCGCCACCGTCGAGCTGCTCCGGCTCGCCGCCGTCGTCGGGCGCGACGCCGACCTGGCCCTGCTGGAGGCCGCCGCCGGCCTCGGCGCGGCCGACGTCATCACCACCCTGGAGCCCGCGGTCGCCGCACGGGTGCTGCGCGCCGACGAGACGGCGTGGCAGTGGCGGTTCAGCCACGCGCTCGTGCGCGAGACCCTGCTGGCCGGGCTGAGCCGGATCGACGCGGCCCGGCTGCACGCGCGGGTCGCCGCGGCCCTGCAGGACGGCGGCGCGCCCGTGGACCGGCTCGCCCACCACTACTTCCACGCGGTGCCGGTGACCGGCACCGCCCCGGCCCTGCACTACGCGCGGGAGGCCGCCGCGGCCGCCCGCGAGCAGCACGCGCACGCCGAGGCGGCCGGGCACACCCGGCGCGCGCTGTCGCTGGCCGGCGGCGACCCGGCCGCGCGGCACGGCCTGCTGGTGGCGCTCGGCGACGACCTGCTGCGGGCCGGCTCGCTCACCGAGGCGCAGGACGTGGTCGCCGAGGCCCTGGCGGTCGCACGCCGGCTCGGCGACCGGGAACGGCTCGCCGCCGCGGCCAGCGTCTGGGGCGGCATCACCCTGTGGAACTGGCGCGGCTACGGCGTCGTGGACGAGCCCATGGTCGCGCTGCTGGAGGACCTGCTGCACGGCGCCTGCGACCGCGACCGGGCGCGCCTGTACGGCACGCTCGGCGTCGAGCTGGCCTACAGCGACCGGCGCGCGGACCGCGTCGCGTACGCCGAGAAGGCCGTCGACCTGGCCCGGGAGATCGGCGACCCGGTGCTGCTCGGCCGCACGCTCAACAACTACCTGATCGCCACCTGGGGCTCGGCCGACCGGGTGGCGCGCTGGCTGCCCGCGACGTCGGAGGCGCTGGCGATCGACGGCCTGCCCGTGCGGACGCGCTTCTTCGCGCTGCTGCACCGCGGCCCGCTGCTGCTGCACCTGGGCGACGCCGACGGTTTCGCCGCCGACCTGGCCGCCGCCACCAGGCTCGGCGCCCGCCTCACCGGCCCGGACGTGCGCCCGCACCTGCTCTACCAGGAGACCGGGCGGTGCATGCTGACCGGCGACTGGGAGCTGGCGGAGGAGCTGTCCGAGCAGGCGTACCGGCAGTATCGCCAGACCAGCATGTGGGGCGCGCAGTTCTGCCGCGCGCTGCACGACTTCACGTTCCGCCGCCGCGACGGCCGCCTCGGCTCGGTGCTCGGCTCGCTGGTGGACGTCGCCGAGGAGCTCGGCATGCCGCTGATGCACGCGCTGGCGGTGGTCGCGGCCGCCGAGTCCGGCGACGTCACCGAGGCCCGCCGGCTGCGCCGCCGCTGGCCCGACGTGGTGCCGCTCGACTGGACCACCGACTCTCTGCTGGCGGTACGGGCGTGGAGCGCGCTGGCGCTCGGCGGTGACCTGGCCGCCGCGTACGAGTCGCTGCTGCCCTATCGCGGACGGCAGATCGTGGTGGGCACCGCGGGCGCGTGCTGGGGTTCGTACGACCTCGTGCTGGACCGGCTGACCACAAGAATGTCGCAAGGCCGTTCTTAAGCGGATCGCAAGCGGTCACCGGCACAGTCAGGGCGTCAACCGACGAAAGGACCCTGCCATGTTCACCGCCCTGGCCCGCGATCTCACCGGCGCCCTGACCCTGCCCGGCGAGCCGCTCTACAAGGAGCTGGCCGGCGGCTTCAACGTCGCGATCGCCGCACGCCCCGCCGCGATCGTCGAGGCCCGCGACCCGCAGGACGTGGTCGCCGCCGTGCGGTTCGCCGCCGCCACCGGCCACCCGATCGCCGTGCAGGCCACCGGGCACGGCCTCGCCGACGCCATGGACGGCGCGATCCTCGTGCACACCGGCCGCCTCGACGAGTGCGTGGTGCACCCGGACGGCTGGGCCCGCGTCGGCGCCGGCGTCCGCTGGCAGCAGGTGCTCGACGCGGCCGCGCCGCACGGACTGGCCCCGCTCTGCGGATCGGCGCCGGGCGTCGGCGTCGTCGGCTACACCACGGGCGGCGGGCTCGGCCCGGTCGCGCGCACGTTCGGCTGGGCCTCCGACCGCGTCCGGGCGATCGAGATCGTCACCGGCGACGGCGCGGCCCGCCGGGTCACCGCCGACGACGAACCGGACCTGTTCTGGGGCATCCGCGGCGGCAAGGGCGCCCTCGGCATCGTCACCGCCCTGGAGTTCGACCTGGTGCCGCTCCCGGCCGTCCACGCGGGCGCGCTCTACTTCGACGGCACCGACGCGGCGGCCGTCCTGCACGGCTGGCGCTCGTGGACCCGGTCACTGCCGCGCGAGGCCACCACGTCGATCGCCCTGTTGCAGCTGCCGCCCCTGCCCGGCGTTCCCGCGCCGCTGGCGGGCAGGTTCACGGTGGCGGTCCGCTTCGCCTGGACGGGTACCACGGAGGACGGAGAAACCGTGCTCGCCCCCATACGGGCCGTCGCCACACCGCTGATCGACACGGTCCGGACGATCCCGTACGCGGCGATCGGCACGGTCCACGCCGACCCCACCGACCCGATGCCCGTGCACGAGTCCACCGACCTGCTGAGCTCCCTGCCGGCCGAGGCGGCCGACGCGCTGCTCGCCGTGGCCGGCCCCGCCGCCGGTTCCCCGCAGGTCATCGTGGAGCTCCGCCACCTCGGCGGCGCCCTGGCCGACCCGCCGCGGCACCCGAGCGCCCTCTGCCACCGCGACGCCGCCTACTCGCTGATCACCGTCGGCGTCCTGGCACCCCCGATCGCCGCCGCCGTCCCGGCACACGGCGAGCAGGTGCGGGCGGCCCTCGCCCCGTGGGCCACCGGCGGCGCCCTGCCCAACCTGGGCGCGGCCACCGGCGCGGAACGGGTGGCGCGCTCCTACGACGCGCTCACCCTGGCCCGCCTCACCGAGCTGGCCGAGCGCTACGACCCGGCACACGTCCTGCGCGCCGGCCAGGTCCCCGTGCGCGCCGCGGCCTGACCCACCGCGGCCCCCATCACGTGCCCCCGCTGAGGCGCACGCCGGCAGCGAAGAGCATCTATCCTGGCGCCGTGATCAACCACGACTGGCCGGGCACGGCCGCACGGCTCGCCCGCATCGCGGCCCACCCCGGCGCGGGCGAGGTCTTCGGCGCCAAATGGCACGAGTGGCGGTTGCAGCCTCCGTTGACCGAGGACGAGGTGGCCGAGGTCGAGTCGCAGCTGCACGTCACCCTGCCGGCCGAGTACCGCGGCTTCCTGCTCCAAGTGAGCCGCGGCGGCGCCGGCCCGGGATGCGAGCTTTTCGACCTGCGCCGCACCGACGGCGTCTGGCGCTGGCACGGCGACGGCGGCGACCTGACCGATCGCGAGAGGCTGTGGCTGCCGTTCGAGCACACGGAGGCCTTCAACCCGGCCGACGTCCTGCCCGAACGCCCCGACGACCGCACCTTCGACACCGAGGACGAGTACGACCGGGCCGACGATGCCTGGTGGGAGCTGCACGACGCCGCCGTGTTCGCCCCCGAGCACTCCATCGGCCTGCTCTACCTCTGCCACCTCGGCGGCGCCTACCGCGAGGCACTCGTCGTCAGCGGCGCCGCCCGGGGCCAGATGTGGGCGGACGACCGGGCCGCCGGCACGGGCCTGCGCCCGCTGCTCCGCCCCGACGGCAGCCGCGTCGACTTCCGCACCTGGTACCAGACCTGGCTGCACGAGGCGGAGCAGCAGCTCGCCATCTGACGACCCGGCGGCCGCTTCTGCGCCCCTACGCGGCGACCCGCGAGATCGGCGGCCTGCGCCGCCGACGCCGGCCTGCTGGAGGCCGAGATCCTTCGCCGCCTGGGAACGGCGGCGGCGCGATCGAGCATCCAGGACGTCGCCGAGCGACTCGTCACCTGGTGGGACGACAGGCAGAGCCGCCGCGCGGGAGACTGATCGAGCGCGCACCCGATGTCAGGGGCGGGCCTCGCCGACCGGCGAGCGGGCGAGGCCGGCCAGCAACGTCAGCAGCGCCACGGCGGTGTGCGCCATCCGGCCGTGCGGGTCGTACGCCGGATCGTAGGAGGCCAGCGTCGCCGAGGCGATCGGGGCGCGGGCGGCGACCTGCCGGGCGACCTGCCGCACCTCGTCGGCGGACAGCCCGTCCGGGGCGGCGTAGCTGTTCGCCGGTGCGATCGAGGGATCGTGGACGTCGAGATCGACGTGCAGGTGGACGATGTCGACCCGCCCCGCCAGCGTCTCGACGGCCCGCCGCAGGCTCGTGCCGTCGCGGACGTGCCCGGGCGGCAGCCAGGCGACCGCGGAGCCGCGCAGCGCCGACTCCTCGGCGGGGTCGAGGCTGCGCGCGCCGGCCAGCAGGACGCGATCCTCCGGCAGCACCGTGGACGTCAGGGCCGTCCAGCACCGGCCCACCGCCATCGCGAGCCCCTGCCCGTCCAGGAACCCGGACGCGTCGGTGTCGGGGGTGTTGAAGTCGCCGTGCGCGTCGAGCCACACGAGGCCCACCCGGCGGCGGGCGGCCGTCAGCGCGGACAGCATCCCGAGAGTGGTGTTGCAGTTCCCCGACAGCAGCAGCGGTACGTGGCCGGCGTCCAGCGCCGCCGCGGCCTCGACGGCGACGAGCCTCTGCAACTCGAAGGCGGTGCGCACCTCGGCCCGCCACGCCGGCGCCTCGACAAGCCGTTCGATCACCTGATGCCCCTGGGCGCGGAGCTCGCGGACGGCGCCCGCCTCGATCAGGGCCGGCGGGCCGGCTCCCATGCGCACGGCGCGGTTCCCGGAGTCGTAGGGCACCTCGATCAACCGCACGGTCTTCTCATCGCCGGCCATGGCCGTCAGTGTGCGGGCTCGCCGCCGGCGGCGCTCTCATCCGCCCGAGATGAGGCAGCGCCGCGCGGGCGGGCGGCACGATGGGCGCGATGGGCGCGAGAGACGAGGTGAGCGCGGTGGCAGACGGTCTCGGCAAGTGGCGCGACGCGGCGCTGGGCGCCGTCTTCCAGGCGCAGGACACCACAGTCCGGATCTTCGTCGAGGTGCGTGAGGCGGGGACCGGTGCGGCCGGGCGGGTGCGCGCGGCCGGCAGTGACGCGGCCGGGCGGCTCGGTGCCGGCTTCGACGGGCTGGCCGGGCGCGGCGCGGTCGAGCGCGAGCAGGCCACCTTCGGGCTGCGCGCCCGGGCCCAGCGGGCCCGGGCCGCCCTGGACGCGGCCGTCATCGCCGTCGCGACCTCGGAGCTGGCCGACCGGGTGGTCGACGCGCAGCTCGAACGGGTGCTGCGGCCGGTGGTGCGTACCGTCCTCGACGACGTGCTGGCCCTGCTCGCCGAGGAGCCGGAGCGCATCCAGCCGCTGGTGCGCGGTCAGCGCGACACGATGGTGGACGAGCTGGTCGGGCGCATCCGCAACGGCGCCGCCGCCGGGGACAGCGCGGTCGACCGGGTGACGACCCGGGTGCTGCGCCGCGGCGGCGACCCCGTTCCGGCGCCGCCGGCCGAGCTGCGGTGAGCGACGCCGGCATCTCGGTGGCGCCGCGCGGGGACCTCAGGCCCGCACCGGTCTACGCCGGCCCGGTCAGCCGCCTGCTCGCCTACGTCGTCGACGCCCTGCTCATCACGGTGGTGGGCACCGCCGGCATCGCCGTCGTAGCACTGATCGGCCAGGTGGCCGGCGTGGTGGTCCGCGACCTGGGCACGCTTCTGGCCGGGGCGTACGCCATCCTGCTGCCGGCCGTCTTCGCGGTCTACTGCGCGGTGTTCTGGCTGCTCGCCGGCCGCACACCCGGGATGGCCCTGCTCGGCCTGCGGGTGGTCACCGCCGCGGGCCGCCCGGTGCGCTGGTTCCCGGCCCTGGTCCGCGGCGTGCTCCTGGCGTACTTCCCGATCGGCGCCGCCTGGCTCCTCGTGGACCGCCGCCACCGCGCCCTCCACGACCTGATCGCCCGGACCGCCGTGGTGCGACACCATCCCGGATGAGCACACCCCGCTCGTACCTGCCGGTGATCGCGCTGATCGCCTTCACCTACGTGCTCGGCACGTCGATCAGCGGCGCCCGGGCCATCTCGCTGATCCTGCTCGTGCAGGTCGGCACGGTCTGGTACGCGCTGCGCGTCTCCGCCGGCCGCCGCGGCCTGCGGGTCGCCGCCACCGTGGTGCTCATGCTCGCCCTGCTGGCGGCGGCCTGGAATTCCGTGCACCCGGGCAGCCGGGCGCTGCTGGCGGCCACCTTCATCCTGGGCAGCGCCCTGTATCTGATCGCACCCCTGTCGATCGTCGGCGACGTGGCCCGGCGCACCACCGCCGACCGCGAGCTCATGCTCGGAGCGCTCTCCGCGTACCTGATGCTGGGCATGGCCTTCGGCTTCGCCTACCGCTGCATCGCGACCCTCCAGCCCGGCCCGTTCTTCGGCCCGGACATCGGCGACGGCGACCTGGCCGACACCCTGTTCTTCAGCTTCGTCACGCTCACCACCACCGGCTACGGCAACACCGTGCCCGCCGGCAACCCGGGGCAGACCCTGGCCGTGCTGGAGGCCCTGGTCGGCCAGCTCTTCCTGGTCACCGCCGTCGCCAAGGTCGTCGAGGCGTGGCGCCCGAAACTGTGGAAACGCGATTAGCGACTCGCCGTCTCCTCCAGCGCCTCGCGGAAGGCCCGGGCCGCCGGGGAGGCCGCGCCGGCGAGGCGCTGGGCGGTGAAGATGGTGCGGCGGGGCAGGTCCGGCAGGTCGAGCAGGCGGCAGGAGGTCTGGCGGCCGGCCCAGACCAGGTCGGGGATGAGGGCGACCGCGTTGCCGGACTCGACCAGGCGGATGTGGGCCTGGAGGTCGGCGGTCTCGTAGCGGACGTCCGGCTCGAAGCCCGTGCTCCGGCACAGCTGCTCGGCGAAGTGGCGCGACGCCGCGCCGCGCGGCTCCATCACCCAGGGCATGTGGCGGGCCTCCGCCAGCGACGCGACCGGGTGCAGGGCGACCTCGGCGGCGGGCAGCGCGAGCCGGATCGGGTCGGTGGTCAGGGGGCGGCGGTCGAGGCCGGGATGGTGTGGCGCCGCGTGGGCCGGGTATTGCTCTGCGATCACCATGTCGAAGTCGCGGGCCCAGGTCTCGCGCAGCGCCTCCTCGGGCTCGCGCTGCACCATCTCGACCCGGACCTCGGGGAAGCGGGTGGCCATGGCGAGCAGCGTCGCCGGCATCAGCGCGAGCGCCGCGGACTGGAAGACCGCGACGCGCACGCGGCCGCTCACCGTGTTCACCGACGCCTGGAGGCGGGCCTCGGCGCGTTCGAGGGTGTCGAGGACCTCGCCCACCGACGCGACCAGCACCTCGGCCTGCGGGGTGAGCCGCACCCGCCGGCCGGCCTTGCGCAGCAGCGGCATGCCGGCCTCCTTCTCGAGCAGGCTGAGCTGCTGGGACACGGCCGACGGCGAGAAGTTGAGGGCCTCGGCGACGGCCGCGATGGTGCCGCGGACGGCGAGCTCGCGCAGCAGCACCAGGCGCCGGATCTCGAGCATGGTCAACCCCCGGGAAAACGTAAGAAGAACTGAAGAGTACTCGTCATGAACCGTCGCTTTTCCTGAACGGAACTCGGAAGGACACTTTCGGCATGACAGACGTCGCCCACTCTCCGGCCGGTACCCCCGCCGCAGACACTGACATCGCCGACGAGGCGGTTGCCCTGGTCCGCCGCTGGCTCCACGAGGCCGCGTCGATCCCGGTGGGCGGCTCCGCCGCACAGCTCGCGGGCGTCCTGCGCGACCCCAAGGGCCTCGCCTTCGCCGTCGGCTTCGTCGACGGGGTGGTCCGCCCCGAAGACCTCAAGGTCAGCGCCCGCGCCCTGCACGCCCTCGCGCCCGACGTGCCGCGCTTCCTGCCGGCCCCGCTGCGCGGCGCGGTCCGGCTCGGCGGCGCCCTCGCCCCGATCCTGCCGGGCGTGGTCGTGCCGATCGCCCGCCGCGTGCTGCGCCGGATGGTCGGCCACCTGATCGTCGACGCCACCGACGCCAAGCTCGGCAAGGCGATCGCCCGGATCAGGAAGCGCGACGTGCGCCTCAACGTCAACCTGCTCGGCGAGGCCGTCCTCGGCCGCGGCGAGGCCACCCGGCGCCTGCGCGAGACCGAGCGGCTGCTCGGGCGCGCCGACGTCGACTACGTGTCGATCAAGGTGTCGGCCACCGTCGCCCCGCACAACCCGTGGGCGTTCGACGAGGCCGTCGAGCACATCGTCGAGCAGCTCACCCCGCTGTTCACGCTGGCCGCGACCGCGCCGACCCGCAAGTTCGTCAACCTCGACATGGAGGAGTACAAGGACCTCGACCTCACGATCGCGGTCTTCACCCGCCTGCTCGACAAGCCCGAGCTGCACGACCTCGAGGCGGGCATCGTCCTGCAGGCGTACCTCCCGGACGCCCTCGCCGCGATGATCCGCCTCCAGGAGTGGGCGGCGCGGCGGCGCGCGAGCGGCGGCGCCGGCATCAAGGTGCGCCTGGTCAAGGGCGCGAACCTGCCGATGGAGCAGGTCGAGGCGACGGTGCACGGCTGGCCGCTGGCCACCTGGCACACCAAGCAGGACACCGACACCAACTACAAGCGCGTCCTCGACTACGCCCTCGACCCGGAGCGCATCAAGAACGTGCGCCTCGGCGTCGCCGGCCACAACCTCTTCGACGTCGCGTACGCCTGGCTGCTCGCCGGCCGCCGCGAGGTCCGCGACGGCATCGAGTTCGAGATGCTGCTCGGCATGGCCGAGGGCCAGGCCGAGGTGGTCCGCCGCGAGGTGGGCGGGCTGCTGCTCTACACCCCGGTGGTACGCCCGGAGCAGTTCGACGTCGCCATCGCCTACCTGATCCGCCGCCTCGAAGAGGGCGCGAGCAGCGACAACTTCATGTCCGCGGTCTTCGAGCTGGACAGCGACGAGGCCCTGTTCGCCCGCGAGCGCGACCGCTTCCTCGCGTCGCTGGCCGCCCTCGACGACGCCGTGCCGCCGCCGCACCGCGTGGCCGACCGGTTCGCCGCCGTCAGCCCCTCGCGGCCCGGCCACTTCGAGAACACCCCGGACACCGACCCGGCCGTCGCGTCCAACCGCGACATGGTCCGCGCGGTGCTCGCCCGGGTGCCCGGCTCGGAGGTCGGCGTCGCCACCATCGAGGCCGCCCGGGTGACCAGCGAGTCGCAGCTCGACTCCCGGCTCAGCGCCGCGGTCGCCGCCGCGCAGGGCTGGGGCGCGCTCACCGGCAAGGAGCGCGGCGAGATCCTGCACCGGGTCGGCGAGGCCCTTGAGGCCCGGCGCGCCGACCTCATCGAGGTGATGGCGTCCGAGACGGGCAAGACCGCCGACCAGGCCGACCCGGAGGTCTCCGAGGCGATCGACTTCGCGCACTACTACGGCGAGCTCGCGGCCGGCCTCGACAACGTCGACGGTGCCGTGCACGTACCGGAGAAGCTGACCCTCGTCACGCCGCCGTGGAACTTCCCGGTCGCCATCCCGGCCGGATCGGTCCTCGCCGCCCTCGCCGCCGGCTCCGCCGTCGCGCTCAAGCCCGCCGGCCAGGCCGAGCGCTGCGGCGCGCTGCTCGCCGAGATCATCACGCCGCTGCTGCCGGACCCCGGCCTGCTCACCCTCGTGCAGGTCGAGGAGCAGGCGCTGGGCCGCCAGCTGGTCGGGCACGCGCTGGTCGACCGGGTCGTGCTGACCGGCGCGTACGAGACGGCGCAGCTGTTCCGCTCGTTCCGTCCCGACCTGCCGCTGCTCGCCGAGACCAGCGGCAAGAACGCGATCATCGTGACCCCCAGCGCCGACCTCGACCTGGCCGTCAAGGACGTCGTCACCTCGGCGTTCGGCCACGCGGGCCAGAAGTGCTCGGCCGCGTCGCTGGTCGTGCTGGTCGGCTCGGTGGCCCGCTCGGCGCGGTTCCGCAACCAGCTGATCGACGCCACCCGGTCGCTCACGGTCGGCTGGCCCGCGAACCCGGAGAGCCAGATCGGCCCGGTCATCGAACCGGCCGCCGGCAAGCTGCTCGACGGGCTCACGAAGCTCGGCCCGGGCGAGACCTGGCTGCTGGAGCCGCAGCGCCTCGACGACACCGGGCGCCTGTGGAGCCCTGGCATCCGTGACGGCGTGCGCCGCGGCTCGGCGTACCACCGTACCGAGTACTTCGGCCCGATCCTCGGGATCATGACGGCCGACAGCCTCGACGAGGCGATCGACCTGGTCAACGAGGTGGATTACGGCCTCACGTCGGGCCTGCACACGCTCGACCCGGCCGACCTCGGCACGTGGCTGGACCGGGTCCAGGCGGGCAACCTGTACGTGAACCGCGGCATCACCGGCGCGATCGTGCGCCGCCAGCCGTTCGGCGGCTGGAAGCGCTCCGCCGTCGGCGCCGGCACCAAGGCGGGCGGCCCCAACTACCTGGTCGGCCTCTCGGCGTGGCAGCCGGCCGAGTCGCACGCCACCGCGACCATCGACCACCCGGCCGTTCGCAAGCTCCTCGACGCGGCGCCCAGCGACTTCCTGACCCGGGCCGCGCGCAGCGACGCCGCCGCATGGGCGGACGAGTTCGGCAGGGCGGCGGACGTCTCCGGCCTGTGGGCCGAGCGCAACGTGCTCCGCTACCTGCCGGTCCCGGTCGAGGTGCGCCTCGCCGAGGGCGAGCCGGTCGAGTCCCTGCTGCGCGTGGTCGCCGCCGGCCTGCGCGCCGGAGCACCGTTCCGCGTCTCGACGGCGGCACCGCTGCCCGTGGAGCTGCCGGTCGAGGTGCGCGTCGAGGACGACGCCACGTGGGCGCGTGGCCTCGACGGCGTCACCCGCGTACGGCTGATCGGCGGCTCCCTGGCGCAGGTCACCGCGGCCACCGGCGGCCGCCCCGACCTCGCCGTCTGGCACGGCCCGGTCACCGAGGCCGGCCGGATCGAGATGCTGCCCTTCCTGCACGAGCAGGCCGTCAGCATCACCGCCCACCGCTTCGGCAACCCCGACCGGCTGGCCGCCTCGGTCCTCTGAGGCACCGGGCGGGAGGGCCGGTGACGGCCTTCCCGCCCGCTCAGGCGTTGCGCAGCTTGGCGCGCAGGTTCGGGGCCGGGTGGTCCAGCTCGTCGAAGATGTCCAGCGCCTCCGACCAGGCGGCCCGCGCGGCGTGGCCGTCGCCCAGGGCCCGGCGGCAGTCGCCCAGGTGAGCCAGCGTGTCGGCGAGGAAGAAGCGCTCGCCTATCTCGCGGCACAGGCGGATTGCCTCCTCGTAGTGCCCGATGGCCGCGCCGAAGTCACCGGACTGTTCCCGGGCGTAGCCCAGGGTGCCCTGCGTGGCCGCCGCACCGTCGCGGTCGCCCACCTCGCGAAAGAGCGTCAGCGCCCGGGCACAGTGCTCCACGGCGAGGCCGTGCTCCCCCACCGCGGCATGGCACCAGCCGGTGGCGTTGAGCGCGCGGGCCATGCCGGCCCGGTCGTCCATCGCCTGGTAGACGCGCAACGCCGTCCGCGCGTGCCGCAACGCCTCGCGCCGCTCCCCCATCCGGTCGAAGACGTCGGCCAGGAAGTGATGCGTCTGCGCCTCGCTCTCCTGGTCGCCGAGCTCGCGGAAGACGCGGGCGGCGGCCAGCGCGTGCTCGCGTGCCTCGTCGTGATCGCCCGTCATCAGGTGGGCCCGGGCCAGGCTGCGCAGCAGTTGCGCCTCGGCCGCCCGATCGCCGGTGTGCCGCGCCGCGCGCAACCCCGTCCGGTCGAGCTCGACCAGGTCGCCCCACCGGCCCTGCCGCACGGCGAAATGGTCGCGAGCCCGGGCCAGCCGCCACGCGTGCCCCTCGAAGCCGGCCGTCCCGGCCAGCCGGATCAGCGCGATCAGCACGGCGTCGTTGGCGATCAGCCACTCCAGGGCGGCGCCGTCGCCGGCGATCTCGTCCACCACCGTTCCGGGCCGGGCCGGCGGCGGGGTCAGCGTCGACGGCGTGTGGTTCAGCCGCATCGCCGTGCAAGCGCCGTGCAGGTAGTGATCGAGCAGGCGGTGCAGCGCGTCCCGCTCCCCGGTGCCGGCCAGTTCCGCGGCGTACGCGCGCAGCAGATCGTGCAGGCGGTAGCGCCCGGCCGCGGCCGGCGCCACGAGGTGAGCCCGGACCAGCTCGTCCAGCGCCCGGCTCGCCGGGCACCCGGCGAGGCTGGCGGCCGCGGTGGCGGTGAACGATGGCCCGGGATGCAGCCCGAGCAGCCGGAAGAGGCGCGCGGCACCCGGCGTCAGCTGCCGGTAGGACCACGAGAAGACGACCCGCACATTGCTGCTGGCGTCGTGGCCGTCGAGCAGGTCGAGCCCGGCACCCGTGGTGAGCTGCTCGGCCAGCGCGGTCAGCCGCAGGTCCGGGCGACCGGCGGCGCGGGCGGCCACGACGGCCAGCGCGATCGGCAGGTGGGCGCAGGCGGCGCCGAGCCGGCGCACCACCGCCGGTTCGGCGTCCACCCGCTCGTCGCCGAGCCGCCGGGCCAGCATCGCCCGCGCCTCGGCCGGGGTGAACAGGCCCACCTCCACCGGCCGGGCCGTCTCGATGGCGACCAGGCTCAGCAGCCGGTCGCGGCTGGTGACGACGACGACCGAGCCCGGCACGCCGGGCAGCAGCGGGCGCACCTGATCGGCGTCCCGGGCGTTGTCCAGGATGATCAGCAGCCGGCGCCGGGCCAGCAGCGTGCGGAACATGGCCGATCGGGCCGGTAGCTCGCGCGGTATCCGCCGGCTCGGCAGGCCGAGGGCCTCCAGGAAGCCGCGCAGCGCCTCCTCGGGCGGCAGGACCGACTGGGCCGGGCCGAAACCGCCGAGGTTGACGAAGAGCTGGCCGCCGGGAAACCGGTGCCGCACCCGGTGCGCCCAGTGCACCGCGAGGGTGGTCTTGCCGACCCCGGCCGTGCCGGACAGCACCACCGGGCGGTCGTCGCCGATCGCCTCGTCCAGCCGGCGCAGCTCCTCCTCGCGGGCGGTGAAGCCGGCCACGTCGGCGGGCAGCTGGGCCGGCCCGGCCGGCTCCGGCGCCCGGGCCGGCATCGGCTCGTTGCGGCGGAGCAGTTCGACGTGCAGGTCGCGGACGGCGGCGCCGGGCTCGCTGCCGAACTCCTCGCCGACCGCGGCGCGCAGCCGTGCGTACCATTCCAGGGCCTCGGCCACCCGCCCGCCGTCGCTCAGCGCGCGCATCAGAGCCGCCACCACGGATTCCGCGGTCGGATGGTCGGCGGCGACCGGCCTCAGCCGCTCGACCACCGCTTCCGGGCAGCCCAGCCGCAGCTGAGCCTCGGCCTCCTCGGCCAGCAGGTCGAGCCGTTCCCGGTGCAGGGCCTCGCGCACCCGGGCCGCCCAGTCACCGGGCAGGCCGGCCAGCGCGACCGGTTCCCACTCGGCCACGGCCTGCCTCAGCAGATCGGCGGCGAGCTTGCCGTCCCCCGCCTGGTGGGCCTCGCGGGCGGCCGACGCCAGCCGCCGCGAGCGGTGCAGGTCGACGTCCCCGGCCGCGACCTCGGCGCGATAGCCGCCGGAGACGAACCGCAGCATCCCCGGGTCGCCGCCGGCACCGGCGATGATCCGCCGCAGCCGGGCGATGTACGGCGCGACGGCGTTCCCGGCCCGCGGCGAGTCCTCGCCCCACACCCTGTCGACCAGAGTGGCCACCGGCACGCTGCGGCCCGGCGTCAGCAGGAGCACCGCGATCACGCATTGCTGCTTGGCCGGCCCCAGGTCGACGTCCGCACCGTCCCTCCGCCACCGCAGCGGCCCCAGCAGGCGCCAGGGCGCCCCATCCCCCGATCGACTGCCCACGCCATCGAGAGAAGCACGCCCGTCTATGCCGTGCAATCCAAAAGCAACTCACCGACAATCGCGCCTCCCCAAGCTGTCTCCACCGGTAACGGCACCCGCCGCGTGCGAGGGACGCGGACCCGCCGGACCGGCCCGACCCACGACAAGGGAGGACCGATGAGGAAAACGATCAAGGCCGTGGCCGCCGGCGCGGCAACCGCGGCGGCGGCCCTGGTGATGACGCCGGGCACGGCACTCGCGGCGACGCCGATCGAGTGCACCGTGCAGAACAGCTACTGCTGGGTGGGCTACATGCCGGCGAACTCGGCCCACCAGATCTTCTTCAACACCAGCAACATCTCCGTGCCGTACACCGTCACGGTCAAGGACTCCAACAACCAGCGGATCGTCTACAGCGCGACCTACAGCGGGCAGGCCTGGAAGACCTTGACCGGCGTGTACTCCACGTACGAGGCGTGGATCCAGTGCATCCGCAACTGCCCCGGCACCAAGCTGAGGATCTGGAACTGACGCGAACGGCTAGACCACGTTCTTGAGGGGCCGTCCCGCAAGAAACGCCCGCACGTTGTCCATGACCAGGCCGGCGGCGCCCACCGGGCGTCCGCCGGCCGCGTGCGGGGTGATGATCACGTTCGGCTCGTCCCACAGGGGCGAGCCGACCGGCAGCGGCTCGGTCTCGAACACGTCCAGGGCCGCGCCGCCGATCCGGCCCGCGCGCAGGGCGTCGAGCAGGGCGGACTCGTCGAGGGTCGCGCCGCGGCCCACGTTGATCACCCAGGCGTGTGCGGGGAGCAGCGAGAGCACGCGCGCGTCGAGGGCGTGCCGGGTGGCCTCGGTGGCCGGCAGGATCGAGATGAGCACGTCGGCGCGGGGCAGCAAGGCCGGGAAGGCCTCCTCGGTCACCACCTCGAAGCCGTGCCGCTCCCCGGCGCTGCGTGCCACGCCGGTCACCGTGGCGCCCAGCGCCTTCAGGTGGGGCGCGAGGGTCGCCGCGATGCCGCCGAAGCCCCAGATCACCACGTGCGCCTCGCGCAGCGTGCGGAAGCTGGACGGGTCGCGCACCGGCTGGAGGCCGCCGAGCTCCTGCGCCCAGCGGCGGCCGACCTGCGCTCGTACCAGCAGGTTGAGGCGCCGGGCGGCGGCGAGGGTGAGGGCCAGCGTGTGCTCGGCGACCGTCAGATCGTGCAGCCCGGCGCCCGAGGTGATGACCACGCCGGGCGCGAAGCCCGCGGCCAGCACCGCGTCGGGGCCGGCGGCGAGCGTCTGCACCCAGCGCACCTTCGTCAGCCGCCGCGCGGTGTCGCGCAGCTGGCCGGCGGGGTTGCCCCACACCACGATCGCGTCCGCGTCGGCCGAGGAGTCCGGAACGGGCTCGTCGACGGCGTACACCTCAACAGTCACGCCGGGGGGCGGGGAGACGGCCAGCTCGACGCTGCCGGGCAGGAGAAGCTTCATGGTCCACAACCTAACCTCGGGTGCGCGGGGATCGCCCTCCCCGCGCACCCTCGGTTTCCCCCCTCAACGTGGGCCGAAGACCTGTGACCAGTCCCCGGCCATGCTCACGGCCACCCAGTTCTCCGCCTCGGCGGCGGCGATGGCCTCGGCGGCGCCCGCGGTGTAGGCGAACTCGCGCTCCGCGTCGTCGTGGATCACGAGCAGGCGCAGCGGCTCGCGGCGGCCGCCGCCCGCGGCGCGCAGCATCGGCAGGTCGCCGTTCGCGTTGCCGGCGGCCAGGATCGGATGGCGGCCGATACGGCTCCAGATGCGCACCGGCTTGGCGGGGCCGTCGTCGAAGACGTCCAGCCGGGCGGTGTGCACGATGCGGCCGTCGCGGTATTCGAGCGCCACCGAGCTGCCGATCACCCGGTCGGCCGGGATGCCGTAGACGTCCTGGCTGACCGTGCGGAGGAAGTCACGCCCTCCCCCGGTGGCGATGTAGCAGGTGAAGCCGTGCTGCGCCAGATAGCTGATCAGCTCGGTCATCGGCTGGTAGGCGGTCTCCACGTAGGGCCGGCCCAGGGCCGGATGCTCACATTTGACCAGGAAGTCGCGCGCGAGGTGGGCGAACTCGTCGACGGTCGTGCCCTCGTACGCCTGGAGCAGGCCCGCCGCCATCTCCCGCAGGTCGGCGTCGTCGCCCTGGTAGTGCTTGGTGATGGCGCCGCCCAGCCACTCGTGGTCGCGCTCGGCGACCGCCTTGAACGGCTGGCGGCTGCGCAGCGCCGGATACCGCTCGGCCAGCTCGCCGATGCGCCGCAGCAGGAAGTCGGCCTGCACGGGCAGCGGCTTCTCGCACCACAGCGTGCCGTCGTTGTCGAAGACCGCGATCCGGTCCTCGGGCGGGATGCCCGCGACGGCGACCGCGACGAACTCGACGATCCGCTGCCGTGCCGCGGTGTCCCGCCACGAGGGGAGCTCGGTGGTGTCGGTCATGCCGACGAGCATCGCCACGGCCGGCGCCACGGTCGTCACCCCTCCCGGATGAGCGCTACAGCAGGCCGAGGTCACGGGCACGGCGCACCGCCTCGTTGCGCCGGGTCGCGGCCAGCTTGCGCAGCACACCGCGGACGTGCGTCTTTACCGTGTTGACCGAGACGTACATGGTCCGGGCGATCTCCTCGGTGGAGAACAGCTGCGCCAGGTAGCCGAGGACCTCGGTCTCCTTCGCGGTGAGCGGCTCCACCATGACCGGCGCCGCGGGAGCCGCCTGAGGCGGGGGCCCGGCGGGCTGCGGCGCCGTCGCGGCCCGGGGCACGACCCCGAGCCAATCGTGGCGTACGGCGAGCTCACGGTCCTCGCGCAGGAACCGCCGCACCGGCGTCGCCGCCTCGAGCAGCGGCCGCCGGAGCCGTTCGGGCTCGGCCAGCCCGAGCGCGCGGTGCAGGGCGCGGCGGGCCCTGTCGCGGCGGCCGTCGCCGAGCTCCGCCGCGGCGGTGATCAGCCAGCCGTTCACCCGGATCTCCAGCGGCAGGCCGGGACGCTCGCCGAGCGTGGCCACGACGGCCCGCGCCCGCACGGTCTCGCCGGCGAACACGGCGGCCGTCGCCTCGGCGATCGCGTGCTCGTTCGTCGTGCCCGCGGCCGGCGGACGGCCGGGGGCGAGCAGGGCGTCGCGGGCGAGGTCGAGCACCTCGGTGAGCCACGCCGGCCGTGGCCCGGCCGGCGCGGCCGCGATCGCCTCGGCCGCCTTGGCGACGTCGCCGTTGCCGCGGTGCACACGCGCCCGCACCAGCGCCAGCAGGCCGCCGAGCAGGGCGTCCGGCGTCTCCTCCAGCCGGGCGGCGGCCTGCTCGGCATGCACCCGGGCGGCGGTCAGGTCGTACTCGTCGGCGCGTGCCCAGGCCAGCGCCACGTCGGCCGCCGCGTCGCCGGGCCCGTCGTCGTCGTGGCTGCGGTCGAGCGCGCGGCGGGCGTGCTCGTCCGCGCGGCGCAGCCGGCCGCAGAGCGCCTCGGCCAGGGCCAGCCGGCCGAGCACCTCGGCACCGTCGTGCTCGGACGGTTGCAGCACCGCGCAGGCGCCGACCAGGTCGCGCTGCCAGAGCAGGCTCTCGGCGCGGGCCAGCCGGATCAGCGACGCCAGGCCGGCCGGGACCGCGGCCCCTTCCACGAGCGCGCCGTCGAGCAGCCGCCAGGCGGCCTCGGCGGTGGCGGCCAGGTCGTCGGGGCCGCCGTGCCGGCGCGCGCGGGCCACGTCGACCGCCGCGAGGCTCAGCGGCAGCGCGACGCCCCGGCCGCCCGCCATCTCCCCGGCGCGCAGCAGGTGTTTCGCGCACGCCTCCGGGTCGTCGAGGTAGTGCGCGACAGCGGCCGCGACCACCGCGGCCTCGGGCAGGTCGAGGTCGGGTGGCATCGGCGTGAACGCCGCGGCGCCCTCGCCGTTGAGCACCTCGGCTATCCCGAGGCCGCGCACCACCGAGGTGGCGGCGAGCGCCCACTCCTGAGCCCGCAGCGCGTGCGGCAGCGCCTCGCCGTGCCGGTCGAACCCGGCGTACCAGCGGGCGGCCCGGCGGTGCAGGCCGGTGATCCGGTCGACCGGCCCCTCCCCCAGCGCGGCCAGCAGCACGCCGCGCACCTGCGGATGGTGCACGTAGGTGCGCTCGCCGCCGGCCCGCGCGGACACGAAGATGCCCTGGTGGGCGAGGCGGTCGAGGACCTGCGCCGCGTCGCGGCGGCCGCTGAGCTCGACGGCGAGCCCGGCCGGCAGGCGCTCGGCCACGCAGGTCCGCAGCAGCAGCTCGCGCGTCGCGGCGGTCTGCTCGCCGAGCAGCTCGTTGCGGATGTAGTCGGCCAGCTCGTCCTTCTTGTCGCCCGGCATCGGCAGCGCACGGGCCTCCAGCCGCAGGGCGGCAGCCCACCCGTGGGTCTGCTCGGTCAGCTCGGCCACGGCGTTCGGGCCGAGCCGGGTTCCGTGTGCGGTGAGCAGCGCGTCCGCCTCGGCCGGGGTGAACGCCAGCTCGTCGTGGCGGATCTCGGTGATCGAGCCCGCCAGCCGGTAGCGGTGCAGCGGCAGCGGCGGGTCGGTGCGGCCGATCAGCACGCACCGCAGCTGCGGTCCGGCGTGCTCGACGAGGAAGTGCAGCCCGTCGATGATGGACGCGCGGGTCAGCGCGTGCACGTTGTCGAGGACCAGCACGACGGGCCGCGGCTCCGAGGCAAGGGCCACCACCAGCCGTACGAGGAACGAGCGCTCCGCCTCCGGCCGCCACTCGCCCTGCACCTCGGCACCGGCGCGCCGCAGCGCGGCCACCACGTACGGCCAGAAGATCCCCGGCTGGTCGTCGCCCGGCTCGAGGGTCAGCCACGCCACCCGGCCGCCGGCTCGGCCGCTGGCCGTCCAGTCGGCCACCAGGCTGCTCTTGCCCGAACCCGCCGGCCCGGTCACGACGGTGAGGCGGCGGCCCGGCCCGGCATCGAGCCGTTCGCGCAGGCGCTCGCGCACCACCCACCACGGTGGAAGGCCCGGCGGCTCCAGCTTCACCGTCATGATCGGCTCGCCGTCGGACGTGGTCAACTCGGTAGCGATCTTTCCTGGCATCCGATACCCCCATCGCGATCGCCCCGCCTCTCGGCACCGGCACGCCTTCGGGCACGTCGCGGCCTACCCGTCGAGCCGCCGGTGTCTACGCAGAGTTTTCTCCCGATCATCAACAGTCACATCACCCAGCCTGGGTGATTCCGAAAGTGGACGACGGAACCGGACAGTTGCCAGGTCACGACCACCCAAGAAGCAAAAACTTGTGCGACGAGTCATTGCGGCGAGCGCACACTGTGCGATTGCATGATTACTCGACCTCGCCGGTCCGCGACCGGCCTGGCGTTGGCGGACGGGGGTCAGGGGCGACGATGACGCGTGCGGAGCTCGTGCCGCGGCGACGGCTGGTCGGCGACCTGACCGCCGTGCGCGACGACGTGCCGTTGATCCTGGTCGTCGCCCCGCCGGGCTACGGCAAGTCGATCGCGTTGCGCCAGTGGGCCGACCGCGACCAGCGCGCCTTCGCCTGGGTCACCGCCGAGCCGGCCGACGGCGATCCGCACCGGCTGCTGCGCCGCATCGCCCGCGCCATCGGCGAGATCCGGCCGGTCGAGCCGGCCACGTGGCGGTCGCTGGCGCTGCCCGAGGAGCAGCTGACCGCCGAGGCCCTGCCCCGGCTCGCCGCGGCCGCGCCGCCGGTGCTGGTCATCGACGACCTGCACGTGCTGCGCGGCACGCCCGCCCAGCAGCTCGTGCTCGCCCTCGCCGAACGGCTGCCGGCCGGGTCGCACCTGGCCGTCGCCGCGCGCAGCCGGCTCGGCCTGCACGTCGGCGGCCTGCGCAGCGAGGGCCGGTGCGCCGAGTTCGGCCCCGCCGACCTGCGGCTGTCGCGGGCCGAGGCGCTCAACCTCATCCGGGCCACCGGCGCGGTCCTCCCGGCCGAGCAGGCGCTGGGCATCAACCGCCGGTTCGAGGGCTGGCCGGCGGGGGTCTACCTCGCCGCGCTGAGCCTGCGCGGGCGGCCCGACGCGGCCGCCGCGGCCACCCGGGTCACCGGCGCCGACGCGTACCTCAGCGAGTACTTCCGCGACGTGGTGCTGGCCGCCGAGCCGGCCGACACCGTCCGGTTCCTGCTGCGCTCGGCGGTCCTCGACACGCTCTCCGGCAGCCTCTGCGACGCGATCCTGCGCCGGCACGGCTCCGGCCAGCTGCTCGCCGGGCTGGCCGCGCGCAACGTCTTCGCCGCGCCGATCGACCCGGCCGTGCGGTCGTACCGCTATCACCCCGCGTTCCGCGAGATGCTCCTCGCCGAGCTGCGCCGCCGCGAACGCGCGACCGAGCAGGCCCTGCACCGCCGGGCGTCCACCTGGTTCGAGCGCCGCAACCAGCCCGAGGCGGCGGTACGCCACGCAGCGGCGGCCGGCGACGTCCGGGCCACCACCCGCCTCGTGCTGCGGCACGGCCGGGCCCTGCTCGACGAGGGCCGCGCCGAGCAGGTGGCCGACGCGCTCGACATGCTGGGGCGCGGCGCGGCCGAGCGCGACCCCGGTCTCGCGGCACGCGCCGGGTGGGTCTACGCCTTCGCGGGCCGCTCCGTGCCGGCCGCGGCATGCCTGGCCACGGCTTCGATCCCCCGGCAACGGACGTCCGGTTCGTCGCCGGCCGCGGACGCGCGGAGCACCGCCGCCGTCGACCGGCTGCGCGCCGCCCTGGCACCCGGCGGCGTCGACGGGATGCTCGGCAACGCGCGCCGGGCCGCCCGCGCGGAACGTCCCGGCTCCGAGTGGTACGCGACGACGATGGCCCTGCTCGGCGTGGCCGAGGAGCTCACCGGCAACACTGTGCTCGCCAACGCCCGCTACGCCCGGGCCGCCCGGGCCGGCGCCGAGCACCCGATCCCGTCCGCGCTGGCGCTGGCCGCGCTGGCCTGGCACGCCGCGGACCAGCACGAGTGCGCGGCCGCCGCCGCGTACGCCGAGGAGTCCGCCGCCCTGCTCGGCCCCGAGCTGCGCACCTGCGGCTGGTCGGTGCTGACCCACCTGATCGGCGCGTCGATCGCCCTCGAGGCGGGCCGCCGCACGGAGTTCGGCGCGCTGGTCGGGGCCGCCACCGACGCCCTGGAACGCGCGCGCCCGTTCCCGTGGCTCGTCGCCTCGGCGTCGATCCGGCTCTCCCGCCTCATGCTCGGCCACGGTGACCCCACGGCCGCGCGGAAGGCCGCCATCCGCGCCCGGCTGGCCCTCGACCAGCTCACCACCACGGGCGTGCTCGCCGAGCGGTACCGCGCGCTCACCGCCGACCTGGGCCGCGACGGCACGCCGGACGAGACGGCCGACACCGCCGGTCTCACGGCCGCCGAGCAGCGGGTGCTGCGCCTGCTGCCGACCCACCTCACGCTCAACCAGATCGCCGGTGAGCTGCGGCTTTCCCGCAACACGGTGAAGACCCAGGTGGCCGCCGTCTATCGCAAGCTGAGCGCCTCCACCCGCGCCGGGGCGGTGGTGCAGGGACGCGAGCTCGGGCTGCTCGACTGACGCCGCTCATTCCTCGCGGGTGAGGCCGTGCCGCGCGCGGCCGGTCATCCTACGGCCATGTCCGTACAGCATCGGCCGACCAATGTGAGCCCCTGGGCGGCCTGGGTGGTCTTCGCCGGGGTGATGCTCTCCATCGTCGGGATCCTCCAGGTCACGATCGGCATCGTCGCGCTGGTCCGCGACGACCTCTTCGCCGTGGACGCGTCGCGGCTGCTCGTCGCCCCGAGCTGGACCGCGTGGGGCTGGATCCACCTCGTCATCGGCGCCGCGCAGATCGTCGTCGGCCTCGGCCTGCTCGCGGGCACGAGCTGGGGACGGATCTTCGGCGTCGTCCTGGCGTTCCTGAACTCCCTGACCAACCTGGCGTTCCTCGCGGCGTTCCCGGTGTGGACCGCGCTGATCATCTCGTTCAACATGATCACGATCTACGCGATCACGGCGCACGGCACCGAGGTCAGGCCCGACTACGACTGAAGCCACCGCGCCATCCGTTGCGGGTGAGGCCTTCCGGCGTACCGAGATGGAGGATCCTGTCATGAGGAAAATGTCCCGGAAGAAGAGCAAGGCATCGAAGCCCAGCCGTGCCGCCGTCGTCGCCACCGCAGGGCTGGCCGTCGCCGGCGTGGCGGCCGCGGTGATCGGCCGGCGCAAGAGCCGCGCCGAGTCGGAGCCGGCGCCGGCCGACGCCACGCCGCTCACGCCCGTGAGCTCCGACAGCCGCTGACAGTGACGACCCGGCCGGTGCTCGCCCCACCGCGCTGGGCGACAGCGGTCTGGGCCTGGGCGTCCACCCGCTGGCCCGGCCGGGTCGGTCTCGGCACCCTCGCGTCGATCGTCCGCCTGGAGATCTTCGACCGGGCGATGACCCTCGCCGCGCAGCTCTTCACGTCCATCTTCCCGCTGCTGATCATGATGGCGGTGCTGCTCGGCCGCTCCTTCGACGAACGGCTCGCCTCGGTGGTGAAGGTGCCCGAGGAGGTCGCCCGCGTGCTCGGCGAGGCGGTCGCCGGCAGCAGCCTCAGCGCCTTCGGCGTGGTCGGCGGCCTCATCGTGCTGGTCTCCACGACCAGCCTGGCGCGGGCGTTCACCCGGGCGTACGCCACGATCTGGAACCTGCCCCGGCCGCGCAGCAGCCCGCGGCACGCCTGGCGCTGGCTGGTCACGGTGATCGTGCTGGCCCTCAGCGTGGTCGGCATCCAGCTGCTCGTCCGCGCCGCGATGGAAGCCCCGGCACCCTACCTCACCACGGCCCTGGTAACGCTGCTGGCCGACTTCGGCGGCGCGCTCTTCGTACCGTGGATCCTGATGGCCCGTAAGGTCCCCGCCCGCATGCTGGCCCCCGGCGCCGCCCTGTTCGGCGCGGCGATGCTGATCCTGCGGCCGGGTGGGGCGCTCTACCTGCCGCACGCGCTGGAGGTCAGCTCCGCGCGCTTCGGCACCATCGGCGTCGCGTTCACCTACATCGGCTGGCTGTACGTGCTGTCGTTCGCCTACCTCGTCACGGCCGCCGCCGGCCAGGTGATCGCCACCGACCAGGGCCGGCTGGGCGAGTGGATCCGCGGCCATTCCTTCAGCCGTACGACGCAAACGGGATCTCCGCCCGTAACCCTCGACCGGCGAGAATGATCGGCATCTATCCCCCACCCGGTTGGGAGCCCGATCCATGCGCCGCATCGCCACGCCGGCCGCCCTGATCCTCGGCCTGTCCCTGACGTACGCCGTCCCCGCCGCCGCCACCCCGCCCAACATCCCGTCCGCCACCACCGCGCAGTCCCAGCTGAACGCCCTGACGGTGGCCGCACAGGGTTCCACCAGCGGCTACTCGCGCGACCTGTTCCCGCACTGGATCACCATCAGCGGGGCCTGCAACACCCGCGAGACGGTCCTGAAGCGCGACGGCTCCAACGTGGTCACCAGCTCGGCGTGCGCCGCCACCTCGGGCAGCTGGTACTCCCCCTACGACGGTGCCACCTGGACGGCCGCCGCCGACGTCGACATCGACCACGTCGTCCCGCTGGCCGAGGCCTGGCGCTCGGGCGCGAGCAGCTGGACCACCGCGAAGCGCCAGTCCTTCGCCAACGACCTGACCCGGCCCCAGCTGATCGCCGTGACCGACAACGTCAACCAGTCCAAGGGCGACCAGGACCCGTCCACGTGGCAGCCGTCGCGCACGGCATACCGGTGCACCTACGCCCGCATGTGGATCGGCGTGAAGTACTCCTGGGACCTGACCTTGCAGTCGGCCGAGAAGACCGCCCTGCAGAACATGCTCGACTCCTACTGCTGACGCCGAGCGGGTGAGCCCGGGCGGCTCGCGACTCCGGGGGCGCCCGCGCGCGAGGCCGAGTCGCGTGTCAGCGCCGTGTGTGCGCCGTGTATGCGCCGTGTGAGCGGCACCCGTCAGCTTTGACGTGTGGCCGAGAACAGCCCGGACCACCGGGCGGCGAGCCACCGCTCACCCCAGGGAGAAACCATGACCGACGTCCGGACCGAACCGGCCGACCACTCCCCTGCGCCGGCTCCGGTCGTGCAGAGCCGCGCGGCGGCGGCCGCGCTCATCGCCGGCGGCATGATCTTCTTCGTCGCGGAGCTCATCACCGCCGCGGCGTGGACCGACCCGCCGTACAGCTACACCTACCACTTCATCAGCAACCTCGGGGTGCACGACCGCTCCGTGGTGTTCGACCAGCTCATGTACTCACCGCTCGCCGTGGTCATGAAGACCGGCTTCGTCCTGTTCGGTCTCGTGGCCTTCGCCGGTGTCGTCCTGCTCAAGGGCATGCCGCCCCTCCGCCGCCTCGGCGTCGTCGCGACGGCGGCGCTTCTGGCGGTCGGCGGCGTCCTCGTCGGCCTGTTCCCCGGCTCGGCCGAAGCCGTGGCCGACGGCACGGACACATACCACACTCTGGGGGCCTTCGCCGCGTTCGCCGGTGGCAACGTCCTGGTCATCCTGATCGGCCTGGCGCACCGGCACATCGGGATCTCGCAGCGCCTGGGCCGAGCCCTCATGGCGCTCGGCACGCTCGGCCTGATCTCGATGGTGACCTTCATGGCCGTCCTGGTCTCCGGCGCCAACGTCCTCATCGGGCTCTTCGAACGCGGCGGCGTGTACCTGTTCCTGATCGGCCTCATCGCCGTCGGCGCGACCCTGTGGAAACACCGGAACCGCACCGCCGGCCGCGGTGTGGCCGGCGGTGTTGAGAGATAGAACGTTCGGTCTAGGGCCCGGGCGGCGCTCCCGGGTCCGCGCCGTATGGAGGCTGCGGGCCGGGCGGAGGCATTCCGACGCCGGGCGGGGGCGCTCCGGCGCCCGGTGGGGAGGCCGACGGGTCCGCGTACGGGTCGGTCGGTGGGGTGGGGGCCAGCTGAGCGTTCAGGGCGGCGAGCACCGCCTCGACCTGCGGGCGCAGGAGACGCCAGTCGCGGGCGGCGGCCTGGGCGGCGGTCTCGTTGTCGATGGCGGTGACCAGGTCGCCCAGCATGCCGGTCACCTGGGTGGCGGTGGCCTGGCGCGGGCCGTCGTCCGGGGCTCGGGCGGCGAGGGTCTCCCAGCGGGTGATCATGGCCAGCAGGTCGTCGCGGACAGGGGGCCAGGCCAGGCGGCGCTCGGCGAACGTGGTGGTGTCGAGCACGCGGGGAAGGGCACGGTCAAGGAGGGCCCGGGTTTCGGCGGTCAGGCCGTCCAGGGCGGTGTCCCAGGAGTCCTTCTTGCGGGCGCGGGCGATGAGCACCGCCGCGATGACGCCGCCCAGGACCAGGAAGAGGAGGAACCACGCGACGAGGCTGCCGGCGTCGCTGTCGTCGGAGGCGGCGACGGCGGCAGCGGACGAGGAGGTGGCGGCGGCCTGCGCGGGCGTCGTTGTGCGGGTCGCTTCCGGAGTGGTGGTGGCCGGGCGAGTCGGCGAGGGCTCGGTGGTCCGGGCCGGCTCCTGGGTGCGCGTGGGCTCGGGCTCGGTGGTCCGCGTCGGCTCGGGCTCCGCGGTCCCGGTCGGATCGGCGGTCCGGGGAGGGTCGGTGGTGCGGGGAGGGTCGGTGGTTCGGGCAGGGTCGGTGGTTCGGGCAGGGTCAGTGGTCCGGACAGGGTCAGTGGTCCGGACAGGTTCGGTGGTCCGGGCATGGTCGGCGGTGCGGGTGCGGGTGGGCTCGGCGCCACCAGTGGCGTCACCGGTGGCGTCGCCGGTCGAGTCCGCCGTCGGGTCGCCGGTGGCGTTCGGCCGGTCGAGGGTGATCGACGGGCGGGCCGACGGCAGCGACACCCCGCCGTCCCCGTCCCCGCCGTCGCCGCAGGCGGTGAGTGCCAGCAGGGCGGCGGCCGCCACCGTCAGGCAGAGCCGGGCGGGCCGCATGTCAGGCGACGATGTGCAGGTCGTGGCTGGTGTTGTTGAGGCGGCGGCCGCCGTTCTCGGTGACCGTCACGATGTCCTCGATGCGCACGCCGAAGCGGTCCGGCAGGTAGATGCCGGGCTCGATCGAGAAGCACATGCCGGGCACCAGCGGCCTCGTCTCACCCTCCACCATGTACGGCGGCTCGTGCGTGGTCAGCCCGATCCCGTGGCCCGTACGGTGGATGAAGTTGTCGCCGTAGCCCGCCTCCGTGATGACCGCGCGGGCCACCCGGTCGATCTCCTGGCACGCGACGCCCGGCCGGACCGCCTCGAAGGCCGCCTGCTGGGCGCGCCGGACGATGTCGAAGACCTCCCTCTCCTCGGGCGTGGGCGGGCCCACGTGGACCGTGCGGGTCGTGTCGGAGCCGTAGCCGTCCTTGAGGCCGCCGAAGTCGAGCACCACCATGTCGCCCTCGGCGATGACCCGGTCGCCCATCTCGTGGTGCGGGTTCGCGCCGTTCGGCCCGGAGCCGACCACCGTGAAGTCGACCTGCGAGTGCCCGCGCTCGGTGAGGAACCGCGCGAGGTCGCGGCCCACCTCCGTCTCGGTGCGGCCGGCGAAGCGTACCCCCTTGATCTGCTCGTAGGCCGCGTCCGCGGCGGCACCGGCCGCCTCGAGCCGGGCCACCTCGTCGGCGTCCTTGACCGCCCGCAGCATCGGCAGCGCGGCGGTCATCGAGGTGTAGCGCGACTGCGGCAGCGCGGCCTGGAGGCCGAGCAGGTGCATGGCCCAGGCCGCGTCGGAGATCGCGTAGTGGCCCTGCGGGTCGAGCAGGCGGGCGACCGGCGCGTACGGGTCGGTGCCGTCCGCCCAGTCCGTCGTCTCCACCGCCGAGTATCCGGGCGCCTCGGCGGCGTCGGGGCGCTCCAGCGTCGGCACGATGAGGTGCGGGTCGTGGTCGCCGTCGAGGACCAGCAGGGTGAGCCGCTCGGTGATCGCGGTGGGCTTGTAGCCGGTGAAGTACGTCAGGTCGGGGCCGGGCGCGACGAGCAGCCCGGTGAGGCCGGCCGCGGCCGCCTGTGCCACCGCGCTCTCCATGCGGCCGGCGAAGTCCTTGCTGGTGAACGGAATCATGAGACGGAAACTCCCGGTCGTGTGGGGATGGTGTGGCTGGTCGCGGCGGCCGCCGCCGCGAGGTGGACGGCGCGCGCGGGCTCGGCGCGGTGCCGGCGCAGGAACACCACGAGGGCGATGCCGGCCACCGACATGATCGTAAGGAACAGGGACGCCGCGCCGAGGCCCGCGGCGAGCGCGTCCTCGGCGGGTTCGCCGGCGTGGTTCCGGGTGGCCGCGGTGGACACCGTCGCGGCGGCCGCCACGGCGAGCGAGCCGCCCACGTAGCGGGCCATGTTGGAGATGCCCGACGCCTGGCCCACCTGGCTCGGGTCGACCGCCGAGGTGGACGCCGAGCTGGCCGGGCCGTTCGCGAAGCCGAGCCCGATCGCGAGCACGACGAGCGGGATCACGAACGCCGCGTACGTCCAGCCGGCGTTCACGAAGATCAGCGCGCCGGCGCCGAGCGTGGCGAGCAGGAACCCACCCCCGACCGCCACCCGGCCGCCCAGCTTCACCGCGAGCGGCGTGATCAGCGGGGTGACGGCGATCATCGCGGCGGCGGCGGGCAGCGTCGCGAGACCGGCCTCCAGCGCGGTCATGCCGAACCCGGCGGGGTCCTGGAAGTAGAGGCTGAGCAGGTACATCAGCGCGTTGATGATGCCGGCCACGAGCAGGATGGCGATCGTCGAGCCGACCAGCACCGCGTTGCGCAGCAGCTTCAGGTCGACCAGCGGGGCGGCGGCGCGCTTCTCGACGGCCACGAAACCGGCGCCGCCGAGGACGGCCACGACCAGGCACGTGATGGTCGGGACGGAGAGCCAGCCCCAGCTGCCGCTCTCGCTGAGCGCCAGCACGAGCGGCACGAGCAGCACGGCCACCAGCACCGTGCCGAGGATGTCGATCGAGCGGCTGCGGTGCTCGTCACGCGATTCCCGTACGGCCGACAGCGTGATCGGCACGCAGGCCGCCGCGATCGCCGCGTCGATCCAGAACAGGCCCTGCCATCCCGTCGAGCCGACCAGCACACCGCCGATGAGCGGGCCGATCGCCGCGCCGATCGCCGACGCGGCGCCCCACATCGTGATGGCCTTCATCTGGGCGGCCCCGGACGAGGCCACCGACAACAGGCTCATCCCGCAGGCGAGGATGGTCGAGCCGGCCGCGCCCTGGATCATCCGGCCGGCGATCACCCCGGCGGCGTTCTGGGACAGCGCGATCAGCGCGCACGACGCGACGAACAGCAACAGGCCGCCGAGGAAGATGCGCCGCCGGCCGAAGACGTCGCCGAGCGCGCCGGAGGTGACGATGACCGCCGCGCCGACCAGCATGTAGCCGGTCACCGCCCACTGCAGGACGTCGACCGAGGCGCCGACGTCCTCGCTGATCGCGGGGAGCAGGATCGTGACCGCTGAGGTGTTGGCGTTGACGACCAGCGCGGAGACGCACGCCGCGAGGAGCACGCCGGTGCCCGCGGCCCGGCTCGTGGTGACCGTCATGGGCTCAGCGTCGCGGTCGCCGGCGGGCGCCGGGATCCTTCGTTCCGGATGAATCGTCGGACGAACCCGCCCGGCTAGCTTCGCCGCATGGATCTGCTGGGCCCGCTGGTGGAGTGGCTGCTGCGCGGCAGCTTCGAGGGGACGGTGCGAAGCGAGCGCATCGTCCGCGAGGTGGCCGCCCGCTACGGCTACTCGGTCGAGGTCACCTTCCTCGCCGACTCCGCGCTGCTGACCGTCGACGGGCGGGCCTGTTCGTACGCCCGGGAGCCGGGCGTGCCCCCGCTCGACCAGGTGACCGCGTTCAAGGCGCTGCTGGCGGACCTCGGCGAGCTCTCCGAGGCCGAGGCCGCGAAACGCCTCGCCGAGATCCAGCGCATGCCGCCGCGCTGGAACAAGGGCTGGCAGGTGGCCGGGCTGGTGCTCTTCAGCGTCGGCTTCGGCATCTCGGTGCAGGCCACCTGGCAGCAGGTGGGCGTCTCGGCGATCACCGGGCTGCTGGTGGGCCTGCTCGTGGTCTCGGGGCGGATGCGGCTGCTCCAGCCGTTCGTCGCGTCGATCCTGGTCACCGTGGTGGTGCTGTGGCTGTACGACCGGGGCACGCTCGACGGGGGCCCGATCCAGCTGATCGTGCCCGCGCTCTTCTACTTCATCCCCGGCGACGCGATCAGCGCGGCGGCCCTGGAGCTGGCCGACAACCGGATGACCGCCGGCGCGGCGCGCCTCGTCTACAGCTTCGTCGCCCTGCTGGTGCTGGCGTTCGGCGCCCTGGTCGCGACCGTGCTGCTGCAGATGCCGCCGAGCGTGCTCTTCGACGTGACGGTGCCCGGCAACCTGGGCCCGTTCGAGGTGTGGGGCGGCTGGGTGCTCTTCGCGCTCGGGGTGATGTTCGTCTTCCAGATGGCGCCGCGCGACTTCCCGTGGGCGCTCGGCCTCATCCTGCTGACCGCCGCGGCGGCCGAGCTGGCGACCCGCGCGTTCGGCGACCCGTTCGGCACGTTCGCCGGCGCGGTGGTGATGACGGTCGTCGCCCTGCGCCTGGGCCGCCGGCGAGGGCTGCCTCCGGCGTACGTCCTCTATCTCGGCGCCTTTTATGTCCTGACGCCGGGATCGCACGGCCTGCGCGGGCTGGAGAGCTGGATCGGCGGTCATCCGATCCAGGGCGTGGGCGGCGTGGCCGACATGGTGTCGCTGCTCGTCGCCATCGCCGTGGGAATGCTCGTCGGCGCGACAGTCACCCGTAAGGGGTGAGGTGAGCGGCATCCAGCGATGCCGATGATCTGGGGCATGAGCGCGACGGACGTGCCCGCCAACACGGGCGACAGGGCCGCGAGAACCCAGCAGGCCGTCAGATACATCTCCTGGGTCGCACTTGCCCTGATGACGACGAGTTCGGTGGCGAGCCTGCGCCCCGCGCCGACGATGGCGGTCTACGGACTGGCCAGCATCTTCCTCTACCTGCTTCCCGCCCTCGTGTTCCTGCTGCCGACCGCTCTGGTGTCGGCGGAGCTCGCCTCCGGCTGGAACGGCGGGGTCTACAAGTGGGTCAGCGAGGGCATCTCGAAGCCGATGGGCTTCCTGGCCGTCTGGTGCCAGTTCGCGATGACCATCTTCTACTACCCGAGCCTGCTGGGCTTCGTGGCCAGCACCCTGGCGTACGTCATCAACCCCGACCTGGCGTCCAGCGGCGTCTGGACCGCGCTCGTCATCATGGTCTGCTACTGGACGGGTGTCTGGGTGTCGTCGCGCGGCACGAGCGGTGTCGCCGGACTCGCCAGCGCCGGCCTGGTCATCGGCACGCTCATCCCCGGCACGCTGCTGGTCATCCTCGGCATCGCGTTCCTCGGCCAGGGCAACGAGTCGGCCGCCCCGATGACCGCGAGCAACCTGCTGCCCGCGTGGGCCGGGCTGTCCAGCCTGGTGCTCATCGTCAACAACTTCCTGTCGTACTCGGGCATGGAGATGAACGCGGTGCACGTGTCGTCGCTGCGCAAGCCGGGCCGCGAGTTCCCCCGGGCGATGTTCCTCGCCATGGGTCTGGTCCTGCTCATCTTCATCCTTCCCGCGCTGGCGATCAGCTGGGTCGTCCCGGCCGAGGAGCTGTCGCTCACGGCCGGCGTCATGCAGGCGTTCGACGCGGTCTTCGCCGCGTTCAACTCGCAGTGGCTCACCCCGATCCTCGGCGTCATGCTCGTCGCCGCCTCGCTCGGCGGCATGCTCACCTGGCTCGCCGGGCCGTCCAAGGGCCTGCTGCTGATCTCGCGCCAGGAGGGCTACCTGCCGCCGTTCCTGCAGAAGCTCAACAAGCACGGCGTGCAGCAGAACATCCTGGTCACCCAGGGCCTGATCACCACGGTCATCGCCCTCGCGTACGCGCTGATCCCGGACGTGTCCAGTGTGTACTGGATCTTCTCGGTGATCACCACGCAGGTCTACCTGATCATGTACCTGCTGATGTTCGTCGCCGCGGTGCGCCTGCGCCGCAGCCACCCCGACCACCCGCGCGGCTACCGGGCGCCGATGCTCACCGGCCTCTGCGGCGTCGGCTTCGCGGCCTCGCTCGCCGCGCTGCTCATCGGCTTCGTCCCGTCGTCGCAGTTCGGCGGCGGCAGTGCCGGCGCCTACCTGGCGATCGTGGCGGGCGGCGCGCTCGGGCTCGGCCTGCTCGTGCCGTTCCTCTTCTACCGCCTGCGCAAGCCGTCCTGGAAGACCGCTTCGCCGGACGAGGAGGTCGAGGTCGCATGAAGGTCTCGGTCAAGCACAAGAGCAACACCGTCACCTACATCGTGCTCGGCGTCGCGTTCCTGATCATGCTGGGCACCGCGCTCTTCGCCTTCGGCAGCGCCCACGAGTCACGGGAGGCGTCGGAGAAGGCCCAGCAGCTGCAGTCCGAGCTCTCCGCGGCCGGCCTGCGGGTGCCCACCGAGGAGCAGATCATCCGGGTCCTCGGCGACGACGGCGGCGCGGTCTGCGACAGCCCCGGCAACGCGCTGCGCCGGGCCACCCTCTACGGCCTGCTCACCAACGGGGCGGCCGGCCCGGGCCAGCGCCCGGTCATCGCGGACAACAAGGTGGTCCAGGGCCAGCTGATGATCATCAAGGTCTACTGCCCGCAGTACATCGAGGAGTTCCAGGAGGTCGTCGACGACCTCAAGCTCGAGAAGGTGGCCTGAGCCGTGACCCTGCGTTCCCGCATCGACGACCTGATGGGCCGGGCCCGGACGGACCTCGCCGACCTGGTGTCCCTCCGCTCGGTGGCCGACCCCCGGCAGTACCCGGCCACCGAGTGCGCCCGCGCCGCGCAGTGGGTGGTGGACAACTTCGCCGAGGTCGGCTTCACCGACCTGGCGCTGGAGGAGACCATCGACGGCAGTCGCGCTGTCTATGGCGTACGGCGGGCAAGCGCCCCGGACGCGCCCACCGTGCTCCTCTACGCCCACTACGATGTGCAGCCGCCGCTCGACGAGGACGCGTGGCGCACCCCGCCGTTCACCCTGACCGAGGCGAACGGGCGCTGGTACGGGCGCGGGGCGGCCGACTGCAAGGGCAACATCGTCATGCACCTGACGGCGTTGCGCGCGCTGGGGCCGGACGTACCGGTGAACCTGAAGCTGATCGTGGAGGGCTCCGAGGAGCAGGGCACCGGCGGGCTCGAGGACTTCGTGCAGCGCAACCCCGAGCTGCTCGCCGCCGACGCGATCCTGGTCTGCGACACCGGAAACGCGGCCGTCGGCGTGCCCGCGGCCACCGTCACCCTGCGCGGCATGGTCAACGTGGTGGTGTCGGTGTCGGCGCTCTCCGGTGAGCTGCACTCCGGCATGTTCGGCGGGCCGGCGCCCGACGCGCTCGCGGCGCTGATCCAGATCCTCGCGTCCCTGCGCGACAAGGCGGGCAACACCACGATCGCGGGCCTGGACGCCACCCAGACCTGGTCCGGCGCGCCCTACCCCACCGACCAGTTCCGCGCCGACTCCGGCCTGCTGCCCGGAGTCGGCCTGCTCGGCGACGGCACGGTCTCGGACATGATCTGGGCCCGGCCCGCGGTGACCGTGCTCGGCATCGACTGCCCGCCGGTGGTCGGCTCGGCCGCGGCGATCCAGCCGCACGCCCGCGCCCGGCTCAACCTGCGGGTGCCGCCGGGCACGGACGCGGTGAAGGCTCAGGACGCCCTGATCGCCCAGCTGCACGCCGCGGCGCCCTGGGGCGTCCAGGTCACGGTGGAGAAGGAAGCCATCGGCCAGCCCTTCGAGGCCCGCACCGGCGGACCCGCCTACCGCGCCCTGGCCGCCGCCATGAAGGAGGCCTTCGGCCGCGAGATGACCACCCTGGGCCAGGGTGGCTCCATCCCGCTGTGCAACGTCTTCGCCGACACCTACCCCGACGCCGAGATCATCCTGATGGGCGTCGAGGAGCCGCTGGCCCTGATCCACGCCCCTAACGAGAGCGTCGACCCCACGGAGATCGCCGGCCTGGCCCACGCCGAGGCCGTGTTCCTCCAGACCTATCGCCGGTGACCCGCCCGGCCGCCGGCCGCTCCACGGCCGGCGGCCGGTACGGCGCCGGAAGGCCCCGCCGCAGCGTGAAGCTGAAGTCGCCGGCCGACTTGCCGGTGAGCCGGCGCGCCGACGACAGGCTGCCGTCCGCGACGAGCCGGCGCACCTCGGACCGGGACATGCCGAGGCCGGCCGAGAGCACACGCAGCAGCCGGACGGGGCTGCGCTGAACGAAGTGGACCGACACGTGCAGCACGCCGGCCTCGAGCACCGCGGGCTCGCGCAGTACCGTCGGCCCGTGTCGCCCCGGGCCCACCACCCAGACGGTCTGTCCCGCCACAAAGTTGATCACCAAAGTCACACCTGTTCCGCTGAGATCCGCGCACGCTGAAGAAGCGCGTCGCGGGAGAAAAGTCACGACGTGCCCGTTCGGAATCTCAGCTGGTGTACAACGGCCTGTCCTCGTCGGTGCGCAGAACACTGTGGTCCCCGAAGCTAGCAGCGCGCCGCCGTGGGGCTCCACCGGTTTTCGCCCGCTCCTCGCCTACGGCTTGAAGTAGTCCGCCATCACGCCGCCCACCCACGCGGGCTGCTCGACGCCGGCCGGCACGAACTCGGCCATCACCGGCTTCAGGTCGACCACCGGGGTGCCCGACACCGCGTCGAGACCCACCACGGTGAGCTCACGCCCCTTCACCGACTCGATCGCGCAGCACGTCACCCCGAGCCGGTTCGGCCGGCGCGGGCCCCGCCCGGCGAACACCCCCATCGGCGGAAGACCCTCGATCCCCCGGTACGGGCGCGGCTCGCGAAAGTCGCCGTCATCCGGAAACCGGTCGAAGACGAAGAGCACCTCCACGTGCGAGAAGCCCTCCAGCCCTTGTAGGCACGCCTCCCCGAAACGCTCGTCGACGGTGATCGTGCTGCGCACGGCGCCCCAGTTGTCGGTGTCCTGAACATCCGTCCGCTCGTTACGGACCGTCCCGATCGGAGTGATCTCGAAGCTCGGCATGGCCCGAGGCTAACCCGGCTTGACAGACCGGCCCACGATCATGCCGTGGCAGAGGTCACCTTCGGAACATGCCCGAACTGCGCCGGCGACGACATCATCCGCATCCCCAGCGGCCCCGGCGACGGGCACGGCGCCGGCGGCATCGGCATCGGCATCGGCGCCTTCCGCGGCGTCTGGATCGCCCGGCTGATCTGCCTGCGGTGCGGCATGGTGCGCGAGTTCGTCGACAACCGGAAGGACCTCGACAAGCTCCGCGAGAGGTACGGTCGCCGGCGCTGAACCGCTCGGCAGGTGGGCGGGAGCCCGCCCACGGGGGATCGGCTGAGCAGTTGGCCGCCGCCGCTTCCTGTGCCTGGCCTCTCCGCGGTGCGGCGACATCGGGCGGCTCGCTCGCGTCGACGAGAACGCCACCCTGGCTCACTTCGTGGGCAGCGTCTCGCCCCAACCGCCGCGCCGTAGGTGTGACCGGGCTAGCGGCGGGCGTGGGCAGGGACAGTACGTAGCGGCTGACCGCGCGGCGGCGCGGGCTCCTGCGGTGTCAGGAACTGCTCGGCACGCCAGCGTTGCCCAGGTGCCTAGCGAAGAATCGGATCGAGCTGTCGATTTCGAAAGCGGGGATCCGGAAGTGGCCACCGGGGTTGGCGTGCAAGGTCTTCTCGGCGGAGCCGAGTGCGTCGAACAGCTTCATGACTGAGTCCCGCGGATTGCCTTCATCGTCCCACTGCAGCAGGTACTCGACGGGGATCGTGATCCGCGCTGCGGTGTCCAGGAGCCAGTCGCATGCCATGAGGCCGAGGACCGCAGCAGTGATCCGGGGTTCGGCCGCGACAAGGCGGATGCCCGACTCCCCGGCAGCGGACAGGCCGTAGTACCCGACGGGCTGGCTGTCGCCGACGGAGTCCAGCTTTTGCAACGCGTCCAGGGTGGTCTGCCAGTTGGGGATGAGTTCTGCCGCCACGGTTTCGTAGAGGGCGGGCAGCGCGGGTCCGAAGGGCTCGCCCGCAGCCTTTCGTTCGTCGATCAGCGCAACGAGCCGCCGGATCTCCGGATGCTCCGGCCTGTCACCAGTACCTGGCGCGTCGATCGCGGCGACCGCAAAGCCGCAAGCGGTGACGTACGGGAAGGCTCGGGAGACGACCTCCCATCCCTTCTTGTGCTGGCCGCCGCCGTGCCCGATCAAGACCAGGGGACGGGGACCGGAGCCTTCGGCGGGCGTCCAGAGCACTCCAGGGATGTCGCCGACAGTGAAGAGCTGTTCACGGATGCCGTCGGCGACGGTTCCTGCGGTGATACGCATGGAGGAATTACATCGACAATCCCCCTGACGCGGCGAGTCAATTCTCCGTCGGGCCGGCGACGGTGGCGGCCGCCGCCCGTTCCTCTCCTCGCCACGGTTCCGACTACCCACACCCCGTTTCAACTACCGCGGCTCGGCTCAACCGATGACGCCGCCATCGAGATCGACATCGCCACCTAACGCGCTCAGCTTCGCCAACGGAGATCCACAGTCACAGCTCTCTGTGACTTGCTCAACGCCCACACAAACCCGAGTAGTTGCGCGAACGTTCTGTCTCGCGCACCAAAGCGGCCAACGGCAGACAGCGGGCAGGCCGCGCGCCCACATACCCAACAGCAGAACGAACGTTCTGTCTCGCGCACCGCAGCGGCGGGCGGGCGGCGGGGGCCGCGCGACACTTCCCGGGTCGGCTCGCTCGTGGGCAAGAACGAACGTTCTGTCTCGGGTGGCGACTGGCCGGTGGTGTGGTGGCGGGCGATGATGCGGCACCGCGGGGCGACTGGGTCGTCCGTCCCGGTAGGCGACAAGGAAGGTTCCGGCTCGCCTGGAGGCGCGGGGAAAGGCAACGCAGGGCCCGACGCGGCGGCCGGAAGGCAACGCGGCGGTAACGCGCACAGCGACACGCGGGTCGAGGCCCGCGGTGGCGAGGCCGGTGTGTTGGCGCAACGAACGCGCGACTCACCGAAGGACCGATCGCCGCTAGGACACCGGTCGCGGCGCTGAGCCCCGGACCGGCGCCGTAGCGGTCACACCGACGAGACCGGCCAGGACGGCACCTTCGCAGGGTTCACCACGAGATTGAGCTCCGCGATGCGCCCGCCGGCCGTCTCGATGCCGACCACGCCCAGGACGGCGCCGTCCCGTTCGAGCACGAAGCCGTCGCCCGCGGCCAGCGACACCGGCTCGAGGCGTACCCCGGCGTAGCGGCGCGCCAGGCCGGACAGCAGGGTGAGCACCCGCTCCGGGCCGTGCACCGGCTTGCGTGCCGTGGGGACCGCACCGCCGCCGTCGGAGCGCAGGACTATCTGGGGATCGAGCAGGTGGACCAGTTCGGACAGGTCGCCGTCGGCGCTGGCCGCGACGAACGCGGCGAGGACCCGCTGCGTTTCCTCGGCCGAGACGGGTTTGCGCGGGGGTGCCTCGTCGCGGACGCGCCGGCGCGCCCGTGAGGCGAGTTGCCGGCACGCCGCCGGTGTGCGTTCGAGCACCGTTGCCAGCTGGTCGAAGCTCATGCCGAACGCGTCGTGCAGGACGAAGGCGACACGCTCCGCCGGCGACAGGGTTTCCAGGACGAGGAGCACGGCGGTGCGCATCGACTCGCGCAGCGCCACCGTGTCGCCCAGGTCGGTGTCGTCGTAGCCGATGAGCGGTTCGGGCAGCCAGGTGCCGACGTACGTCTCCCGGCGGGCTCGGGCCGAGCCGAGGACGTCCAGGCAGATGCGCGAGGTCACCGTGGTGAGCCAGGCCCGCTCGTTCACCAGGTCCGGTGGCGTCGCGCCGCGCAGCCTCAGGTACGCCTCCTGCACCGCGTCCTCGGCGTCGGACGCGTTGCCCAGCAACCGGTACGCGACGGCGAAGAGGTAGCGGCGGTGCTCCACCCAGGCCTCCATGTCACACGATTGTGCCCTACGTCGTCACCGGGTCATGCAGACAATCACTGTCGTCGGCGGCGGCTTCGCCGGGCTCGTCGCCGCGATCACCTGTGCCGAGTCCGGTGCCCGCGTCCGCCTGTTGGAGGCCCATCGCACCCTGGGCGGCCGCGCCCGCGCCACCGAGCCGCCGTACATCGCCCACGAGGGCCCGCACGTGCTTTACAGCGACGGGCCCTGGTGGGGCTGGCTCGCCGACCGTGACCTCATCGGCGCCTTCAGCGCGATCCCGCTGCGCGGGCTGGCCGGGGCCCGGTTCCGCCACGGTGGCCGGCTGCGCCGTACGCCACCGGCGGCGCTTCTGGGCGCGGTCTCGTCCCGCCGCCGTGACGCGCCGGTCGACCTCGATTTTCACGCCTGGCTTCGCGAGCGGCACGGGCCGGACGCGGCGACGATGGCGTCGAACCTCATGGGAGTCGCCACCTTCGACGCCGACCCGGGCCGCCTGTCGGCCGCGTTCGTGTGGCCACGTCTGCTGCGAGTCACCGCACCCGTTCCCGTCGTCCGGTATGTCATCGGCGGCTGGACCGGCCTGGTGGACCGGCTCGCCGCGTACGCCCGCGGCCTGGGCGTGCGGATCGAGACCGGGGCCCGGGTGAACAGCCTTCCGGCCACCCCGGTCATCGTCGCGACCTCGCTGGACGCCGCCGCCACGTTGCTCGGCACCTCGCTGCCGCGTGGGGAGAGCGGCCGGGCCGTCCTGCTCGACCTGGGCGTGCGCGCCGCGCACGGTGACGCGTTCGTCGTCGCCGATCTCGACGAGGCCGGGTGGCTGGAGCGGTACAGCCTGCCCGATCCGAGCCTGGCACCGGCCGGGGAGTCCTTGATCCAGGCGCAGATGCCGCTGCGCCCGGGTGAGCCGAAGGCCGGCGGTCTGGCCCGCTTGGAGGCGCTGGCCGACCTGGCGCTGCCCGGCTGGCGGTCCCGGGTCACCTGGCGGCGCGACGCGGTCGCGCATCGCCGCACCGGCGCGCTGGATCTGCCCGGGCGGACCTGGCGGGACCGGCCGGCGATCGATCGGGGCGGCGGCGTCTATCTCGCCGGTGACCAGGTCGCCGCGCCGGGATTGCTGAGCGAGGTCTCGTTCCACAGCGCGGTGGCCGCGGCCCGGCTCGCCCTCGGCCGGGCCCCGGCGCGCACGCCGGCGGTGCCGCTAGTGGGCCATGGCCGGCCGGGCTCGCATGCCGGCTATCGCGATGAAGATCAGGGAAAGGCCGACGAAGACCAGCACCGTGGCGCCGAAGAACAGGAACGCCTTCAGGCCGATGCCCGGCCACACCAGCAGCGCGACCGCCGCCAGCACCGCGACCAGCCCTAGGCCTATGCGCCAGCTGCCGCCCGGCTCGCCGCTGCCGACCGCCACGAAGATCTCGGCCAGGCCGTCGAGGATCCAGCCGATGGCGACCACCAGGAGCAGGACGCCCACTGACGCCACCACGTTGCGCATGCAGAGCAGGCCGAGCAGGGCCGTCAGCACGCCCAGGATGATCCCGAGCACCCGGTTGAGGACCGGGTACCCGGGGCTCATCAGCAGCGCGACCATGCGCACCACGCCCGCCACCAGCAGGTTGAGGCCGAACAGGAAGCCGACCACCTTCAGCGTCGCGGACGGCCAGGCGTACGCGACGACGCCGAGGACGACGGCCAGGATCCCCCCGGTCAGTCGCAGCCAGTCGAGCGGGCGGTTCACGGCTGCGCTCACTTGACCTCGCGGCCGTGCACCGCGAGGGCGTAGATGATCAGCACGTCCATGGCGATGACGATCGCGCACCAGATCGGGTACGCCGGCAGGAAGGCCATGTTCGCCAGGGCGCTCAGGCAGGCGATCACGATGCCGACCACGCGGGCCCACATCTGGCCGGCGAAGATACCGATGCCGGTGCCGACCGCGATCAGCCCGATGATCAGGTGGGTCCAGCCCCAGGCCGTGTAGTCGAGGGTGAGGACCAGGCCGTTCCTGGTCGTGAGGTAGTAGTCGTCGCGGAAGATGGCGACCAGGCCCTCGATGACCTGGAAGCCGCCCATCAGCATGAGCATCACGGCCGCGAAGATGACGACGCCCACCCAGGCGGTCGGCTCCGCCGTGCGCCGCTTCCCGGGCACGTACGGCTCGTCGGCCACGTAGTTGGACCTCGCCTGTGTCTCCGACATCTCGATCGTCTCCTATCGTTTGTCGTCCCGGTCGGCCGGGAGTTCCACGTCGTCGGGCGGGAGCCGGCGGACCTCGATGAGCCGCAGCCCGAGGCCGTGGATGCGCGAGATCAGCCCCACGACCGCCGACTGGTCCGGCAGCGACCCGTGCAGGACCGTCTCCGGCGGCTCCACGCTGACCGTCAGGTCCCGCAGCTCCTCCAGCAGTTCCTCCGGGATCACCCCGGAGACCCTGACCTGGTACGTCGCGTCGGTCATGACCATGTGCCTCCCTCCATGAGGGCGACCTCCTCGTCGCCCGGCACGACGATCCGCGGATCCGGCGTGAAGTCGAGGTCGGGCGCGCGTCCCTTGTAGTCGACCGCGTTGAGGATGACCTTCATGGTGTTCAGCCGTGCCTGTTGCTTGTCGTTGGATCGCACGATCACCCACGGCGCCTCGGCGGTGCCGGTACGCCGCAGCATGTCGTACTTGCGCATGGTGAAGTCGTCCCAGCGGTCCTGCGCCTGGAGGTCGATCTCGCTGAGCTTCCACTGGCGCAGCGGGTCGGTGCGGCGGCGTTCGAAGCGCCGCGCCTGCTCCTCACGCGTCACGCTGAAGTAGAGCTTGACCAGGATCGTGCCGGTGCGGACGAGGTCCTTCTCGAAGCCCGTCACACCCTCGAGGAAGTCGTTGTACTCCTTCGGCGAGCAGAACCCGAACACCTGCTCGACCATCGCGCGGTTGTACCAGCTGCGGTCGAACAGGACCATCTCACCGCCGGCCGGGAACTGGGCCACGTAGCGCTGGTAGTACCACTGCGACCGCTGCTCCTCGGTGGGCCGGCCGAGCGCGACCACCCGGTACCGCTTCTCGTTCATGAAGCGGGTGACCCGGCGGATCGCCCCGCCCTTGCCGGCGGCGTCGCGCCCCTCGAAGAGCACGATCATCCGCGCTTCCTGGTCCTCCAGGTACTGCTGGAGCTTGAGCAGCTCGACCTGCCAGGGCCGCAACGCACGCTCGGCGCTCAGTTTGCGGGCCGCTTTCTCGTACGCGTCGGCGTGATCCATGACGGTCAGCCTGTAACGGTGTGGGCGGCCCGCACGTCATCCTTCGCGGATGACCGCAGCAGACCGAGGGAGAAAAGCCTTTCGAGGCGGCGGACCGTGTACGGGTGGGACATGGGCAGCTGGGCCAGCCCGACCCAGAAACCGCGCAGCCGCCGTCCCTGGCTGACCAGTTCGCCGATGTCGACGGTGTGCTCGGTGTAGCGACCGCCGGCCAGCAGCACCAGCCCGGTCGCCCCGTCCGGGCACAGGTAGGCGCCGTGCCGGTCGCACGAATACTCCCGCAGGCGGGACAGCGTCGGGCCGAGGATCGGGATCCGCTCCGAGTAGGCGACCGAGAGCTGGTACCACAGCGAGACGTGGTGCAGTTTGATGTGCCCCACCTCGTGCCCGAGGATGAAGCGCAGCCCCTCGTGGTTGTTGTCGCGCAGGTTGACGAAGAGCTCGTTGGCGACCACCACGTAGTCGTGCCCGGTGGCCTGGGCGGCGAAGGCGTTGAGCGTGCCGTTGCCGTTGGCCAGGTAGATGCTCGGGCGGCGGGGCAGGCCGAGTTTGTGGGCGAACTCGTCGATGGTGCGGTACAGGTCCGGGTACTGCCGCGGGCTGAGCTCGACCGCGGTGCCGCGGACGGACGCGCGCTGCGTCTCGCGGATCACCACCAGCGCCGGTACGAGCAGCAGCAGCCCGAGGAAGGCGGAGCGCACGGCCGTGCCCCAGCCGCCCTCGCGGATGCGGTCGGGCAGGAACGGCAGCGTGAAGGCGGCCTGGAGGATCGCCCAGATGATGACCACGTTGAGGATCACCATGAACACGTACATGGGGATCTCGGCGGGATGCCGCAGGCGGGATTTCGGCACGACGGGGTCCCTTCTCGAGGAGGCTGATGACGACGCTCCCCCGGCGCGTTGCGCCGCACCTCATCCCGCTGGTATGAGGTGCGGCGCCCGGCACCCGCCGAGGGTGGGTGCATGACCGAACGCTGGCTGGCGCGGCTCGCCTTCGTCACGATCGCGGCCGCCGGAGTGCTCGTCCTCGCCGCGGCGGGGATCCGCGGCAGCCTCGCGCTGCTGATCACCGGCGCGGCCGGGGTCGCGATCGGCCTGGCCGCCGCGTGGTGGTTCCTCACCCACCACGGCGTGCTTCGCTGGCTGGCCGGCGCTGTCGTGGTGCTCGCGCCGCTGACCGTGGCCGTGCTGTTCGCGCGCGCGAACCTGGTGTGGGTGGTGGTCCTGTTCGGCCTGCTGTGGGCGGGCGCCGTCGCCGCCGGGCGGCGGGCGCTGACGACGGACGCGAGCGAGCCGGACGAGTACGAGTCGCCGCCTCCCCGGAAGCCGTACCTGATCATGAATCCGCGCTCCGGGGGCGGCAAGGTCGAGCGCTTCCACCTGGCCGAGCGGGCCCGCACCCTCGGTGCCGAGGTGTACGTGCTGGACGGACCGGCCGTGGACGTGGCCGACGTCGCCCGGCGGGCGGTCCGCGACGGCGCCGACCTGCTCGGCGTGGCCGGTGGCGACGGCACCCAGGCCCTGGTGGCGGGGATCGCCGCCGAGCACGGCCTGCCGTTCCTGGTGATCTCGGCGGGCACGCGCAACCATTTCGCGCTCGACCTCGGCCTGGACCGGGAGGATCCGTCGACCTGCCTGGACGCGCTCTCCGACGGCGTGGAGATGCGCATCGACCTCGGCTCGATCGGCGGCCGGACCTTCGTCAACAACGCGTCGTTCGGGGCGTACGCCGAGATCGTGCAGAGCTCCGCGTACCGCGACGACAAGATCGGCACCGCGCTGGAGATGCTGCCGGCCGTGCTGACCGAGGACCGGCCGCTGCGGCTGACCACCGAGCAGGGCACGCTCACCGGGCCGCAGGCGGTGCTGGTCAGCAACAACCCCTACGCGAGCGGTACGGGCCGGCGGTCGAGCCTGGACCGCGGGGTGCTGGGCGTGCTCGCGGTGACCGTGCGCGGCGCCGTCGACGCGGCGAACCTGATCAGCGCGGGTGGCCGGGCACGCTCGGTGGCCACCCGCGAGGTCACCGAGGCCGTGATCGACGCCGACGTCGCGGAGCTGCCGGTCGGCGTGGACGGCGAGGCGCTGGTGCTGCCCACGCCGGTGCGCTGCACGATCCGCCCGGGCGCGCTGCGCGTCCGGGTGCCCAGGCACCGGCCGGGCGTACCCCCGGCCCGGCCGGACCTGGACTGGGCGAGGCTGCGCAGGCTGGCCCTCAACGGCGGCGGGCCGTCCGCCGGCTGACCCGGCGGGCGGCTCGCCGGCGGGTGCGGCGGGCGACCCGGGTCGCCGCGCCGCCGAGGTCGTGCCACGCCCTGGCCTCCTCGGCGTTGAGCAGGCCGACCTCGAGCAGGTCGTCCGGGCCGACGAACCCGTCCGCGGCGCGGAAGCCGCCGGCCCGCACGACGGCGTCGCGCAGCGGCACGGCCCAGTGGTGCTCGATGAGGATCAGAGCCGCCGCGCTGTCTCGCGGAATCTCGCCGATCACGTCCCAGGCCCCCGCGTCGTCGAGCGAGCGACCGGCGACCATGCCCGGCTCCCCCTCGATCGCGAGCCCGACCAGGGCACCCACCCGGCTGCCGAGCTCCACGGCCTCCTCGGTGGTCAGGGTGCTCAGGTCCTCGACCTCGATCGCCCCGGCGGCGTCCTTGTAGACGGCGAGCGCGTCGATCACCCGCACCGCGCCGGAGCGCCGCAGCCGCTCCAGTTCCTCGACGATCCCGCCCCGGAGGTCCGCATGGCGGAAGCCGAGCACGAGCAGCTGGACGGGTCCGATCGTCATGTCCCGATCGTCGGGCGGGCGATCCGGCGCCGCCTCATCCCGCACGGGCGAGGACCGCGCGGCCCGGGCGGCGGATCGTTGCCCGCATGAGGCGTCTTGCGATCCTGGTCCTGCTTCTCGGCCTGCTCGCCGGCTGCGGCGACGACGCGGCCTCCGCCGCGGACACGCCGCCGGTGTGCGACAGCGCCGACGCCGTGCGCGTCACGGTCGAGCACATCCGCAACACCAACGTGTCGGAGAACGGCCTGTCCCAGCTCCGGCCGCTGTTCACCCAGCTGCGCGACGACATCGCGCAGCTCGTCACCGACGCGCAGGCCCAGTTCGGCGCGCAGGCCGACGCGCTGCGGACCGCCGCCGAGAACTTCGGCGCGGCGCTGCAGGGCGCGGAGGCCGATCCCGGAGCGGCGTCGTTCACCGCCGTACGGGCCACCGCCGGCGCGCTGCGCGGCACGGCTCAGGATCTGGCCGCCGCGCTGACGGGGACCTGCTGACCCCCGCCGGGCTGCTCCGCCGCGCCGACGACTTCCAGCGGCGGCACGCGATCCTCGGCTTCCCGCACGCCGTCGTGCGCAAGTATCTCGACGACGGCGGCGCGCGGGAGGCCGCCCTGATCACGTACTACGGCTTCCTGAGCCTGTTCCCGTTGCTGCTGCTCGGCGTGGCGGTGCTGACCCAGCTGCTGGCCCGGCGCCCGGAGCTGCGCGCCGAGCTGGTCGCGGCCATCGTCCCGCCGTCGCTGCGGGCGGACGTGGAGCGGGCCGTCGCCGAGCTGCCCACGTCCTATGCGGCGCTCGCGGTCGGCCTGGGCACGCTGCTGTTCACCGGGGCCGGGGTGGTCTTCTCCGCCTACCGAACCCTCAATCACCTGGCCGCGGTGCCGTTCCGGCACCGGCACGGCATGGCCGCCTGGCTGCTGCGCGTGCTGGCGGCCCTGCTGGTGCTGCTGGCCGGCACGGCCGCGGCGGCGGCGACCGCGGCGGTCTTCCTGGCCGGCAGCGCGGTCGTCGCGGGCGCGACCCTGATCGCCGTCGCGAAGCTGCTGCTGGCCCGTCCGGCGCCGGTGCGGGCGCTGTGGCCGGCCGCGGTGCCCGGCGGTGTGGCGATCGCGCTGGTGCTCGGCCTCGGCACGGCGCTGCTGCCCGGGATGGCCCGCCGGGCCGGGCCCGTCTACGGGGGCTTCGCCACGGTCGCCGCGGCGTTCACCCTGCTCTACCTGCTGAGCAACGTCCTGGTGTACGCCGCGGAGGCGGCCGCCGTCCGGCACGCCCGCCTGTGGCCGCGCGCCCTCGACCCGGCGCATCCCACGGCGGCCGACGAGCGGGCGTTCGAGCTGCTCGCCCGCGAGCAGGAACGCCGCCCGCAGGACCGGGTGGTCACTGGGCCGCGAGCGGCTGGCCCGGACGGCCTCGGGGCAGAGCCAGCGCAGCCGCCAGGCCGATGAGCCCGGCCACGCCGACCGCGATCATCGCGAGCGCGTACGACCGGCCGGGCGTGGCGGTGATCCCGGCCACCAGGATGGTCCCCGCGATCGCGCCGCCCAGCGACGAGCCCAGGTTGGACACGCTGCGCGACAGCCCCGAGATCTCGCCTTGCAGGTCCTCGCCGAACGCCGACTGCACCACGTTGACCGAGGGGGTGAGCATGCCGCCCAGGCCGAAGCCGATGACGAACAGGCCCGGCAGGAACGCCCACGGCCCGTCGGTGGCGCTGACCATCGGCAGCAGGATCGCGATGCCGGCGATGGTGAGGGCGAAACCGGCGCTGATCAGGGTGCGCTGGGCGCGCCGGCGGGCGAAGCGCTCGGCCAGCAGCGACGACAACAGCACGCCGACGGTGGTCGCCGTGAAGATCAGGCCGGTCTCGATCGCGTTGTAGCCGCGCACAACCTGGAGGTAGGCCGAGACCACGAAGGACGTGCCCATGAGCATCAGCCATTGGATGTTCTGCGTGATCATGCCGAGGTTGGAGACGCGGTTCTTGAAGAGGCTGGTGGAGAGCAGCACCGGCTTGCCGGCCCGCTCGCGGTGGCGGACCGAGATGAAGAACCAGGTGAGCACGAGGATGCCGGCGACGATCATGGCGGCGCAGACGGCGAGGTTGTCGTCGGCGGCCAGGATGCCGCTGACCACGAGCACCAGGCCGACCGAGGACGAGATCGTCCCCCGCACGTCGAAGGGCATCGCCGGCTCGGGCGGCAGCGGGTCGGTGACCCAGCGGCGGCACAGCACGGCGATCAGGATGACGATCGCCGCCTGGAAGAGGAACGCGACCCGCCAGCTGAAGGCGGAGGTGATGAAACCGCCGATCAGCGGGCCGGTGGCCGCGCCGACGCCACCCATCGCGCTGATCGCCCCGAACGCCTTGGCGCGCGAGGCCAGGTCGGTGAAGAGCAGCGTGGTGAGGATGTAGACCGGCGGGATGAGCAGCGCGGTGCCGACGCCCTCCAGGATCGAGTTGCCGAGCACGAGCACCCAGATGCCGGGCGCGGCCGCGCTCAGCAGGGCGCCCACGGCGTAGACGAGCAGGCCGACGGTGAGGCAGCGTTTGCGCCCGTACCGATCGGTCAGCTTGCCGCCCGGGATCATCAGCGCCGCCATCACCAGCAGGAAGACGGTGATGGTCACCTGGACGCCGGACACCGTGGTGTTCAGGTCCTCGCTGATGTCGTTGATCATCACGTTCATGTTGGAGCCCGCGTAGCTGCAGATGAACTGCGCCAACGCGAACGGGATGAGTGCACGCCGCAGCTCGGGAGAGAAGCGGCCCGTCCTGGTTCGTTCGGCCATCCCTCGAGCGTTCCGCGTCGCGGCGCGCGGGACATCGTCCGGCAGGCATGACTCGCGCCCGCCCGCGGTGCCTCATCAGGCGCGGGTGAGGCCGTGCGCCGGACCACGCGGTCACGATCGGGGAACGGCGCCGTCGACCCTGAAGGAGCCCCGCCCATGTCCCAGAACCCGGCCGGTGAGGCTTCGCGGGGCCCGTCCTTCGAGGACCGCACCGAGGCCAAGGCGCTGCCCGGCAGTGCCGTCGTCGAGCCGTAGTGGCCGGCGGGGCGTGGCCCGGCATCCGCGCCTCGGCCGCGGACGTCGAGCGCATCACCGCGCGGCTGTTCCTCACGCGTGGCGACCCGCGGCGCAACCTCACCACGTTCGGGGTGCTGCTCACGCTGGCCGCGGTGATCGCCGCAGCGGGCGTGGTCGCCGACTCGACCGCGACCGTCATCGGGGCGATGATCGTCGCACCGCTGATGACGCCGATCCTCGGCACGGCCCTGGCGATCGTGCTCGCCGACCGGCGCCAGATCCTGGTCAATCTCGGCCTGGTGCTGGCCGGCACCGCGGCGGTCGTGGCCATCGCCATCTCGCTGGTCCCGCCCCTGGCCGTCGTGGGCCTCACGCTGGAGTCGGGCGCCTACGGCGAGTCGTTCGGCGCCCTGCTGCTCTTCGGCACCAACGTCGCCGCGATCATCGCCACCGGCCTGGCCATCATGCTCGGCGCCCGGCTGCGCGACGCGGCCGGGGAGGCCGGGCTGCGCGTCGGGGCGCTGGGCGCGAGGACCGTGGCGACCGTCGTGCTGTCGCTGGTGCTGGTGGCCGCTCCCCTGGCGTACGGCAGCTGGCAGGCCCTCCAGGAGCAGATCATCCTGTCCCGCGCCGAGCCGGTCGCCGGCCGGTGGGCGGCCGAGCAGGGCTGGCAGCTCACCGACATCCGGGTGGAGCGCGGCACGCTGCGCGTGGTCGCCATGGGCCCGCTGCCGGAGGCGAGCCGGCCCGCGCTGCGCCAGCAGCTGGACGACGCCGGCCTCGACGGTGTGGACGCGGTCGTCACGCTCGTGGTCGGCGGCTCGCGCACGCTGACCGCGGACTGACGCCCCGCGGGCGTCGCGTAGCTCGGGATCGCGGCCGGCGTCGGCGCCGCCACCTGGCCGAACGAGCCGGCGAGCACCACCCGCGCGTGGGTGCGGACGTCAGCGGCGGTCGCGGCTCCAGCGCGGGCCCACCTCGAGCCACTCGCGCTCCCACGCGCGGTAGCGGCGCCGGTCGATCAGCGCCCGGCCGATGCGGTGCAGCCCGGCCGTGGCCGCGGCGGCGCAGAGCACGACGGCGGCGCCGACCATCACGCCCTGGGCGGCGGGCTGCCGTTGCGGCGGGGGCTGGCGCGGCGTTCCGCGGTCGTCCGTCCAGATGCGGATCCGGCTGCCGGCCGCGTCGTCCGGCGTGACCGGCACGGCGCCCTCGCGCGGGCTGCCGTCCGGTGCCGTCCAGGTGGCCCGGGCGGTGAGGGTCGCTCCGGTGCGGCCGCCGACGGACGGCACCGGGTCGCCGCGCAGCACGGCCTGCACCTCGAAGGTGTGCTCGCGCTCCCAGCGCTGCGCCCGCAGGTCGGTGCGGTAGGCCTGCTGCCCGGCCCACCAGCCCAGCAGCGGCGCCCCGGCCAGGAAGGTCATGACCAGGGTGAAGACCATCAGGCTCTCCAGACGGTCCGAGGCACGGCGCAACTCGTTCGGCACATCCTCCAGCATCCCCGGGCCGGGCCGCGCGCGGGTTCACCCTCGCCGGATGAGTCCGCGCGGGGTGTCCGCGGGCGACGCTCGGGGGCATGACGCGCACCTGGATCCCGCTCAAGGTCCGGATCCGGCGGGAGACCGAGGAGGCGACCGCCTCCGGCATCTACGGGCTCATCGTCGGCGCCGCGGTCCTCGTCGCCGGGCACGGCGCGACCGCCCGGGCGGTCGTCGCCGCCGTGCTGGTGACGCTGGTGATCTACTGGGCGGCCGAGCGGTACGCCCGGATCGTCGCCGAGCGCATCCACCAGGGACACCGCCCCACCTGGCACACCCTGCGCGCCCAGCTGACCAGCGGCTGGGAGCTGGTCACGGCGTCGCTGCTGCCGCTGCTGGTGCTGCTCGCCGTGAAGATCACCGGCGCGACGCTGATCAGCGCGGAGATCGCCTCGCTCGGGACCACGACGCTGCTGCTCTGCATGGCGGGCTGGCGGATCGGCGCCGGCGGACGGCTGACGCTGAATGAGCGGATCGTCTCCACCGTGGTCGCCGGCGCGTTCGGCGCCAGCCTGATCGTCCTCAAGACGCTGCTGCACTGAGCCGTGGCACCTTCGTGGTCCGCCCGGTGTACCAGCCGCCGCCGTCGAGGTAGCGCTCCTCGACGGCGAAGAGGCCGCCGGACACCGTGATCAGGCTCCACGAGTGCGGCACGCCGCGCGTCCGGTGGCTGGTCGCGGTGCCGGCGACCACCAGGGTGCAGCCGTCGCCCGCCAGCACCCGCGGCAGGTGGGTGTGCCCGGCGAGCACCAGGTCGGGCCGGCCGGCGCGCACCACCCGGCGCCAGCCCGGCAGCCATCCGGCAGACGGCGGGTGGTGCAGCGCGAGCACGCGGACGTCGCCGGCCGGTGCCTCGCCCAGCGCCCGCGCGGCCAGCCCGGCCTGCCGGTGGGTCAGCCGCCCGTTCTTCCATCGCCAGCGCGGCATCGACTGCAGGCCCAGGGCCGTCAGCCCCGGGATCCGGCGGACCGGGTCGAGCTCGTCGCAGATCCAGCTCCGGTATCTGCCGTACGGGTCGAGCACGCGCCGCCAGCTCAGCAGCGGCAGGTCGTGGTTGCCGGTGACGACCAGCAGCGGCCGGGGCAGCCGGCCGAGCAGCGTGCGGGCCTGCCGGAACTCGCGGGTGCGGGCCCGCATCGTGCTGTCGCCGGTGACCACGGTCAGGTCCGGCCCGGCCGCCACCACGTCGGCCACCAGGCCGGCCGCCGCCGCCGGGTCGTGCGCCCCGAGGTGCAGGTCCGAGACGTGCGCGACAGCGATCAAGGCATGGCCGGCTCGAAGCGGCCCAGCTCGTCCTCGCCCTTCTGGATCACGCCCCAGCTCGCCTCGGGCACCGGTTGCCAGGCGCCCTCCAGGTCGCCGAGCGGCTCGGAGACGACCAGCCGGGTCTCGTCGGAGAGCCCGCGCAGCCGCTTGTCGTCCGGGTAGAGCTGGTGCAACGCGCTGATGTCGGTGCTGTAGAACAGCGACCGGCTGTGGCCCTCGCTGGAGTAGCGGAAGGCCCAGACGCGGTCGCCGTCGGTGGTCGCGACGGTCATCTGGAGAGGATCCGGCACGCCGTGCGCCCGCGCCACCGATTCGACGAGACCGGCCATCCGCTCCACCGCGGCGATCGGCCGGTCGCGCAGCGCGTACGTCAGGGCCAGGTGGAACATGACCTCCGAATCGGTCGAGCCGGCCAGCGACGGGTACAGGTCCGGGTCGATCGCCATCACCAGGTCGCGCTTGAGCCTGAGGAAGTCGCGGATCGAGCCGTTGTGGACCCAGAGCCAGTTCTCGTGCCGGAACGGGTGCGAGTTGGTCTGCTGCACGGCCGTGCCGGTGCTGGCCCGGATGTGCGCGAGGAACAGCGGCGACACGGTGGCGTGGGCGACCTCGCGGAGGTTCGCGTCGCTCCAGGCGGGCCCGACGCCGCGGAACAGAGCCGGGTCGGCCGGGCCGTCGAGCGGGTACCAGCCGACGCCGAACCCGTCGCCGTTGGTGGTCTCGACGCCCATCCGCGAGTGCATGCTCTGGTCGATCAGCGACCACTGGGGCTTGTAGAGGAGCTCTTCGAGGCGGATGGGTGTTCCGGAGTAGGCGAGCCAGCGGCACATGGGATGTTCCCTTCGTTGTCGAGCCAGGCGCGGAGCAGGTCGTGCACGGCGTCCGCGCCGGTCAGGCCGGCGGGCACGGGCCACTCGCGCGGGTGGATGAGCAGCGGCCGGTCCTGCCAGCCGCCGAGGCCGCCGTGGCAGCCGATCAGCTCCTCGAACGCGGCGACCTCCCCGGTGGCCGGCTCCCAGAGGCTGTTCACCAGCAGGTCGCCGGTGTGCGCGAGGCCGTCGTGGCGGCGCAGGTCGTCGGCGGCGTGCGGCCCGAAGCCGGCGAGCGGGTCGGCACCCTCGACGCGGTCGCCGTCGAGCAGCCGGCGGCCGCCGCGGCCCAGCACGACGGGGCCGTCGCGGCGCGAGCGGGCCATCACCCAGCCGACGCCGGGATGGGCGACCAGCCCGTCGACGAGCTTCGGGTGCCGTTCCTCGATCTCCTCCAGCGTGGCGCGCCCGGCCACGCGGGCCAGGTAGATCAGCGCCAGGTTGCCGGAGGCGGCGACCACGATCTCGGGCCGCGCCACCTCCGCCTCGTCCGGGCCGGCGCCGGACGTGGGCGTGAGGCCGGCGCGCAGCACCCGGGCGCGGCCCTCCTGCTCGTCCTCCTCGGGCGCGACCACCTCGCCGGCGGTCAGCTGATCCACGAGGTCCTCGAAGCGCAGGCCGAAGCGCTGGGCGAAAGTGGCGCCCTGGCTCTGCCCGTGGTCGGAGAGCACGACGAAGCGGTACGGCCGGGGCGCGGCGCGGGCCACCTCCGCCAGCGTGGCCAGCACCGCGTCCACGCCCTCGAGGGAGGCCAGGGCCTCGGGCCGGAAGGGGCCCGCGTGGTGCGCGATCTCGTCGTAGTCGACGAAGTCGCAGTAGATCGCCGGCGCCCCGCGCATCATGTGCTCGGCGACGAGCGCGAGGTTGAGGTGGCGCAGCAGCACGTTTGTCGCGCCGCGCAGCAGCACGTAGCCCCAGTCGCGGCCGATCCTCGGCTCCACCCCGCGCAGCCGGCGGCGCCGCGCCTGGTAGAGCTCCTTGACGATCTCGCCGACGGTCAGCACCAGCGAGCGGGTGAGCCCGAACGGGTCCAGCAGGTACGCGCTGACGTAGCGGTCGGGCCGGCGGCCGCCGCGGACCGTGCTCATGGTGAGCAGCGAGATGGGCGCGCCGCCGGAGAAGACGTTGCTGACGCTGACCCCGCCGTCCGCGAGCAGGGCGCCGGCGCAGCGCCGCTCGACCAGCGCGGCGTCCGCGGGCCGGTTGGTGACGATCAGGCGCCCGGAGTCCTTCTCGTACCAGCGGAAGGCCGGCACCTGGTCGCTCGCGCCGTGCAGCAGGCCGGCCTGGCTGGCCGGGGTCGTCGCGGGCAGCCGGGCGTGCCACTCGGTGAGCGTGTGCCCGGCGCGCAGCCAGCCGGCCAGCGTCGGGAGGTTGCCGGCCTCGACCGCCCAGCGGGCCAGCGGCGCCGACAGCCCGTCGATCTGGATCATCACGAGGCCGGGGGCCCGCGTGCGGGTCACGTCGCGCCGCCACCGGCGGTGCGCGCGGATCAGGTGCCGGGTGACGACGCCGGGCTGTCCCGCCGTCACCACCCAGAGCCCGAGGCTCATCAGCGTGGCGGCGATCCAGGCCGCCCAGAACGCCGGCCAGAACCCGTCGAGGTGGATGCCGGGCGACAGCTCCAGCACCAGATAGACGATCAGCGCCTGGGCGGCCAGCCAGCCGGCGACCACCCCGGCCCAGCCGATCCACGCCAGCAGGCCGGCCAGCGCCGGGCGGAGCACGGCGCCGAGCAGGCCGACCGCGACGGCGACGACCAGCACGTCCCAGCCGCTGCGGGCGCTGACCCCGGGCAGGACGGCGATCGTGACGCCGGTGGCCGCCCACCCGAGCCCGACGAGGGCCAGCGCGCGGGTGACCGCGCCCATCAGGGCGCCGAGCGGCGCAGGGAGAACGCGAGGACGATCTCGCCGAGGCCGACCACGATGCTGCTGATCCCGGTGAGCAGCACGAGCGCGGTCAGCGAGAGGCCGGGCGCGAAGAGCAGGATCATGCCGGCCACCACGGAGAGCAGCCCGACGCCGATCAGCCCCGCCCGGCGCACGCCGGTGGCACGGTAGGCGGCGATGAGCTCGGCGATCCCGCTGAGGATCCAGGTGGCGGCGAAGATCAGCGCCAGCACGGTGAGCCGGGTGACCAGGTCGCGCAGGCAGAGCAGGCCGCCGACCAGCACCACGATGCCCACGACGCCGGTGAGCACGTGCTCGCCGGCGCTCTTGCCCTCGCCGGGCACGAACGCGCCGACGACCCACGCCGCCCCGCTCATGAAGAGCCAGATCCCGACCAGCAGCGCCATGATCCGCAGGCTGATGTCGGGCCAGACGAGCACGGCGACGCCGAACGCCGTGCCGAAGACTCCGGTGACGAGCATGGCCCACCACGGGAACGGCTGGGAGCGCACCTCGGCGAGCAGGCCCTCCGGCCGCGTTCTGGTAGTTGCCTCGGTCATGTGCCCAGCGTCGGCCCCGGCACGCTCCCGGGCCTCATCCCCGGCGAGTGAGCGCGGTCAGAGCAGACCGGCCTGGCGGGCCTGGACGACGGCCTCGCGGCGCCGGCCGGCCCCCAGCTTGCGGTAGATCGAGCGCATGTGCGCCTTGACCGTGTTGACCGAGATGCCCAGGCTCTCGGCGATCTCGGCGGCGGTCAGCACGGTGGGCAGGAATTGCAGGACGTCGACCTCGCGCTCGCTGAGCGGGTCGGCCGTGGGCAGGCCGGTGATCATCGGGATCTCGCCGGTGATCTCGGCGAGCACGCCGTCGCCGCCGGGGCCGCGCGGCTCGGTCAGCCACTGCTGGCGGCCCGCGAGCACGGCCACCCGCTCGGGGTCGAGCCGGCGGAACGGGCGCCGGATCCGGTCGGGCTCGGCGGCGGCGAGCGCCTGCCCGAGCGCGTCGGCGGCGCGGCCGCTGCGGCCGTGCGCGTCGGCCGCGAGCGCGGTGAGGACCCACGCGTAGACGGCCGCGACGCGGTCCGAGCCCTCGCGGGCCCGCGCGAGCAGCGGCTCGGCCGCCTGGTGGTCGCCGAGCGCCAGGTGGGCGCGGGCGAGGCTGACCTGCTCGGCGGGGCTCAGCCGGACACCGGACGCGTAGCGCCGCACGACGGCCGCCGCGTCGCCGCACTCGATGTCGATCTCGGCGGCGGTCCGGTCGATCGACCGGTCGAGCAGCGGCGCCGACACCCACGGCCCGGCCTCGGCGTGCGCCCTGGCCAGCACCGCACGGGCGCCGAGCGGCTCGCCGCGATCGAGCAGCAGCCGCGCCCGCACCAGCGTGGCGAGCCCGGCGAGCACGGTCTCGGGCAGCTCGCCGACCGACTTCAGCGCCCGGCGCAGGGCCGTCTCGGCCTCCGCGTCGCTGCCGCGTTCCAGCTCGATCAACGCCTCGGCCAGGTAGGCGGGGGCGACGGCCGGGTGGGCGGTGGCGTCGATGCGCCGGGCCGCCTCGCGCGCCGAGGTGGCGTGCCCGGCGGCCTCGGTGAGCGAGCCGTGCCGGTGGGCCAGCAGCGCCAGGTGACTGAGCGCGTTGATCTCGACGAGCGGCATGCCGGTGACCCGGGCCGCCGAGGCCGCCGCCCACAGGTAGCGGTCGGCGTGGTCGAAGCGTCCCGTCCAGAGCAGGCCCGCGCCCTTGTCGTTGAGCGCGATCGCCCGGTACGGCAGGAGCGAGGGAACGTCGGCCGCGTCCAGTCTGGTCAGTTCGGCGAGCACCTGGGTCGAGCGCTCCACCAGCACCGCCATGTCGGCGCGCCGGCGCAGCACGGTGCCGGACTCGAGCACCGACACCGCCAGCTCGACCTGGGTGCGGTAGCCGGGGGCATAGGTCCGGAGCAGGCTGCGGGCGCGGGCCAGCCGGTCGGGGACCCCGGCGAGGTCGCCGTCCGCGTAGCGCAGGATCGCCGCGCAGAGCGCCAGCTCCGGGGTGTCGGCGAGGCGGCCGGGCGGGATGCGGCGCAGCACCTCGACCACCTCGGCGTGGTCGGCCGAGCCGAGCAGCGGCAGTCCATGGTCGACGACCAGCCGCCCGAGCAGGCCCCAGTCGCCGGCCGTGGCCGCGTGCGAGAGCGCGGTGAGCCCGTCGCCGCGCGAGCTGTACCACTGCGCGGCCAGCAGGTGCAGGCGCGGCACCTCACCCGGCTTGTTGAGGGTGGCGCGGTGCCGCAGGGCGGCGCGGAACAGCGGGTGGTAGCGGAACCAGCGGCCCGACCCGGTCCGCTCGACGAAGAGGTTCGCCGCCGCGAGCCGTTCGAGGATCTGCTGGCTGTGCTGCTGGCCGGTGAGCGCGTCGGCGAGGTCGCCGCAGATCCGGTCGGCGACACTGGTGCGCAGCAGGAAGTGCCGCAGGTGGGCGGGCTGGCTGTCGAGCACCTCGCGCAGCAGGTAGTCCTCCGCGGCCGCGGCCGGGCTGACGCCCTCGGGCGCGTCCATGGCCAGGCGCAGCCCGGCGCCCCAGCCCTCGGTGCGGCGCAGCAGCTCGGCGAGCCGCTCGGTGGGCAGCTTGTCGCCGGCGAGCGCGGACAGCTCGGCCGCCTCGGCGGCGCGGAAGGCGAGATCGCGCTGGCGGATCTCGGTCAGCTCGCCGGCCGCCCGCTCGCGGTGCAGCGGCAGGCCCGGCTCGGCGCGGGAGAGCAGCACGAATCGCAGCCGGCCGCCGGGCCTGCCGACCAGCCCGGCGAGGGTGGCCAGGGTCCGCTCGTCGGTGAGCTGGTGGAGGTCGTCGAGGACCAGGACGACCGGCGCGGGGAGCGTCGCGATGGCCCCGGCCACCCGGCGCGCGAACGCGGCGTCGTCCTCGGCGGGCAGCGGACCCGCCTCGGGCATCGGGTGCCCGGCCGGGACCGCCCCGGCGGCCCGCAACGCGAACACCAGCGCGGACCAGAACGCGTACGACCGGTTGTGCTCCGGCTCGCAGGCGAGCCAGGCGATCGGGCCGGTTGACCGGCGAGCCGCCGCCCACGAGCCGGCCAGGGCTGTCTTGCCCCAGCCCGGCCCGGCACAGACGAGGGTCACCGCCTGCCGCACGCCCTCGTCGAGCCGCTCGGCGAGGCGCCCGCGCCAGAGCAGCCGCAGGGGAAGCCTGGGACCGGCCGGACGGGCTGCGGTCACCGGCACGGGCCGGCTGCGCACCACAGGATCGCTCATCTCGCCTCCTCCGGCGGAGACGCCGCGTCGCGGCCTGACCTCCGCCACCGAAACACACCGGGCTCAGATGGGACAACCCCTCGGTATTCGCAGGGACCGCACAGCCCGGTCTCTCACCCCGCCGGTGTGAGGCGGCCGCCGGCCGCGCCGGGCCATGCTGTGCGGATGTCGAGCTACGCCACGGAACGACCCGCGAGCGCCGCGCCGGCGCCGGCGGCCACCGGATGGATCGGCTTCGTCGTCTTCGGCGGGTTGATCCTCATCCTCTCCGGCGGGTTCCAGGTGATCGAGGGGCTCACCGCGCTGCTGCGCGACGAGGTCCTGCTGGTCACGTCGGAGGCCCTGCTGATCGAGCTGAGCTACACCACGTGGGGCTGGATCCACCTGGTGATCGGGCTGGTGGCCGTGGCCGCGGGCTGCGGCGTGCTGGCCGGCCTGCTCTGGGCGCGCGTCGCCGGCGTCGTGATCGTCTTCCTCGCCTCGCTGGTGCACATCGTGTTCCTGCCGGCCGCCCCGGTGTGGGGCACGCTGGTGATCGCGATGGACGTTCTCGTGATCTACGCGCTGTGCGCGCACGGGCGCGACGTCAGATCAGATTGAGCTGGCGGGCCCGGCGCACGGCCTCGTTGCGGCGCGACGCCGAGAGCTTGCGCAGGATGCTGCGGACGTGCGTCTTGACCGTGTTGACCGAGACGTACATGCGGGCGGCGATCTCCTCGGTCGGCAGCATCTCGGCCATGCCGCGCAGCACGTCGAGCTCCCGCCGGCTCAGCGGCTCCACCACGGCCGGCGGCGCGGCGGCCGGGCCCTCCGCGACGGGTTCCGCGCCGAGCCAGTGGAACTGCTCGTCGGCGCGGAGCACCCGGCGCAGCTGGGCGCGGACCAGGTGCATCGGCCGCCGGTGCCCGTCGGGGGCGGCGACGCGCATCGCCCGGCGCAGCGCCTCGCGGGCCGCGCCGGCGTCGTCCGCGTCGGCCGCCAGCACGGCGAGCAGCAACCACGCCTCGATCGCCACCGGCGCCGGCACGCGGGCCGCGTCCGCCACGGTGCGGGCCACCTCGTGGGCGCGGATGGCGTCGCCGCGCGCGTGCGCCAGCGCGGCGTCCACCACGGCCACCTCGGCCGGCCGGGGCAGCGGGTAGGGCGCGAGGATCGCGGCCGCCTCGGAGACCTGGCCGGACCCGATCAGCAGACGGCAGTGGCCGAGCACGATCGCCGAGCGCAGCCAGGCCGGCGCCTCGGGCACGGCGCCGGCGGCCAGCGTGGTCAGCGCGGCCCGCTGCTCGCCGCGGGTCTGCAGGCGACGGGCCTTGACCAGGGTGTACGCGGCGGCGGCCAGCGGGTCGCCGGCGGCGCCGCAGAGCGGGTGGGCGGCGCGCAGGTGCCGGTCCGCGGCCTCGACGTCGTAGCGCTCCAGCGCGACCCAGGCCAGGGCGGCCTCGGCGGCGCCGGGGCCGGCCAGCCCGCACTGCGCGGCCAGGTCGAGCGCCTGCTGGGCGTAGGTCTCGGCGCGCCCGAGCCGGCCGCGGTGCGCCTCCAGCAGCGCCAGGTGCTTCAGGCAGTCCACCCGCAGCGACTCGCTGCCGGCCGGGGTGAGCGACGCGGCGTCGGTCAGCGCCTCCATGGCGCGGTCGACCATGCCGACGTCGCTGTGCGCCATGCCCTCGGCCGCCCGCAGCAGGGCGGGCAGCTCGGGGTGACGGGCCAGGCGGTCGGCCGGCGCCACCGACAGGAACGTGCGGGCGACGGGCACCAGGTCGTCCAGCCGCTGCGGGTCGGCGCCGCGCACGAGCAGCACGCGCATGAGGAAACAGGCCAGGGTGAGGCCGTCGCCGCAGGCGCTGCCGTGCAGGCTGAGCAGCTTGCCGGCGTAGGCGAGCTGTTCGGCGGCGCGGAGCCGGTCGCCGTCGCCGTACGCGATGGCGGCCCGCACCACGACCGTCTCGGGGTGGGCGAGGTGCTGGGGAAGCCCCGCGAAGAGCCGGCCCAGCCGGCCCGCGCTGCCCTCGATGACGAGCCGGGCCACGGCGTAGTCCTCGATGACCATCGTGGCGGCGGTGCTCCAGTCCTTCGCGCGGACCGCGTGCTCGACCGCCTCCTCCACCCGGCCGTGCTCGGCCAGCCACGCGGCGGCGCGCTGGTGCAGCTCGGCGACCCGGTCGGGCTCCGCCCAGGCGAGCTGGGCCTGGAGCAGCTCGGCGAACAGGCGGTGGTAGCGGTAGACGTGCGCCCCCTCGCCGACCGACTGGACGAAGGCGTTCTCGCGGGTCAGGCCGGACAGCAGCCGGGAGGCGTCGAAGCGCCCGGTCACCGCGGCCGCGAGCTCAGGGGTGAAGGTATCGAGCACGCTCGTCTCCAGCAGGAACCGCCGCACCTCGGGCGGCTGGAGGCGAAGCACCTCGGCCGAGAAGTACTCGGCGATCGTGGACTCGTCGCCGGTGATGGTCGCGATCAGGCTCTCGGCGTCGTCGCTGGCCTGCAGCGCGCAGGCGCAGAGGCGGATGCCGGCGGCCCAGCCCTCGGTGTGGGCGAGCAGCGCGCGCAGGCGTGGCTCGGCGAGCGCGACGCCGTGCAGGTCGAGCAGCCGGGTCGTCTCGGCCTCGGTGAAGGCCAGGTCGGCGGTGCGCACCTCGCGCAGCCTGCCGGCGAGGCGGTAGCGGTGCAGCGGCAGCGGCGGGTCCCACCGGCCGGCGAGCACGACCCGCAGGTTGTCCGTGTGCTCCAGGAGGAACTCGAGGCCGGTGGCCCAGCGGTCACCGGGCAGCTGGGAGACGCCGTCGAGGATCAGGACGACCGGGGTGGGCTGGGCTGCGAGCACCCCGGCGAGCCGGGTCAGCAGGGCTCGGCCGGCTCCCACGCCGGCCGCGGACGGCACGAGCTCGGGCACCGGCACGCCGGCCCGGCGCAGGCCCTCGACGAGGTAGACCCAGAAGGCGTCGTCGCTCTCCACAGTGATCCAGGCGATCGGCCAGTCGACCGGCCGTCCGCGAACCCAGGAAGCCAGCAGTTGGGTCTTGCCGCCGCCGGCGACGCCGGTGACGAGCGTGACCGGGCCCCGCACGCCCTCGGTCAGCCGGTCGCACAGCGCCGGCCGCTCCACCATGAAAGGCGGGGCGGCCGGCACGGCGAACTTGCTGGCCAGCACGGCATTGTCCGCGAAAGTCTCGAGCACGACTCTCACACTTCCCCGGGCTAGACCCCTGCACATCGTCCGATTCGGATAGACGTGACCGTGGGTGCCGCGGCCGCTACTCGAGGCTGAACACGTGGTGTCCCCACGGCGGCAGGCCGACGTAGAGCCCGTTGCCGGCCAGGTCGTCGCCGTCGCGGTCGAAGACCTGGCCGTCGACCAGGTCGGTCAGCCGCCACGACCGCCCGCCCAGATCGGCCCAGGGCAGGACGATCCGGGCCTGCGACGGACGGTCGGCGTAGTTGACGGCGACCACGTGCCGGGAGCCGGCGTCGCGCCACGACCAGGACAGGACGTCCTGGTGGCTGGGATTGTCGGGCCAGCCGCCCGGCTCCAGCAGCGTCCACTCGCCGCGCCGGGCCCGCTCCCCCGCCGCCACCACGCGCCGGAAGAAGTCGCGCAGCCCCGGCTCGTCCGGCTCCGCAGGGAAGCGCCCGAGGAAGACCGGCAGGCGCACCCGGCGGCCCTCGAACTGGCCGTCGTGCCACATCGTCGTGCCGGGCAGGGTCGCGATCGCCACCGCGGCGGCGCGCCCCCGGCCGCCGGGCAGCGCCGTCGCGGCCCGCGGCTCGTCGTGGTTCTCGGTGAAGCGCAGCAGCCGGTCCTGGTAGTCGAGGCCGGCGGTGAGGTGCTTGCGGACCGACCCGGCGTCCTCGTGGGCGAGCCGGTCGTAGAGGCGCTTGTCGTAGCAGAGGTCGAAGCCCTGCTGCTGGAGCGTCCACTCCATGTCCCAGTAGACCTCGGCGATCAGCGTGAGATCCGGGTGCCGCTCGCGGACCCGGCCCAGCACCGAGGGCCAGAACTCCTCGGCGGGGGCGGCGCCCACGTGCCGGCCCCACGTACGGCCGAAGATCTCGTTGGTGAGCAGCATGGCCATGTCGCAGCGGATGCCGTCGCACTGGTCGCCGATGCCGATGAGCACCTCGGCGGCCGCGTCCCGCAGGCCGGGCGCGTAGGCGTTGAGCTGGGCGACGTCCGGCCAGGCCGGGAAGTAGGGGTCCTTGCCGTGCGCGATGACCCGCCCGCCGGCGACGAACCAGCTCGCCGGATCGGCCGCCAGGTCCTCGCGGGTGCCCTGGACGAACCAGTCCGGGTGGTCGAAGACGGCCGGGTGGTCCGGGGCGACGTGGTTGGGCACGTAGTCGAGGACCAGCTCCAGCCCGCGCGCGGCCAGCTGCTCGCGCGCCGCGGCGAGGCCGTCCGGGCCGCCGAGGCGGTCGTCGACGCGGTAACGGCGCACGCAATAGGGCGAACCGACCAGGTCGGCGGGGGTGTAGTCGGGCAGCGCCTCGCGGAACGCGCGCTGGAGCCCCTGGTTGGCGACGGCGAGCTCGAGCCCGGCCGGGCTGCGCTCCCACACGCCCATCAGCCAGACCGCGTCCAGGCCGGTGGCGGCCACCTCGTCCCAGACCTCGCCCGGCACGTCGCCGAGGGTGACCGGGCGGTCCAGGCGGCGGCTCAGCCCGGTCAGCCACGGCCAGGTGAAGATCTCATACACGGCCTTCATGGCGGTCCTCCTCGTCGGGCTCGCGGCGCAGCACGCCGGCCATGCCGTTGTCCAGCAGCTCCTGCCCGCTCAGGCCGGCGAACAGGTTGGGGAACAGCGCCACCAGGCCGGTCCAGCCGGTCTGGTGGGCGGCGCCGAGTCCCGCGCCGTTGTCGCCGTGGAAGTACTCGGCGAACAGGATCAGATCCTTCCAGTGCTCGCTCGCGAAGATCGGCTGGCCCCCGTAGCAGGGCCGGTTGCCGTGCTCGTCGGGCACGAAGATGCGGGTGAGCCGGTCGGAGATCTCCCGGGCCACCTCGAACAGCGTCATGTGCACGCCGGAGCCGGTCGGGCACTGAACGGTGAAGGAGTCGCCGTAGCCGACGTACAGGTTGAGCAGGGCCCTGATCATCAGCGCGTTGACCGGGAACCAGACCGGGCCGCGCCAGTTGGAGTTGCCGCCGAACATGCCGCTGTCCGACTCGGCCGGCTGGTAGGTCACCCCGTACACCTGCTCGCCCACGCGGAACTCGAACGGGTGCTCGGCGTGGTGCTTCGACAACGACCTGATCCCGTACGGGCTGAGGAACTCCTCCTCGTCGAGCAGGCGCGCCAGGATCCGGCGCAGCCGGTTCTGCTCGAAGAGCGCCAGCAGCCGTTCGCCGTGCGGGCCCGGCGCCAGCCCGGGACCGATCAGCGCGCGCACCGCGGGATGCCGGTCGGCGAACTCCTGCACGCCCTTGACCAGCTCGGGACGGTGCTCGGTGAGGCGCGGCTCGTAGACGGTGGCGGCGGCGAGCGGCAGCAGCCCGACCATCGAGCGCACCTTGAGCCGCCGCGCGGAGCCGTCCGGCAGGCGCAGCAGGTCGTAGAAGAAGCCGTCCTCCTCGTCCCACATGCCCTCGCCGGCCGCCACGTGGTTGACCGCGACCGAGATCCAGGCGAAGTGCTCGAAGTAGGTCTGTGCCTGCTCCAGGTAGACCGGGTCGGTGACCGACAGCTCCAGCGCCATCTGGAGCATGGTCTGCGCGTAGAGGGCCATCCACGCGGTGCCGTCGGCCTGGTCGAGGTGCCCGCCGGTGGGCAACGGCGCGCTGCGGTCGAAGACGCCGATGTTGTCGAGGCCGAGGAAGCCGCCCTGGAAGATGTTGCGGCCGTCGACGTCCTTGCGGTTGACCCACCACATGAAGTTCTTGGCGAGCTTGTGGAAGGTGCCCTCCAGCCAGGCGTGGTCGGCGCGGCCGTTGCGCGCCTTGTCCACCTCGTAGATCAGGTAGGTGGCCCAGGCGTGCACGGGCGGGTTGACGTCGCCGAAGTTCCACTCGTACGCCGGGATCTGGCCGTTGGGGTGCAGGTAGCGGCGGCTGAGCAGCAGGTCGATCTGCTTCTTGGCGAAGCCCAGGTCGACGCCGGCGATGGCGACCGCCTGGAAGGCGAGGTCCCACGCGGCGAACCAGGGGTACTCCCAGGTGTCGGGCATGGAGAACACGTCGGACGCGGACAGGTGGTACCAGTCGCCGTTGCGCAGGGTGGACGCGCCGAGGGTGTCCTGGCCGTGCTCGGCGAGCCAGCGCTCCACGTCGTACTCGTAGTACTGCTTGCTCCACAGCAGCCCGGCCATCGCCTGCCGGGTGATCTTGCGTTCGGCCTCGCCCAGGCCGGGCTGGAGCAGGTCGGCGTAGAACTGGTCGGCTTCCTGCCGGCGCGCCTCCATGATCGCGTCGAAATCCGCGGCGTCCGCGCTCCCACGCTCCCTGCCCAACCGGACCCGAATGATCGACTCTCCACCGGGCGGAATCTCCATCGCGACGTCAGCGGCCGCTTTGGTGCCGACTCTTTCCGGATTCACAGCTTCTTTCTCGCCGTGGACCACATACCGATCAAAGGCATCCTTGACGTACGGCGTGCGGTTCGCGCCGCCGAACAGGCGCTCGTTGTTGGTCTCGTTCTCGGTGAAGATCAGCGGATGGTCGCCGAGGCACTGCCACCAGCGCTCCCCCAGCTCGGGATGGTCGATCCGGATCGCGCCGTTCTCCTCGCGCAGGCCGGGCCGCGCCGCACCCTCGTCCCACGACCACGTGTTGCGGAACCACACGGTCGGCAGCAGCCGCAGCATCGCCGGGTCGGGACCCCGGTTGGCCACGGTGATCCGCGCGAGGACGTCCTCGGGCCCGTCCTTCGCGTACTCCACCGTCACGTCGAAGTAGCGGTCCTCGGCGAAGATCCCGGTGTCGAGCAGCTCGTACTCGAAGGCCCTGCGGTCCCGCTGCCGGTTGGTGGCGACCAGATCGTTGTACGGGAAAGCGCGCTGCGGATATTTGTAGACCATCCTCATGTACGAGTGGGTCGGCGTCCCGTCGACGTGGAACCAGTACTCCTTGACGTCCTCGCCGTGGTTGCCCTCGCCGTTGGTCAGCCCGAAGTAGCGCTCCTTGAGGATCGGGTCGTTGCCGTTCCACATCGCCACGGCGAGACACAGCAGCTGCCGGTCGTCGCTGAAGCCGGCGATGCCGTCCTCGCCCCACCGGTAGGCCCGCGACCGTGCGTGATCGTGGGTGAAGTACGACCAGGCGTCGCCGCCCGCGCTGTAGTCCTCGCGGACGCCGCCCCACTGCCGGTCGCTGAGGTACGGTCCCCACCGCCGCCAGGCCGTCGCGTTGATGTCGGCATCGTGCAGGCGCCGCGACTCGGCGCCGGAAGAGTTGGCCATGCGGCCAGCGTCGGCTTGATCACTCTGCGTCACAACACCCGGGGAGGATGACTCCACGCCGCGCCGGTCTCGCGCCGGTACGCCGCCACCGCGTCGTCGACGGTGGGGAAGAAGTGCTCCGCCGCGATCTTCTTGGTGAGCTTGTACCGGTCCAGCTTGGCCCGCACCGGGCTCTTCATCTCGGCGAACACCAGCGCGATGCCCGCGGCGTCGAGCTCGGCGTCGACCTCCTCCAGCATGTCGGCCGCCGTCGTGTCCACATCGGTGATCGGCTCCGCCGCCACGACGATCCACTTCGGGGCCGGGTCCGCGTTCGCGATGTGCCGAATCTCCTCCCGGAACGTGCGCGCGTTCGCGAAGATCAGCGGCGCGTCGAAGCGGAACAGCACCAGGCCCGGCAGCAGCTCGGCGCCCGGGTAGTCGCGCACGTCGTGGAAGCCGTTGACCCCCTCGGCACGGCCCAGCGTCGTCCGGTACGGCCACCAGGCGCGGCGGAAGACGTTGAGCACCGACAGCGCCACCGCGAACGCGATGCCGGGCAGCACCCCCAGCACGGCCACCCCGAGGAACGCCGCGACCGCGAGCGAGAACTCGACGCGCCGCTGCTTCCACAGCCGGCGCAGCCCGGGGAAGTCCGCGAGCGAGGCCGACGCCGCGATCACCACCGCCGCGAGCATCGGCTGGGGCAGGTCGCGCAGCAGGCCCGGCACGAGCACCAGCATCAGCGTGATGGCCGCCGCGCCGACCAGCCCGGTCACCTGGGTGCGGGCGCCGGCCTGGAACGCGACCGCCGTGCGCGAGCCGCTGGTGCTGACCGGGAAGCCCTGGAACAGCCCGGCCGCGAGGTTGGCGGCGCCGATGCCGGCCATCTCCTGGTTGCCGCGCACCTCCTGGCCGCTGCGAGCGGCGAAGGCCGACGCCGTCGAGATCGTGTCGGTGACCGAGACCAGGGTGATACCCAGCGCGCCGGCGGCCAGCAGTCCCAGCTCCGACCAGCTCACCGTGGGGATGGTGAACGGCGGGAAGCCCTGCGGCAGCGGGCCGACCAGCTCGACGCCGCGCTCCTCGAGGTCGAAGACGGCCACCGCGAGGATCGCCAGCACGACGGCGACGAGGATGCCGGGCACCTTCGGCAGCCAGCGGCGCAGCACCACGATCACGGCCAGGCCGCCCAGGCCGATCGCCAGGGCCGCGGGCACGGTCTCGCCGTTCGCCACGCCCTCGGCAAAGCCGGCCGCCTCCTCGAAGAGGCCGTCGCCGTCGACCGAGAAGCCGAACAGCTTGGGCAGCTGGCCGATCAGGATGGTCAGCGCCAGCCCGTTCATGTAGCCGAGCTGGGTGGGGTGCGAGAGCAGGTCGGCCACGAAGCCGAGCTTGGCGACCGCAGCGATGGTCATGAACGCGCCGACCAGCAGCGCCATCACCGAGGCGAGCGCCACCGCCTTCTCCGGGTCGCCGCCCGAGGCCACGATCGGGATCACCACCGCGGCGATCATGGGGCCGAGCGAGGAGTCCGGGCCGAGCACCAGCACCCGCGACGGGCCGAAGACCGCGTAGGCGACGAGGCAGAGGATCGACGTGTAGAGGCCGGTGATCGCGGGCAGGCCGGCGAGCTCCGCGTACGCCATGCCCTGCGGCACGAGCAGCGTGGTCAGCACGATGCCGGCGATCAGGTCGCGGGGCAGCCACGCGGGCTTGTAGGTCGCCGCCACCCGCAGACCGGGGATCCACTCGGTGCGCGGACGCCGCCCGGCGGTGCGGGCGGCGTCCGGTGGTGTCGATGTCACTGGAGGGTGGCCGACTGCTCGCCCTTTCCGTGCAGCGCCTCCTGGAGCTCCGCCTCGGTCTCCTTCGAGAGCGACGACTTGATCACGGTGCCGCCGAACTTGCTCAGCGCCTCGACGGCCTTGTCCGGGGTGACCTGCTCGATGACGAGGAACAGCGCCGACGTGCCGGGCTGGAGCTGCTCACGGATGCGGTCCTGGAAGTCCTTGTTGATGGCGTTCTTGGTCAGCTTGCCGGTGAGCGCGCCCAGGCCGGCGCCGATGGCCATGCCGAGGACCGGGATGAAGAAGAGCATCCCGAAGAGCAGGCCCCAGAACATGCCCCACGTCGCGCCGCCGCCGACGGCGTGGTGGTTCGTGGTGACGTGGTACTTGCCCTCCTTGTCACGGATGATGACCGCGATGGCGTCCGGCTGCAGGATCAGATCCTTGGACAGCCGGTCGGCCTCCAGCGACGCCGCCGTCGCGGTGGTCTCGTCGGGGTACCCGATGGCGACCAGAGTTGCCATGATTGACCTTCCCCTTCGTACCCAGTGATGACTGTCGTGGCCGCCGTGGCGGCGACCCGATCAGTCAGCCACGCCGCACCGGGAGCGCGGCTCATCTCGCGAGGATGAAACTCCCCGGCCGTTCATCCCCACCGGAGGAAGGCTCCGGCGCGGCCATCGGTCAAGGTCGTGAGGTATGGAGCAGTACGAGTTCCGGGTCCGCGGTTTCCTCGGCCCCGTGCTGCGCATCGCCCTCGGCGGCCTGCGCGCCCGGGCGATGCCGCGGCAGAGCGTCATTCAGGGCCGCCTCTCCGAGAAGGATCTGGAACGCCTGCTGGAGAGGCTGGACAGCTCCGGTGTGGAGGTGCTGTGTCTGAGCCGGGTCCCGCGGTGATGCCCCGGGGCGTCGTCGTCCTGCTGGGCATGGCCGGCCTGGTCGTCGTGGTGGCCGGCATGCGCGGCATCGCCGGGCTCATCGCGCCGGTCCTGCTCGCCCTCATGCTCGCGGTCACGGTCAGCCCGCTCACCGAGTGGCTGCGCCGGCGCGGGGCGCCGGGCTGGCTGGCCGCGCTGGCCACGATCGTCGTCGTGTACGTCGTGCTGTTCGCGCTCGGCGGCGCCCTCTTCGTCTCGGCCGCCCGGCTCATCGACCTGATCCCGCAGTACCAGGCCCAGTTCGCCGACCTGCGCGACGACCTGGTCAGCGGCCTCGCCGGGCTCGGCGTCACCAGCGACCAGCTCCAGAAGGCCCTGGCCGGCATCGACGCCGGCAGCGTGCTCAACTTCGTCGAGATGCTGCTGGGGGGCCTCGCCGGGGCGCTGTCCAACACGGTCTTCCTGCTCGCGGTGCTGCTGTTCATGTGCCTGGACACGGTGGACTTCCCGCGCCGCCTGCTCTCCACGGTCGGCGAGCGGCCCGCCGTCGTGGGCGCGCTGCGCTCGTTCGCCCACGGCACCCGCCGCTACCTGCTGGTCTCCACCGTCTTCGGGCTGATCGTGGCGGTCTTCGACACCACCTTCCTGTGGCTGCTCGGCGTGCCGCTGCCGCTGCTGTGGGGACTGCTGTCGTTCATCACCAACTACATCCCGAACATCGGCTTCGTCATCGGGCTGATCCCGCCGGCGCTGCTCGGGCTGCTGCAGGGCGGCCCGGACCTGATGCTCGCGGTCATCGTCATGTACTGCGTCGTCAACTTCATCATCCAGTCGGTGATCCAGCCCAAGATCGTGGGCGACGCGGTCGGCCTGTCGGCCACCGTCTCGTTCCTGTCGCTCATCTTCTGGGCCTGGGTGCTGGGCGGGCTCGGCGCCCTGCTGGCCATCCCGCTCACGCTGCTCGCCAAGGGCCTGCTGATCGACATCGACCCGAGCACACGCTGGGTCAACGCGCTGCTGTCCAACTCGGTGCCGGCGCCCGTACCGGCCGAATCGCCCCCTCCGGATGAGGCGGGGCCCGAGCAGCGGAACGGACGATGGCGGCGTCCCCGATCCGCGAGGAGCACCCCATGACCACCTTCACGGTGTGGAAGTTCGACGATCCGAAGCGCGCCGAGAGCGTCTTCGGCATCGTCAAGGAGGCGGCCGGCGATCACCTGATCCACATCGTCGACCACGCGATCGTCAGCTGGCCCCAGGGCGCCGAGAAGCCCGACGTCCACCACTCGCACGACAGCGCCCGGCACGGCATCGGCTGGGGCGCGTTCTGGGGTGTCGTGGTCGGCGGCCTGTTCCTGATCCCGATCGTCGGCGGCGCCGTCGGCGCGGGCATCGGCGCCCTCGCCAAGGCCACCGAGGGCACCGGCATCTCGAAGGAGCAGCTCGAGAGGATCCGTACCCAGATCACCGAGGGCACGTCGGCGCTGTTCCTGGTCACCGACAGCGGCAACCTCGACCGGCTCGGCGAGCGCTTCCGCGGCGAGCACAGCCAGCTCATCGCCACGAACCTGACCGAGGGCGAGAAGGAGATCCTGCTCGAGACCTTCAGCGACGCCAAGTCATGAACCCGTCGGAGCGTGCCGCCGCCGGGCGCGCCGCCCGCGCACAGGCGCCGTTCGGCGTCCACGAGGGCTTCACCCCGGCGGACGGCCGTCCCGATCCGGTGGCCGTGCTGATCGAGCAGGAGCAGAACCGCCTGCCGGAGCTCCTGCCGATCCGGCACGCCCGGATGTCCGCCGACCCGTTCGCGTTCTACCGGGGCAGCGCCGCGGTGATGGCGGCCGACCTGGCCGCCGCGCCCTCCTCCGGCCTGCACACGCAGCTCTGCGGCGACGCCCACCTGGCCAACTTCGGCATGTTCGCCTCGCCCGAGCGGCGACTCGTCTTCGACCTCAACGACTTCGACGAGACCCACCCCGGCCCCTTCGAATGGGACCTCAAGCGCCTCGTCGCGAGTCTCGCCCTGGCCGCCCGCGCCAACGGCCTCAAGCGCAAGGAGCGCGCCGTCATCACCGGCGGGACCGCCCGCGCCTACCGCGAGGCGATGGCCTCCTTCGCGACCATGCGGGAGCTCGACCTCTGGTACGCCCACGCGGCCGTCGACGAGCTGCAGACGCGGCTCGACAAGACCCGGGCCAAGAAGGTCGCGGCCGCCGGCGCGAAGGCCCGCGCCCGCACGAGCCTGCAGGCCTCCCGCAAGCTCACCGAGATCGTCGACGGCCGCCCGCGCATCGTCGCGGACCCGCCGCTGCTGGTGCCCCTGCGCGACCTGGTCGACGACGCGACCGACCTGGAGACGCGGCTGCCCGAGCTGCTCGCCGAGTACCGCGACTCGCTGCCCCACGACCGCCGCCGGCTGCTCGACGCGTTCACCTACGTCGACATGGCCCGCAAGGTGGTCGGCGTCGGCAGCGTCGGCACCCGCTGCTGGATCGTGCTGCTGACCGGCCGCGACCACGACGACCCCCTGCTGCTCCAGGTCAAGGAGTCCGGTCCGTCGGTGCTCGCCGACCACGTGAAGCCGAACGGGGCGCCCGGATGGGCGAGCCACGGGCAGCGGGTGGTGCACGGCCAGCAGCTCATGCAGGCGGTCAGCGACATCTTCCTGGGCTGGCAGAGCTACAACGGCCGCGACTTCTACGTGCGCCAGCTGCGCGACTGGAAAGGCTCGGTCGACCCGGCCCAGCTCAAACCGGAGGGCCTGCGCCTCTACGGCGAGATCTGCGCCTGGACCCTGGCCCGGGCACACGCCCGCGGCGGCGACCGCATCGCCATCGCCGCCTACCTGGGCTCCAGCGACAAGATGGACCGCGCGCTGGTCCGCTTCGCCGAGGACTACGCCGACCAGACCGAACGCGACCACGCCGCCTTCACGGCCGCCGTCGCCTCCGGCACCCTCGCGACCGCCCT
>NZ_BOMI01000166.1 GCF_016862115.1 Paractinoplanes deccanensis
CCTGCACCATTGTGACGCGAAAATCCAAGATCGTGCCGGGGCCTGTGGACAACGGGGGCTGTGGGCGGCGGGGGCTGTGGATAACGCAGCGGAGGGCGCGGCAGTGCGGTGCGTGCATGGCGCGGGTGCGGTGAGGGCGGCGCCGTTGTGGAGGGTGGAGCCGTTGTGGAGGACGGGGTGTTGCGGAGGCCAGGGCGTTGTGGAAGGGCGACGCGCTGTGGAGGGGCGGGGTGTTGTGGAGGGGCGGCGGGTTGTGGACGGCGGGGTGTTGTGGAGGGGCGGCGGGTTGTGGAGGGCAGGGCGTTGTGGAGGGGCGGTGCGTTTTGGACGGCGCGGTGTTGTGGACGGCGGCGGGGTGTGGACGGCGCGGTGTTGTGGACGGCGGCGGGTTGCGGACGGTGGGGTGTTGTGGAGGGGCGGCGCGTTGTGGAGGGCAGGGCGTTGTAGACGGCGGGGTGCGGTCGCGGGCGCGGGACTGCGAACAACGGCATGTGGGGACAACGGCCGGGCGCTGACGAAGGCGCCCCGCGACAGTGCGGCCGTCAGCGGACCGTGATCTCCAGGTGGGTGGCGCGCCGGGCCTCGGCGAGGACGTCCGGCCGTACCGAGTCAAGGGTCAAATGCGTCAAAGCCGGCAACCCCAGCAAACCCTGCACCGTCTCGGGGTGGTGGGCTGTCACGTGGGTGAGGTGGGGCAGGGTGGCGAGGGCCGACAGCTCCGCGGAGTCCGGTGCGCCGACGAACTCCACCGAGCGCAGGGAACGGAACTGGTCCACGCCGAGCAGGTTGCGGTCGGTCGGGCGGTTCTCGACCACCAGGGAGGTCAGTGGCAGGTCGCCGGGCAGGGCGTGCAGGCCGGCCGACACGCCGCGGTCGCGCAGGACCAGGCGGGTGATGGGGGCGCCGGCCAGGGTGCGCAGGGAGGCGTTCATCAGGTAGAGGCGCAGCTCCGACAGGCCGGTGCGGCACAGCGGTGACAGGTCGCGCAACATCGGGCAGCTTGCCAGGTGCAGGACGCGCAACTCGCGGGCGGCCGTCAGGGGGCTGAGGTCGCGCAGCACCGTGTTCTGCAGGAGTTCGAGGCGGCGCAGGTTGGGGATCGCGGCCAGGGGGTCCAGCGGGGTCAGGTCGCCGCGGCACGAGACCGTCGACAGGCGGCGCAGGTGGCGCAGGTACTGCACCCGGGACCAGCGCTGGATGTCGAGGCGGCGGTCGCCGAAGTCGACGTCGGCGAGGACCTCCGTCGCGTACCGCTCGGGGTCGTCGGAGACCCGCCAGGCGCGCAGCAGCTCGTCGATGACCAGGGCCTGGTCGATCGTGGTGAAGCGGGCGATGGTGTCGCGGGCGCCCTCGCCGCCGATCAGCGCCGCCGTGCGGACCACGCCCGCGGCCTGCTCGTCGTCGAGGCCCTCGGGGCCGGGCAGCAGTTCCAGCACGAACGGGCCCGCGCGGGCCAGCAGCTCGGCGTCGTCGAGGCTGGCGGGCGGGATCAGGCGGCGCGCCGCCTGGTGCACCTGGTCGCGGATCTCGTCGCTCTCGGTCACGTCGGCCTGGGCCAGGCACGCGGCCGCCAGCAGGCGCAGGCGGTCGTGCACGGCGGGCCGTTCGCGGGCGGCCGCGTTGCCGCGCAGCAGGTCACCGAGGATGCGCTCGCGCTCGACCGGGCGGGCGTGCGCGACCGCCATCACCACCACGTCGTGCCACGGGTCCAGGTGGGCGTTCTCGACGAGCAGGCCCAGGTCGCCGGCGTCGACGACCTCCTTCGCGGCCAGGTAGTCGCGGAACGTGCGGTGCACGAACTGGATCTGCCCGTCGTACACCTCGCGGAGCAGCCCGGTGCGCTCCAGCGTGCGCTGCAGCACCGCCTCGGGCTCGGCGTGCTCGGGCCGGATGCCGCGCATCGCGTGCCGGATGCGGTGCACGGCCTCGCCGCGCGGCAGCAGGATGTCCTGGTTCTTGACGAGCGAATAGGCCAGGCGCTGGAGGATGACGACCTGCTCCTCCATGCTCAGGGCGGGGCTCTGGTCCAGCCGTACGCCGCGGCGCTCGTCCCAGCGCAGGAGCAGCAGCTCCAGGGCCGCGTCATAGAGGCTCTTGCGGTCGCGCGGCAGGTGCATGTGCCGGTCCTGATAGAGCGCGCAGATCAGGCCCGCCAGCAACGGGTTCGCGGCCAGCCGCCGCAGCTCGGGGCGGGTCGCGATGAGCTCGCCGAGCTCGCGCCGGCAGGAGTCGAGCCACTCGGACATGCCCGGCTCGTCGCCGTACTCCTCCTGGGCGGCCTCGTGCCAGCGCGCGAGGAAGTCCTGGATGCCCTGGGCGCTGAGCGACAGCAGGTCGAACGGGACGAAGTCGTGCTCGGCGAGCCAGTCCTCGTCGATCGCCGGCGGGCGGCTCGTGACGACGTACCGCGACTCGGGGTAGGCCTCGGCCAGGTCGGCGATCCAGGCGCGGACGGCCTCGCGCCGCTCCGGCGGCACCTCGTCGATGCCGTCGATCAGCAGCAGGCCCTGACCGGCGGCGAGGCGGCGGCTGGCCCACCCCGGGGGCATCTCCCCGGCGATGTGGCGGCCGATGATCGTGGGCAGTTCCTCGGGCGCCGGCAGGGGACGGCCGTCCTGGGCGTACTGGCGCAGCGGCACGAAGAACGGGACCTGCCCGTGCGTGGAGGCGGCGAGCCATTGCAGCAGCGTCGTCTTGCCGGCTCCCGCCCCGGCGCGGATCACCACGCGCGGGTTGTCGGCGAGGGCGTTGGCCACGTCGATGCCGACACCGGTCAGGCCCTCCTCATCGTCGTCGGAGGCGCCGCGGGCCACCGCCAGGGACACGTATTTGTCGAACGTGTGCCGGCGCGGGCGGCGGCTGCGGGTGACGCCGAAGAGCTCGAACCGGCCGAGCCGCTGGGCGACGACCTCGGCGTACCGGGCGGTGAAGGCACTGTCGACGTCCGGCGGGCCGGTGTGGGCCACGGTCCGGTTGTCGAGGCTGCCGCGGTTGTTGAGACTGCCGAGGATGCGCATCTGCACGAGCCGGTCGAAGCCCGGCTGGAGCTGGAGCGCGGAGAGCAGGTTGGTGCAGGTCAGGCCGATGATCTGCCGGTACGCGGCCTCACCCTCGGCGCCCAGGCCGAACTGGTGGAGGCTGTCCGTGCCGCGGGACTCGACGTGCCGGGCCAGCCGGGCCGCGTCCAGCTCGAGGTCGAAGACCAGGTCGAGGTCCACCTCGGCGACGGTCAGCGAGTGGCCGGCGGCCTCCACGGCGGCGTCCCACTCGTGCGCCGCAAGCTCGCGGAGCTCGCCGCCGCGCAGGGTGGCCAGGCCGCGGCGGGTGGAATCCAGGGCGCGGCGGACCTCCCGGGTGCTGATCTGGGCAGGGGGCTGCCGGCGCCGGCGCAGATCGAACAGGAACTCGCTGGTGAGTCCCTGCACGATCTGGCCGGCGACGCCGAGAAGGGCGACGAAGATGGTGTCAGTCATCGTCCTCCACAGTAAACAGAGGCCGCTATCGGCGGGTGCCGTAGCGCAGCAGGTGGAACTGGGTGCCGGCGGTGCCGAAGTTGTCGTCGGTGACCGCCACGATCGAGCGGCCGCCGTCGGCCAGGCGCGGGCCCCACGTGATGCCCTCGACGTTGTCGGCCTCGGGGAACTCGAAGAGCAGCTTCTTCGGCATGGCCTTCTCGGTGCCGGTCAGCGCGGCGCGACCGGCGGCGTTGGTGGCGCCGCGGGTCGTCGTCCAGAAGACCTGGATGGTGAAGCCGACGCCGCCCGCGTAGCTGCGCTCGACGGCCAGGAAGTCCGTCTTGTCGATGGCGAGCAGGTCGGTGAGGCCGCGGTCGGCGTACGGGTTGGCCGGGTCGGTCGGCGCGTGCGCGATCGGGCTGACCGGGTAGACGTACTCGGCGCGCGCCTTGCCCGAGGCGCGGTCGAGCACCAGGACCCGCGACTTGCTGCCGTGGGTGAGGGTGGCGGCCGGGCCGTCCTGCACGAGCGCGTTCTCCGTCGCGGTGACGAGCGAGCGGCCGTCCGCGGACACGGTGAGCGACTCCAGTGCCAGGTTGTTGCGCACGCCGTTGGTGGCACTGGGCCGGTAGGCGTCCGGCAGGCGGTACTCGCGGCGGAAGGTGCCGTCGCGCGAGGTCTCCCGCACGAACGGCGGCAGCCCGGTCGACGCGGCGCCCTCACTGGTCCACGCCAGACGGTCGGTGCCAGGCAGTTCGCGTACGGCCTCGGGGTCGACCGTGCCGTTGGCGAACGCCTGGCCGTTGGTGTCGCGCAGCGTCGTCACGCCGGTGACGACCGGCGCGGTGACCGCGAAGCCGCGGCGGGTCAGCGGCAGCCGCAGGGTGTAATAGCGTGCCGGGGCGAGCGCGGACCGGTCGTCGCTGATCGCCACGTAGCGGCCGCTGGCCGGGTCGTAGTCGATGCCGGAGATGCCGCCGAACGGCGTGCCGAACTGCTGGCTCGCCGGCACCACGAGGGAGTCCAGCAGGGACAGCGACGGCGAGGCGCCCGCGGGGTGGGCGAGCGCGGGTGAGGCGGCGAGCACGCCACCGGCCACGACGGCGGCGGCGAGGGACAGACGTCGGATCATCTGCCCTTTGTAGGCACGCGACGTGTCCGGCGGGCGGACTCCGGGCGAAGAATCCGCGCCGTCCGGGCAACCGTTGCGGCGGGCCGGCGCGTTACCGCGGTGACGAAGGGGGAATCGATGCGCGCGGACGCGGAGCGCGAGTACGTCGAGTACGCGAGCGCCGGCCTGCCCCGGTTGCAGCGGCTGGCGTACACGTTGTGCGGTGACGTCCACCGCGCCGCGGCAGCGGGCCGTGCTGGTGCTGCGCTTCGTCTACGACCTGCCGGTCGGCGAGGTGGCCGAACTGCTCGACTGCACCGACGGCACGGTCAAGAGCCAGAGCGCCAAGGGCTTGGCCAAGATGCGGCACCTGCTCACCGAGCCCGTGACCGTCCAGAGGAGGACCACCGCGGTGGACCCGACGGGCCGCTTCATCGCCGGCGCGGTGCAGGGCTCGGAGGAGACCGGCGAACAGGGCAAGGCCCTCCTCTGGGACGGCGGGACCCTGCGGGAACTGCCCGTCGCCGGCTTCGCGCCGGCCCCGCTCGGCGTCAATGTGCACGGCACGGTCGTCGGCAGCGTGACCCGCGACCATCGGCTCGTCGGCTGGGCGTACGAGAACGGGAAGGTCCGGGTCCTGCCCGCGCCCGCGGGCAGCGACGTGACCGCCAACGCCGTCAACCAGCGCGGCGACATCGTCGGCGTCATCCGCGGCGCGGACAAGGTGAGCAGGGCCGCGTTCTGGCTGGCCGCCGCCCGCTTCGGCCCCGGCAGCGCCATCGCGATCGCCGGCGACTGGATCGTGGGCACCTCCGGCCCGGCGCGCTCCGACGGTGTCATTGCCGCGGCCCGCATCGGCCCCAACGCGGCCGGCCAGGCCGTCCGCTGGAACACCGGCGACCACAGCCCGGAAGTGATCCCCGGCATCGCCGTCGCCGGCACCACCGAGGCGGGCGACGCGGCCGGCGTCACCACCCGCACGGAGCCTTCCCCGCCCTACCGCGTGGCCACGCTCGCCGGCCGGCCGCTGCCGCACCTGAGCCCCGGCCGCAACTACGACGTGGCCACCGCCGTCAGCGCCGACGGCCGCGTCGTCGCCGGCGAGGAGCTCGGCGACAAGGCCACCCGGCCGATCGTCTGGCACTGCTGACTCCCGGCGGGGACGCCCGGTTCGTGCCCGGGCGTCCCCGATGTCTTACGCTTCCCGGCGATGACGCGTACCGCCCTTCTCTGCAGCCGCCTGGTGGCGGCGTCCTGGTTCAACCTCGCCGGCTTCGCCGTCATCGTGGTCAACGCCCTCACCCTCGGCCTGGAGACCTACGAGCCGGTGGTCGCGGCGGCGGGCGGGTGGCTGCACGCGATCGAGTACGCCTGTGTCGCGTACTTCGCGGTGGAGCTGCTGATCCGGTTCGGGGCCTCGCGCACGCGGTTCTTCCGGGACGGATGGAACGTGTTCGACCTGCTGATCGTCGCCGCGCCGCTGCTGCCCGGAGTGCGCGAGAACGTGACGCTGCTGCGGCTGTTGCGGCTGGCGCGCATCGTGCGGACGTTCCGGTTCTTCCCGAGCCTGCGCGTCATCCTGGTCGGCATCCGGCGCAGCCTGCCGGGCCTCGGCAGCTTCCTGCTGGTGACGGTGGTGCTGCTCTACGGGTACGCGATTCTGGGCTGGATGATGTTCGGCGACGCCTATCCCGAGCGCTACGGCACGGTCGGCCAGGCGATGCTGACGCTGTTCCTGCTGTTGTCGCTCGACGGCATCACCGACACGCTCCAGGCCGGCCGCGAGGTCACCGAGTGGGCCGTCCTCTACTACGTGTCGTACATGGTCGCCGCCTGCTACCTGCTCACCAACCTGCTCGTCGGCGTCGTGCTGACCGCCCTCCAGGAGGCGCACGACGAGAACCGCGGCGCCAAGGCCGCCGAGCCGCCCCTGAACGAGCAACTCGCGCGGCTGCACCTGCTCATCGGCGAGCTGGAGCGACGCTTGCCACAGGAAAACCTGCCGGGTCCGCGAACGGCGGAGCGGGAACTGCTGAAAGACTGACGCCGTGGGCAGCTACGGATGGCAGATCGTTCTCGTCGTTTTCCTCGTGCTGCTCAACGCTGCCTTCTCGGGCAGCGAGATGGCGCTCATCTCGCTGCGGGACAGCCAGTTGCAGCGCCTCGAGCGCCGCTCGCGCACCGGGGCGACGCTGGCGAAGCTGGCCCGCGACCCCAACCGGTTCCTCGCGACGATCCAGATCGGCATCACGCTCGCCGGCTTCCTGGCGTCGGCGTCGGCGGCCGTGTCGCTCGCCAAGCCGCTCACCGGGCCGCTCGGCTTTCTCGGGTCGGCCGCCGAGCCGGTGGCGATCGTGCTGGTCACCATCGTGCTGACCTTCTTCACGCTGGTGGTGGGCGAGCTCGCGCCCAAGCGGATCGCGATGCAGCGGGCCGAGGGCTGGGCGCTCATGGTGGCCCGCCCGCTCGACGTGCTGTCCGGGCTGTCGCGGCCGGTGGTCTGGCTGCTGGGCAAGTCCACCGACGTTCTCGTACGCCTGACCGGCGTGGACCCGAACGCGACGCGCGAGGAGGTGACCACCGAGGAGATCCGCGACCTGGTGACCCAGCAGCAGGAGTTCACGCCGGAGCAGCGCACGATCATCAGCGGCGCCTTCGAGATCGCCGACCGGGTGCTGCGCGAGATCCTCGTCCCGCGCCGCGACGTGCTCGTGATCCCGGCCGACCTGCCCGCCCACGACGCGCTCGCCCGGCTGGTCGCCGGCGGCCACTCGCGCGCGCCGGTGACCGGGCCGATGGGCCTCGACGACGTGCTCGGCGTGACCCACCTGCGCGACCTGATCGACGCGCGCGGCCCGGTGCGCGACCACATGTTCGACGCGCTCTTCCTGCCCGAGAGCCTCAAGGTCTCCGACGCGATGATGCAGATGCGCGGGCAGCGCCAGCAGCTGGCCATGGTGGTCGACGAGCGCGGCGCCATCGACGGCATCGTGACGATGGAGGACCTGGTCGAGGAGGTGGTCGGCGAGATCTACGACGAGACCGACCGCGACGTGCAGGCGGTGGTCCGCGAGGCCGACGGCGCCCTGCTGATGCCCGGCACGTTCCCCATCCACGACCTGCCCGACGTCGGCATCGACATCGAGCACCTCGAGGACGGCGACTACACCACCGTGGCCGGGCTGGTGCTGTCGAAGCTCGGCCACATCCCGACCGCGCCCGGCGAGACCGTGACCGTCGAGGGCGCCACCGCCGAGGTCACCCGCGTCGCCGGCCGCGCGATCACCGAGATCCGCTGGCGGAAACCGGCTTCAGCTCCACAGGAATCCCGTTGAGCACGCTGTTGCCGCTGAGCGGGTCGACGGTGAGCTCGTCGGTGAGCACGTTGGAGTTGACGCCCGGATGCTCGGCGGCGACCCGCATCCGGGTGCCGGGCAGCCCGTGCCCCCAGCCGTGCGGCAGGCTCACCACCCCCGGCATCACCTGATCGGTCACCTCCACCGTCGCGCACAGCATGCCGGCCCGCGAGGTCACCTGCGCCTGCTCGCCGTCGCCGAGCCCGAGCCGCGCGGCGTCGGCCGGATTGACCTGCAGCGTGCAGCGGTCGCGGCCCTTCACCAGCGCCGGCACGTTGTGCATCCAGCTGTTGTTGGACCGCAGGTGCCGCCGGCCGATCAGCACCAGGTCGTCGCGGCGCCGGTCGCGGGACGCGCGCAGCCGGGCGGTCTCGGCGACCATCGGCTCGGGGCACAGCTCGACCGTCGCGCTCGGCGTGCGCAGCACCTCGGGGATGCGGGGCCGCAGCGGGCCGAGGTCGACGCCGTGCGGGTTGTCGACGAGCTTCTTCAAGGTCAACCCCTCCGGGTGTACGCCGAAAAGGTCGCCGTAGGCGCCGGTGCGCACTGCGACGTCGAGCAGGCGCTCGGCCGGATGGTCGCCGCCGACCTCGGCCCGCAGCGCGTCCACGTCGCGCCCCAACGGGCCCGCGGCCTTCTCGAGCAGCCGGGTCAGCATCTGCTCGTGCACGGCGGCCGGCTCGGTGTCGCTGCCGTCGATGATCGTGGTGAGGCGGGCGAGGATGTCGCACTCGTCGAGGGCGCCCGGGTCGGCGGGCAGCACCGCGGGGGAGTAGGCCGCGAAATTGCGCACCGCCAGCGCCAGGAACGAGAAGTCGTAGTGACCCTTTCGGGTTGCCGTGGACGGCGGCAGGATCACGTCGGCGTGGCGGGTCGTCTCGTTCAGATAGGGGTCGACGCTCACCATGAAGTCGAGCCCGGCGAGCGCCCGGTCGAGCCGGCCGCTGTTCGGCGTGGACAGCACCGGGTTGCCGGCGATGGTGACGAACGCGCGCACCTGCCCGTCGCCCGGCGTCTCGATCTCGTCGGCGAGCGTGGCGACCGGCAGCTCGCCCTTCACCTCGGGCAGCCCGCGCACCCGGCTGTGCCAGCGCCCGGTGCGGAAGCCCTTGCCGCCGGGGCGCGACTGCGGCCGCAGGTGGGCGGCGAGCGGGAACATCACGCCGCCGGGCCGGTCGAGGTTGCCGGTCAGCACGTTGACCACGTCGATCAGCCAGCTCGTCAGCGTGCCGAACTCGACAGTGCACGTGCCGATCCGGCCGTAGACGGCGGCGCTCGGCGCGGCGGCCAGCTCCCGCGCCAGCCCCCGGATGCGCTCGGCGGGGATGCCGCACGCGGCCGCCGCGAGCTCCGGCGGGAAGTCGCGCGCGAGGTCTCGTACGGCGTCGGCGCCTGAGACGTGCGGGCCCGGCTCGGCCAGGCCCTCGGCGAAGAGCGTGTGCACGATGCCGAAGAGCAGGTGCGCGTCGGCGCCGGGCCGGATGAACAGATGCTCGTCGGCGTGCTCGGCCGTGCGGGTGCGGCGCGGGTCGACCACCAGGAAGCGCCCGCCGCGCCGCTGGATCGCGCGCAGCCGGCCCGGGAAGTCGGCCGCGGTGGCGAGGCTGCCGTTGGACTCCCACGGGTTGGCGCCGAGCAGGAGCAGCAGGTCGGTGCGGTCGAGGTCGGGCACCGGGATGGCGAGCGGGTTGCCGAACAGGTAGCCGCACGACACGTGCTTGGGCATCTGGTCGACGGTGCTCGCCGAGAACGTGTTCTTGCTGCCGAGCGCCCGCACGAGCGGCGACACGTAGAGGCCGCCGGCCATGGTGTGCACGTTCGGGTTGCCGAGATAGACGGCGACGGCGTCCCGGCCGTGCGCCTCGAGGACCGGCCGCAGCCCGGCGCGGACCGCCTCGAACGCCTCCGCCCAGCTCACCTCGACGTGCCGGCCGTCGCGCCGCACGAGCGGGCGGCGCAACCGGTCGGGGTCGTCGTCGAGTGTGCCGAACGTGGCGCCTTTGGGGCAGACGAAGCCGTGGCTGAAGACGTGCTCGCGGTCGCCGCGGGCCGCCACCACCCGGTCGGCGGAGATGGTGAGCTCCAGGCCGCAGGCGGCCTCACAGAGGGGGCAGGTCCGGTACGCGGTGCGCGTCGTCGCGTCAGCCATCGTGTCATGGTGCCATGTTTCGACGATCATCGAGCTGGTTGCGGGTGTGAGATAGACACACTTGCATGCGAAGAATTCTGACGGCGGCGGCGGTCGCCGTGACACTTGTCGTGGGGGCCGCCGGCAGCGCGGTCGCCGTGCCACCGGTGGCCGCGGACCCGGGCGGAGGCTGGTCCGTTGTGGACGGCAGGCTCACCTGGCGCTCCGCCGAGCGGGTGCCGATGGGCGACGCGGCGGTCGAGTTCTGGTCGGGCGACCGGATGCTCGGCCGGGCGAGGCCGCATCCGGACGAAAGAACGTTCACCCTTTCGGGAGTGGCCCCCGGCCCGCTGCACTCGCTGTCGGCGCGGGCCGCGGGCAAGCGCATCGACGTCGCCCCGCCCCGCTCGTCGCGCAAGGCCGCCGCGCTGCCGCCGGCCGCCCCGCCGGCCGCCGGCGGCGCCGACCCCGGGCTGCCCGGCCCGTACCGCACGGCCACCTCGGAATACGACCTGGCGCCGGTGCAGCTCGAATACCCCGAGAAGGTGGAGACGAAGGCCGTCGTCGTGGCGCCCGTCGGCGCCTCGGGCAAGCGGCCGCTCGCGCTCTTCCTGCACGGCCGGCACTCCGTTTGCTACCAGGGGCAGAGCGACGACGTACCGCAGCAATGGCCCTGCCCGGAGGGCACCCTGCCGATCCCGAGCCATCGCGGCTATCTGCAGGCGCAGCAACTGCTCGCCTCGCAGGGCTACCTGACCGTCTCCGTCTCGGCGAACGGCATCAACGGGCAGGACTGGGCCAGCGAGGACGGCGGCGCGCAGGCCCGTGCCGAGCTGATCCGGCACCACCTCGCGCTGCTCGCGAAGGACCCCCGCGCCGATCTCGGCAAGGTGTTGCTGGTGGGCCATTCCCGCGGGGGCGAGGGCGTCAACCGGGCCGCGATGGCGCCCGACCCGCGCTGGACCGTCCGGGGGCTGCTGATGATCGGGCCGACCCTGTTCGGCCACAACCCCGTGCCGGACGTGCCGTCGGCGACGATCCTGCCGGGCTGCGACGGCGACGTCTTCGACCTGCAGGGCCAGATGTACGTGGACGAGACGCGCGGCGTGAGCCGCGGCAAGGCGCTGCACAGCGCGCTCTACATGGTCGGCGCGAACCACAACTACTTCAACACCGAGTGGACGCCGGGACAGTCGGCGGCCCCGTCGTGGGACGACTTCCCCAGCGACCAGGTCCAGGACGCGGTCTGCTCGCCCGGGACGCCGACGCGGCTCACCGCGGCACAGCAGCAGAAGGCCGGCGCCACCTACATCGCGGCCGCCGCTCGCGTCTTCGTCCAGGACGACGACCGGGTGCTGCCGCTGCTCGACGGCGGCGGGGTGCGGGCGCCCTCCGCCGGCCCGGCCCGGGTGCTGAGCCACGCGCTCGGCGGCAATCGAAGCCCGGTGCTGCTCCCGGCGCCGGACGTGCGCGGCGTGCGGATCTGTGAGCAGGTCACCGACGTCGCCGCGCGCTCGTGCCTCGACCCCGACGACATCAACTCGCGGATCGGGCACTTCACCACCTTCGGGCCGGTCGTTCCCGAGCCGGGGCGCTACGCGGCCGACCTGAGGTGGACGTCCGCCGGCAAGCCGCAGCGGGCCGTGCTGCCCCGGCCGGTGCGGGCCGAGACCGGCAGGCTGGCGCTGCGGGTGATCGTCCCGCCGAACAGCACGGGCACGGCGTTCGGCGTCTCGGCCGTGCTGGCCGGCGGACGGCGGGTCGCGCTCGGCGACGTACGGCTCGACGGGCTGCCCGGCACCGAGCTGACCACCTCGTACTGGGCGCAGGAGGTCCGCCTGACGGTGCCGCCGCTGCCGGTGACCGCGCTGGAGTTCACGCCGCGCACGGGATCCGGCCGGGCCATCGTGCTCGACGCGTGGGCGTACGGCGAAGGCACCCCGCCACCCGGCAGCGTGAGCCTGCCGCAGCTCGACGTCGGCACCCTCGACGTCGTCGAGGGCGACTCGGGCAGCCGGACCTACCAGGTCCCGGTGACCGTCAGCGGGCGCGGCGCCGGGCAGGTGCGGTTCTTCCTGGTCGACGCGGTGTCGTTCGAGGTGACCCGGACCTGGCTGGTCACCGTGGACCGGTCGGTGAGCGTGCCGGTCACGGTCACCGGCGACGAGATGTACGGCGACGGCGAGGGTCAGTACCTGCTCGCCAAGGCCGAGCGCGGCTTCCAGATCCGCGACTACATCGGCGGCGTCACGGTCGAGAACGACGACCCCGAGCCGGTGATCAGCGCGGCCGTCCGGTCGGTGCGCGTGGCCGAGGGCGGCGCGTTGAGCTGGGAGCTGGGCCTGTCGGCGCCGGTCGAGACGCCGTACGTGGTGGGAGCCCAGCCGGAGCCACCGGCGAGCGGCGCCGAGCTGTCCAGCACGGACGTCGACCCGGTGTGGTTCCAGGACGTGGCCTGGGAGGACCCCGAGCCGTCGCGGCCGCTCTCGTCGACGGCCGCGCTGCCGTGGGTGTTCTTCGAACCGGGCACCGCGACCGGCTCGCTGGTGGTGCCGACGATCGCCGACGCGCTGGCCGAGCCGGACGAGTCGGTCGAGCTGCACGTGACACCGGACCTTGTGCTGACCGGAACGGTGAGCGGAAGCTGAGCGGCATGACCAACCACGTGTACCGGCTCAGTGAGGTCGTGGGCAGCAGCCCGACCAGCGTCGACGACGCGATCCGTACCGCCATCCGCAAGGCGAACCAGACGGTGCGCAACATCGAGTGGTTCGAGACCCAGGAGATCCGCGGCCAGGTGGTGGACGGCGACGTCGCCCACTATCAGGTACGCCTGAAGATCGGCTTCCGGGTGGAGGACTGACGGGTTCGGGGGGCGGCGGCTGTCGCCCCTTGAACACGCCCTTGAAAACCCCTGCCCGCGGGGTGACGCTGAGATCTGGCGACGCGAGGGAGGGGCGGCCGTGAACAAGACGAAGGTAGTGGTCGGCGTCGACGGATCCGCCGGGTCCCTGGCGGCGGTGCGGTGGGCCGCCAGGGAGGCCCGGATGCGCGAGGCGGAGCTGCGGGTGCTGATCGCGCGCCACCGCCACGAGTCCTTCGCCTTCGACGCCCGCAAGGACGACACGGCCGGCGCGGTGCACACCGCGGTGCAGCAGGCCCGTGCCGCCGCACCCGGAGTGGAGGTGCGAGCGCTCGCGCTCACCGGATACGCGGTGCCCGTGCTGGTGCACGCGGCCGAGGACGCCGCCCTCGTGGTCGTCGGCAGCCACGGCGACCGGGGGTTCTTCGGCCAGGCGCACGGCACGGTCTGCGGCCAGGTCGCCACGCAGGCGCAGTCCTCGGTGGTCGTCGTGCGCGGTGCCTTCCCCGAGGACGGGCCGGTGGTGGTCGGTGTCAACGACGACCCGGGCGCCGGCACGATCATCGGGCGGGCGTTCGACGAGGCGGCGATGCGCGGCGTGCCGCTGGTCGCGGTCACCGCGCACGACCAGGGCAGCCCGCGGGTGACGGCGGCCGCCGAGGAGGCGCTCGGCGCCGAGATCGACCTCCAGCTCGACCCGTGGCGCGAGAAGTATCCCCAGGTACGGGCCACCCGCGAGGTGATCGGCGGGCGTCCCGACAAGGTGCTGGTGCAGCGCTGCCGCCAGGCTCAGCTGGTGGTCGTCGGGCCGCGCCGGCACGGCTACGAGGGCGTGCTGCTCGGCCCGGTCGGCACCCGGCTGCTCCAGCGGGCCGAGTGCCCGGTGCTCATCGCCCGCGCCTGATCGCCTGCGCGCGCAGGATCTGGCGGATCTCGTGGGTCTGCCCGTCGGGATAGGTGTCGAGCACCGCGTAGAGCTCGTTGAGCTCGGCATGGCTCGTGTATGAGGCGAGCTCAGCGGCCAGCCGCCGCCGGCGCCGATGGTTCGCGCGCCGCAGCAGGTAGTCGCACCGGAAGATCAGCAGGCGGGTTCGCAGCTCCATTGCCACTCCTTGATGTGAAGATACGCCTCCTGGCGGCAACGGGAGCGAAAAATGTCACACCCCTGGGGCACCATGGCGGCATGAACCCACCGGCGATCGAAACCAACGGTCTGGTCAAGACCTTCGGCGACAACCGCGCGGTCGACGGCGTCGACCTGACCGTCCCCTCGGGCACGGTCTACGGCCTCCTCGGGCCCAACGGAGCAGGCAAGACCACGGTGGTGCGCATGCTGGCGACGCTGTTGCGCCCCGACGGCGGCGCGGCGCGGGTGTTCGGCCACGACGTGCTCCGCGAGGCCGACGCCGTCCGCAGCCGGGTGAGCCTCACCGGGCAGTACGCGTCCGTCGACGAAGACCTGACCGGCACCGAGAACCTGGTCCTGCTGGGCCGGCTGCTCGGCCACGGCAAGCGGGCGGCGCGCGACCGGGCCGCCCAGCTGCTCGCCGCGTTCGGGCTGACCGACGCGGCCGACCGTCAGATCAAGAAATACTCGGGCGGCATGCGCCGGCGCATCGACATCGCCGCGAGCATCCTCAACACGCCCGATCTGCTCTTCCTCGACGAGCCCACGACCGGGCTCGACCCGCGCAGCCGCAACCAGGTGTGGGACATCATCCGCATCGTCGTGGCCAGCGGCACCACCGTGCTGCTCACGACGCAATACCTCGACGAGGCCGACCAGCTGGCCGGCCGCATCGCGGTGATCGACCACGGCCGCGTGATCGCGGAGGGCACGCCGGGCGAGCTCAAGTCGTCGATCGGCGCGGGCACGGTCCACGTGCGGCTGCGCGACGCCGCCCAGCGGCCGGCCGCCGAGCGGGTGCTGGCCGAGGAGCTGGGCACGACGGTGCAGCTCGAGGCCGACCCCGTGGCGCTGACCGCGCGGGCCGACGGCTCGTCGCGGGGCGCCGCCGAGCAGGCCTCCCGGGCGCTGGCCCGGCTCGCCGAGGCCGGCATCGTCGTCGACGACTTCTCGCTCGGCCAGCCCAGCCTCGACGAGGTGTTCCTCGCCCTGACCGCGTCGACCTCCCAGGCGGTGCCCGCATGACCACGACGTCCGCGCAGACCTACACCCCGTCCACCGACACCCTCAGCGCCGTGCTGTCCCGCGGCGCCGCGCCGGCCCGCCCGAGCGCCTGGTCGGCGTCGCTGACGTTCGGCTGGCGGGCCGTGCTCAAGATCAAGCACGTCCCCGAGCAGCTGTTCGACGTCACCGCGTTCCCGATCATCATGACGCTGATGTTCACCTACCTGTTCGGCGGCGCGCTGGCCGGCTCCACCAGGGAGTACCTCCAGTTCTTCCTCCCCGGCATCATGGTCACCAGCGTCGTCATGATCACGATGTACACGGGCGTCGGCCTCAACACCGACATCGAGAAGGGCGTCTTCGACCGCTTCCGCACCCTGCCCGTCTGGCGCCCCGCCGCCCTGGTCGGCATGATCTTCGGCGACGTCCTGCGCTACATCCTCGCCGCCACCACCATCATGGTCGTCGGCCTGATCCTCGGCTTCCGCCCCGACGGCGGCGTCATGGGCATCGTGGGCGGCATAGCCCTGCTGGTCGTCTTCTCGTTCGCCTTCTCCTGGATCTGGACCATGTTCGGCCTGCTCCTGCGCTCCGAAAAATCGGTCATGGGCGTGAGCATGCTCGTCCTGTTCCCGCTCACCTTCCTGAGCAACGTCTTCGTCGAGCCCTCCACCATGCCCGGCTGGCTCCAGGCCTTCGTCGAGGTCAACCCCATCACCCACCTGGTCACCGCGATCCGCTCCATCATGTCCGGCACCCCGGACATGCCCGAGATCATGTGGACCTTCATCGCCAGCGGCGCCCTGGTCCTCATCTTCGGAACCCTGACCATGCGCCTCTACAACCGCAAATGACCGACGGGCACCCACTCGACATGTCGTCGGGTGGGCGGCCCGCCTCTGCGGCCGGCCGCCCTGCCCGCACTGCTACCAGCGGAGCGACGGCATGGCCGCGGCCTCGGCCGGCGCGACCACTGGTCCGGCCGGTTCGTCGATCTCGCCCGGCGGGCGGCCGGCCTGATGATCGAGGCTCGGCACGCGCAGGGTGCCGGCGCCGCCTTGTCCCAGGCTTACCAGCTGTCCTCGTGCTTGCTCGTCCCTCTCGGCCGCGACGACCTGGCCCTGATCGGTGCCGAGCGGGCCATGGCCGCCGCGGCGTCCGGCTCCGACGAACTCCAATGGGACGCCGCGCACGGCACCTTTGCGCGGGTGCTGATGAACCAGGCCCGCAACGACGAGGCCGGCGGGTCGCGCAGCGCGTCGCCGAACGCATCGAGCCCCGCCTGAGTGCCGCCACGCCGCAGCAGCTCACCGTCCGGGGCGGCATGCTGCTCTGGGCCCTCGCCGCTGCCCGCGCCGCTGCCCGCGCCGCTGCCCGCGCCGCTGCCCGCGCCGCTGCCCGCGCCGCTGCCCGCGCCGTCGCCCGCGCCGTCGCCCGCGCCGTCGCCCGCGCCGCCGCCCGCGGCGACTACCTGACGCCGACCCGTGCCGGCCCGGCTCGGATGGCCGGCGACCGTCTCGACCATGCCCTCAACTTCGGCCCGACGCAGGTTGTCATCCAGGAGACCTACGCCCCGGTGACCTTGGACCGGCCGGAGCGGGCACCCGCGGCCGCCGGTCGGGTGCGGCCCGATGGCTCCAACCGATCTCCCAGGGACGCCACCTCCTCGACGTGGCGCAGGCCCAGGCGCCGACGCCGTGGACACCCTGGTCGCCAAGACGTTGGCCCCGACGTGGCTCCGCCATCAGGTCTGCGCGCGAAGCCTGGTTGCCGACGTGTGCGAGCGCCGCGCCCGCTTGACCGGGCCGATGCGCGAGCTGGTCCGCGCCCTTGAGGTGCGCTGAAGAGGACAGAGCGTCCCCTCTGCCGTGTCGAGATGCCGCAGCGGGGTTCTCGCGTCCCTGCCGCCCTACGTTTCGTCACCAGGAGCGGCGGTCCGGACCCGGGGGCAGTCAGGGCGCCTGCGAGGTCCCACCCGCACTCCCGATGGGTCTCGCGCTCTACGTCGACGCGCGGCGCGGCGATTCCTCCCACGATCTCGCCACCGTCGGCGCCCTCGGTGCGGGGCTCTACCGGCGGTTCACGGGGTGGCTTCCGCGGTGTCGGGCAGGGTGCGGGTGAGCATGGTGGCCCGGCGGAGGCGGCCGTCGGGGGTGAAGTGGCCGAAGAAGGTGACCTCGATGGCGAAGGCGCGGCCGCGGTCCTCGACGTGCATCGTGTAGTGGGCGGCCAGCCGGTCGCCGTCGGCCAGGGCCTCGTGGACGTCGATGCGGGCGCGGGGCCGGCGTTTGCGGATGGGGCGGCTGTGGGCGATCAGCTTCGCGCGATCCATGCGGTGGCCGTCGGCGATCTGGACGACGTCGGGTGTGTGGTAGCGGTCGACGACCGCGGCGGGGTCCTCGTCGGCGTGCATCAGGTCGCGGCCGAAACCCGTGACGAAATCGAGAATGAACTGGCGCGGATCCTCCATGGGGTCCCCGCGATCATTAACTCTTACAGCGTGTAAGATATCGACGATGCAGGGGGAAGCGCAAGGAGCGCGGCGCCGGCGGGCGGACGCCGAGCGGAGCAGGGCGTCCATCCTGGACGCGGCGACGGAGCTGCTCGGGGCCGATCCGGAGTGCAGCGTCGAGGCGATCGCGGCGGCGGCCGGGGTGACGCGGCAGACGGTCTACGCGCACTTCTCGTCGCGGGAGCAGTTGATGGGTGCCGTGCTCGCGCGGGTCACCGAGGCGGCCGTCGCGGCGATGGAGGCCGTCGACCTCGACTCGGGTTCGGCGACCGAGGCACTGCTGCGCCTGCTCGACGCGAGCGCTCAGATCATGGCTCGGCACGGCCGGATCTTCCATGCGGCCGGCGCGGCGGCGGTCTCCCCCGAAGAAGACCGCCGCCAGCACCTTCCCGTCGTCGCCCGGCTCGAGCGGGTGATCACCCGAGGGCAGGCGGCGGGGGAGTTCGACGACCAGCTCTCACCTGGCTGGTTCGCCGTCGTCGTCATCCAGCTGGGTCACGCCGCCGGCGCCGAGGTCGACGCCGGCGCCATGACCCGGGACGATGCCGCTACCGCCCTGCGCACCAGCGTGCTGCGGGTGCTGAACGCCCCGGCACGCTGATCCCCCGTGCGCGGGCCACCGTCAGTAGGTGTTCCACTGCTGCGAGCGGCTGGGCGCGCTGCTCGTGGCGCAGTCCCAGACCACCAGGTGCTGGCCGGTCACCCACCGCTCGTAGTGGATGTCGAGGCAGCGGCCGGCGGCCAGGTTCTTGAGCTGCTTCCAGTTGCCGATGCTGCCGCCCTGGGACTGGCGCCGCCACAGCTGGTTGTTGGTGCCGGTGCAGGTGTACTGGTAGACGAGGTTCCCGTTCGCGTTGGGCGTGTCCTCGGACTTGTCCAGGCAGAGCTGCGACTTCAGGTTGCGGAACTGGAGGTAGTCGGTGCCCGCCAGGTTGCAGATGCGGCTCTGCCACTGCTGGTTGACCGCGTACGGGTCGAACCTCGCGACGATCGCCTGCGCCTTGAGCGCGGTGGACGCGCCGTTGACGCCCATCACCATGCGGTCGGCGACCCCGGTCGGCGGGTCGACCGTGTGGTCCATGACGCTGTAGAAGGTGTACGAAGTCGGCCATCGGTCGCAGACCGGCGCTCGCCGGGCCGCCGAGGCCGGCGTCGAGGCCAGCCCGAGCAGGACCGCGGCGATCGTCATCGCCCCGAGAAGCCGTACGAGTGTTTTCATCTTTCCCCCGTTCGTCGTGTGCCGGCCCTCAGCGAACCCGGCGGCGACGTTGTTCAGTAGCCCCGCGGCGGGCTAAACAACCGGGCCGGTACGACGAAGGCGTCCCGTTCCGAGGGGGTGAGGTCGCGGGTGAGCAGGTCACCCGCCCGGGCGCGCACCTCGGCGATCGGGCCGCAGACGCCGCACTGCCAGATCCGGACAGTGCTGTCGCCGTGCGCGGTGATCAGCCGGCCGTCGGGGGTGAACCGCACCTGTTCCACCGTCGCGCCGTGGCCCCGCACGGTGACCAGTTCCCGGCCCGTGGCGACTTCCCAGATCCGTACGCCGTCGGCGTCCTGCCCGCTGGTGGCGAGCAGCCGGCCGTCCGGGCTGAAGGCCGAGCTCCAGACGGCGTCGCGGTGCCCGGAGAGCGAGACCGGTGGCCCCTGCCCGTCGCCGCGCCAGATCCGTACGGCCCCGTCCTGACCGGTGACGGCGAGGCGCTCGCCGTCCGGGCTGAACGCGACCGTCCAGACCTGCCGGCCGGGTGGCTGGTCCTGCACCACCGCCGGGGTGCCGGTGCCGTCCGCCCGCCAGATCCGCACGGTGCCGTCGGCGCCCGCGCTCGCGACGCGCTGCCCGTCCGGGGCGAACGCGACGCCCCGCACGCTGCCCTCGTGTCCGCGCAGCGTCACGGGCGAGCCACCGGCAAGAGGCCAGACGTGGACGGTGCCGTCCCGGCCGGCGCTGGCCAGCCGCTGCCCGTCCGGGCTGAAGTCCACCCCGAAGACGGCGTCGGTGTGGCCGCGCAGCACTGCCCTTTCGGCGCCGGTGGCCGTGTCCCAGACCCGCACGGTGCGGTCCCGCCCGCCGCTCGCCGCCCAGCGGCCGTCCGCGCTGACCGCGACCGCCAGCACCTCGTCCTCGTTGCCGCGCAGCAGCACCGGGCCGTCGCGCCACGGATGCCGCCAGACGCGCACGATCGCGTCGACGCCGCCACTGGCGATCAGCCGCCCGCCGGCGCCGGTGGCCACCGACCACACCTCGCCGCGGTGCCCGCGCAGCACGAGCGGGCTCGCGGCCACCTCCGGGTCCCAGAACCGCAGGGTGCCGTCGGTGCTCGCGCTGGCCAGCCGCCGGCCGTCCGGGCTGAACGCGACGCTCCACACCGCCCCGTCGTGCCCGCGCATCACCACCGGATCCTGCTCGCCGGTCGTGCTCCACACCCGGACGGTGTTGCTGCCGCTGTGGCTGCTGGCGACGCGGCGGCCGTCGGGACTGAACGCCACCGATTCGACGTACGAGTCGTTGCCCTGCAAGATCACCGGCTCGCCCGGGCCGGCCACGGGCCAGACGCGCACCGTGCCGTCGCTGCCGGCGCTGGCCAGCTGCCGGCCGTCCGGGCTGAACGCGACGTCCTTGACCGTCCACTCGTGGCCGCGCAGGACCGTCGGCGTGCCCCGGCCGGTCGCGTCCCAGAGGTGGATGGTCTCGGTGCCGCCGGCGGCGATCCGCGTGCCGTCCGGGCTGAAGGCGACGCCGAGCGCGGGGCTGCCCGTCGTCAGCACCACCGGGGGACGGCCGCCGGCGGAGTCCCAGACGCGGACCGTGCCGTCGCCGCCGCCGCCGCCGCTCGCCACCCGCCGGCCGTCCGGGCTGAACGCGACGGCGTGCACCACGTCGCCGTGCCCGCGCAGCACCACCGGCGCGCCGCCGCTCAGCGGCCACACGGTGATCAGGCCGTCGGTGCCGCCCGCCGCGAGCAGCCGCCCGTCCGGGCTGAACCGGAGGCCGTTCACCGGCGCGTCGCCGTGCCGCAGGACGCGGGGCGCCGGGTGCAGCCCGTCCGGCTCGGCGCGCTGCCACAACCGGACCGTGCCGTCGTCGCCGGCGCTGGCCACCGTACGGCCGTCGGGTCCGAACGCCACCTCGAGCACCTGGCCCTGACCGGCGGGCACTGTCGCCCGTACCCGTGAGTCGGCCGTCGCCTGGCGCAACGCCGCCTGTGCCTCCACGGTGGGCCGGGTGTCGTACGCCTCCACGGCCAGCAGCAGCGCGAGCTCGTGGTCGACCTGCGACTGGGCGCGGGCGTTCGCCACCAGCAGGCTGGCCCGGGCCAGGTCACGCTGCTCGTTCGCCCGGTACGCCTGCACGCCCGCGACGGCGGCCAGCACGCTCGTCACCACCACCCCGGCCGCCAGGGCGGTCGACAGCAGCCGGGCGCGGCGCCGCCGGGCCGCCGACTCCCGGGCCTGCCGGTCGCGGCTGGCCGTCAGGAACGCGCGCTCCAGCTCGTTGAGGCCCCGCGTGTCGCGGCCGTCCCACGCGGCCAGCGGCGCGCCGCGATAGAGCGCGCCGGCGTCGTGGTCGTGCGACCGCCAGATCTGGCTGGCCTCGGTCAGCCGGCGGTGCAGCGTGAGCTCGTCCCGCCCGGCGTGCAGCCAGTCGCCGAGCCGGGGCCACGCGCCGATCAGCGCCTCGTGCGCGATCTCGACGGTGTCCGCGCCGAGCACCAGCAGGCGCGCGGCGGCCAGCTCGGCGAGCACCGCGTCGACGCCCGGCTGGTCCAGCTCGTCCCGGCGGACCCGGCGCCGGGTGTCCGGCACGCCCTCGCCCAAGGTCACCAGCCGGGTCAGCACCTGGCGGACCGTCTCCCGGTCGCGCGCGTCCAGCGCCTGGTAGACGGACTCCGCGGTCTGGGCGATCGCGCCGCTCATCCCGCCGGCGGCCTCGTAGCCGGCCACGGTCAGGACGTCGCCCCGGCGCTGCCGCCACGTCTCCAGCAGCGCGTGCGACACCAGCGGGAGGGCGCCCGGCTGCCCCTGCGCATCCGCCACGATCTTGGTCACCAGCGCCCGCTCGACGCTGGCGCCGGCGCGCCGGGCGGGTTCGGTGATGACCTCGCGCAGCTCGGTCTCGGTCAGCGGGCCGACCGGGACGTTCGCCCCGGCGAGCAGGGCGGCCAGGGGCACGGATTGGGCACATCGGGCGTAGAAGTCGGCGCGAACGCCGATCACGACGCGAACGCCGATCACGACGCGCGTCCGGGGGCCGGCGCCTGTCGCGGTGATCGGGGCCGCTGACCCGGCGTTCTGCGCGGTGATCGGGCCCGCTGGTGCGGCGCCTTCCGCGCCGTCCGGGGGCGCTGGTGCGGCGCATTCTGTGCCGTCCGGGGGCGCTGGTGCGGCGCTTTCTGTGCCGTCCGGGGGCGCTGGTGCGGCGCCTTCCGCGCCTTCCGGGGCCGCTGGTGGGGGGTGTTCCGCCGCGACCGGCGGCTCGGGTTCGGCGCTTTCCGGGGCGGCCAACGCGGCCAGCTCGGCGATGAAGCCGTCGCGCTCGGCCGGGTCGCGGCACAGCGTGAACAGCTCCTCGAACTGATCCACGACCAGCGCCGCGGCCGCGTCCCCGCCGTGCGACAGGGCGTCCCGCAACGCCTTCCGCGGCTCGGCGCCCGGCGTGATCAGCAGGACCCGGCCGCCGCGGAGAGCGGGGATCAGGCCGGCGCGCAGCAGCGAGGACTTCCCGCTGCCGGACGCGCCGAACACCGCCACGAACCGGTGCCGCTCCAGCATCTCCACCAGCTGATCGAGGATACGCCGCCGCCCGAAGAAGCGGTCCGCGTCGTCCACCCCGTATCCGAGCAGCCCGAGGTAGGGCGGCCGCTCGCCGCTCGCCGGGCCCGGACGGGCGCCGTTGCCCTGCGACGCCGCCCATTCGGCCGAGGCCTGCCGCCACCGCCGTTCCCAGACGGCCGGGTCGCCGCCGCACGCCCGGACGAACGCCAGGGTCACCGGCAGGCTCGGCAGGCGCCGGCCGCCGGCGGCGTTGGCCAGCGCCGCCATCGAATAGCCGGTGTCGGCGGCGAGCTTGCGGTATCCGGGGTTCCCGGCCCGCCTGCGCAGGTCGCGCAGCTCCGCCGCCAGCATCTGCACCGGGCCGGCGGCGGAGTCGAGCGCACGCTCGGGACGCGGCATCCCTCTCACATCCATCCACGTCGATCGGCTGACTCCGGTCAGCATCGCGCGTGACGGGCGGGGAGGGTAACGCCGAGTCGGATTCACGCCGCCGGCATTGCTACGGCCGGCGCGGCACCACCAGCGGTGTCCCGGTGCGCGGGTGGGGCAGCACCTCCACATCGTGCTGGTAGACCTCGGTGAGCAGCTCCTCGGTGAAGACCTCCGCCGGCCGTCCCTCGGCGCGCACCCGGCCGGCGGCCAGCACCGAGACGCGGTCGGCGTAGGCGGCGGCCAGCCCCAGGTCGTGCAGGACCACCACGACGGCCGCGCCCGCGCCGGCCCGTTCCCGGGCGACCATCAGCACCAGCTCCTGGTGGCGCAGGTCCAGGGCGGCGGTCGGCTCGTCCAGCAGCAGCAGCGGGGTGCGCTGGGCGAGCACCCGGGCCAGCGCCACCCGCGCCTGCTCGCCGCCGGACAGCGCCTGGAACGGGCGGGCCGCGAAGCCGGTCACCTCGGTGCGGCGCATCGCCTCGGCCACGGCCTCGTCGTCCTCCGCGGCCTCGGGCCGGCCGGCCCAGGGCGCGCGCCCCATCCGGACGACCTCGCCGGCCGTGAACGGGAACGACAGCGCCGACCGCTGCGGCAGCACCGCGCGTTCCCGGGCAAGGTCGGCCTTCTTGTACGAGCGGAGCTCGCGACCCGCGATCTCGATCCGTCCCGGGGTGGGCAGGTCACCCGCGAGCGCGGCGAGCAGCGTGGACTTGCCCGCGCCGTTCGGGCCGACGAGCGCCACCACCTCGCCCGGATCGGCGTGCAGATCGACGCCGTCGACCACCTTGCGGCCACCGAGCGTGACCTCGACACCGGACGCCCTCACCGGGCACCTCCATGGTCGCGACGCAAGGCGAGAGACATCATCCCCAGCCTCCCGCCTTCGACCGGGTGCGGCGCAGCAGCCAGAAGAACGCCGGCCCGCCCACCACCGCGGTCAGCACGCCCAGCGGCAGCTCCTGATAGTCGATGGCGGTGCGGGCGATGAGGTCGCCCAGCACGACCACCACCGCGCCGCCCAGGGCGCTCGCCGGGATCAGGACGCGGTGGCCGGGGCCGGCGACCATGCGGATGAGGTGGGGGACCACCAGGCCGACGAAGCTGATGATGCCCGTGAAGGCCACGGCCGACGCGGTCAGCAGGGCGGTGGCGACGATCGCGGTGACGCGCAGGCGCTCGGTGTCCACGCCCAGGTGCCGGGCGGGTGCCTCGCCGAGCGCGAGCAGGTCGAGGCGGCGGGCGCTGAACGCGGCCACCGCCAGGCCCACGGCGGCGCAGGGCGCGGCCACCGCGACGGCGCCCCAGGTGGCCTGGGCGAGGCTGCCGAGCTGCCAGAACGCGATCGCCCGGACGCCGTCGTCGTCGGTGAGGAACATCAGCAGGCCCAGCAGGGCACCGGCGGTGGCGTTGACGGCCACGCCGGTGAGCACGAGCGTGACCACCTCGGTGCGCCCGTTGGCGCGGCTCATTGCGTACACCATCATGGTGGTCAGGATGCCCCCGGCGAAGGCCGCGGCGGCGGTGGTCCAGATGCCGAAGACGGTGATGCCGCTGACGATCGACGCGGCGGCGCCGACCGCCGCGCCCGAGGAGACGCCGACGACGCCGGGCTCCGCCAGGGGGTTGCCGAAGACGCCCTGCATGAGGGCGCCGGCGCAGCCCAGCGACGCGCCGACCACCACGGCCAGCGTGACGCGGGGGAAGCGGACGAGCCAGAGCGCGTTCTCGCCCTGCGCGGCCGAGGGCAGCGGGCCGAGGTCTAGGCCGAGGCGATGCAGCAGGGAACCGGCCACCTCGGCGGGGGAGATGGGCACCTGACCGCGGCCCGCCGCCAGCAGGCTGACCGCGATCAGGGTGACAGTGAGCCCGCCGAGCAGGCCGATGCGGGCGGGACCGCGCAGGTGGGCGGGAATCCGGGACGGCCGTGCCGATTTCGGCGACACGGACGGGGGTGTGGTCAGCTGCACGGGCCGTAGACCGCCTTCGCGAGCGCCTCGACCGCCTTGCCGGTGCGGCCGCCGAAGTTCAGCAGCACGCCGTCGTCCATGTCGACGATGCGGCGGTTGACGCCGGCCGGGGTCTGCGCCACGCCGGGCAGCTTCAGCAGGCCGTCGACGCCGCCGACCGAGTTGAGGCCCTCGGTCATCACGAGGATCACGTCGGGCGCCGCGGTGATCAGGCCCTCGCTGGTGAGCGGGCGGAACTTCGACAGCCCCGCCGCCGAGCCCGCGTCCGTCGCGCCGATCGCCTCGATCATCGCGTCCGAGCCGGCGCCCTTGCCGCCGATCAGGAAGACGCCCGCGGTCCCGCGTACATAGAGGAATGCGATCTTCAGCTTCGTGCCGTCCGACGGTGCCGACCTCTTCGCGGCGTCGATCTCCTGCTGTACGCGGGTGACGAGGCGCTCGCCCGCCTCGGCCACCCCGAGCGCACCCGCCACCGCACGGATGTGCTCGGGCACCGCCGCCATGGTCTGCTGGTCGTCGATCATCACGATCGGGATGCCGGCCTTGCGGATCTGGTCGAGCGCCGTCGCCGGGCCGATGCTGTCGTCGGCGAGGATCACGGTCGGGTTGAGCTTGAGGATCGCCTCGGCGGACAGGTCGTGGCCCTGCGGTGTGACGAGCGGGAGCTTCGCGGCCGAGGGGAACGTCGTGGACGTGTCCCGGCCGACGACGTTCGTGCCGAGGCCGAGGCTGAAGACGAGCTCGCCCAGCGAGCCGTAGAGGTTGACGGCGAGGATGCGGTCGGCGCTCTTCACCGTCACCTTGCGGCCGTCCGCGGAGGTCACGGTCACCGGCAGCTTGGGGGTGGGCGCGGGGTCGAGCGGGGTCACGTCCTCGCTCGCGAGCTTCGCGGTCGCCACGCCGCAGCCGTTCGAGGCGGCGGCCGGCTCGGCGCCGACCTCGCTCACTGACGTGCAGCCGGTCAGCAGGAACGCCGCCAGGGCGGTGGCGGCGGTGGCACGGCGGATCACAGGTCCTCCTTGACGCCGCCGGCGGAGGGGCCGGCGGTGGGGGCGCCGGCGGAAGGGCCGGCGGTGGTGCGGGCGGTGGTGCGGCGGCGGAGCCGGCCGATCACCGCGGCGCCGAGCATGCCGGCGACGAACGCGCCGCCGATGGCCCACCAGTGGCCGAGCGGCGTCGCGGTGCTGGTGCGGTGGAGCGCGGGGGAGACGACGGTGTCCAGGGCGACGGCCGTCGGGGACATCGGCGGGGCGGCGGTGGCGAGCTGCACGCTGGGCGGCCCGGCGGGCGTCTTCGTGGTGCCGCCGGGCGCGGCGGCAGGGGAGCCGCCGGTGGCGCGGGGGGCCGGGGTTCGCGGAGTTGCCGGGGTGTCAGGCGCGGTCACCCCCGCGAAGCGCACGGCGACCCGTACATCTTGGGATCTGTCGTTGGTCCTGGTGTGGTCGTTGCGCGTGACGATCGCGCACGCCCGCACCACGCAGTCGACGTCGCCGATCATCTGGCTGACGGCGATTCGCGCGGTGAAGGACCCACCCTTGCCGTACGGCTTCGCGAGCCCTTCGCCGTACGAGGGCGGGTTGGAGGAGATCCAGGCCGAGGCGCCCGTGGAGCCCGACATGTCCGCGCCGCCGCCGCAGGGCGAGGGCAGCACCCCGGGCCCGTTGTCCACACAGAACGCGACGTATATGCCCTTGGTCACGTCGTAGCCGCTGCCCGTGACCGTCACCATCTCGCCGGCGCGCTTCAGTCCCTTGGTCTTGGAGACCGAGAGATGCTTCGCGGCCTGCGCCGGGGTGCCGATGCCGAACGTTGCGAGCAGGACCGAAGCGGTGGCCGCCACCGCTGCGCGGCCGATGCGCACGTTGCCTCCCCAAAAATCCGAACCGGAATTTGATCTTGCTTTTGATCATGAGTTTAGGTGAGGCTACCCTAACCACGCTCGCTGCTGCGGGCGCAACCTTCACGGAAGGAACTCCTCATGGGCACAACCCACGGCCCGCATCGGGTCGCGCTCTGGGCCGGTGCGATCACCGTCGGCGCGGCCGCCGCGCTGACCGCCACCGCCCCGGCCCTGGCCGCTCCGGTCCAGGTCGCCGGTGGCAGCCTCGACTGGGGCTTCAAGGCGTCGTTCCGCACGTACGTCTCGACCGGCAACGGCAACCCGCCGATCGCCACGAAGGACGGTGCGACGCGCAACTCCGACGGGACGTTCGACTTCCCGGTCACGAGCGGCACGTTCGACGCCGCCGCGGGCACGGCCGAGGTGAAGTACGGCGGCACCGTCGTCTTCTCGTACCCGGCCCACCTCTTCGAGATCACCGTCGCCAACCCCACGCTGGTCGTGGACGGTGACGGCACGGGCTCGCTGAAGGCCGACGTGGACCTCGAGGCCAACAACGGCACGACGGACCAGCACCTCGACCAGGCCGAGATCGCCACCCTGGTGACCACGGCGCCGACGGTCGACGGCAGCAGCATCTCGTTCTCGAACCTGGCGGCCACCCTCACCGCCAGTGGTGCGAGCGCCTTCGCCGGCTTCTACACCGCCGGCACCGCGCTCGACCCGGTGACGGCGTCGGCCTCCGCCTCGGCGACCGACCCGACCGACCCGACGGATCCGACCGACCCGGATCCGACCGGCCCGGGCACCGGCTCCGCGTCGCAGACGATCAAGGCGGCGGTCACCGGCGGCGCGCTGACGCTGACCTCGTCCGGCTCGCAGGTCGCGCTCTCCGCGGCCACCCCGGGCCAGACCGCCACCGGCAACCTCAACGCGGTGACGGTCAGCGACCTGCGCGGCACCAACTCGGGCTGGGACCTGGTCGGCCAGGTCACCGACTTCACGTCGGCGGCCGGCGGCAGCATCCCGGCGAACAATCTCGGCTGGACGCCGAGCGCGTCCGTGGCCACCAGCAGCCTCCAGTCGGCGGCCGGTGTGCGCAACGCGGTCACGCCGGGCAGCCCGGCCGCTCCGGGTTCGGGTCTCGGCGGCAGCAAGACCCTTTGCAAGGCCGAGACGGGGAGCAGCCTCGGCAGCTCCACCTGCGGCGCGGCGCTCGAGCTCGGCGTGCCCGAGTCGAGCGCGGCGGGCGAGTACAGCGCTGTGCTCACCCTGACGCTCGCCTGAGTCTCACTTCAGGGGAGGGGACCGGCCGGGGATACCGAAATTATCCCCGGCCGGCCGTCCCCCATCGTAAGGAGCAACATGATCGTCCGAAGCGTGCTGGCCGCGGTTCTTCTCCTGTTTCTCACCCCGGCGCCCGCTTCCGCGGCGGACGGGGTGCGGTGGTCGGTGCAGCCCTCCACCGCCAAGGGGCCGGACGGCCGCGACTACATCGTGCGGCGGGCCGCGCCCGGCGAGCGGCTCACCGACTACATCGGCATCACGAACCTGACCGCCAAGCCGCTCACCTTCAGCGTGTACGGCACGGACGCCTACACCACCGACGACGGCTCGTACGCGCTGATGGCGGCCGCGCAGAAGCCCACCGACGTGGGCTCGTGGATCGCCCTGGCCGCGAGCAAGTACACGGTGCCCGCGAACACCCGGCTCGACGTGCCGTTCTCGATCAGCGTGCCGGCGAACGCGACGCCCGGCGACCACGCCGGCGGGGTGGTCACCTCGATCGCCCAGGAGCAGACCGGCGCCGACGGCCAGAAGGTGCTCGTCGACCAGCGCGTGGCGGCCCGCGTCTACCTCACCGTCGCGGGGGCGGTCGCGCCCCGGCTGGCCATCGACAACGTGCGGCTGGAGTACGCGCAGTCGGCGAACCCGGCCGCCGGCGGCGAGATGACCGTGCGCTACCTCGTGCGCAACGCCGGCAACCTGCGCCTGAGCGGAACCGGCTCCGTCAAGATCACCGGCCCGTTCGGCTGGACGCTCGCAAAGACCGAGGCGATGGACATCCCGGAGCTGCTGCCCGGCGGCTCCATCACCATCACCGAGAAGATCACCGGCGTGCAGCCCACCGTGCGCCTCGCGGCCGACGTCGACGTGCGGCCGGTCTACTTCGCCGAGCAGCTCCCGGCGGTCGCCCGCAGCACCAGCGTGTGGGCGTGGCCGTGGGCCTTGATCGCCGTGGTCGGCATCGCCCTGCTGTACGTCGTCCTCCGGCTCGCCCGCCGTCGTGCGCGCCGCCGCCGAAGCCAGCCCACCCCACTGATCGCCAAGGACGTGACCCCATGAGCGACTTCGCCGCCCGCCTCCGGCGCGCCACGATGGTCGAGCACCGTGAGGCCGAGAACCGCAGCTTCATCTCGCGCCTGATGGCCGGCTCGGTGTCCCGCGAGGGTTTCGCTGCCCTCACCGCGCAGTACCTGCACATCTACCGCGAGCTCGAGGCGGCCGCCCTCGCCATGCACGCCGACGACCGCGGCCGCGCGTTCGCCGACCCGGCGCTGTTCCGGGTCAAGGCGCTCGAGGCCGACCTGGCCCACCTTTACGGCTCGCACTGGGAGACCGCCGTCGTGCCGGCCACGGCCACGCTGGCGTACGTCGACCGGTTACGGTCCTTCGCCCACACGTCGGCACCGCACTTCATCGCCCACCACTACGTGCGCTACCTGGGCGACCTGAGCGGCGGTCAGCTCGTCGGCAAGTCGGTCGCGCAGACGTACGCCCTCGGGCGCGCGGGCACGCGGTTCTACTCGTTCGACGGGATCGACGACGCGCGCACCTACAAGATCGCGTATCGGGCGCGGCTCGACGCGCTGCCCCTCACACCCGAGGAGGCGGAGACCGCCATCGCGGAGGCGCAGCTCGCCTTCCGCCTCAACGCGGCAGTCTTCTCCGAGCTCGGCACCGCATACCCGGAGGACGTCGTCTCCGCCGCATAGAGCTGTTCACACCTCCAGGGCCTGTTCGATCAGGCGCAAGCGGTGGCGGGCCATCGCGAGGTTGGCGCCCTCCCGCCGCAGCGCCAGATAGATGAACAGGCCCTGCCCGTTGCGCCCGGTCACCGGCCGCAGCAGGTGATATTGCGAGTCCAGCGTCACCAGGATGTCCTCGATGCGCTCGCGGATGCCGAGCATGTCCATGGTGCGCAGCTTGGCCCGCAGGACCTCGGTGTTGGCCGCGGCGGCCACGGTCACGTCGAGGTCCTTGCCGCCGCCGACCGTGCCGAGCGCCATGCCGCTGGTCTGGTCGACCACCGCGGCGGCGAGCGCGCCGCTCACCTGGAGCGCGTCCTTCAGTGCCACATCCATCTCTGCCATGTCCGGCCCTCCACAGTGTCGTCGCCTGCGGTGATGATGTCCGACGATTCCGTCGCCTCGTCGCACCCGCTGTCCGCTTGACTCCCGGCAAGGGCGGGACGCTCATCACGTACGGGATCGGGATTGCGGATTTTCGCAATGGGGCTCTTGCGGAGGTGGTGTGCGCGTGTCGGTGCCGCTGTACCAGGCGAAGGCCGAGATGTTCCGGGTGCTCGGGCATCCGGTCCGGATCCGGGTCCTCGAGCTGTTGCAGGACGGCCCGCGCCCGGTGCGCGACCTGCTCGCCGAGATCGACGTCGAGGCGTCCGGCCTGTCGCAGCACCTCGCCGTCCTCCGGCGCGCCGGCGTCGTGGTCACCTTCCGGGACAACGGCCTGGTGATGTACGCCTTGAGCACCACAGCGGTCGCCGACCTGCTCGCGGCCGGGCGCCGGATCCTGCGCGAGGTGCTGACCGATCGCGACGAGCTGCTCAAGCTCCTGTCTTGACGACGGTGAGGGTGCTGACCGGGGTGGGGTTGAGCAGGCTCATGGTGGTGCCCTTGTCACCCCAGGAGCCGTCGTTCCAGCGCGCCTCCCGCTCGGCGATCAGCCGGCCGTAGGTGGCCGTGGAGAGCCGGTCGAGCCGCAGGCTCCAGGCCACGCCGGTGCCTTCGGGCTTCGTCGACCCCAGATAGATCGTGTACGGGGCGGCGGCGCCGTCGATGATGTCGAGCTTGCCGTCGAGATAGCAGCGGCCGGCCACGCAGACGAGCAGCGCGACGACGGTGTCCCTGGAAGCGGCGTCGGCGGGCGAGACGGTGAAGCGGGCGTCGAAGGGGTAGGGGACCTTGCTGCCGTTGGCGGGGCTCACGATGCGGGTGGCTACGGTGGGCGCCTTGGTGGCGGGCGCCGTCGTTTCGGTGGCGGGCGCTGTGGTTTTGGTGGCCGGCGCTGTCGTTTTTCTGGGGGCCGCCTGCGCACGGGTGGTCTGGGGTGCGGTGCTCTGGGGCGCGCTGGTTTGCTGAGCGGTCGCCGGCTTTGTCGCCGCCGTGGTGGCTGCCGGCGCTTGGGTCTGCGCTTGCGCTTGGACCTCGACGCCCGCGGGGGTGGCGTCGTCCGGGCGCGCGAGCAGCACGGTGGCCGCGACGGTCGCGCCGACGGCGATGCCGGCCGCGGCGAAGATCCACGGCTTTCGGCTCGGGCGGTTGCTCGCGTCCGGTCCTTCGCCGCTTTCTGGGCCGGCGCCCTTTGGGCCGGCGCCCTTTGGACCGGCGCCCTTTGGACCGGCGCCCTTTGGACCGGCGCCCTTTGGGCCGGCGCCCTTTGGGCCGGCGCTCTTTGGGCCGGCGCCCTCGCCGGCCGGCCGAGCCGACGTGGGCAGCGGTGGAATCGGGCCCGGCGGCGGCGGAGCAGGGGCTGTCGCGACCGGCGGGGTGTCCGGGACGACGATCAGGGGCGTCGGGCTCTGCTGGGCCGAGCCCTCCCTCTCGGCGCCGGCCGGCTCGGCGTCGTCGAGGTAGGCGCGGGCCCGCTCGACCACCGAATGGTCCTCGCCCAGCGCGGCGGGGCCGTGCTCGGCCACCGTGGCGAAGTTGGTGCGCGCGACGTGCCGGTTGGCGAGCTGCTCGGCGACGGTGCCCAGGTCGTACGAGAGCATGACCGCGAGGGGATCCGCCGGGCTCAGCCGATGCCCCGCCGCCTGGGCTTCCTCGAGAAGGCGCCGCGCGCCCATGAGGTCTCCGCCCCGCGAGCGCAGCCCGGCCAGCTCACGCATCGCGGCCAGCATCCCCGGCTCGCCCTCGGCCAGCGCCGCCCGGTTGCCCTCGACGGCGCGTTCGAGCAGCTCGCGGGCGGCGTCGACGTCGCCCGCCTCGATCAGGGCGCGGGCCTGGGGCAGCATGTTGATCTCGAACACCCCGCCATGCTGCCCGCCGTCAGCCCGGGACGCCACCCCGCCCACCCTCGTGACCCCTTCCCGGCCGCACCCGCACGGCTGCCCGCCGCCGTGGGCGGGCGGTGACCCGCCGGCCTCGGCTTCCGCGCGTCGCCGGCATGACTGAGTGGAGGGTGACGCGTAGATTGCTGTGTATGGCTCAGGACTTTGCGGTGGTGCTGCGCGGCTACGACCGGGACGAGGTCGACCGGGTGACGGCGCTGGCCGAGACGGCGCTCGGCTCGGGCAACGAGGTGTCGCGGGCGGCGGCCCGGACGGCGGTCGGGGAGGCCCGGTTCACGGTGGTGCTCCGGGGCTACGACCGGGGCATGGTGGACGCCCACCTGCGCGGGCTGCTCGAAAGGCTGCGCTAGCCGTGCGCGCCGTGGAGGTCAGCGCGCTGGGCGGGCCCGAGGTCCTGCGGGTGGTGGAGCGGCCCGATCCGGTGCCGGGGGAGGGGCAGCTTCTCGTACGCGTGCGCGCCGCCACGGTCAATCCGGCGGACCTCGCGGCGCGCACGGGGCAGATCCCGGGTGGGCCGGTGCCGCCGCCGTTCCTGATCGGGTGGGACGTCGCCGGTGAGGTCGTCGGCGGCGACGCGGGCATTCCACTGGGGACGGACGTCGTGGGCCTGATCCCGTGGCATCTGAGCCGTGGAGCGATCGGCGCCTACGCGGAGTTGGTGGCAGTCGACGCCGGCTGGGTGGTGCCGCTGCCGGACGGGCTCGACCCGGTCGCGGCGGCGACGGTGCCCCTCAACGGGCTCACGGCGCACCGCGCCCTGGATCTCCTGGACGTGAAGACCCCGACCACCGTGCTGGTCACGGGCGCCAGCGGTGGTGTGGGCGGTTTCGCGGCGCAACTCGCGCTGCGGCGGGGTCACACCGTGCTCGCGTGCGCGACGCACGACGACGAGGAATGGGTGCGCGGGCTCGGCGTGCACAGCGTGATCCCGCGCGGCGCCGGGCTCGACCGGGCGGTGCCGGCCGTGCTCGACGCCGTACCGCTGGGCGGGATCAAGGGTGACGTGGTGGTCGCGACGCGGCCGCTGCCGGACCAGGACCACAAGCTCGTGCTCGTGGAACCGGACCGGGAGGCCCTGAGCGGCCTGGTCGCGGCCCTGGCCGACGGGACGCTGAGGACCCGGGTGAGCGAGACCTTCCCGCTCGAGGCGGCGGCCGAGGCGCACCGCCGCCTGGAGAGCGGTGGTGTCAGGGGAAAGCTGGTCCTGACCCTATGAGCGCGGGCGCAGCCGCAGGCCCTGCATGCCACCGTCGACGGCCAGGGCCACACCGGTGGTCGCGGAGGCCAGAGGGCTTGCCAGATAGGCGATCGCGGCCGCGATCTCGTCCGGCGTGACGAGCCGGCCGGTGGGCTGGCGGGCTTCCAGCGCCGCGCGTTCCGCCTCGGGATTGTCGGCCTTGGCGAGCAGGCGGCCGATCCAGGGCGTGTCGGCGGTGCCGGGGTTCACGCAGTTGACCCGGATGCCCTCGGCCAGGTGGTCGGCGGCCATCGCCAGCGTCAGCGACTGCACGGCACCCTTCGTCGCCGAGTAGAGCGCGCGCTGCGGCAGGCCGGCCGTTGCGGCGATCGAGCAGACGTTGACGATCGCGGCGTGCGACGAGCGGCGCAGATGAGGCAGGGCGGCCCTGCTCGTCCGGACCATGCCCTGGACGTTGACGTCGAAGACGTGCGCCCATTCCGCGTCGTCGTTGTCCTCGACGGTGCCCTGCGCCCCGATGCCGGCGTTGTTGACGACGATGTCGATGCCGCCGAGCTCCGCCGCCGCCTCCTGGATCGCCGACCGCACCGAGGCGTCGTCGGTCACGTCGGCCCGCAAGCCCAGCAACGGCTTCTCCACGGACGGGTCGAGGTCGAGGCAGGCGACCCGCGCGCCCCGGTCGGCCAGCAGCAGGGCGGTGGCCAGGCCGATGCCGGACGCTCCGCCGGTCACCACCGCTGTCAATCCCTCGAAGTCGGACATGTGCTCGCCTTTCACCGTGGGGAAACCGCCTCTACCGTCGCGGGCCTGTTCTTCGCTGTTGGGGAGCCGCTTCTCACCGTCGCGGGTCCACAAGTACCTTGGGGCCGCCGTCGTAGGTCCGGCGTCCCTCGAACACGTCGACGATCTCCTCGAGGCCCACCGTGGCCGCGACCAGCGGGCGCGGGTCCACGTCGCCCGCGGCGTACGCCTCGATGGCCCCCGGCAGCCCGGCGGACGCGCCGAGGATGCCCACCGCGGTGACGTCGCGGAGCACGAGCGACCGGGTGTCGATGGTGCTCGGCGTGGAGGACAATCCGATGTAGACGATGCGACGCCCGGGCTCGATCAGGTCGAGCGCCAGGGCCGGCGACGAGGCGGCGTGGGTCGCGTCGATGACACCGTCCCAGGGCAGCGCGGGCAGCGTCTCGCGGGTCCAGACGTCCTCGAAACCCAGCTCGCGCGCCCACGGCAGCCCGGCGGGCAGCCCCAGCAGGTGCACCTCGGCGCCGCGGGCCCGCCCGAAGAGGGCGGCCAGCAACCCGATCGTGCCCGTGCCCAGCACGAGCAGCCGGTCGCCCGCCTCGACGCCGGCGGCCGTGACGCTGCGCAGCGCGTTGCCACCCGGCTCCACCATGGCGCCGGCTTCTATGCCGACACTCTCCGGAAGTGAATGAAGATATTCGGCCGGGTAGGCGAGCTGTTCGGCCAAGGCACCGGGCAGGCCGCGGATGCCGAGCTCGCGCAGCGACTCGCACACCCAGTGGCGGCCGCGCGCACACCGCCGGCAGTGCCCGCAACCGATCATCGTGTCGCCGGTGACCCGCCGGCCCAGCCACGACGGGTCGACCCCGTCGCCGAGCGCGGACACCACCCCGCACCATTCGTGCCCGGGCCGGATCGGATAGGACGACTCGCCGGACTCCAGGTAGCTCATCGCCCCGGTGAACAGCTCGACATCGGTCCCGCAGACGCCGACCCGGTCGACGTCGATGACGACCTGGCCGGGTTCCGCGACCGGCGGCGGCACCTCCTCGACCGAGGCCTTGCCGGGCCCGGTGAAGACGAGCGCTCGCATCAGCGGGGGCCGACCACGTTCTGCCGCGCGCTGCCGAGCCGGGCGATGCCGAGCTCCATGACGTCGCCGGCCCGGAGCCACACCGGCGGCTTCAGGCCGAGCCCGACGCCGGGCGGCGTGCCGGTGTTGATGAGGTCGCCGGGCTCCAGCACGAGGAACTGGCTCAGGTAGTGCACGATGAAGAACGGGTCGAAGATCATCGTCTTGGTGTTGCCGGTCTGCCGCCGGACGCCGTTGACGTCGAGCCACATGTCCAGGTCGCGCACGTCCGCGATCTCGTCCGGCGTGGCCAGCCATGGCCCGGCCGGGTTGAACGTCTCGGCCGACTTGCCCTTCACCCACTGGCCGCCGCGCTCCATCTGGAACTCGCGCTCGGAGACGTCGTTCACCAGCACGTAGCCGGCGATGGCGTCGCGCGCCTGCTCGGCGGAGTCCAGATAGGACGTCCGCGAGCCGATGACGATGCCGAGCTCCACCTCCCAGTCGGTCTTCGTGGACCCGCGCGGGATGCGGACGTCGTCGTTCGGCCCGACGAGCGTGTTCGGCGACTTGGTGAACAGGATCGGCTCGCTCGGCACGGCCTGGCCGGTCTCGGCGGCGTGGTCGCTGTAGTTGAGGCCGATGCAGAGGATCTGGTGCGGCCGGGCGATGGGCGCGCCGACCCGTACGTCGCCGAAGGGCAGCACATCACCCGTGGCGATCCGCTCGGCGACCGGCTCGGCGAGGCGGGCGATGCCGCCCGAGCCGAAGAACCGCTCGTCGAAGTCGGCGGTCAGGTCGGACACGTCGACGTAGTGGCCCTCGTCGGCGCGGACGACCGGCTTCTCGGCGCCGGGAGCGCCGATACGCATGAGTTGCACGGGCTTCTTCTTTCTAGTGATGCCAGTACGGCGTGTGCAGGCCGACGGCGCCGACCCGCACGGTGAACAACGGGCCTTCGGCGGCCGTGACGACCAGGACGTCGAGGTTGGGCCCGGCGAAGGCGCAGCTGGTGGTCTTCGGGGCGGGCACGGCCACGGTGGCGAGCAGCTCGCCGCGCGGCGTGAGGCAGCGGACCTCGCCGCGCTCGTGCACGGCGATCCAGAGGTTGCCGTCGGTGTCGACGCACAGGCCGTCGGGAAGGCCGTCGGTGACGCGGAACAGCTCGTGGCGCGCGCCGCCGGGGTAGTCGCGCACCCAGACCACGCCGGGAATCGAGTCGATGCTGTAGAGCCGGTCGCCCGAGGGGCTCCACGCCAGCCCGTTCGACAGGGTGAGGTCGTCGTCGAGCACCGTGGTCTCGCGGCCGTCCCAGCGCAGCAGCCGCTCCTGGCCGGTGCGGTCGTCGAGCGCCATGCTGCCGGCCAGGAAGCGCCCCTGGGGGTCCACGGCGCCGTCGTTGAGCCGGCTGCCCTGCTCGTGGACCAGCTGCGCGACTACGTCACGGCTGCCGTCACCTCGTACGTGAATAAGGTTGTGCCGGGTGGCGACGAGCAGCTCACCGTCGCGCGAGACGGCGACCGCGCAGGCCAGGTCGTCGAAGTGCCAGGTCTCCATGACACGGATCGCGTCGGTGCGCCGGTCGAGCCGCCCCGCACAGACCAGGCCGCCCTCGATGTCGACCCACAGGAGGCGGTTGCGGTCGCGGTCCCAGAGCGGTCCCTCGCCCAAGGCGTACGTCTGGGAGCACGCCGGCCGGGCCTCGAAGCGAGCCGTCACGACGGGTCCTCGACGATCGCCCGGATCACGGGCACGTCCGCGATCAGCCGCTCCAGCGGTGTGCGGTAGGCGAGAGCGCTGACGCTGATCGCACCACTCGGTGCCGACGGTGAATTGAGATATACAGGCACGGCGAGGCAGTTCACGCCCGCCTCGTTCTCCTGGTTGTCGGTGCCGAAACCCCGCTGGCGGGTGCGCTCCAGCTCGGCGTGCAGCTCCCCGGCGGTCCCGATGGAGGTCGGCGTGGGGGTGGTCAGCGCGATGTCGCCGATCCAGTCGCGCACCTGCTGCTCGCTGCGCAGAATGAAGGACAGCAGCAGCTTGCCGACGGCGGTGGTGTGCGCGGCGTTGCGGCCGCCGACGACCGACGAGAGACGGACGGCGCCCGTGGGCGGGTCGAGCTTCGAGCGGTAGACGACCCAGCGGCCGTCGAGCGTCGCGTAGTGGGCCGTCTCGCCGTACCGCTCGCTGAGCGCCCGGAGCACGGGCAGCACGCGCACGTGATCGGGGCGCGCCTCGTGGTGGGCGAAGGCGAGGCGCAGGAACTCGTCGCCGAGCACGTAGCGGCCGTGCCCGTCCTGGGCGGCGAAACCGGCCCGGCGCAGCGAGGCGAGCGCGCGATGCACCGTCGGCTTGGGGCTGGCCATGACGCGCGCCATCTCGTCGAGGCCGACGCCCTCGGCGTGGCGGGCGAGCTCGGCCAGGACCGCGAGCACCCGGTCGGCGCCGACCAGCCGTACCTCGGCGTCCTGCGTCTCGGTCATGTTCCGGATGTTAGACCGATGTTCCGCCAATGTGAAAGGGGTCTTCTGTATTGGTGACGATGAGGGTTAGAGTCCGGCCATGCGAAGCGCTGAGTGGTACGGCGGTGACGACCGGAACAGCTATATTCATCGCGCCTGGATGCGGCGGGGACTGCCGTCGGACGCCTTCGACGGGCGGCCACACATCGCGATCGCGAACACGGCGTCCGATCTGACCCCCTGCAACGCCCACCTCAACGAGGTCGCGCGCAGCGTCTCGGACGGCATCTATCAGGCGGGTGGCATCCCGCTGAACCTGCCGGTCGTGTCGCTGGGGGAGACGCAGGTGCGGCCCACGGCGATGCTGTGGCGCAACATGGCGGCGATGGCGATCGAGGAGATGCTGCGCGCCAACCCGATCGACGGTGTCGTGCTGCTCGGCGGGTGCGACAAGACGATCCCGTCGCTGCTGATGGCGGCGTCGTCGGTGGACCTGCCGGCCGTTGTCGTGCCGGGCGGGCCGATGCTGACGGGCACCTTCCGCGGCGTACCGCTGGGATGCGGGACGGACGTGTGGAAGCTGTCGGAGGAGGTCCGCGCGGGCACGCTGAGCGCGGCGGAGTTCACCCGCTCCGAGTCGTCGATGATCCGCAGCCGCGGCCACTGCAACACGATGGGCACGGCGTCGACGATGGGCCTGCTGGCGGAGGTGCTCGGCATGACACTGCCCGGCATCGCGGGCACGCCGGCGCCGGACAGCCGCCTGCTGGAGATGTCCCACGAGACCGGCGTGCTGATCGTCGAGATGGTGCAGAAGGAACGGCGGCCGTCGCAGGTCATGACCCGTGCCTCCTTCGTCAACGCGATCGTGGCCCTGGCGGCGCTCGGCGGCTCGACGAACGCGGTGGTGCACCTCCTGGCCATCGCGGGCCGGCTGGGCGTGCCGCTGACCCTGGACGACTTCGACCGGGTCGGCGCCGACGTGCCGCTGCTGGTCGACCTCCAGCCGGCGGGCCGCTTCCTGATGGAGGACTTCTTCCGCGCGGGCGGCCTGCACGCGGTGCTGGCCGAGGTCCGAGACCTGCTCGACCCGGCGGGGCTGACGGTCACGGGGCGGCCGCTCGTTGAATACCTCTATTCAGCGGTGGGCGACGAGCGAGCGGTCGTGGTCGAGGATCGCGCCGATCTGGTGGAGTCGCCTTCCGTTCCTTCTTCCTCTCCTGCCTCCGCGTCGTCCTCGTCCTCCGCGGCCGTCCCTTCCTCGTCGTCTACGGACGTGGCTTCCTCCGCTCCTGTGGTTTCCCCTCCGGATGCGGCGTCTTCGTCGGAGTCTCGGTCCGCACTCGGGGGAGACGGGTCAGCTTTGATACAAGACGGCGGCTCGGGGGTCGTGGGTGGTGGCCCGGCGGTCGTGGGCGGTGGCTCAACCGGTGCGGGTGGCGGTTCGGCAGGCGTGGGTGGCGGCTCGGCCTCGTTGGGCGGACATTCGGCGGTTGTCTATGACCGTGAGGTGATCCGGGCGCGGGCGGAGCCGTTGCAGGAGGCGGCGGGCATCGCGGTGCTGTATGGGAATTTGGCGCCGGACGGAGCGGTCATCAAGCCGGCGGCGGCGTCGCCCGCGCTGTTGCGGCACCGGGGACCGGCGGTGGTGTTCGACTCCGTCGAGGACCTGCACGCCCGGCTCGACGACCCCGCGCTGGAGGTGACGCCCGACTCCGTGCTGGTGCTGCGCGGCTGCGGCCCGAAGGGCTACCCCGGCATGCCCGAGGTGGCGAACATGCCGCTGCCGGCGAAGCTGCTCGAGCAAGGCGTCCGCGACATGGTCCGCATCTGTGACGGCCGGATGAGCGGCACCGCCTACGGCACCGTCGTGCTGCACGTGGCCCCGGAGGCCGCCGCGGGCGGCCCGCTGGCCCTGGTACGCACCGGTGACATGATCGTCCTGGACGTCCCGGCCCGGCGGCTGTATGTGGACATCCCCGACGCGGAACTGCTGGCCCGCACACCCTCCCCAGCGACTGTAGAAGCTTATGCTTCGCCACGCCGCGGCTGGGAGAAGCTGTACGTCGACACCGTCGGCCAGGCCAACACCGGCGCGGACCTGGACTTCCTGATCGGCTCCAGCGGCGACAAGGTCTCCCGTGAGTCGCACTGAGCCGCCCACCCACTCCCTGACC
>NZ_BOMI01000167.1 GCF_016862115.1 Paractinoplanes deccanensis
ACGCCCAGCCGTCCCACGCCCAGCCGTCCCACGAGCCGTCGTCCCACGCCCAGCCGTCCCACGAGCCGCCGTCCCAGGCTGAGCCGTTCCTAGGGACGCCGTCTCAGGCTTGGCCGTCCGACGAGTCGTCCTCGTCGGCCTTGCCGGCGCGGGAGCCGGCCGGGGCGGGGCCGCGCCGGGCGGTTGTCACTGGGGGCATGAGCGGGATCGGTGCAGCCGCCGCTGCACGGCTGGCCCGTGACGGCATAGAAGTATTCACGTGGGACGTCGCTCCCGGCGCCGACTTCGCCGTGGACGTCACCGACGCGGCCGCGGTCCGCGAGGCAGCGGCGCGGGTCGGGCCGATCGACATCCTGGTCAACTCGGCGGGCATCGTGGGCCCCAACGCGCCGCTGTGGGAGGTGCCGCTGGCGGGCTTCACCCACACGCTCGCCGTGAACGTCGTGGGCACCTTCTCCACATGTCAAGCCTTCGTGCCCGGCATGATCGCGAAGGGCTGGGGCCGGATCGTCAACATCGCGAGCATCGCCGGCAAGGACGGCAACCCCGCGATGTCCCCCTACTCGGCCTCGAAAGCGGCCGTGATCGCCCTGACCAAGTCCCTCGGCAAGGAGCTGGCCACCACCGGCGTGCTCGCCAACGCCGTCGCCCCCGCCGTCATCGAGACCCCGATGAACGCCGCGACGTCCCCCGAGGCGCTGGCCCACATCACCAGCCTCATCCCGATGAAGCGCACCGGCCGAGCCGACGAGGTCGCCGAGCTGATCGCCTGGCTCGCCTCCGACAAGGTGTCCTTCTCGACCGGCGCCGTCTACGACATCAGCGGCGGCCGCGCGACCTACTA
>NZ_BOMI01000168.1 GCF_016862115.1 Paractinoplanes deccanensis
AGCTTGCGCCTCATCAGCGGCGGCCGCGCGACCTACTGAGCTTGCGCCTCACCGTGCCCGCCGCCGACCTGGCGCCCTCCCCCGGAAGCTCGAGTGTCGCGAGATGCCGACCCACACTTCGGCCGTTCGGGTTCAGGTTGCTTCGTCCGCGCCGCGTGGTCCGGTCCGCCGCGCGACGAGCGTCCGTTCAGTCCTGCTTCTACGCGGCGGCTCGGAGACAGAAAGACGCCCACGTGCGATACGGCCGCCAGGCCTCCGACACCTCCTCGCGCGTGACGCCCGGGCCGTAGCGGGCGGTTATCTCGGTGTCGAGGCGGAAGACGGTCCGGGGGAGGGCGTCGGGGTGGTTCGCGCCGCGCAGGACGGTCAGCTCGGCGGCGAACGGGCCCAAGCCCTTGATGCGGCGCACCCGGGCGATGGCGGCCTCCGCGGAAAGTGCCCGGAGCTCGCCGCCGTCGAGTTCTCCGTCGAGCGCCGCCTCGGCGACCGCATACAAGTATTCAAGCTTGCGGCCGAACAGATCGAGGCTGATCGTACGAAGCCGCTGCGGTGCCGGAAAGACGCCGTTCTCCAGCATGCTGTCGCGCACGGCGGCCGCCTGCGTCATCCGTACGCGCTGGGAAAGCACCGCCCAGGCCGCCGCCTCGTACGGTGAATGGAACCCGCACGGCCGCAGGCCGGGCAGTTCCTTCTGAATCGCGCCGATCACCGGGTCACGCTCGCCGACCTCCGGCCAGCCCGAGCCGTCGACGTCGAGCGAGAGGAACCGGGCCACCTGTTCCGCGGCGGCGTCGAGATCTCCGGGCCCGGAAACGGCGATGCTCGCGGTGTCGCCCACCTGCTCGACAGTCGCCTTCGCAACGGTCCAGTCCCGCTCGTTGAGGAACGCCGTGCGCAGCGTCCGGTCATCGGCCTGGTCGCGCAGGGCCGCCGGGGCGAATCCCGCCCAGTAGGCGCGCGAGGTCGCCAGCGACCACGGCCCGGCAACCTCCAGCGTGACCGTGTGCTTCTTCACGAGGCGCGCTCCGGCATGACGGTGGGCTCCTTGACACGGCCACGAGCGCGGGGTGGGTGCTTCTTCACAGGGCGACTCCTGGCGTGGCAGGTGTCTCGCGGGGCGATCCTTGCTCTGGCGAGTGCCTCCTCATGACGCGAACTCCTCGACGCCGAGGACGCGAAGGAGCGCGAGGCGTTCGCGGGTGTCGGCGTCGGCGGGCGTCAGCACGAGCAGCTGCTGCCCCAGATCCGGCGTCACCAGGGTCTCGCAGTCCATCACCAGCTCGCCTACTCGGGGATGCATAAAAGTCTTCCGGTCGGCTCGGCGTATGGCCACTTCGTGTTCAGCCCAGAGGCGGCGGAACTCGTCGCTGGCGGCCTGGAGGCGGGCGACCAGGCCGGCCACCACGGGATCGCCGGAGCGGCGGCCGGCGACGGCTCGCAGATCGGCCACGAGCTGGCGGGAAGCATGCGCGACCTCGTCCGGGCGGCGGGCGTCGCGGGACGCGGGGTCGGTGAACCAGCGGTGGACCATGTAGCGGTCGTCGCCGGTGAAGCGGGTGAGGTCGCCGGCCATCAGCAGGTTCATCCTGTTCTGGGCCAGCACCTCGCCGAGGTCGGAGAGCACCATGGCGGGCGTGTCGCCGAGCAGGTCGAGCATGCGCAGCAGCCCGGCGCGGGCCAGCCGGGCGACGCCGTCGGCGGGCGGCGGCTGGTGGCCGGCCAGGTGGAACAGGTGGGCGCGCTCGTCGTCCGAGAGCCGCAGGGCCCGGGCCAGCGCGGTCAGCAGCTGCGTGGAGGGCTGGCTGCTGCGCCCCTGCTCCAGCCGGACGACGTAGTCGACGGACATGCCGGCGAGCATCGCCACCTCCTCGCGGCGCAGCCCGGCGGTGCGGCGGCGGGGGCCGTCGGCGATGCCCACCTCGGCGGGGCGGATCGCCTCGCGGCGGCGGCGCAGGAAGTCCGCCAGCTCCTCACGTTCCATGTGATTCATCGTTCCCCGGCGGTGTGGCCCCCAACCAGGGAGCGGCGCTCCCACGATAAGCGCTCCGCTGCCGTGGGCGGCGAAGCGCGCGCAGGCTCGATCTCGTACGGCACGAATGCCCGTACCGCGGCGATGTGAAGGAGAAATGCGATGCGCACACGACGACTGGGCAGCACCGGGCCGGTGGTCTCCGCGATGGGCCTGGGCGCGATGGCCATGTCGGGCGGGCCGTACGGGGAGGCCGACCCCGACGAGAGCGTGGCGACCGTGCACGCCGCGCTCGACGCGGGCGTCACCCTGATCGACACGGCCGACTTCTACGGCATGGGTCACAACGAGCTGTTGCTGAATGAAGCTCTTCAGGGCCGGAACCGCGATGACTACCTGCTGAGCGTCAAGTTCGGGCAGATGCGCGGGCCGGGACCGGTGTTCGGCCCGCAGGACGGCCGGCCCGAGGCGGTGAAGAACTTCCTGGCGTACTCGCTGACCCGGCTGGGCGTCGACCATGTGGACATCTACCGTCCCGCACGCCTCGACCCGGCGGTGCCGATCGAGGAGACGGTCGGCGCCATCAAGGAGATGGTCGAGGCGGGGTTCGTACGCCACATCGGGCTCTCCGAGGTCGGCGCGGCCACGATCCGGCGGGCGCACGCCGTGCACCCGATCGCCGACGTGCAGATCGAATACTCTGTGCTCTCGCGGGCGGTCGAGGCCGAGGTGCTGCCGGCGCTGCGCGAGCTGGGGATCGGCCTGACGGCGTACGGCGTGCTGGGCCGAGGCCTCATCTCGGGTCACTGGAACGCCGGGCGGAACGACCCGCGGGTGCGCTCGCCGCGGTTCGCGCCCGGCAATGTGGAGCACAATCTCGCGCTCGTGGAGGAGCTGCGGCGGGTCGCCGACGGCAAGGGCTGCACGGTCGCCCAGCTGGTCATCGCCTGGGTGGCGGCCCAGGGTGAGGACATCGTCCCGCTGGTCGGCGCCCGCACGCGCACCCGCCTCGCCGAGGCGCTGCCGGCCATGGATCTGACCCTCACCCCGGACGACCTGGCCGCGATCGAGAAGGCGGTCCCGAAGGGAGCGGCGCGCGGCGACCGCTACCCGTCCGCCTTCATGAGCGCTCTCGGAGTCGGGTAGCCGGCCGGGTTCAGCCTGCCGTCGACGGGCTGGCCCGGCGCATTGACGTCGGCGGGTGTAGCCCGGTGTAGACGGGTTGGCCCGCATTGACGTCGGCGGGTGTAGCCCGGTGTAGACGGGTTGGCCCGCCCTGACGTCGGCGGGTGTAGCCCGCTGTTGACGGGCTGGCCCGGCGCACTGATGTCCGGCGGGAGTAGCCCGCTGTTGACGGGTTGGCTCGCACTGACGTCGGCGGGTGTAGCCCGCTGATGACGAGTTGGCCCGCACTTACGTCCGGCGGGAGCGGCCCGCCGTAGAGGAGCTCCCGCCGTATTGACGTCGGCGCGAGCGCCGAGCCGCTGCCGGTGCGGCCTCGCCTGAACTTCCTGGGTCGGGTGGGGTGCGCCCGTAGCGGCGATCCACGGGTGGCTTGGGAAGGGATCGGGAGGCTGGCGTTCTAGCCGTATACCGTGGTGAGCGGCACCTGAAGAACTGTATTCACGCGGCCGAAGGTCCAGTAGTAGCCGATGACCTGGAGAACCTCGACGATCTCGCGTGGTGTGAGGATGGCGCGGATCTCCGCGAAGAGGGCGTCGCCGACGGTGGGAGCGGCCACGACGGTGTCGGTGAAGCGGAGCAGCGTGCGGTCGTAAGCGGTCAGCAAGGGGTCGTCGAATCGGCCGGCGCGGACGAGATCCTGGGTGCGCTCGTCGACGCCGGCGGCGAGGGCCATCGGCTGGTGCTGGGCCAGCACGAAGGCGCATTCCGTGCGCACCGCCACCGCCAGGGTCACCAGCTCGCGGGAACGGGAGGACAGCGCGAGCGACGTGAATTGGGCCCGGGCCATCTGAATAAAGAGATTCACCGTGCCGGTGGCGTGACTGAGCGCGCGGACCATCGGGTCCGGCGGCAGGCTCGCCAGCATCTCGCGCACGTCGGCGGGCTGGGTGGACGGGTCGGGATCGGGAAGGCGTGTCATGGTCACTCCACGTCGATCCCGGTCTCGGAAAGGTGCTCGAAGCGGCCGTCGGGGGCGAGCGTGCCGAAGATGTAGATCTCGCGCTTGAGGGTGGTGCCGTCGGCCATCGTGGCCTCGTAGACGTGCCGCTCGGCGTAGTGGCTACCGTCGGTGAGCTCGTCGAGGACGGTGACCGTGCCGCCGGTGACGCGTTCGCGCATCCCGGCGACCATCGCGGCGAAGGCGGCGCGGTCCATGGTCTTGCCGTCGCTGCGGTGGGTATAGGTGGGGGAGTAGTACCGGTCGAGGGTGTCGGCCAGGTCGGGCCGCGGCTCGAAGGCCAGATCACGCAGGGCGTCGCTGATTCGCATGCCCGGAATGACGCTAAGCGGACTCGCTGGTTCACCTATGTGATGGCTGTAACCGGACAAACACCCTTTTCGCGGCGCGTATGTGCGACAAAAAGGGCATGACGAGGTTCACGCAGGTCTTCGCCGCGGTGCTCGGTGTGGTGCTGGGGCTGGTGCCGGCCGCGCTTCCCGAGCCGCCGTTCGCCTCCCGGGTGGTGGTGGAAGGGCTGGCCGGTCCGTGGGAGATCCTGCTCGGGCCGGACCGGCAGCTGTGGGTGACCGAGCGGATCGCCGGCCGCGTGACGCGGGTCGATCCGGCGAGTGGCGCGCGAACGACCGTCGGCTCGGTGCCGAGCCGGGCGGTCGGCACGCAGGACGGGCTGCTCGGCATGGCCCTCGACCTGCCGTACGTCTACGTCGCATACACCTATTCACCGCGCGGCCTGCTGAAGGTCGTGCGATACAACTACGAGTCGGGCAGGTTGACGGCGCCGGTGGACGTCATCACCGGGCTGCCGGCGACCACCGATCACGTCTCCGGGCGGCTTGCGATCGGACCTGACGGCAAGCTTTATCTCACCGTCGGCGACGGCGGCGCCAACCAGTTCGAGCACTTCTGCGACCGGAATCTCGCGCAGGAACTGCCGTCGTCGCCGCGCGACTTCTCCCGCTATCGGGGGAAGATCCTGCGGATCGAGCCCGACGGCTCCGTCCCGGCCGACAATCCGGTTCTTCACGGTGTGCGCAGCCACGTCTATTCGTACGGCCACCGCAACGCTCAGGGGATCGTCTTCGGCCCCGCGGGGCAGCTCTACGCGAGCGAGCAGGGACCCAAGTCGGATGACGAGCTCAACCTGATCCGCCCGGGCGGCAACTACGGCTGGCCCCGAGTCGCGGGCTACCGCGATGACAAGGCATACGTCTATGCCAATTGGTCGGCCGCGGAGAACTGCCGTGACCTGACGTTCAGCGACTACCGGATCCCGGCGTCCGTTCCGAGGCTCGAGGAGTCGTCGTTTCGCGATCCGGCTCTTGTCCCGCCGCTGCGCACCTTCTTCACGGTGCCCGATCAGCACGACTTCGAGGCTGAATGCGGCCATTCATGCTGGCCGACGATCGCCCCGTCGAGCATCGATTTCTACGGGTCGGCCGCGATTCCCGGTTGGCAGGGCTCCCTCTTGATCCCGTCGCTGAAGGACGGCGCGGTCTACCGGGTGGCCGGCGCCGAGACTCAAACGGTGTGGCGAACGGTGAATCGCTATCGAGACCTGGCGATCGGCGAGGACGGCCGGACGTTCTACGTGGCGACCGACGCCGGCGGGAGGACGAAGGACCTGGCCGGCGAACCCACCGAGGAGCTGGCCAACCCGGGCGCGATCCTGGAGTTCACCGCCGGCTGATCCCGCCGGCTCAGGCGGCAGGCGTGCGCTCGACTGGCAGGCGTGCCGCTCGGGTGGCGGGTGTTCCGCTCGGGTGGCGGGTGGGCCGCTCAGGCGGCGGCACCGTTCGCGAATATCTGCTTCCGCCGGCAACCGGAACATAGGCCACACTTGACCCCATGATTAGCGAAGATGTGGTGTCGGTCGCCGTGGTCTCCAGCCGGTCGGAAGCGGAGATCATCGCGGGTCTGCTGCGCAGCTACGGGATCAAGGTCGGTGTGTCGGCGGACGATGCGGGGCAGCAGGAGCCGCAGTTACAGCTCAATGGCGTGCATGTGTACGTCGCCCCCGGTGACGAGGCGGAGGCCCGCGAGATCCTGTCGGCCTCGGGTCAGTAGATCCATCGGTCCACGAGCGCCTCGTGTGCGTCCAGGCGCTCCTGGGTTCCCTGCGGGTCGAGGGCGGCGACCGCGTCCAGCAGGCTGATGGCGAGCACCACGGCGGCCGCGTGCGAGTCGAAGGTCAGGCCCCGGCCGACCGGTGCGACGAGCACCGCGTCGGCGTCGGGCGCGAAGGGCGCCAGCGCCTCGTCGGTGATCACCACCGTCGACATGCGCAGGTCGCGCGCCTGGCGGATCGCGGCGACCGTGGCGGCGGGGTATCGCGGCATCGCGAAGAACAGCACGGCCGAGGCGCCCTGGCCGCGCAGCTGCACCAGGAAGTCGTCGACGGCTCCCGCGTCGGTGCAGACGTTCACGGCGGGCAGCACCCGCCGGGCGAAATACGCAAAATAGTCGGCCAGGGCGCCCGAGGCGCGCAGTCCGACGACGCCCACGGGAAGGCTCTCGGCCAGCCACCCGGCGGACATCGCCAGCTTGTCGCCGGCGATCACCCGCTTGAGCGCGGCGACGTTCGCGCACTCCTGATCGATGGCGCTGTGCCGCGGCGCGGGAACGTGGGGCGGGCTGCCGAGCACGACTTCACGCAGCGCCTCGCGGAACTCCGGGAAGCCGCCGAAGCCCAGGGCGGTCGCCAGGCGGGTGACCGTGGGCTGGCTCACCCCGGCCCGTCTCGAGATCTCGACGGTCGACAGGAAGGCGACGTCCGGGAACATGCCCAGCATGCGCTGCACGATCTGCCGCTGCGAGGGGGAGAGCCGGTGCTGCTGAGCCAGGTCGAGCAGCCAATCTTCAGCCTGTCCGTTGTCCATGGGGCCTCCGATCTACGCTGAATAGCCTAAAACACGATCGGACAAGGGTGCATTGGATGATTCATCTGCGGTTCCTCTCCGGCCCCGACATCGACGAGCTGGAGATCGGCCCCGACGACGCGATCGCCGCGGTCGAGTCCGTCGTCGCGGCGCACGGGCGGGGCGAGACGGTCTTCGAGCCGCGCACTCACCTCGTTCCCGACAACGGCGGTGTGGGCCACTTCAACCTCCTCCGCGCCCACGTCAAAGGCCTGGGCGTCGCCGGCGTCAAGGTGGTCGGCGACTTCGTCCCGAACTACCGGCACGGGCTGCCGAGCGAGCTCGCGATGGTGACGCTGCTCGACCCGTACACCGGAGTTCCAATGTCCATCATGGATGCAACCTGGATCACCGAGATGCGTACGGGTGCGATGACCGCCGTGGGGGCGAAGTACCTCGCGCGGCCCGACTCCCGGGTACTCGGCCACGTCGGCGCGCGGGGCACGGCGTTCGCGAACATCACCCTGCTGGACCGGTTGTTCCCGCTGGAGGAGATCCGGGTGACGAGCCGCCGTGCGGAGTCTCGCGAGGCCTTCGGCGTACGCCTGCGTGAGGTCACCGACACGCCGGTGCGCGTGGTGGAGACGGCCGACGAGGTGTTCGACGGCGCGGACATCCTCGTGGAGGCGTCGCGCCTGACCGAGCCGCAGCCCTTGCTGCGCACGTCGCTGGTGAGACCGGGAGCCTTCGTGGTGCCGTACGGGACGGTGAGCGCCGTCGAACTGGACCTGCTCGACGTGATGGACAAGGTGGTCGTCGACGACTGGCGCGAGTCGCGATCGGGCCGCTTCGGCGCATTGCGCGCCCACGTCGACACGGGTCGGTTGAGCGAGGAGACCCTGTACGCCCAGCTGGGCGAGATCGTCAGCGGCCAGAAGCCGGGCCGCGAGTCATCGACCGAGCGGATCCTGTTCTGGCACCGTGGCCTGTCGATCCTCGACGTCGCCCTGGCCCACCTGATCCTGAAGCGCGCCGAGGCCGCCGACGCCGGAACGATGCTCCGCTACAGATGAGCACCACCCGCTCAACCGAAACAGATCCGGCGCCCCGCGACCGTTCTCGCCCTGGTCACCACCCCGACGCCGGCCCGGCCGGCTTGCCGCCGGAGACGTGTACAGGATCCGGAGCACGACATGAATAGCCCTATGCATGAATAGCTCGATACAGAATGGCGCCGAAATGAATGTCGCTCTGCGGATGACGATCCACCGGCCCGCGGATCTCGATCGGGCCGCCGTGGCGGCGATCGCGCGTGGCGCGCACCCCGAGCTCTCCGGCGACCTTCTCGGCGAGCTCGCCGTGTCGCGGGCGGCGACCCTGCGCGATCTGGACGGCGACGAGCCTGTGTACGGCGTGAACACCGGCATGGGCGCGCTCTCCGGGGTCCGCCTCGACCCCGAAGCCCAGAAGCAGCACCAGAACACGCTGATGGCCGGGCGGGCCGCGGGCTCGGCGCCCTGGTTGCGGCCCGTGGAGGTGCGGGCGCTGCTCGCCGTACGGCTGAGGACCCTGCTCGATCCCGCCGCGGGCGTGTCGCCGGAGCTGTGCCGGCGCCTGGCCGGGATGCTCGCCGCGGGCGACGTGCCCCACGTTCCGCTGCGCGGGGGAGCGGCCGGCGAGATCATCCCGCTCGCTCATGTGGGGCTGGCGCTTCTTGAAGAGGGCTATTCATTCGGGCCGAAGGAGGGAATCGCCTTCCTCGAGGGCGTGCCGGGATTGACCGGATTGTCGGTGCTCGCGGCGGAAGCGGCGAGGACGCTCGTGGCGCAGACCATCGAGGTCGCGGGCGACGAGATGGCCCTGATCGGCGCCAGCCGGGATCCGCTGCACCCCGCGACGGCGACCGGTGATCCCGAGCTGGCCGGTGTGCTGGAGCAGCTGCGGGCCCGCCGGGGCGACGGCCCGGCGCGGGCGCTTCAGGCCCCGGTGTCGTTCCGAGTCACCGCGCAGGCCCTGGCGGTGACCCTGCGCGCGGCCGCCGCCCTGGAAGCCGCGGTGGACCGCGCCCTGGCCGCCGTGACCGACTCGCCGGCTCATCTGGACGGCCGCTTCGTGGGCACGGCGGGCTTCGCCGGCACGGACCTGACCGCGTCGCTGGGCGCCGTGACGGCGACCCTCGTCCACCTGGCCGAGGTCGGTGCGGCACGACTGCACCGGCTGCTCGACCCGCAGGTGACCGGTCTGCCGCGGCAGCTCTCCGACGCGCCGGGGCGACACGCCGGCATGGTGTCGGTGCACAAGCGGGCGGTCGGCGTCGCGCACCGGCTCCGGCGTTTCGCGATGCCCGCGCTGATCGGCCCGATGGAGACGTCCACCGGCCAGGAGGACGTGCAGAGTTTCGGCTTCGAGGCCTACGAGTGCTTCGGCGAGGCGGCCGCCGGCCTGCGCGACGTCCTCGCCTGCGAGATGCTCGCCGTTGAGCAGGGCCGGCGCCTCCAGGCCCGCGGCGGCAGCGTCGGGCAGGGCGGGCGCCTCCAGGCCCGCGAGGGTAACGTCGATCAGGGCGGGCGCCTCCAGGCCGAGAAGGGTGGTCTCGACAAGGGGCGGCGCTCCCAGGTCCGCGAGGGCAGCGTGGACCGGCGCCTCCAGGCCGGCGATGGAGGCACGGGCGACCGCCCCTATGGCCCCGAGATCGACCGTCTCATCGCCCGGCTGGAGGAGGACCGGCCGGCCGGCTAAGGGAAACGCGGAGCGCTCGTCGACCCCCGGCCCACCAGCTCCGGCCGGAACGGGGGCGGTGCCGGCGCCTCGTCGATGAGCTGGGCCACGGCCGACTCCACGATCGCGTCCTCGTCCCAGGCCATGGTGGTCAGTCCCGGGCTCACCAGCGCCGCCAGTTGATGGTCGTCGTAGCCGATGACCGACAGGTCGTCCGGGATTCGCAGCCCCGTCGCGCGCGCCGCGTGGTAGGCCGCGAAGGCCAGCGAGTCGCTCAGGCAGAACAGCCCGCTCGGCCGGTCGGCGGTGGCCAGCAACTCCGACACCACCGCGACCGCCTCCGCCGTCGCCGCCGGGGCCGGCACGACGCGCAGGTTCAGGCCGATCTCGTCGGCGATGCGCGGCGCCAGCAGCTCGGACGGGCGGCCGGGTGTCGACGGCAGCGACGGCGCGAGCATGGCGACGCGGCGGTGGCCGAGCTCGGCGAGGTGCCGCAGCGCGGTCGTCACCCCGTACTCGTTGTCGAACAGCACGCACCCGGAACCGGGACGTTCCGTCAGGGCGTCGCCGATGGAGACGACCGCGACGCGCGGCTCCAGCAGGCGCCAATAGGTGGCCGACGGGTCGGCGGGTGAGACGATCGCGCCGTCCACGCGCTGCGCCGCGAACTGCTCGACGATGAGCCTCTCCTGCGCGGGGTCGGCGTCCGCGTCGGCGATGGTGGCCTGCCGTCCCCTGCTGCGCAACGCCCGGGTGAGCAGCACCGAGAGGTCCTGCTGCCACAGGTCACGCAACGACCCCGAGACCCCCACCGATCCGGTACGCCCGCTCGCGAGCGCGCGGGCGATCGGGTCGACCGTGTAGCCCAGCTCGTCGGCGAGCTCCCGCACCCGGCGGATCGTCTCGGGGGAGCCGCGCACGCCGCGCAACGCGTATGACGTGGCGGCCAGCGACAACCCGGCGGCGGTCGCCAGGTCCTGGAGGGTCCGTCGCGGGTGCTGCCGGGACATCGACTGAGGGTAACACCCGTTCCGTAGCGTGAGATCGCATTGCGGTCAAGGCAGGGAAGCGCTTCACTTCTGAGTACGAGTGAAGCGCTTCCCTGCTGCGGAGAGTGAGAACCGGCAATGCTGATCGACTGCCATCAGCACCTCTGGCCGGAGCGCCTCGTGGACGCCCTGCGGCGCCGTACCACGTACCCGTACCTGCGTGGTTGGACCTTGTACCTGCCGGGTGAGCCGCCGTACGAGGTGGACCCGCACGCCCACGACGTGGAGGCCCGCCGGACGAGGGAGATCGCTGAGGGTAAGGAGTCGGTGATCCTCTCCATCTCCAGTCCGCTCGGTATGGAATACCTGGAGTCCGCCGAGCTGCTCGACGTGTGGCACGAGAGCGGGCTCGCGCTGGGCGACCCGTACCGCATCTGGGCCTCGGCCCATGTCGCCGAGCCCGACCCGGACGGTCTGGCGAAGGTCCTCGTGGAGGACCGCGTCGCCGGCGTGCAGCTGCCGGCGACGGCGCTGGCCGAGCCCGCGGCCATCGAGCGCCTGGGGCCGCTGCTGCAGGAGGCCGAGCGGGCCGGCAAGCCGGTGCTGGTGCATCCCGGCCCGGCGCCCGCGTGCGATCCGGAGGTGCCGTCGTGGTGGCCGGCCATGGTGCCGTACGTGGCTCAGATGCACAGCGCGTGGCTCGCCTGGCATGTCGCCGGCCGGCGGCAGCATCCCTTGCTGCGCATAGCTTTCGTCGCCCTTGCCGGGCTCGCCCCGCTGCACCACGAACGGCTCTCCGCCCGCGGCGGCGCGCTCGGCCCGCTCGATCCGTACGTCTACTACGAGACCAGCTCGTACGGCACGCGCGCGATCGACGCGCTTACCCGCGTGGTCGGGGTCGACCCGCTCGTGCACGGATCCGACCGCCCGTACGCCGAGCCGGCCGACCCGGGCCTGGGCGACGCGTTCCGCCACGCGCTCTTCACCGCCAACCCCCGTCATCTGCTGACAGGAGAACCGAGATGACGATCGACACGGTCGCGGTCACCGATCCGGCGCGGCTGCCCGCCCTGCCCGGCCGGACGCTCACCGCCAAGGAGCTCCGGCGCTGGGTGGGCGAGCTGGCCGCCCGTCCGGAGCTGTGGGAGCCGCTCGTGCGGCACGACACCGGCAAGCGGCATTACGCGTCGCTCTATCGCGACAGCGACATCGACGTCTGGGTGCTCTGCTGGAACACCGAGGACGACACCGGCTGGCACGACCACGACATCTCCTCCGGCGCGGTCGCCGTGACCCGGGGCGCCGTGCACGAGGCCAACCCGCGGATGGGCGGCGAGCCGGTGACCCGCGTGGTGCCGGCGGGGCGCTCGTTCGCCTTCGGGCCCGACCACATCCACCGCATGTCCGGCGCTGTGGACGGCTCGGTGTCGATTCACGCCTACTCGCCGCCGCTCTGGCGCATGGGTCAATACAGCATCAGCGCCGCTGGGGTGATGCGGCGCAAGGCGGTCAGCTACGCCGACGAGCTGCGCCCGCTGGAGGCGTAAGGCGCGAGTCGCGGCAACATCCCGGCCGCCGCGGTCAGGTCCTCGCCGATCGGCCGGTCGTCCTCGTGCGGGTCGAGGACCTTTGCCACGATCTCGTACGCGTCCCGCGCCGGCCCGTCGGGAAGGCGGCCCGGTGCCATGCGCAGCGCCCGCACGGCCGCCGTGAGCTCGGCGGCGAGCAGGGTGGGCGCCAGGTCGGCCATCGCCCGCAGCGCCCGCGCGCCCTGGGTGGCGAAGCTGGCGTGCTCCTCCAGGCCCAGCGAGATGGTGAGCGTGCCCGCCGAGATGGGCTGCATGCCGACGCGGATCTCGGTGAGGACGTCCTGCACCACGTACTCGCTGATCATCAGGCCGGAGCTGCCCGCCGGGCCGGCCGCCAGGAACGCGCGCAGACCCGTCATGTCGGGCCGCATGAGCAGCCCGAGCCGTGCCGACGAGAGCGCCAGCACCGGCAGGAAGGAACCGCGCAGCGTGTCGAGGCTGGTGGCGATGGTCGCGGTGTGGAACTGGCCGTGGTGCAGCACCGCGCCGGCGGTGACGAGCGGGTTCTCGACGGCCGCGTTGATCTCCTCGGTAAGCACCCGGCGCAGCTCGCTCGCGGCGTGCGTCGCGGGCGCGGTCACCTGGGGAAGCACGCGCAGGCCGAACGGGTCCTGGATGCGCGCCGGCTCACCGGCCCCGGCCACCAGGCGGCTCATCGTCTCGGCCACCTCGGCCTGGCACGGGTGGGCGCGGGCCGCGTGCACGGCCGGGTGGTACGCCTCGGCGTTGCCCCGCAGGGCCAGGAACGACAGAGCAGCGACCACAATGGACGCTTGAAGCAGGCTTTCCACGCGGGTGAGCGCGAGCGCAGCGGTCGCCACGGTCAGCGCACTCGAACTGATCATCGGGAGCGCGTCGGTGGCGTCGATCGTGGTGACCGGGCCGTGGCCGCTGCGCCAGGGCCGCTCGCCCGCCAGCGTCAGCGCGAGCTCGGCGAGCGAGGCCAGATCGCCCGTGCCGATGGCGCCCCACGAGTGCAGGTCCGGCACGGCGCCCGCGGTCAACGCCTCGGCGAGCGCCTCCGCCACGCGCCGCGAGATGCCGCTGCCGCCGGCGAGGATCTGATTGAGCCGTACGGCCATGGTGGCGCGCGCGGTGACGTCGTCGACCAGCGGCCCCACCGCCGCGCAGTGGCTGCGCAGGAGCCGCAGCCCGTGGCCCTCGGCCGTGCCCTCGTGCCGGTTCGCGCCGACGCCGGTGTTCGCGCCGTAGACGGCGCCGTGCTCCCGCGCCAGGTGCAGCAGCGCATGCCGCTCATCGATGAGCCGAAGCGCGTCGCCGTCCACCACGACGCGCACCCGCTCGCCGGCGTCGCCGCGCTCGCCCGCGTCGCTCTTGCCCACGCCGTTGCCGTTGCCGTTGCCCGCGCTGTCACCGTTGCCCGCGCCGTCGCGTGGGGCGGCGCCCGCGGCGATGGCGACCAGACCGTCGATCGTCAGGGATCGGCCGTCGAGGAGCACCTCCATGTAGTTCTCCAGCTCGAAGGTTTCCGGACCGTAACGGGCTCGACCGGGCCGTTGACAGCCTATTCACTACACCGCAAGTATGAATAGCGCCATTCATGACGCCCGCCCAGGAGAACCATGATCACTTTCGAGGACGTCGTCAAGATCTATCCCGGCGGCGGCACGGCGGTCGACCACCTCTCGATGGAGCTGCCGACCGGGAAGATGACGGTTCTCGTCGGGCCTTCCGGGTGCGGCAAGACCACATCGCTTCGCATGATCAACCGGATGGTCGAGCCGACGTCCGGCCGGGTCCTCATCGACGGGCAGGACGTGTCCGGGCAGGACGAGGCGCTGCTGCGCCGCGGCATCGGCTACGTCATCCAGCACGCCGGCCTCTTCCCGCACCGCACGGTGCTCGACAACGTCGCGACCGTGCCGATGCTGCTGGGCAGGACCCGGCGGCAGGCGCGCGCCGCCTCGCTGGAGCTGCTGGAGCGCGTCGGCCTGCCGGCCGAGTTCGCCAAGCGCTACCCTGCGCAGCTCTCCGGCGGCCAGCAGCAGCGCGTCGGCGTGGCCCGCGCGCTCGCCGCCGACCCGCCGGTGATGCTGATGGACGAGCCGTTCAGCGCGGTCGACCCGGTCGTCCGGTCCCAGCTGCACGCCGAGTTCCTGCGCCTTCAGCAGGATCTCGGCAAGACCATCGCCATGGTCACCCACGACATCGACGAGGCCATCAAGCTCGGCGACTACGTCGCGATCCTGCGCCAGGGCGGGGTGCTGGCCCAGTTCGGCACCCCGCAGGAGCTGCTCGACCACCCGGCCGACGACTTCGTCGCGTCGTTCGTCGGGCGCGACCGGGGCCTGCGCAGCCTGTCGTTCGACGCGGCCGCCTCCGTTCCGGTCTCGCCGCCCGGCGACGACCTGGTCACCGACGAGGCCGGCCGCCCGGTCGCCTGGCGCACGCCGTCCGGGGAGCGCCCGATCGGCGGCACCTTCACCAAGGACGACTCGCTGCGCGTCATCACCGACCTCGCCATCATGTCGCCGGTCGGCATCGCGGTGCGGGTCGGCGCCGACGGCGTCTGCGACGGCATCGTCCGGCACCACGACCTCGTCGACTACCTGATCGCCCGGCGGTCCTGATGATCCAATATCTGCAGAACAACTCGGACACGGTGCTCGCCGCGCTGCGCCAGCATCTCTACCTGGCGCTCGTGCCGGTGCTCCTCGGCTTCGTCATCGCGCTGCCGGTCGGCTACCTCGGCGTGCGGTTCCCGTGGCTCTACCATCCGCTGGTCAACACGTGCGGCGTGCTCTACTCGATCCCGTCGCTCGCGCTCTTCGTGTTCCTGCCCGTCGTCCTCGGCACCAAGATCCTGTCGCCGCTCAACATCGTGGTGGCGCTGACCATCTACACCGTGGCGCTGCTCGCCCGCACGGTCGCCGACGGCCTGCGTTCGGTGGACAAGCTGGTCAACGAGGCGGCGACCGCGATGGGCTACCGCCGCCTGCGCCGGCTCGTCGACGTGGAGCTGCCGGTGGCGCTGCCCGTGATCCTCGCCGGCCTGCGCGTCGCGACGGTGGCGAACATCAGCCTCGTCAGCGTCGGCGCGCTCATCGGCATCGGCGGCCTGGGACAGCTGTTCACCCGCGGCTTCCAGCTGTTCTACGTCGAGCCCATCGTCGTCGGCATCGTCCTGTCGGTGCTGCTCGCCGGCGTCGCCGACCTGGTGATTGTTCTTGTTCAGCGCGCCGTGACCCCGTGGGCGCGCGCATGAACCTCTCCTACCTCCTCGACCCCGCCCACTGGGACCCCAGCGTCTCGGGCAGCTTCCCCCAGCTGCTCCTCTCGCATCTGTGGTACGTCTTCCTGGCCCTGCTCATCGGCACGGTCATCGCCCTGCCGATCGGCCTCTACATCGGGCACACCGGCAAGGGCTCGTTCATCGCCATCAACGCGGGCAACGCCGGGCGCTCGCTGCCGACCCTGGGCCTGCTGATGCTCATGGTCACGCTGCTCGGCCTGGGCCTGCTGCCGGTGCTCATCGCCCTGACCGTGCTCGTCGTCCCGCCGATCCTGACTTCCACGTACGCGGGCATGCGCACCCTGGATCGTCGCGTCGTGGACGCGGCGAAGGGCATGGGGATGCGGCCCTGGCAGGTGCTCACCCGCGTCGAGCTGCCCATGGCGCTGCCCGTGCTGATGGGCGGCTTCCGCAGCGCGGCCCTCCAGGTCGTGGCCACCGCCACGGTCGCCGCCGCGGTGGGCCTCGGTGGTCTCGGCCGCCTGCTGATCGACGGGCTCGCCGTCAACGACTACTCCCGTGTGCTGGCCGGCGCCATCGTCGTCGCGGTGCTGGCGGTCGTGCTCGACCTTTTCCTGGCGCTCGTGCAGCGCTGGGTCGTGTCGCCCGGCGTGTCCGGGCGCTTCTGAAGGGGTTCTGAATATGCGTATTCGTGCGATCGGCGCGGCGTTGGCCGGCGCTCTGCTGTTGTCGGTGGCGGCCTGCGGCGCCGGGGACGACCCACTCGCCTCCGACAGCGACAGCAATGCGTCGGCCGGCACGTCGGCCGTCACGGTCGGCTCGGCCAACTTCGCCGAGAGCGAGCTGCTCGCCGAGATCTACTCGCAGGCCCTCGAGGCCAAGGGCGTCCAGGTCAAGCGGCAGTTCAACATCGGTGCCCGCGAGCTCTACCTGAAGGCGTTGCAGGACGGCTCGATCGACCTGCTGCCCGAGTACAACGGCGCGCTGCTGTCGGCGCTGCACCAGGGCGGCGCGCCGCAGGGCGTGTCCAAGCCCGACGACGTGCTCGCCGAGCTGAAGAAGGTGCTGCCGGCGGGCACCGAGGTGCTGGAGCAGTCGGCGGCCGAGGACAAGGACACGCTGACCGTCACCCAGGAGACGGCCACCAAGCACAACCTGAAGACCATCGACGACCTCAAGCCGGTCGCCGGCCAGCTCACCATCGGCGCCGGCCCCGAGTGGCAGGAGCGCTACCAGGGCCTCAAGGGCCTCAAGGAGCTGTACGGCATCACGTTCAAGGAGTTCAAGCCGCTCGACGCCGGCGGCCCGCTGACCCTCAACGCCCTGCTCGACGGCAAGATCGATGTCGCGAACATCTTCTCCACCGACTCGGCGATCGCGACCAAGAAGCTGGTTGTGCTCGAGGACACCAAGAACCTCTACCTCGCCGAGAACATCATTCCCCTGATCCGTACGGAGGCGAACAACCCGACGGTCTCCGGCGCCCTCAACGCGGTCTCGGCCAAGCTGACCACCGACAACCTCACGCAGTACCTGGCGAAGGTCCAGGTCGACAAGCAGGACACCGCCACCGTGGCCAAGGCCTTCCTCAGCGACAACGGCCTCGTCTGAGCCTCGGTTTCTTCGCGCGACGCGGGGTGCCGCCCACCGTATGGTCTTCCTGCGGTGGGCGGCACCCCGCGGCTCACCAGGCGTCACCCGGCTCGCCTTTCCCTGCGTTATGTGATTCCCAGCTCAGCGACTGTCTCGTCACGCTCCGAGGGGTCTAGGTTACAAGTCAGCGCACGTTTACTACTTGTCCGGGGGCTGCCATGGCACATGCTTTCGAGGAGTGGGCTCACCTGCCTTCGCCCGACACCGACCTGGCCGTGCCATCAATCCCTTTGCTGTACGCCGCCACGGCCGCCCTCGCCGCGGCGGTCACGGTCACGGCCGCGACGGTGCACTACTGGCGCGCCCGCCGTGCCCGGGTGACGACGGCCCGATCCCGATGACCCTGCGCGCGCGGCGCCCTCATCTCCGCCGCCGCGACTGCCGAGCCCGCCGCGGCGGGGTGCGCCCGTGCGGGTCCGCCCGCGACCGGCACCGCGCAATCCGGGCGCGCCTGCGTCTCCGAAGCCGCGCCTACCGGCTCCGCTCGCGCCTGCGAACCCGCCGTCGTGCCGCCGCTCGGGAGGAACTGTCCGCGCGCCGGTGGCGTCCCGTTCTGCGCCTGCTGCTGTGGGCCGCCGCGGCCGTGGCCGTGGTCGTGGCCCTGCGCGGCCGCGTGCCCGATCCCGCCTCCGTCGGCTCGGTGCTGGCCCATGCCGACCCGATGTGGCTCGCCGCCGCTGCGGCGGCCCAGGCGCTCTCCCAGGCTGGCTTCGCCCTCCAGCAGCGCACCTTGCTCTCCGCGCTCGGCACCGGTATCACGCGCGGTGACGCCATGGCCTTGACCTTCACTCGTACGGCGATGAGCTCGGTCCTCCCCGCCGGCTCGGCGATGTCCGCCGCCTTCGCGCTCCAGCAATTCCGCCGCCGCGGCGCCTCGGCCGCCTCGGCCGCGACCGCCGTCGTCCTGTCCGGGGCCGCCTCGGCGATCGGTCTGGCCCTGCTGTACGCCGTGACGTTCGGCGTCCCCGCCCTCGCCGACGTGGTCCCGGCCCGCGCCGCGGAAGTCGCCGGAACCCTGCTCGCCCTGGCCGTCGTCAGTTGCCTGATCGTCCGGGTCCGCCCGCCGTCCCACCACGCGACCGCCTATGCCCGCCGCAGGAGGAGTGCCCCCGCCCGCGGTCCGGTGAATAGTTCCATTCATCGGCCCGCCACGACAGCGTCCCTCTCTGCACCGAGCCGCGGCGGCCGGCGCCGGCTCGACCGGGCGATCGCCCAGGCGCGCCGGATGGCTGCGGAGGCCCGAACCATCCGCGCCCGCCACTGGTCGGCCGCGGTCGGTTACGCCGTCCTCAACTGGACCCTCGACCTCGCTTGCCTCGTCGCCGTCGCGCAGGCGTGCGACTTCCCGCTCGGCCCGATCGAGCTCGCGTCGGTCTATCTCGCGGTGCAGCTCGTCCGCCAGATCCCGATCACGCCCGGCGGCATCGGCCTGATCGAAGCCAGCCTTCTCGCCGGCTTCCTCGCCGCGGGCGCCCTCGAGGCCGAAGCCGCCGCCGTCGTGCTCGGCTACCGCATCCTGTCGTTCTGGCTGATGCTCCCGGTCGGCCTCGGCGCCTACTGGAGAATGAACCGCCACACCCCCAAGGCGACGCCTGAGCAGCCCGGAGGAGC
>NZ_BOMI01000169.1 GCF_016862115.1 Paractinoplanes deccanensis
GCCCGGCCAGCCCGGAGGAGTGCTCGGCCAGCCCGGAGGAGCGCCCGAGCTGGCTGGGGCAGCACCCGAGCTGGCTAAGGGAGCGTCAGGGCTGGCCGGGGCAGCGCCTACACATGCGGTCGCCCGCGCCCGCGAGGAAGCAATCGAGCTAGCCTCCTAGGATGCCGTGAGCTGGGAACTCGCGGTTCCACGAGCCACGCTTCATGCCGTGCGTCCGTTGCGCGCCGCAGCCCTCCAGCCGCGTATCCGCTGCGTGTTCCAACCCCTTCATGTCGCGGGCCCGTTCGGCGTCCTCGGCTCTGCGCGCTGCGTGCCCGTGGTCGCCGGCGGGGCCCTTGATCGCACGCCCGTTCCGCGGCCCCGGACTCCGTGCACCGCGTGCCCGCTTGTTCGCCCGCACGCCTTGACCGGGGCCCGCCGCGCGCCCCTGACCTGTGTGCCGCATGCCCCCTTGTTCGCTCTCGGGCCCGTGCGCGAGTCCTCTCTATGGCCGCCCAGCCGCCGCGTTCCGCGATGCCGGTAACGCGCCGCGCCCGCCTCCGAACCCCGCGCAGTGTGACGTAAGCAATTGTTGACTTGCCTCACCTCGCCCCGATAATAAGTCAGCATTCGTTTACATCTTCTGACGCGGGGTTCCCCATGACACAGACCATCGAGGAGTCGCATCCCGCGACTCCCACGCCGGGCGCGCGTGGTGCCACCGGCAACATGCTTGTGCTCTACCTGTCGCTGGGTGGCCTCGCCTTCGCGGTCCTTCAGTCACTTGTCGCCCCAGCGCTTTCGACGATCGGGCGCGACCTCGGCGCGGACACCAGCGACGTCAGTTGGGTCATCACGGCGTACCTGCTCTCCGCCTCGGTCCTCACCCCGATCCTCGGGCGCCTCGGCGACATGGCCGGCAAGCGGAAGGTCCTGATCGGCGTCCTCGTCGCGCTCGCCGCCGGCACGCTGCTCGCCGCGCTCGCGCCGAACCTCGGCGTCCTCATCGTGGCCCGGGCCCTTCAGGGCGCCGCCGGCGCGATCCTGCCGCTCTCCATCGGCATCGTGCGCGACGAGCTGCCCCGCGAAAAGGTCAGCGTCATCGTCGGCCTGCTCTCCGCCATTTTCGGCGTGGGCGCCGGTGTCGGCATCGTCGGCGCCGGGCCGATCGTCGAGCACCTGTCGTGGCATTGGCTGTTCTGGCTGCCGCTGGTGCTAGTCGTCGTCGCGCTCGCCGGTGTCGTCTTCGGCATGAAGGAATCCCCGGTCCGTACGCCCGGCAAGCTCGACGTCCTCGGCACGCTGATCCTGTCGGTGTCGCTGGTCTCGCTGCTGCTCGCCATCAGCAAGGGCCAGTCGTGGGGCTGGGGCAACGGCAAGACCGTCGGCCTGCTGATCCTCGGCGTGGTGACGCTCGCCGGCTTCGTGCTGGTCGAGCTTCGCGTCAAGGAGCCCCTGGTCGACATGCGCCTCATGCGCCTGCGCGGCGTGTGGGCCACCGACCTGGTCGCGCTGATCCTCGGTTTCGCCATGTTCGGCACGTTCCTGCTCGTGCCGACCCTGCTGCAGTTGCCCGCCGTGACCGGCTACGGCTTCGGCAAGTCGGTCTCGCAGTCGGGCCTGTTCCTGCTGCCCACCGTCGTCATGATGGTGTTCTTCGGCCCGTTGGCCGGCCTGCTCGACCGCAAGTTCGGCCCGAAGCTCCCGATGTTCCTGGGCGCCGTCTCGGTCGTCGCGGCCTTCGCGCTGCCCGCCTTCGCCCACGGCCAGATCTGGCAGGTCGTCGCCTCGGGGGTCCTCACCGGCGCCGGCATCGGCCTGGCCTTCTCCGCCATGTCCAACGCCATCATCGAGAGCGTCCCCGCCGCCCAGACCGGCGAGGCCACCAGCGTCAACACCATCGCCCGTACGGTGGGCAGCAGCATCGGCACCGCCGTGGTGGCCGCCGTCATCTCCTCGCACACCACCGCACAGGGCCTCCCCACCGACGACGCCTTCACCATGGGGTTCGCGGTCTGCGCCGGCGTAGCCGTCCTGGCCGTGATCGCGGCCCTGGCCCTCCCGTCAGCCCACCGCCGCCACGAGCAGGCCGTGGAGACCGGTGTTGCGGACCTCCCACCCGAGCCCGAAGAGATCCACCTGCCGCACCGCCACTCCTGACGCCCATGCCGGCCGCGGCGCCTCCCCGCCGCGGCCGGAGTCCTTTTCACGCCTGACGCAGAGGTATGTCGTCGAATGGCTTCGCCCGGCCCGGCCCGGCGGGGTAGAGTCTCGCCGCTCCTACAAGATCCAGCAGGGAGGCGGCGTGGCGGCGGATCCAGCGCCTCAGGCGGACTACCTCTTCATCCAGGGCGTCATCTGGGGCGCCCTCGGCCTTCTCGTCGTCGGCGCCGTCGTCTCCCGGCTGCGCAAGCGCCGCGTTCGCCGAGCCCGCCCCGTGAACGGTCCCTTCCCTCCTCAGGGCCCCTATCCAGGTCCGTTCGCTCCCGCCGAGCACTACCCACCCGGCCCGTATTCGCCACATCAGGCCGCCTCACCCGCGTCGGCCGGCCGGCCGGAGCCGGAGACCGCGCCGCCGCCGGAGGACCGAAGCTGAGCCGGAACCGAAGCCCCAACAACGGCGCGGTGCCCTGTGCTGTGTCTCGACGTCTACTCTGGAGCGCCGCCGTACCCGGGGAAGGAAAGCGACGTCCATGGGGAGCACCCACCTCTATCTCGTCCGCCACGGGGAGCAGGACCCCGCCTCCCACGAGCCCGGCGCCGGGCTCTCGCAGCGTGGTCTCGACCAGGCCGACCGGCTCGGCGGCTGAGCGGCGTGAACTTCACGGCGATGCACCACAGTCCGCTGGCGCGGGCGGCCCAGACCGCGGAAGTCGTCGCGAAGCATCTGCCGCAGGTGCCCCGGCATGCCTGTGACTTCGCGACGGATCGGACGCCGGTGCCCTCCGCGGAAGAGCGGGCACTTTATCCATCCCAGTGGCATGGCTGGCTCGACGGCGTTCCGGCGGACGAGCGGGACGATGACGCGGCCGCCCTCCGCCGGGCCGTCGCCCACTTCGGAGTCGCCGGCACGGACGAGCGGCGTGAGCTGCTGATCACGCACAACTTTGTGATCGGCTGGTTCGTGCGGCACGTGCTGGACGCCCCGGTGTGGCGCTGGATCGGCCTGAATCAGGACAACTGCGCGATCACCGTCGTGCGCTGGGAGACCGGGCGGCCGCCGGCCCTGGTCAGCTTCAACGACACCGGGCACCTTCAGCCCTAGAAACGGACCGGCGGCGCGTTGTGCGGTGTGATGACCTGGATCGCCGACGGTGTGGCCCACGGGCTGCCCGGTAGTTCTTTGCGCGCCCGCAGCAGCGACCGGCAGGCGGTGCGCAGGTCGTGCCTCAGGTCGTGGTGCAGCACGGCCGAGATCCGGCGCTGCCGCAGCAGGGGAGTGTTGTCGGCGTCGAGGTCGTGCGCGATGAAGACCGCATAATGCCGTTCCTCGTCGCGGAACGCGTTCACGACCGCGCTCGTGCCGCCCGCGCCCGCGTACATCGAATAGACGGCCACGATCCCCGGATACGCGGCCAGAGCCGCTCTGGTGGCGGTGTAGACGGCCGACGGCTGCTCTTCCTCGTCGACCACCTCGATCACGGACCGCCCGCAGGGGCGCAGCTCCGCCCGGAAACCGGCGTCACGCTCGTCCTCCCCGAGATACGACCCACGCCCCCGGACGACGAGCACATCGCCGCGGGCGCCCCCGGGCGAGGAGCCCGATGCGGGGTCGCCCGAGGAGGCCAGCCACTGGGCGATCAGGTAGGCGGCTGTGGCGCCGGCCGCGCGGTTGTCGACGCCGACGTAGGCGACGCGGCGGCTGGCGGGGAGGTCGGTGACCAAGGTGACGACCGGGATGCCCTGACGGTCCAGGCGGTTGACGGCCGCGATGACGCCGGGGACGTTCGGGGCCTTGAGGATGACGCCGTGCGAGCCGGGCAGGCGGTCCAGGAGCCGGAGCAGGTCCGGCACGGCGGGGCTCGGCAGCAGGTGGAACCGGGCGCGCACGACGGCCGGCCGCAGGTCGGGCAGGGCGGCCTCCAGCGCCGTGCGGACCGCCGTGCAGAAGCGGGCCGGTGCCTGCACCACCAGGTCGATCAGGAACGTGCGGCCGCCGACCGCCAACTGGGAGCGCTGGCGGTCGAGGTCGTCGATGGCCCGGCGCACCTCGAGCACGGTGCTCTCGCGCACCCCGCCGCGCTCGTGCAGGACCCGGTCGACCGTGGCCGCGCTCAGCCCGGCCTGCGCCGCGATCTCCCGGATGCGATACCGGTGCCGCATGCCGTCCAGCCTGAGGTGCTTTTGAGGTGTTCACAAGGCCACAGGCGGACGGGAACTTCCTAGCGTCAAGGCCATGACCTCATGGACGGACATCAGCCTGGACGATTTCCGGGCCGTCACCGAGCAGACCACCGACGCCTCCGCCTACCCGCTCGCCGACGCCGTCGAGCGCAACGTCCTCGTCTACGGCGCCAAGCTGCTGGAGCACGACCGCGACACGGCGAAGAATGAACTTATTCATGCACTCGCCGACGGGCCCGGCATAGTTCTCTTCAAGGGCGCCTTCGCCCCGGCCGTCGTCGATCGCGCCACAGCCGTCTTCACCGAGATGATCGCCGAGCAGAAGGCCGCGGGCGTCGCCGGCGGTGACCACTTCGCCAAGCCGGGTGCGAACGACCGGGTCTGGGGAGCCTTGGACAAGTTCGCGGTACGCGACCCCGAGGCGTTCGCCGGCTACTACGCCAACGACCTGCTGGCGCTGGTGTGCGACGCCTGGCTGGGCGCCGGCTACCAGGTCACCTCGCAGGTCAACGTGGTGAACCCGGGAGGCCGCGCCCAGGTCGCCCACCGCGACTACCACCTCGGGTTCATGTCGCGGGAGCAGGCCGGGCGCTATCCGCTCCACGTGCACCTGCTCTCGCCGGTGCTGACCCTCCAGGGCGCGGTCGCCCATGTCGACATGCCCGTCGAGACCGGCCCGACCATGTACCTGCCGCACTCGCAGAAGTACCCGGGCGGGTATATCGCGTTTCACCGCCCCGACTTCACTGAATACTTCGATGCGAACTACGTGCAGCTGCCGCTGGCCAAGGGCGACGCCGCGTTCTTCAACCCCGCGCTCTTCCACGGCGCCGGCACCAACCACAGCACCGACGTGCGGCGCATGGCGAACCTGCTGCAGGTGTCGTCGGCGTTCGGCCGGGCGATGGAGAGCGTCGACCGGGCCGCCATGAGCCTCGCGCTGTATCCGGTGCTGCGTGGTCGGGACGAGACCTTCGTCCGCAACGTGGTGGCCGCCTGCGCCGAGGGCTACGCGTTCCCCACCAACCTCGACCGCGACCAGCCGGTGGGCGGCCTCGCCCCGCGCACCCAGGCCGACCTGATGCACGAGGCCCTCCGCGAGGACTGGCCCCACGACAGGTTCGCCGCAGAGTTGCGCGCACAGCAGGAGCGCAGATCACCGAAGCCGCAAGCCCGGACGGAAGATACGGCCGCTGAGGGCTGAGGGATAAGGCGGGCGTGGGCCGCGAGGACGGGGGCGCGAGGGCGCCGCGGCGCGGGAGAGGTGCGGCGCGGGGGAGGTGCGGCGCGGGGGAGGTGCGGCGCGGGGGAGGTGCGGCGCGGGGGAGGTGCGGCGC
>NZ_BOMI01000170.1 GCF_016862115.1 Paractinoplanes deccanensis
GGTGCGGCGCGGGGGAGGTGCGGCGCGGGGGAGGTGCGGCGCGGGGGAGGTGCGGCGCGGGGGAGGTGCGGCGCGGGGGAGGCGCGGCGCGGGGAGGTGCGGCGCGGGCGAGGTGCGGCGCGGGCGAGGTGCGGCGCGGGCGACGTGCGGCGTGAATGTGAGCCGGGATGGGCAGGCGCCTCAGGGGCGCAAGTCGCCCCGGGTCGCCGTTTCCGGGTCGAGGTCGGCGTACGGGGCCGACGGGCCGACCGCCGAGGCCATCAGGGCCGAGTTCGGGATGTTCAGCGGGCCGTCGTCGGTCTCCAGGACCGTGTAGAGCAAGCCGGCCGAGACGATGGTGCCGGTGAGGGGGCCGTTGAGCGCCCCGGACAGCACGCGGATGCGGGTGCCGGGCACGTACGGGCGGGCGAAGAGCAGGACCAGGCCGGCGAACAGGTTGCCCAGCACCGGCTGCGCTGCCAGGCCCAGGACGACGCCGGTGATCGCGCCGCCCACCAGCAGGCGTTGCAGGCCCACGTCGAGCAGGTCGCAGACCGAGAAGGCCGTGATCAGGTAGCCGCCCAGCTCCACCAGCACCCGCAACGGCGTGGCCGCGGCGTCGCCGGCCCGGGCGAGGGCGACCCGGTGCACCTCGCGCGCGGCGGTGCGGGTGGCGAAGAGGCCGAAGATCGCGACGAGCAGGGCGCAGCCGTACGTGATGAGCTTGTCGCGTGTCGCGGTCCCGCTGAACTGTGATCCGGTGACGAGCGCGGCCAGCGCCACCGTGCCGTAGCCGAGGGTGCGGCGGAAGTCGGGCCGGACGCGTTGTTCCAGCATCCGGATCGGGTCCAGCATGAAGATCACTCTAGGTGGTCGGGGACCTCAGAGACCCGCGGGGATCCGCACGGCGAGCATCGCCACGTCGTCGGCGCGGTCGGTGGTCATCTCCTTGACCACGCGGGCGAGCAGGTCGCGTGGCGCCCCGGCGTTGCGGATGCGCAGCTTGCGGTAGAGCCGCTGGAAGCCCTCGTCGATGACGCTCGCCCGGCTCTCGACCAGTCCGTCGGTGTGCAGCAGCACGGTGGACCCGCGTTCCAGCGTCGCCGTGTACGTGTGCCGCGGTGAGCCGCGGCGCGCGCCCAGCAGCAGGTCGTTGCCGGTCAGCGGGCGCACCTCGCCGTCCGGCCGGATCAGCACCGGCGGCGGGTGGCCCGCGTTCGACCAGCGCAGCCGGAAACCGCCGCTGGGCGCCCGGTCGAGGAAGGCGACCACCGCCGTCGCCATGGCCGGCTCGCCGAGCGCGAAGTTCGCCGCGTCCAGCCGGCGCAGCAGCGCCGAGGGCGGCTCGCGCCGGTCGACCAGGTAGGCCCGCAGCATGTTGCGCAGCTCGCCCATGCGCGCGGTGGCCGCCGTGTCGTGCCCGACCACGTCGCCGATGACCAGCGCGAGCCGGCCGTTCGGGCCGGGGATCACGTCGTACCAGTCGCCGCCGACCTTGCGATGCGTGTCCGCGGCCCGGTAGTAGGCGGCCAGCTCGAAGTCGTCGACGTGCGGCAGCCGCGACATGATGGCCTTCTGCAGCGTGTCGGTGATGGCCGTGCGCGAGTCGTGCCGCGACGCGCGCTCCAGCGCCTGCCCGACGTAGACGGCCAGGGTGGCTATCATCGCGCGGTCGGCCACGTAGAAGGTCTGCGGCTCGTCCCACGCCAGCAGCAGCGCCCCCCGCGCGTCCGGCAGCGGCGCGCACACCGCGGCCTGCCAGCCGGCCTCTTCGAGGTCCTCGGCGAGCGTGGGGTGCTCCAGCGTCACGTCCATGCTGCTGCCGTAGTAGCGCGAGCGGCGGTCGCGCATCGCGGAGGCCGTCAGGGTGTCCGGCAGCACGCCGCGGCGCGGGTCACCGGCGAGCACGACGTCGGCGTGCGTGGCGCCCAGCGCCGCCGTCAGCAGCTGCGGAACGATGAGCAGGACGTCGGCGGTGGTGGCGGTGACCGACAGCGACTCGCTCGCCCGCAGCAGCAGCCGGCTGCGGCGCAGTGCCGCGTCGTCCTGCGGGATCGGCGGCGCGGCGGGCGGCCGGTTGCGGCGCAGTGTGGCGTCGTCCTGCGGGATCGGCGGCGCGGCGGGCGGCCGGTTGCGGCGCAATGCGGCGTCGCCCTGCGCGATCGGCGGCGCGGCGGCCAGAATGTTCTCAGTCATGGCAACTCCCCCCGGAGATGACTCCCCATGACAGCCGGTCATGCGGATGAATATGAGCGTGCCGAGATCGGGCCGCCGGGGCATCCGCCAAATGACTGTCCTGCTCGTCGCGCGCCGTCGCGTCGCGTACGCGGTGAGTCGATTGACCGATGCCGGGTGCGCGGCGCCGGGCGACGATGAGCGCCCCAACTGCGGAGGTGCTACATGCGTGACCGGTCCCGGCGCTGGGCGTGGCTGGCCGTACTCGTCGTCGGTCTGTGCCTTTATCTGCTGGTTCTGCGCACGCTGGTGCACACCCAGAACCCCAATTTCGTGCCCGCGATGATCCTGCTCGGCGCGAGCGTGGTGCCCGCCGCGTTCCTCACGTTCGCCCAGGCCCGGACCGGCCGCTGGGAGGTGCCGGCCGGTGTGCTGCTGGTCACCGCGTTCTTCGGCGGTGTGATCGGCGTCGTGGTGGCGGGCACGCTGGAGTACGACGCGCTGCGCGACCTGGGCACGCTGCCGATGGTCGTGGTGGCGGTCGTCGAGGAGTCCGCCAAGCTGATCGTGCCGGTCGTGCTGCTGCTGACCGTTCTGGTGCGGCACACCCGGCGCCTGCCCTCCGACGGGCTGGTCATCGGCATCGCGAGCGGCATGGGCTTCGCCGCGCTCGAGACCATGGGGTACGCGTTCACGGCCTTGCTCGAGTCGAACGGCAACGTGGGCGCGGTCGAGCAGACCCTGTTCGTCCGCGGCCTGACCTCCCCGGCCGGGCACACCGCGTGGACGGGCCTGACCTGCGGCGCCCTCTGGATGATGCTGAGCGCGCCGAGCGTGCGCCACCTGCTCCAGTTCGCCGCCACGTTCGTCGGCGCCGTCGCGCTGCACACGTCGTGGGACACGTTCGGCAGCACCTGGGCGTACGCGATCCTCGGGGTGCTGAGCCTGGGCTGGCTCACCCTGATGCTGCGGCACTACCGGGCCTTCCACCCGGCCGGCGCGCTCAGTCTCGCGGGAATGAGTCCCGCAGTTGGTGGCGGCCGCTGATGCCCAGCTTCGGATAGACGCTGTGCAGGTGCGCGCCGACGGTGCGCACCGAGATGAACAGCTGCTCGGCGATCTCCCGGTTGCGCAGCCCGCGCGCGGCCAGCTCGGCCACCTGCCGTTCCTGCGGCGTCAGCACGGCGAGCCGGGAGCTGCCGGCCAAGCCGTCGTGCCGGCCGCTGGCGCGCAGCTCGCGGGCCGCCAGCCCGGCCGCGTGGGCAGCGCCGAGGGCGGTGAACGTCTTCTCGGCGGCGGCCAGCACGGGGCGGGCGTCGCGCGGCCGGCGGGCCCGCCGCAGCCATTCGCCGTAGTGGAGCCGGGCCATGGCCCGCTCGTACGGCCACTCGTCGCCCGCGGGATCGGTGGCCGCCAGCCGGAAGTGCTGCTCGGCCCGCTCGCCGTCGCTCAGCAGCGCCTCGGCCAGATGCAGCAGCAGGCGCATGCGGGTGCTGGGCTCGGCGCCCGCGCTCTCGCGCACGTGGCCGGCCACGACGCGGGCGGCGTCGCGGTGCCCGCTGCGCACGGCGGCCGCCGCCAGCTCGGCGATGTGCCGCCCGGCCAGCAGCGCGTGCCGCGGCCGCCCGTCCTGGTCGAACATGGTGCGCAGATAGCGGTACGCCGTCTCGTAGTCGCCGTCGATGGTGGCCGCCACGCCGGCCGCGCGCAGCAGCCGGATGTGCACCGACCGGTGCTGCTGGATGTCGACGCGGGTCAGCGCCTGGCGCACGAGCTGCTGCGCCTGGGCCGCCTCGCCGCGCAGCGCGAACAGCTGGGCACGCAGTGCGTCCACGTGCGCGGCGAAGACCGGCAGCCCGCCCGGCCCGACCGCCTCGGCGCAGCGGCTCGCCGCGTCCCACTCGCCGACGTCGATCAGCGCGCCGACCAGGTGTGGGATCATCTCCAGCCCGGACATCGACGCGCGCGGGTTCGCCTCCACGGCCATGGTCGCGCGCAGCAGGCCGACCGCGAGGCGGGAGCGGTCCTCGTAGCCCGCCATCGTGCCGATGACGTTGAGCCGGTGCCGCTCCGGCGCGGGCAGCGGGACGCCCGGCGGCGGGACGGCGGTGGTGTCGCACAGCGCGCGCGCCGGGTGCGCCGCCGGGTCGATCACCATCCGGACGAAGGCCGCGGTGGCCGGGTCCGCCGCCGGGCCGGCCGCGGCGAGCATCTCCGCGAGGCCGCGCCGGTGCTCCTCGTCGCCCGAGGTCGTGGCGATCACCGACGCGAGCCCGGCGATCGCCGACGCCACCCGCGGGTCGGCCGGGACGCCGGCGCGGTGGGCGGCGGTCACCATGGCGTACGCCTCGTGCTGGCGTCCCGCGCGGGTCAGCGCGGTGGCCGCCGCGTGCCCGGCCGTGATGACCACCTCCGGGTCGGTGGTGAGCCGGCGGACGATCGAGTAGAGCTCGCCGGGCCAGCCGGTCTCGCCGAGGTTGCGCGCGTCCATCGCGGCCTGCGCGTAGCGCCGGGCGGCCGAGACCGGGTCGGGGGAGCGCTCGGCGGCCTGCTCCATGGCCTGCGCGGCCTCGAACAGGTCCTCGCGCTCGCGGAAGGCCCGCGCGGCCGCCTCGAGCCCGGCCGCGATCCGCTCGTCCGGCCCGCTCGTCGCCGCGGCCAGGTGCAGGGCGCGCCGTTCCGCGCCGGCCCGCAGCGTCCTCGCCAGGTTGCGGTGCGCCTGCCGGCGTTGGTGGGCCGGGGCGCTCGCGTACGCGGCGTCGGCGGCGAGCGGGTGCACGAAGTCGGCCGTGTCGCCGCCCAGCACGACCAGCCCGGCCCGCTCGGCCGGCTCCCACCACCGTTCGCCGCGCAGGCCCGCGGCGTCGGTCACGTCCTGGCGCACGGCCGGCGGGGTGGCCGCCGCGAGGTGCAGCAGCAGGCGGCGCACCGGCTCGGGCAGCTCGGCGATCTCGGCGGCGAACGCCGACCGCAGCCGCCCCTCGCCGCGGTCCCCGGCGCTGAGCTCGACCACGGCCGCCGGGTTGCCGGCCGCGCGGTGCAGCACCACGGCCCGCCGCCGGCCCGCCGGCGGGTTCGGCTGGGCCTCCAGCAGCCGCACGGCGTCCTGCGGGTCCAGCGGCAGCAGCTCGACCGCCGGCAGCGCTCGCAGCACCCGCGGCACCCGGTGGCGGACGCCGGCCAGCAGCAGCGCCGGCACCGTCCCGGCCATCTCGGCCAGCACCTCGGCCGCCTCGGCGGTCACCCGGTGCACGTCGTCGACCGCGACCAGCAGCGGCGGCCCGATCAGCTTGACCACCCGGCACAGCGTGGCCTTGTCGGCCCGCCCCGGGTCGACCGGGCCGGGCAGGTCGTGGCGCAGCGCCATCAGCAGCCGCCGGATCAGCTGCGGGGCGTCCAGCGGCGGGCCCGGCGGCACGTCGACCGTGACGACCCGGTGCCGGCCCGCGTCGCGCGCCCGCTGCGCGGCGACGGCGAGCAGCCGCGACTTGCCGATGCCGCGCCCGCCGGTGAGCAGCAGCGCGTGCTCGCCGGGGCCGAGGCAGCCGGTGAGCCGGTCGAGCTCCGCGTCGCGGCCGACGAGCCCGGTGCCCGGGTCGATCAGGGTGCCGTCCATGCTCAGCCCTCGTCCCGCGCCGTGCCGGCGCCGTCGTTCAGCAGGTCGCGCAGCTGGTGGCGGTTGCCGACGCCCAGCAGCGGATAGATGTCGTAGAGGTGCGAGCCGACCGTGCGCGGCGACAGGACCAGCCGCCGGGCGATCTCGCGGTTGGTCATGCCCTCGGCGGCGAGCCGGGCGATCATCTGCTTCTGGGCGGTCAGCGCGGCGAACGCGCCCGCCGTGCCGGCCCGGCCGGCCTCGTCGTGCGCGTTGCCCGGCAGATATTTGCGGGCCTGGTCGGCGTGCGCCCGCGCGCCGAGCCGGGTGAAGGTGTCCAGCGCCGCCAGCATGTGCGGCCGCGCCTCCGGCACCCGGCGCTGCTTGCGCAGCCAGAGCCCGTAGTTGAGCTGCGCCTCGGCGCGCTCCAGCGGCCAGTGCAGCGCGCGGTCCTGGTCGGCCAGCGCGGCCCGGAAGTGCTCCTCGGCGCCGTCGGTCTCGTCGAGCAAGGCCGCCGCGTGCGCAAGCAACATGGCCATCCGCGGCGTCGGGGTGCTCCCGGCCCGCGCCCGGCAGCCGTTGACGATCTGCCGGGCCTGCGCCTTGGCCCGGGTACGCCGGCTCGACCCGCCGGCGGCGAGCGCGAGCTGCGGCAGCGAGCGCGGCCCGAGGAAGGGGTGCACCGGCTCGCCGGTCGCGTCGAACATGGACCGGAAATGCGTGTACGCGATGTCGTAGTCGCCCGCCGACAGCGCCGCCATGCCCGCGGCCCGGCGGCGCAGGCTCTCGCTGAACGGGTCGCCCGACGGCCGCGGGGGCAGCAGCACCGGCCGCGTGCCGTCGTAGCGCAGCGCCTCCAGCACCCCCCGCAGGCCCGGCAGCGACCGCAGCAGCAGGGTCAGGTTGCCCACCGCGGCCAGCGTCGCGGACTCCTCGATCGCCTCGTCGGCGTCCCGCCACCGGCCACAGTCGATCATGGACAGGATCATCAGCGGGATCCGCGCGGCCAGCGCGCCCGGCGCGTCGTACGCCTTCTGCACCTGCCACAGGGCCGCCATCCCGGCGGCCGCGCGCACGGAGTCGTCGGTGAGCCAGGCGACCAGGCTCTCGGCGAGCGTGACGCTGATCTCCGCCAGCCCGGTCATGCCTTTCCCGCCGCCGTGCGGGGGCACGGCGCCGGCCGGGTCGGCGACCGCCAGCACCGCGGCCCGCGTCGCCGGGTTCGCCGCGCTCGGCAGGATGCTCTCGCCGAGCGCGCCACCGGTGCCGTCGGCCACCAGGTCGAGCAGCCGGGGCAGCTCGGCGCGGTGCGCGGCGTCGCCGGACAGCACCGCGGCGTTGGCCGCCACCAGGACGTTGGTCATCGCGATCTGCCCGTCGGCGGGCGCGCGCAGCACGGCGTCGCGGGCCAGGTCGTACGCCTCGGCGAAGCGCGCCTGGTGCACCAGCGCCAGTCCGGCCGCGATCCGCGCCAGGCCCAGCACGTCCGGGTCGTCGGTGAGCGCCTCCACCCGCCCGTGCAGCGTGAGGGCGTACGCCGGCTCGCCCGCCCGGTACGCGGCGACCGTCGCCTTCGCGAAGCGGCGGGCCGCGTCGCCGGTCGCCGGGCTGCGCTCGGCGGCCAGCTCCAGGGCCCGCGCCTCGGCGATCAGCACCGCCCGGCGGCCGGCCGTGGCGGCGCTGTCCTCCAGCGCGGCGGCGACCAGCTCGTCCGGCCCCTCCGAGGCCAGCGCGGCGTGGAGCGCCTGGTGATAGGGGTCGTCGGTGCAGGACGCCAGCGCGGCGTGCGCGGCCCGGGCCGGCCCCGTGGCGCAGGCCGCCGCGCGGATCAGCGGATGCTCGAAGCGGACGTGCCCGCCGGCGATGCTGACCAGCCCGGCCTTCTCGGCCGGCGCCCAGTCGCGCAGGTCGGCGGCGCCGTCACCGGCCCGGTTGATCGTGCCGACCGGCTCGGCGTCGCCCGCGACGGCCGCCAGCTGCAACAGCCGCCGGGTGGCGGGCGGCAGGGCGGCGAGCGCGCGGCGGAACTCCATCGGCGGCTCGGCGGTGGTCAGCGCCAGCGGGTTGCCCCCGGCCCGGCGCAGCAGCGTGCGCCGCGGCACCGCCGCGGTCCGCTCCGGGCAGGCGTTGAGCAGGCGGGCCGCCGCGCGGTCGGGCAGCGGCCCCACCCGGTAGCGGGCGATCTCGGCGCCCAGCCCCGGCGGCGGCTCCGCACCGCGGGCGGCCAGCAGCAGGGCGGCCCGCTCGGTGCAGGCGTGCCGGCTGACCAGGGTGAGCAGCCGCAGCAGCGCCGGGCCGGCCAGGTCGGCCCGGTCCAGGATCAGCAGCGCCGGCGCGCTCGCGGTCAGCCGGTCCAGCGCGCTCAGCGCGGCCGTCAGCAGCTCCGCCTCGCCGGTGGGCTCGCCGCGCAGCCAGGACCGGATCGCCGGGTCGAGCCGCGGAGCGGCCACGGCGCGCAGCACGGCCCGGTCGAGCGGCAGGACTCCGAAGCCCCGCTCGCGGGCGATGCCGGCGGCGGCGCGCAGCAGCGCGGTCTTGCCGATGCCGGCGTCGCCGAGCAGGACCATGGACATCGGCCGGGACGCGGCCGCCTCGACGAACGCGGTGAGGTCCGCCCGTTCCCGGGCGCGCCCGTACAACGTCGTCGAGCCCACAGTCGCAGTCCTCCCTTTCCGGCATACCCGTACGAAAGCCTTCCGGCGCGGCTTCCTCGGCACCGTATTCGATCACCGGGAATGAGCCGTGCACCACGAAGAAAGGACGAAGAAGCACCTGCGTGCAAGGCTGTGCACGGAACTGACCCGGGGGGATGCACAACATGGTGGACGACGACGTCCCGTTCGGCGCGCTGCTGCGCCGGTTGCGGATCGCCGCCGACCTCACACTCGAACAGCTCGCGGAGGCCTCCGGCGTCAGCGACCGGGCGATCAGCGACATGGAGCGCGGCGTCAGCCGCAGCCCGCGCGCCCGCACGATCGAGGCGATCGCCGGCGGCCTGGGTCTCGGCGCGGACGACCGCGACCGCCTCGTCGCCGCGGCCCGCGCCGGCCGGGTGGCGCCCGCACCGGTCGCCGGGCTGCCGCTGCCGCGGCGGGTGAGCGACTTCACCGGCCGCGGCGACGAGCTCGCCCGCATCAGCCGGTGGACGGCCGCGGCCGGCCCGGACACGCCCGCGCCGGTCGTGGTCGTCAGCGGGCCGCCCGGCGTGGGCAAGACCTCGCTCGCGGTGCAGGCCGCCCAGTCCTGGCCGGCCGAGCAGCACCTCTTCGTCGACCTGCGCGGGCTCGACGCCAAGCCGCTGGCGCCGGCGGCGGTGCTGGGCAAGCTCATCCGGGCGCTCAGCCCGGACCTGCGCCTGGTGCCGCGCGAGCTCGACGAGGCCACCGCGCTGTGGCAGTCGCTCGCCGCCGGCCGCCGGCTCGTCGTGGTGCTCGACAACGCGATCGGCGAGGGCCAGGTGCGCCCGGTCCTGCCGCCGCACGGCCCGGCCGTCGTCCTGGTCACCAGCCGCCGGGCGCTGAGCGGGCTCGAGGGCGTACGCCGGCTGCGCCTCGACGCGCTCAGCGAGGCCGACGCCGTGCACCTGCTGGAGACCATCCTCGACGACCCGGGCACCGACCGGGAAAGCCTGCGCCGCATCGCGAAGTTGTGCGTCAACGTGCCGCTGGCGCTGCGGATCGCCGGCAACCGGCTGCTGAGCCGCCCCGGATGGACGCCCGGCGACCTGATCGCCCGGCTGGCCGCCCAGGAACGCCGGCTCGACGCGCTCGCCGCCGGCGACCTCCAGGTCAAGGCCGCGTTCACCCTCTCCTACCAGCAGCTGTCCGGGGTGGCGCGGCGGCTGTTCCGGCGGCTCGCGCTGGTGCCCGGCCCGTCCGCCGGTGTCGAGCTGGCGAGCGTGCTGGTCGAGGAGCCGGTGCCGGTCACCGAGGACGCGGTCGACGAGCTCGTCGAGCTGAGCCTGCTCCAGCAGCGCCGCGACGGCCGGCTGGAGTTCCACGACCTGCTGCGGCTGTACGCCCAGGGCGAGCTCGAACGTGAGGAGGGCGCCGCCGACCGGGCCGCCGCGGCCCGCCGTCGCGACACCTGGCTGCTCGACACGGCCGTCGTGGCCGGGCACTTCTTCGAGCCGGGCCACGGCCCTCCGCCCGCCGACATCCCGTGCCACCTCAGGACCGGTGCGCAGGCCGGCGACTGGCTGCGCCGCGAGGCGGAGAACTGGCTGCCCGCCCTGCACGCCGCGGCCGCCGCGGGCGAGCACCGGCGGGTCGTCGAGGTGGCCGAGTCGCTGCACTGGTTCTCCGACGGCTGGGCCAACTGGCCGCATTGGCTCGACGTGTTCAGCCTGTCGACCGCTGCCGCCCGCGCGCTCGGCGACGACCGGCTCACCTCCGTACACCTGGGGTATCTCGCCTGGGTCGACATCGTCTGCCTCGGCCGTCCCGAGCTCGCGCTGGACCGGGCGCGGGAGGCCCTGGAGCACGCCGAGCGCTCCGGCGACCGGCGGCAGATCGCGTGGTCGCAGTACTACGTCGGATGGGCGCTGAGCCGCCTGCGGCGCTGGGACGAGACCCTGGAGCACGCGCGGGCCGCCGTCGAGGACTTCCGCGCCGTCAACGACCGCGAGGGGCTGCCGAACGGGCTGACGCTGTGCGCGCTGGCCGTGCAGGGCCGCGGACCGGCGGACGACGCGATCCCGCTGCACGAGCAGGTCATCGAGGCGGTCACCGACCCGGCGACCGCGCCGCCGCCGCACATCGCCCTGTTCGTCGAGACGGTGTCGCGCTCGTTCCTGGCGAACATCGAGATCGCGGCGGAACGGTGGCCGGAGGCGCTGCGCCGCGTCGACCAGTCGATAGCGGCGGCCGCCCGGCTGGAGCACTCCTCCGAGCGGCTGATGACCGCGCGGTCGCAGCGGGCGCTGGTCTTCGCGCGGCTCGGGCGGATGGAGGCGGCCCGCGAGGAGCTGCGCGCCGTACGAGAGCTGTCGCGGCGCAACGGCGACACCGAGCCGCGGCCCGGCGCGCTGCGCGACCGTCTCGCCGAGGTCGAGGCGCTGCTCGCCGAGCACGACGCGGCTCAGGCCGCGGCTCAGTCCGCTGCTCCGGCCGAGGCTCAGGACGAGGCTCAGGACGAGGCGAACTCCAGCAGGTAGCGGTTCACCAGATCGGGGAAGGCGCGCCCGAGGTCGTGCGTGCCGCCCGGGATCACCTCGTAGCGCAGGTCGGCCACCAGGTCGGGCAGGCGGTGCGCGGTCGCGTCGATCGGCAGCAGGCGGTCGGCGTCGCCGTGCATCAGCAGCACCGGCACGTCGAGGCGCCCGAGGTCGGCGCGGAAGTCCGTACGGCCGGACTGCCCGAGACAGCGGCCGGCGCGCGCCTCGATGTCCGCCACGTCGGCCTCCCGCAGGCCGTCCGGGTTGTCGGCCGTACGGATCAGAAACGGCGTGATGCCGGCGACCAGCGCCACCTTGCGCACCCGCGCCGAACCGTGCGTGCTCAGGTAGCGCACCACGTCGCCGGTGCCGGCCGAGGAACCGGCCAGCACGCACCCGGTCAGCGCCAGCTGCTCCAGCAGGACGCCCAGATCCGCGGCGAGCGCGTCGACGTCGTCCTCGACGGGCAACTGGGACCGGCGGTCGAAGCCGACGACGCGGTGACCCGCGGCGCACAGCGCCCGCGACTGCTCCTCCCAGCCCTTGCCCACCAGGACGACCGGGCTGCCCTCGCCCTCGTCGGTGTAGTAGAGCCGGTTCTGCACGTACGGCACCGGTCGATTCCACTCGTTCCGGGCCGCGGGCGCCAGGAAGTTTGCACGCAGCTTGCCCCGGGGCCGTCCCTAGTCACGTGTCATCGGTCGGCCGACGGCCGGGCGCACACAGGCAGTCATCTGACCGATGCCGGTGCGGCCACCCGACAGAAGTGTTGGCTGCGGAAGCGAAGTGCGGGAAACGCTCGCACGGCATCTGGCGGAGGAGCTTTTCCATGCCCTACATCACCACCACCGACGGCACCGAGATCTTCTACAAGGATTGGGGCAGCGGGCAGCCGATCATCTTCAGCCATGGGTGGCCGCTCAATTCGGACGCCTGGGACGTCGAGCTGAAGCTCGCCGCCGACAACGGCTTCCGGGCCATCGCGCACGACCGCCGCGGGCACGGCCGGTCCTCGCAGACCTGGCTCGGCAACGACATGGACACCTACGCCGCGGACCTGGCCGAGCTCGTCGACGCGCTCAACCTCTCCGACATCATCCTGGTGGGCCACTCCACCGGCGGTGGCGAGGCCGTACGCTTCGCCGCCCAGCACGGCGCGGGCCGGGTCGCGAAGATCGCCACGGCCGGCGCGGTGCCGCCCGTCATGGTGAAGTCGGAGACCAACCCCGAGGGCACCCCGATCGAGGTGTTCGACGGCCTCCGCGCCGGCGTGCTCGCCGACCGCTCGCAGTTCTTCAAGGACCTCTCGGAGTCGTTCTTCGGCATCAACCACGGCTTCGACGTCTCGCCGGGCCAGCGCGACCAGTTCTGGCGCCTCGGCATGCAGATGGGCCTGAAGGGCGCGTACGACTGCATCAAGGCGTTCTCGGAGACCGACTTCACCGAGGACCTCAAGGCGCTCGACGTCCCGATCTTCATCGCGCACGGCGGCGACGACCAGATCGTCCCGATCGCCGCGGCCGCCGAGAAGACCATCAAGCTGGTCAAGAACGGCACGCTGAAGGTCTACCCGGGCGCGCCGCACGGCATCGCCGGCGCGTACCAGCAGGAGCTCGACAAGGACCTGCTCGAGTTCTGGCAGAGCTGAACCCGTCACGCCGGCGGCCCTTCCCGGCCGCCGGCAACGGGGGTGAGCGGTCCGCACGTGCTGCTGGTCGAGGCGCTCGTCACGTTCGTCCTGGTCCTGGTGATCGTCGCGGTCGCCACGGACGGTCGCGTCTCCCGGGCCGGCGCCGCCCTGTCCATCGGCACGGCGCTGGGCGTGGCCATCCTGATCAGCGCCCCGATCACCGGGGCCGGTGTCAACCCGGCGCGTGCCCTCGGCCCCATGCTCGTCGAGGGGCAGGTGACGGACTGGTGGGCCTACATCGCCGGGCCGCTCCTCGGCGGCACGGTCGCGGCGCTGGCGTGGGCTCAGGTGGGCCAGTCGAGCACGGTCAGCGCCGGCCACTCCTGACGCCAGCGGGCAGCCTTGGTCTCGTAGACATGCCGGGGCGCCAGCACCGGATTGGGCCGCACCACCAGGTTGAACACGTCGGCGAGGCCGTGCGGGGCGTACACGCGCCACTTCCCGCCGGCCTCCAGCCGCACCCCCAGGCAACACGTCGTGGCGGCGAACGAGTCGATGGCCGCCTCACTCGACGCGTGCGGCGCGCACGGGACGCCGAACTTCTCCTCGTACCAGAGGTGAACGCGCGCCTCGTTGCGAACCTCGACCTCCGCGGGCACCCCGGCGAACACCTCGGCCGCCCGCCGGATGACCCGGTCCTCGGCCTCCCAGGACAGGTCACCGCCGTCGAAGTAGAACACGTCGTAGTCCTTGATGCCGGCGTCCGGCGATCGCCCTTCGACCACGTTCCACACGGTCTGGAACAGGCAGCCCGCCGTCAGATACCACCCGGGCAGCTGGAGCCGCGCCGCCCGCCGAAGCACCTCGACCAGCACCTCGTTGCGGCTCAGCGCCGCCCGTAGCGCATCGAGCTGCTCGTCGAGCGGCAATCTCCCCAAGGCACCCACGCGCCGCAGCTTAGACGCTCAGCTCTCCGGCCGGCTCCGCCGGGAAGCGTTCCCGGCGATGGCCGCCTCGATCCTCAACAGCAGGCCGCCGAGCGGCAGGACGGCCGGCACGAGCCGCCAGGCACCGTAATCATGCTCCTGGAGCAGAACGAGCCACACGAGACCGGCCACGGCTGCGACGGTGCCGATGGCCCGCACGATACGACTGTCGTCCTGTACCACGCCGGCAGTATAGAGATCAGACATCGAAGACGGCTCATCGAGCGGCACTGCTCATCCTCGCGTGCGTGGACGAGCGCATGTGGCACCGCGACTCCGACGGCATCTTCCGCGGCTTCGAGTGACAGGCAACCTGCGGCGGCGCGAGGGGGCGCCGTTCGTTCAGCTGTCGTTTGTGCCGTTCTCCAGCCAGTCGGCCAGCTCCGGACCGGTCAGGGATCGCATCCGGGTGTTGTAGGCGTGGAGATCGTCCTCGTCGAGGATGCGGCGCCATTGGCCGGCCCTGCCGGAGCGGAAGAAGGCTTTGTCGCTGGTGAACAGGCCGAGCCGCTCGTCGGGAACCAATTGCTGGGCTCTGGCGCGCATGGAGGCGAAGGTGGCGGCCCCGACCACGGCGGGCCATCGGCTCCGCGGCACGTCGACGCCGAGCCGTTCGGCGAGGCGTCGCATCTGGCCTGCCAAGTCCCGAGAGAGATCGGCATGGTGTGCCAGGATCACCGCCGGTTCGTTGCGCCGATCCCACGCCTGGCCGAGGTGGTGGACCATGCCGCGCAGCGAGTTGAAGGTTTCCGTCGTCGGCCGCTGGTCGTGAATCCACTGCAGGACGCGTTCCCGCTCGCCCGCCGGAGGTTCCGGCCTGGCCGGCGGCTCGGCGTGTGCCTCCTGGTCCGGGGCGAGGAGGCGGTCGAGGACCCGGTCGTCGAGATTGGCCCGGTGGTGGTCCAGCGAGACGGCGGCGTCACGGGGATCGCGTCCGACCACGACGTACGTCACGCCGGGCAGTTGCGGCAGGCCGTCGAGCGGGGTGTGAGTCTTGATGAACCGGCGGTGCCGTTGCGCGCCCAGTGCCCGGGTGACGTCGTCCAGCGGTCGCAGGCGCATGTCGAGCCAGGGCGAGAGGCTGGTCAGCGGGGCGGGCAGGTCCGCGGTCTGGAAGATCAGCAGAGCGCAGATCATCTGCATCCACGTCGTGCCGCATTTCGAGGGTGCGCTGATGACGATGTCGTCCGGCCGCAGCGGGAAGTGCTGCCACCGGCTGCTGTCGGTCAATCCACTGCGGTAGACGGTAGGCGCCATGCCCGGACCCTAACGGCCTTGTCCGCCGCGCCTATGCTCCGGCTCGGGGCTGGCGGCGCGGGTGGGAGGGCTGCATGCGGCGGGGCGAGGTGTGGTGGTCGGCGCTCGATGCCGAGTGGCCGGTGGTGGTGTTGGGTGACGGGGACTGCGGCGAGATGCGGGCCATGCAGGTCGTCGCGGCGGCCACGGCCGGGGAGCGGCGTGGGTTCGTGCTGCTGTCGCCCGAGGAGGCCGAGCGTGAGCGGCCCGGCGGTATCGCGGGCATCGAGGTGCCGCTCGGGGTGGCGGACGGCCTGCCACGTGCGGGGGTCGTGCGGGTGGCGCTTCCGTACGACAGGCGGGTCTTCTGCACGTGGCAGGCCTCGCTGGGCCGGGACGACCTGGTCGAGCGCGTCTGCGTGCTGCCGGCAGCCACGATGGAGCGGCTGGGGCTGGCTCTGCGCCTGGCCGGGATCGAAGGTGGGGACTAGCGGCGGAAGGGGCCCGTCACGCAATAGGTGATGCCGCCGGAGGAGCTGCCCGTGGTGCCTCGCTGGGACGAGAAGTAGAGGCGGTCGCCGGCGGGGGTGAAGGCGGGGCCGGTGATCTCGGAGCCGCTCTGGCCGGTGATGCGCAGGAACGGGGAGATCTTGTCGTCGGGCGTGATGAGGCAGATCTCCATGGTGCCGCCGTCCTCGGCCACGTAGAGGTCGCCCGACGGGGAGCCGGTCACGTTGTCGACGCCGGTGAGCGGGGCGGATCCGGAGCTCACCAGGTTGTCGTCGTAGGCGAGCTCGTAGGTGCCGGCGGCCAGGTTGACCTGCCAGACGCGGTTGTCGCCCTTGGTGGTGAACCAGACCGTGTCGTCGGCGTAGTGGCAGCCCTCGCCGCCGTTGAAGGTCTTCGCGCCGGACACCTGGGCGCGGGTCACGGTGGGGGAGCCGTCGGGGTCGGGGACGGTCGCCCACGAGAAAGTGCCGGAGGTGCCCGAGCCGGCCACGAGGACCTGGAGCACGCCCGCGGACAGGTCGCCCCAGACGGTGGGCACGAAGCGGTAGAACTTGCCGTCCGTCTCGTCCTCGGTCAGATAGATGACCTTGCGTACGGGGTCGGCGGCCGCGGCCTCGTGCTTGAAGCGGCCCATGGCGGGGCGCACCACGGCGGTCCCGCCCAGCGGGTACGTCTCGTAGACCCGCCCGAGGGAGACCTCCTCGCACGACAGCCAGGTGTTCCACGGCGTCTTGCCGCCCGCGCAGTTCTGGTTGGTGCCGGAGAGGATGCGGGAGGCGCCGACCACCGTGCCCGCCGAGTTGAAGACGATGCGGGAGGCGCCGCCGCCCGCCGACGCGCTCACCTCGGAGTTGGACACGTAGACCCAGCCGGTGCCCTGTGGGATGACGGCGCCGCCGTCGGGGGCGTCGTGCCAGACGTACGAGGTGCCGGGCACCACCTGGCGGGAGCGGGCCACGATCGAGCTGGTGAAGCCCGCGGGCAGCTGGATGCCGCGGGCGTCCGCGGCCTGGAGCGGGCCGTACGGCCCGGTGGCGTTCTGGGCGGGCGCCCCGTACGCGGCCGACCAGGCCGTGAAGGGAAGCGCCACCGCGCCCGCGCCGACAACCGTCGCTCGCAACATCGCACGTCGATCCATGGCCCCTATTCAGCCGTGCCCGGCTGGCCGCGACCTGATTATTAGATGAACGTCAATAGACGAGGATGGGGGCATGACTTTGCCCGCCACCGAGGAGCTGACCCTCGCCGACGGCCGCGTGCTGCGCTTCTGCCTGTACGGGCCGGCCGACGGCAGGCCGGCCGTCGTGCACAGCGGCTCGCCGAGCAGCCGGTGGCGGCGGCCCAGCACCGTGCGGACCATGGCGCGGAGCCGGCTCCGCCTCCTGGTGTACGACCGGCCGGGCTACGGCGGCTCCACGCGGCGGCCGGGCCGCACGGTCGCCGATGCCGCCGGCGACGTCCGGGCGCTCACGGAGGCGTACGGCTGGAAGAGGTTCGCCGTTTTCGGTGGCTCGGGTGGGGGACCGCACGCCCTCGCGTGCGCGGCGCTGCTGGGCGATCGGGTGACGAGATGTGCGGTGCTGTCCGGCATCCAGCCCCGCGCGGCCCGGCGCACCGAGGCCGAGCTGCGCGAGCGCCAGGCGGCGACCGCGGCGGAGATCCTGGGCCTCATCGAGGCCGGCGGCCCCGAGGTGCCGTGGGAGCCGGGCGCGGCGGCGCGCGACGATCCCGACGCGATGGCGCGGGTGCGAGCGACCTTTGTGGACGGCATGGACGGGTGGGTGGACGACAGCCTCGCCTTCGAGCGGCCGTGGGGCTTCGACCCCGCCACCATCGCCGTGCCGGTCGGCCTCTGGCGGGGCAGTGCCGACAAAGCCGTGCCGGCGGCGGACAACGAGTGGCTCCTGGCGACCGTCCCGGGCGCCGAGAGCCATGTCTACAGTGGAGGCCACGTGCCCGGCGAGGACGTGTTCGGCCAGATCTACGACTGGATGAGCGCGCCTATATGATCATGGCGTGGGAGCCTGGGACGTGGGGCCGTTCGACAACGACATCGCGGCCGACTTCTGTGGTGAGCTGACCGAGGCGCCCGCCGACGAGCGGATCCTGCACGTGCGGCGCGCGCTCACGACCGTGGCCGACCACGGCGACGGCTACCTCGACAGCGACTTCGCCAGCGAGGCGATCGCGGCGGCCGCCGTCGTCGCGTCGCAGCTGCCCGGCGGCCCGGCGGTCACCTCGCCGTACGCGCCGGCCTTCCTGCTCGCCGGCGGCGGCCTCGACATCCCGGCCGACGTGCCGCCGCTCGCCCTGCGCGCGCTGGACCGCGTCACCGGCGACGACTCGGAGTGGCGCTCGCTGTGGGAGGAGTCCCCGGCGCTGCACGAGCGCGCCCTCGCCGAAGTGCGGCGGATCCGGGCGCCGCTGGCGCGAGCGTGTACGGCCGGATGACGCGCTCACGGCCGCCGCGTACGACGCTCCGGCAGCCCGGCCAGCACCTCGCTGAGCGGGGCCGTCGCCGCGCTCGGCAACACCAGATCGGCCGCCGCGAAGCGCGCTTTCTCCACGTACAAGTTGGGGATCGCCACGCACCGCAGGCCCGCCGCCTGCGCCGCCGCGACGCCGTGCGGGGTGTCCTCGAAGGCGACCGCCCGCTCCGCCGCGACGCCCAGCCGCTTGAGCGCCAGCAGGTAGACGGCCGGGTCGGGCTTGTGCGCGGCCACCTCGTTGCCGCAGGCCAGCACCGTGATGTCCGCCGCCAGCCCGGTCCGCACCAGGTTGCCGCGCACGTGGTCCTCGTGCGAGCTGCTCGCCACCGCCAGCCGCAGCCCGAGCTCGCCCGCCTCGCGGAACCACGCCCGGATGCCCGGCGCCGGCTCCAGCCGCTGGTTCAGGCCCCGGCGGTACGTGGTGCGCCGCGCATGGCTCGCCGCCCGGTCGTACGCCGGCCCGACCGCCGCCGCGAGCGCCGCGTAACGCTCCTCGTTGACGTCGCCGCCGTGGTCGGCGAAGAAGCCGTGCTCCGACAGCTCCAGCCCGTGCTGGCGCCACTCGAAGCGCCAGCTCTCCAGCAGGGTCGTCTCGGTGTCGAGGAGCAGTCCGTCGAAGTCGAAGATGAGCGCGTCGATCGTCACCCGGTAGACGGTACGGGTCAGAGCGCGGCCAGGATCTCCGCCAGCTCCACCGGGCGGGTGACCATCGGCCAGTGCCCGGAGTCGATGTCGGCGTAGTCGAGGTGCTTCACACGGGACAGCTCCGGCACGTCGCCACCGTCGATCCACTCGCGGGCCTGCTCGGGGGTGAACTCGGGGCAGATCAGCACCACCGGCACGTCGAAGCGGCGGTCGTCGGTCAGGCGTACGACGCCGCGGGCCACCCCCTCGGGCACCGGGAGGGCCGCGGCCTCGAAGGAGCGGCGCGCCCGCTCGTCGAGGTCGTGCGCGTCGGCGCCCTCGAACGGCTCCCAGCCGGGGAACGGCATCACGCCGTCCTCGATGGGGAAGAAGTCCGCGTACGGCTTGCCGTCGTCGTTGGGGAACCCGCCGATCATCGCCACCTTGCCCACCTTGCCGGGCCGGCGGTCCGCGGCGATCCAGGCGAGCGTGGCGGCCGCGGAGTGGCCCACGACCACCGCCTCGTCCGGTGCCGCGTCCACGGCCGCGAGCACGGCGTCGATCTGCTCCTGCAACGTCCGGCCGTCCGGCGGCACGGGTACGGCCCGGTGGCCGCGCTTCTCCAGCTCGGGCACCACGTGCCGCCACGCCGAGCCGTCCAGCCACAGGCCACCCACGAGAACGATTGTCATGGCCGCACCGTACGGCCTATTCCGGACGATCCGCTTCCGGTAGCGTGCGGAACGTGCCGGACGGTTCCAGCCCCACCGCGCGAGCGCTGCGCACGCTCGAGCTTCTCCAGGCGCGCCCGGGCACCACCGCCGAGCAGCTCGCCGCCCATCTCGGCGTCACCGAGCGAGCCGCGCGCCGCTACGTCGGCATCCTGCGCGAGGCCGGCATCCCGGTGCAGGCCGTCCGCGGCCCGTACGGCGGCTACCGCCTCGGCCGCGGCACGCGCCTGCCACCGGTCGTCTTCACCGAGGAGCAGGCGCTCGGGCTCGTGATGGCGGTCCTCGACGGCCAGCCCGCGGCCATCGACGCCGGTGACCTGGTCGGCGCGGCCCTCAGCAAGGTGATCCGGGCGCTGCCCGAGGGCATCGGCCGGCAGGCGGCGGCCCTGCGGGAGTACGCGTCGGCCGCCCCCGACCGGCACGCGTCGCGCCCCGACCCCGCCACCACGAGCGCCCTCGTGGCCGCCTCCGCCGACCGGTGCCGCGTCACGGTCACCTACCGCTCGGAGCGCGGCGACCAGTGGGACGCCGAGGTCGACCCGTGGGCCGTCGTGGTGCGCTTCGGCCGGTGGTACCTGCTGTGCCATTCGCACCGGGCGGACGCCGTCCGCACGTACCGCATCGACCGGATCCGTGCCGTGCAACGGCTTGCGCACACCTTCGTGCCGCCGGACGACCTCGACCCGGTCGCCGCCCTCGAGGAGAACCTCGGCGCCGGCTGGAAATACCAGACCCGCGTGGTCTTCGACGCCCCGATCGACAAGGTCGCCCGCTGGATCCGCCCGCCCATGGGCCGCCTCGAGCCGGCCGGCGAGCGCTGCGTCCTGGTCGGCAGCACCACCAACACCGAGATGTACGCCCAGGAATGGCTCGCCGCCGTCCCGATCGACTTCACCGTCGAGGGCGGCCCCGAGCTCCGTGCGGCCGTGGCCGTCGTGGCCGCCCGCTTCACCAAGGCCCTGGGCTGACGTAGCGGGCGGCGAGCGCGGCGGCCCGGTCGTGCAGCGCCACGCGCAACGACGGCGGGGTCAGGGCCTCGGCGGCCGTGCCGAGTTGCCACAGCGCCCACTCGGCATGCCACAGGTCCTGGTAGGTCACCTCCAGCCGCAGCCACCCGTCCACGTCCGGCTCCTCGGCGCGCACGGCGAGCGCGGAGGTGAGCAGGTCCTCCCGTCGCGCCGGGCGCACCCGTACCAGAACGGCGATGTGGTCCTCGGACAGGAATCGCGCGCACCGATCCCGCCACACCCGGTCCAGGTCGACGTCGCGCGGGCGCCGCGCCGGCTCGTCGAGCTCCTCGGCCGCCAGCACCCGCGACAGCCGGTAGGTGCGGTCGGCTCCCGCTCTCGTGGCCAGCAGATAACCCTTGTCCCGCACGGTCACCAGGCCGATCGGATCGACGACGCGCCACTGTGGAGCGCGCCCGGCGGCCGCGTAGTGCATCCGCAGCCGATGCCCGGCGAGCACCGCGCGGCGAACCTCGGCCATGACGGCGCCCGGCACCTCCTCGGTGGCCGCGCGCCGCGAGAGCAGGTCGGTCTCGGGCTCGACGAGGAACCGCCGGACCGCGTCGCTCGCGGTGGCCTGGTGGCTCTCGGGCAGCGCGTCGACCACCTTGCGCCGGGCCGAGGCGAGCGCCGGCCCGAGCCCGAACGCCTGCTCGCCGCGGCCCGCCCCGGCGGTCAGCAGCGCCAGCGCCTCGTCGTGGCTGAGCCCGGTCAGCTCGGTGCGGAAGCCCGGCAGCAGCGCGAACCCGCCGCGCCGGCCGCGCTCGGCGTAGACCGGCACGCCGGCCGCGGACAGCGCCTCGATGTCGCGCAGCACCGTGCGGGTGGAGACCTCCAGCTCGCGGGCCAGGGCCTGGGCCGTGAGCCGCCCGTGCCGGCGGAGCAGCAGCACCAGCGAGACCAGCCGATCGGCGCGCATCCGGCGACTCTACCGAAATACGTGACAGAGGATGTCGTGATTTGTTGACAGGCTCTCCTCCGACGCGACTGACAGGGAGCTGATGCACAGTGCAACGAACGGCGGTCAACCCGTGGACCTGGTCCGCGGAGATGGGCTTCAACCAGGGCGAGCTCGTCACCGGCCAGACCCGCACCCTCTACTGCTCGGGCCAGACCGCGATGAGCGGCGACGGCAAGCCCCAGCACGACGGCGACATGGCCGCGCAGCTGGCGCTGAGCCTCGACAACGTGGCGGCGGTGCTCGCCGAGGCCGGCATGACCCTGACGAACCTCGTGCGGCTCACCGTCTACACCACGGACGTCGACGAGCTCTTCCCGCACTACGGCGTGCTGGCCGGCCGCCTGGCCGGCGCCGGCGCGGCCCCGGCCACCACCATGCTCGGCGTGACCCGCCTGGCGATCCCCGGCCAGTTGGTCGAGCTGGAGGCGACCGCCGTGGCGTGACGCGGGCATGCTGAGGGCATGGCACTGACCTGGCTGGGCGAACCGACGGTTGCGGCGCTGCGCGACGGGCTGCGCATGGTGGCGCCCGAGCTGGCCGGGGGCACGATCGTGCCGCGGGGCCTCGAACCGAGCGACGATCCCCGGTGGTGCGCGGCCAGCGCGATCGTCGACGAGGGGTTCGTCGTGAAGTTCGCGTGGGCCGAGCCGCCCGCCAGGCGGATCTGCCGTGAGGCCGAGGTGCTGGGGGCGTTGCGCGCGGCGGTGCCCGGGCTGCCGCTGCCCGAGGTGGTGGCGGCGTCCCGGGACCCGGCGATGCTCGTCACCCGCCGGGTGCGGGCCAAGCCTTTCTTCGCGGTACGGCACCGGATCGCGCCCGCCGCCCGGCCGGCCGTCGCCCGTGACCTCGCCGCCGTTCTCGCCCAGCTGCACGGTGCGGGGCTTGCGGCCCCGGCGGCGGTCGAGCCCGAGCCCACCGCGGCCCTGCGGGACCGCTTCGGAGCGCTGGTGGGGTCCGACCGCCACGAACGAGTGGTGTCCTGGTGCGACTGGGCGGACCGGGTGCTGGCGAGGCCGGGCCGGCGGGTTCTCACCCACGGCGACTTCCACGGTGACAATCACCTCTGGGACGCGGGCACGCTGCGGCTGCGCCTGGTGATCGACCTGGAGACGGTGGGGGTGGGTGAGCCCGAGTACGACCTGCGCTGCCTGCCCGGGGACTGCGGCATGGAGCTCTTCCTGGCGACGGTGGCGAGCTACGAGCGGGTGACCGGCACGGCCCTGGACGTCGACCGGATCATGGCGTGGCACCTGCGGACCGTGCTCGGGGACGCGCTGTGGCGGGGCGAGGCCGGGGTGGCGCTGCCGGATCACCGTACGCCCGGGCAATGGGTGGACGACCTGGACGCGCGGTTCCTCCATCTCCACCGTACAGCGGGGAGGGGGACTTGCGGCAAGGGCGGGTGAGAGGCGCAAAATCGCCGGTCATGGGGGTACTCCATGACTGATGTGATCGTGGTCGGCGGTGGGCCGACGGGGCTGATGCTGGCGAGCGAGCTGCGGCTGCACGGGCTGGGCGTGGTGGTGCTGGAGCGTGACGAGGAGCCGGCCAAGAACGTACGCGCGCTGGGTCTGCACGTGCGCAGCATCGAGGTGATGGACCAGCGGGGGCTGCTCGGGCGCTTCCTCGAACGGGGGAAACAGATCCGGGTCGGCGGGTTCTTCGCCGGGCTCAACAAGACGTGGCCGGAACGGATGGACACCGCGCACTCGTACGTGCTCGGCATCCCGCAGACGGTGGTGGAGCGACTGCTCGCCGAGCACGCCGCCGAGGCGGGTGCCGAGATCCGGCGCGGCGCCGAGGTCGTCGGCATCGGCCAGGACGACTACGGGGTGACCGCCGAGCTCGCCGACGGGTCGCGCGTGGTGGGGCAGTTCCTGGTGGGCTGCGACGGCGGACGCTCCACCGTACGCAAGCTCGTGGGTGTCGCCTTTCCGGGTGAGCCCGCCAAGACCGAGACGCTGCTCGGGGAGATGGAGGCGACCGCCTCGCCGGAGGAGATCGCCGCCGTCACGGCCGAGGTGCGCAAGACGCAGCTGCGGTTCGGGCTGGGGCCGCTCGGGGACGGCGTCTACCGGGTCCTGGTGCCCGCCGCGGGGGTGGCCGAGGACCGCGCGGTGCCGCCGACCCTCGACGACTTCCGGCAGCAGCTGCGGGCGGTCGCCGGCACCGACTTCGGCGTGCACTCGCCGCGCTGGCTGTCCCGCTTCGGCGACGCGACCCGGCTCGCCGAGCGCTATCGCGACGGTCGCGTCTTCCTGGCCGGCGACGCGGCGCACATCCACCCACCGGCCGGCGGGCAGGGCCTCAACCTGGGCCTTCAGGACGCGTTCAACCTGGGGTGGAAGCTGGCCGCGGCGGTCGCGGGCTGGGCCCCACAAGATCTGCTCGACACGTACGAGGCGGAGCGCCGCCCGGTCGCCGAGTCGGTGCTGGACACCACCCGCGCCCTGATGGAGCTGATGTCCACCGAGCCGGGCCCGCAGGCCGTGCGCCGCCTGCTCGCCGAGCTGATGGACTTCGACGACGTCAACCGGTACGTGATGGAGAAGATCACGGCGATCGGCATCCGCTACGACCTCGGCGCGGGCCCCGATCTCGTCGGGCGGCGCCTGCGCGACGTACGCCTCAAGGGCGGCCGCCTCTACGACCTGATGCACGCCGGCCGCGGCCTGCTGCTCGACCAGACCGGACGGCTCTCGGCCGAGGGGTGGGCCGACCGGGTCGACCTCGTCGGCGACGTCAGCGAGGAGGTCGCCGAGCCCGCCGTGCTGCTGCGCCCCGACGGGTACGTGGCGTGGGCCGGCGACGACCAGCGGGACCTGCGCGCTCACCTGGCCCGCTGGTTCGGCCCGGCGTGACCGGCGCTACGCCGTCCAGGCCCGCAGCTTCTCGGGGTTGCGGACCGCCCACACGTGCCGGACCCGGCCGGCGGCCACCTCGAAGGCCATCACCGTCACGGTCACCCCGGCCTCCTCGATCACCAGGCCGGGGCGGCCGTTGACCGGGCGCTCCACGACCCGCTGCGAGCCGGTGAGGCTGTGGAACAGCATCGTGAGGTACGCGGCGATCTCCTCACGGCCGCGCAGCGGGTGCGGCGCCGTGTCGGCCAGCCCGCCGCCGTCCGCGATGATCGTGGCGTCCGGGTCGAGCAGGCCGACGAGCGCCTCGATGTCCCGGGCCTCCCACGCCTGCCGGAAGCCGCGGACCACTCCCGCCTGCTCGGCGGCCGGCGTCGCCTCCGGCCGGGACAGGCGCACCCGCTTGCGAGCCGACGAGGCCAGCTTGCGGCAGGCCACCGGGGTGCGGCCGACGATCTCGGCGACCTCCGCGAACGGGTAGCCGAACACGTCGTGCAGCACGAAGACGACCCGCTCGGCCGGGGTCATCGCGTCGAGAACCACCAGGAACGCCATGGTGACCGACTCGTCGAGAGTCACCCGGTCGGCGGGATCCGGCGCCGCCACGGCGAACGAGGGGAGCGGCTCGGGAATCCACTCGCCGACATAGCGCTCACGGCGGGCCCGGGCCGAGCCGAGCAGGTCGAGGCAGACGCGGCTGGCGACCGTGGTCATCCACGCGCCGGGCGCCGCGACGGCGTCCCGCTGCGCCGGGGTCATCGCGTACCACCTCGCGTACGTCTCCTGGACCACGTCCTCGGCGTCCGCGAGCGACCCGGTCATCCGGTAGGCGAGGTTCAGCAGCTGTCGGCGCTCGCTCATGTCCGTCATGCATACCCGACGACGCAGCGGGCCGGAATGTGCCCACGGCACGTTTCGCGGTGCTGCGTCGTCGGAAGGGCATGCAGACGACATCACGCCTTCCCGACCCCATGCCGCTCTTCCCGGAGATCACGCCGCTCGCGGCCGGCATGGCCAAACTCATCGCGAACGGCACCGTGCCCGAGGCCACGGTGCACCTGATGCAGCTGCGCGCCGGCCAGATCGTGGGCAGCACCTACCACACCATCTACCAGACCAGCCTGCTCCGCAAAGCCGGCGTCACCGAGGACCAGATCACGGCGGTCGCCTCCTGGCAGGACGCGCCGTACTTCAGCGACGCGGAACGCGTGGCGCTGGAGCTGACCGAGGCGGTCCTCACCCCGAACCGCACGGGCGAGCGCGTCCCCGACGAGTTGTACGGCCGCGCGGCCGCCCACTACGACGACAAGGCGCTGTGGACGCTCACGCTCGTGCTCGCGCAGATCTGCTTCTTCGTGCCGGTGGCCCTGATCGCGAAGCCCATCCCCGGCAGGCCGCTCGGCAAGAACTACTCCTGACCGCCGTCGCCGGCGGCACCCTGGCCGAGCACCACCTTGCGGAGCAGCTCGGCCAGGGTGCGCCGCTCCTTCGGCGTGAGCCCGGCGAGCAGGGCGGTCTCACCCCGGTTCTCCACCTCGGCCTGACGCTCGAACGCGGCCCGCCCCGCCGCGGTGAGCCGCACCCGAACCCGCCGCCGGTCGGCGCTCTCCCCCCTGCGGACGATCAGCCCCTGCCCCTCCAACGGCGCCAGCCGCGCGGACAGGGCACCCCGGGTGAGCCCCAGCCGCTCGGCCAGCTGCGACGGGCTCGCCTCGTAGGGCGGACCCTCGCGCCGCAACGCCAGCAACACCTTGAAATGCCCGTGCTCCAGGCCCCCGTCGACCAGCGCCCGCCGCCGCACCTGAGCAAGGGTGCGCCCCAGCATGGCGAGCCGTACGGTGATCGCCTCCTGCACGGGGTCGAGCCAGGCCAGTTCCGACGCCCACGCCTCCACCAGCTCGTCCACACAGTCGCGCTCGCCGCCGCCCCGCATCCCCGTCTCCATGTCTCCCCGCCTCGCTCACGCCCCATGGCGCCG
>NZ_BOMI01000171.1 GCF_016862115.1 Paractinoplanes deccanensis
CGCCGCGCTCTCATCGCGCCGCGCTCTCATCGCGCCGCGCTCTCATCGCGCCGCGCTCTCATCGCGCCGCGCTCTCATCGCGCCGCGCCTTCACCGCGCCCGGCCCCCGTCCGCAGCCTCGGCCGGGCGAAGTAGTTTCCTTGTGGATAGTTTTTCGGATTACTACCGTCGCCGCCATGACGAATCTCGACGAGATCGCCGCCGCCGCGACGGAGCTCAGCCGCGCGGGCCGGTGGCAGCGCGCCCTCAGCCTGCTGGACAGCGTGCCGCCGCCCGAGCGGGAGCGCCTCGCGCTGACCGCCGCCGAGACAGCCCTGGAATGCGACTGGTACACCGGCACCGCCCTGGCCGAGGAGCGGTTGGCGGCCGCGCGGCAGGCCGGCGGCCCGTCCTGGGACCTGGACTTCCTGGTGCTGCGCCACGACTACTTCCGCCAGCTCTCCGGCGACAGCGACAGCGACAGCGACAGCGACAGCGACGACAGCGGCGGCGACGGCAACAGCGACGGCGACAGCGACGACAGCGACGACGACAGCGACGGCGACAGCGGCGGCGACAGCCCCACACCGGTCCGCGGTCCTGACGCCCAGGGCGCCGAAGCCCTGCGGGACCGGGCCGCAAAGCTGGCGGTGTCGGCGGAGGACGAAACCCGGCGCGGCTGGGCCGAGATGTACCGGGGGCTCATCGCCGACAACCTGCTCGGCGCGCGGGAGGCGGCGCCCCGGCACTACGAGGCCGCCCACGCCGCGGGCGAGGCCGGCGACGACCTGTTGCTCTGGGAGGCGCTGCGCCATCTCGGCGACCACGACCGCGACAACGGCGACCTCGCCTCCGCCCGCGACCGCTGGCAGCGGGCCGCCGCTATCGGCGCCCGGGCCGGCCTGGTGCCCCGCACGCTCTCGCAGCAGATGCTGCTCGCCGTGCTGGCCCGCGACGAAGGCGACGAGGCCGGCGCCGCCCGCCTGGCCGCCGAGATCGCCCGCTGGACGCAAGCCATCGGCGCACACCGCCTGCACACCCAGGCCACGTCCTTCCTCGCGGGCGCCGCAGTGGTGTGACGCGTGAATCGAGGAGGCGGCAGTGAGGCGTGACCAAGATCGAGTGTGGACATCGCGGCAGTGACGTGATGATGTGAGGGCGTGCCACACATCGATCTGCCGCCACTGCCCGGAATGGTGGGCCTCCTGGCCGCCTTCCCCGACACCGCTCCCGCCCTCAACGGCCTCGCCGAGGCCCTGCTGCGGGGCCCGTCGCCGCTCACCCCGGGTCAGCGGGAGGCCATCGCCGCCCACGTCTCCCGGCGCAACGAATGCACCTTCTGCGCGGAGACCCACGGCGCGGTCGCCCGCGCACTGGGCGAAGCCGGCGCGCCGCCCACACCAGGCGACGACCCCGCCGGGCACCCCGGGGAGGCCCGCGATGGCATCCATACGCGCGGCCACGCCGGCGCCGGAGACGCCCGCGCTGACGCCACCGCTGAAGACCCCGCCGGTCTCATGGCGGCCCTGTTCGAGCTCGCCGACAAAGTGCGCGTCGGTGGGCGCGAGGTGACCGCCGAGGACGTCGAGCGGGCTCGGAAGGCCGGCGCCGACGACCGCATGGTGCACGACACCGTGTTGATCGCGGCGGCGTTCAGCATGTTCAACCGGTATGTGGACGGGCTGGGCACGCTGACGCCGGGGGAGCCGGCGCACTACGAGCGGCACGCCGGCTTCCTTGCCGCGAACGGCTACCTACGCCCGCCGGTCTGATCAGCGAGGCGGCAGCGGCAGCGTCCCCGCGACCAGGTGGCGGTTGCGGGGCGGCCGCGTCCCCCGCGACCAGGCGGCGGTTGCGGGGCGGCAGCGTCCCCGCGACCAGGCGGCGGTTGCGAGGCGGCCGCGTCCCCCGCGACCAGGCGGCGGTTGCGAGGCGGCCGCGTCCCCCGCGACCGGCTGTCGGTCGCGGGGCATCGGTGTCGCGGGCCGATCAGCGCGGTGGCAGCTCCTGAAGCGCCCAGCTGTTGCCGTCGGGATCCTTGAAGTGGACGAACTTGCCCCACGCCTGGGGGTCGACCTCGGTGCAGTCGACGCCGGCCTCGACCAGGTGCTTGCGGGCCTCGGCGGCGTCGGGGACGACGATCTGGATCTCTTGTGAGCCGGGCACCTTGTCGGTGATGCCCTCGCCTATGCAGATCGAACACGCCGACCCGGGCGGGGTCAGCTGGACGAAGCGCAGGCTCTCATTGACCCTGTGGTCATGGTCGGCGTTGAAGCCGACCCGCGTGTAGAACTCCTTGGCCCGGTCGACGTCGGTCACCGGTACGGGAACGAGCTCGATTTTCCAGTCCATGCCGACACCCTAGGTGGGGGGTACGACAAGTTTCTCAGGCCGCGGTCGGGGCACCGTCCATCTCGAACGACTCCTGCCACACCGCCCAGCGCGTCTGCGGCCCCTGCGCCTTCGCCCGGTACATGGCCAGGTCCGCCCGGTGCACGATCACGTCGTGGGTCAGCTCGCCGGGCGCCGACACGGCGATGCCGATGCTCGCCGCCAGCGGGATCAGCTTGCCGTCGATCACCACGGGCGCCAGGGCGGACGCGATCCGGCCCGCGACGTCGTACGCCTGCTCGGGGAAGTCGAGGCCGGGCAGCACGACCGAGAACTCGTCGCCGCCCAGCCGGCACGGCAAACCCCAGTCGGGCACGCACTCCTCGAGCACCTTGGCGAACTCGACCAGCACCAGGTCACCGGACTTGTGGCCGAGCGTGTCGTTGATGCCCTTGAAGCCGTTCAGATCGATGACCATCACCGCGCTGTGCTTGCCCGTGCGGGCGTCGCGCTCCAGCGCCCGGTGGGACGTGGCGCGGAACGGCACGCGGTTCGCCAGGCCGGTCAGGCCGTCGGTGACCGCGCGCTCGTCGCTCTCCTGCTGCACCAGCGTCTGCCGGGCCAGCACGACCACGCTGATGACCGTGCCGCCCAGCGCCAGGCCGCCCCACGGCCACAGCGAGCCCTCGCGGACCGCCGCCGTGAGCATCAGCCCGTGCGCCACCGCGACCGCCGCGAACGGCATGTAGCGGGCCGCGCGGAAGCGGCGCGGCGACTCGCGGCGCTCGGCCCGGTCGGTGCGGCACTGCTCCACCGCCGCCGCCGCCAGCAGCGCGTCCGCGGTGAGCCAGCAGATGAACAGCCATGGCGAGTTGGTGCCGATCTGCTCGTGGCTGCGCAGGTAGCCGTGCACCGCGTCGCCGGCGAAGAGCACCAGCGCGCCGGCGCCGAGCATGCGCAGCGCCCGCGGCGCCGAGCCCAGCGTGCCGCGCAGCAGCACCCGGGCCACGCTGAACAGCAGCGCCAGGTCCGCGATCGGGTAGACCGCGGCGGGCACGATCACGCTGCCGGAGAAGCCGTGCTGCTCGATGTAGCGGCCGAACGAGAAGTACCAGAGCAGCATGAAGCCGCCGACCAGCACGACCGAGGCGTCCAGGACGGTCTTCCAGCGTTCCCGCCGCGACGTCGCCGGCAGCGGGAAGAGCTGCAACGCCAGCAGCAGCGCGACCACGAAGGCCACGTGCGTCACGTCGTCGACCATCGTGGTGCCGGCGAGCGCCAGCGCCGGCGACACCACCAGCACCAGGAAGCTCAGCGCCACCGCGCGCCACGCCCGGCCGCCTCCGCGGGCGGCCCGGATCGCGGCGACCAGGCCGATCAGCCCGAAGCCGCTGCGGGCGATCTCGGCCACCCGGTCGTAGTGGATGTGGGTGCCGAACAGCGCGCCCACGGACAGGGTGAGCACGACCGCGTACAGCAGGCCCAGGCACAGGTACGCGGCCGGCACGGGTCGCTTCCAGATGCTCATGGTCCCCTCACGGATCCGCCACCACCGACCTGTGGAGGATCGGTGGTGGCGGGGCCGACTTGAGGGATGCGGGTTACTTGTCCCAGACCAGCGCGTCGCCGACCGCGCGCTGCGCCCCGCCGCTCGGGGTGTTCACCAGCGCGCCGCCCGCGACCATCGTCGTGGAGCCGCCGCCGTCGAGGTTCACCGCGTCGCGCAGGCCGAGCGCCTCGGCGACCGCCGCGGTCTCGTCCATGGTCGTGCCCACGCTGGTGGTCATGCGCCCGTCGATGGTGGCGAGCACCAGGTCGCCGTGGCGGTTGGTGCCGGCGATCGTGCGCGGGTTGCGGTCGAAGAAGCTGCCCGTCCCGTCCGGCACGACGATCTCGCCCTGGGCGACGAGCCGGTAGCGGCCGTTCACCGCGTACGTCCCGGGGCGGATCGCGACCCGGCGGCCGCTGTCGTCGCGGACCGTGTGCGAGACGCGCAGGCAGCCGCCGGCCAGCGCGGTCAGCGCGGTGGCCTGGTCGCCGGTGGCCTGCAGCGAGGTCTGCCCGGCGGTCAGCGCCGTGCCGCGGGTGGCGGCGACCCGGACGACACAGCCGCGCTTGTCGAGCACGACCTCGGCGCCGGCGCCGGACGGGGTCCGCGCGCCGAACTCCGGCGTGAACTCGGCGACCGCGGTGGACGGGTCGTTGATCTGCGCGATCGGCAGGGACGCCTTCGTGCGCGGGTTGACGACCGTGCCCTCGTACGACAGCTTGCCCATCACCATCGTGTTGCGGCGCGAATCGATCACCACGTCGGCCTCGGCGGGGTCGGCCGTCGGCTCGCTGAGCAGCTTCCCGCCGTACACCCCGAGACCGACGGGCGTGCCGGGGAACTGCTGGCTGGCGGTGAAGGTGAAGAAGGAGGCGTTGACGCCGGCGACCGCGCCCTCGGCGGCGACCAGGTCGGTGACCGTCTCGGTGCGGGACAGGTCGGGCCCGTACGTCGCCTTGAGGTGCCCCCGCGCCCGGCCCGGGTCGATGGTGAGCACGTTGACCCGCCAGGGGCCCTTCGTGGTCGTGTTGATCTCGCCGCTCGCGGCCGGCTCGGTGCCGCGCACGATGCGGGTGAGCGTCACGCCGCGATCGAGCGTCTGGACCGTGCGCGTCTCGGTCAGCCCGGAGTCACCGAGCGGCAGCGGCGCGGCGGGGACCGTGGGGTGGCCGGCCGGCGCCAGCGTGGCCAGCATCGCGGCCGTAACCAGGGTGTGCATCATGATCGATATCCTCGGCAGCGCACCCGACATCGGCCTGACGAGCCTCTTAATACCAAACGTCCAGATTCCGTACGGGATGACGACCGGCCCGGCAAGCGCCCGGCAAGCCGCCCGCAAGCGCCCGCCGCGACCCTCGACGCATGAGCACTCTCCTGGGCATCTGGGCACACCCCGACGACGAGGCCTACCTTTCCGGCGGCCTCATGGCGCTCGCGGCCGAGCGCGGCGACCGTGTCGTGTGCGTGACCGCCACGCGCGGCGAACGCGGCACGAACGACCCCCAGCGCTGGCCGCCCGAGCGCCTGGCCGCGGAGCGTACCGCCGAACTGGCCCGCAGCCTGCGCATCCTGGGCGTGACCGAGCATCACTGGCTCGGCTATCCCGACGGCGGCTGCCTCGCCGCGCCGGCCGGCGAGGCGATCGCCAAGCTGGCCGCGCTGATCGGCGAGATCCGGCCGGACACGGTGGTCACCTTCGGCCCCGACGGCAACACCGGCCACGCCGACCATCGCACGGTGGCCCGCTGGGCGGCCGCCGCGTTCGCCCGCGCCGCGCCCGGCGCCCGGCTGCTGCGCAGCGCGGTCGGCGCGAGCTGGCACCGCAGGTGGGCGCCGCTGCACGAGGGCCTGAACATCTTCGAGCCCGGCTATCCCGTCGTCGTCCCCGACGAGGCGCTCGCGCTCGGCCTCGTCCTGGACGACCGGACCGCCCGCCGCAAGGTCCGCGCCCTGGCCGCCCAGCGCACCCAGACCGCGGGCCTCCTCGGCGCGATGGGCCTCGACCGGTACACCGAGTGGGTGCGCGAGGAGACCTTCGTCGGGTGGGTCCCGCCGACCGCCGGCCACGAGCCGTGCCCGGCCTGCTGGTGGGACCTCACGACGGCCCGCTGGCAGTGCGCCAGCTAATCCACGAACCGCGGCATCACCGTACGGACCGGCACCGGGTCGCCCGGCGCGCCGCCCGGGCGGGACTGGTATTCGCCGATGCCGACGCAGGTGAACAGCAGCGTGACGAGGCTGTCCGGCTCGTGCAGCAGCGCGGGCACCTCCGAGTCGAGGAACGTCATGCCGGTGGCGGTCGCGCCGGTCGCGTAGGCGGCCAGGTGCAGGCGGCCCTCCACGATGCCCGACGCCAGCTGCGCCTCCCGGTACGAGCGGTCGTTCAGGCCGTCGCCGGGCGTCGCGGCGATGACCACGTACGCCGCCTCGGCCGCGAGGGACTGGCCCAGGCAGACGCGTTCCAGCGCGGCGCGCAGGTCACCGGCCGTCACCGGCGCGCCGAGATCGGGCCACCGGTAGAGCCCCGCCGCCAGGCCGTCGACGCCGTGCGCGACCACCCAGTGCGGCACGTCGATCCCGCGGGTCGCGGCGGCCATGGCCCACTCGAGGTCGGCGCGGGGCACGGTCTTCGTCCGGTCCATGCGGCGCTGCGACCCCCGCCGGCGGATCACCGCGTCCAGCGACTGCCCGCCGGGGCGCGCCGCCGGCACGGGATCGCCCACCGGCCAGGCCGCGCCGAGCACGTTCCGGTCGCCGGCGCGCTGGGCCGCGGTGACCAGCGGGAACTCGACCGGCGGCAGCTCGCCCGCGGTCGCCTTGCCGGCCGGGGTGACCGCCGGGACGCCGTCGCCGAAGGTCAGCAGTGCCACGGGGAACTCGTGCGTGCCGTCGGCGCCCACCAGCTCACCGACCGGCCCGTCGGGAAACAGCGTGCGCAGCCGCGGATCGAGCCCGGCGGCGGCCGAGGTGGCCTCCAGCTGCGCCAGCAACGTGCCCGCGTCCCAGTAGATGTGGCGGAAGCCGCGCTCCGCGTAACGCCAGCCCGTGCGCCACGGCACCCCGGTGACGACCAAGGTCGTGGCGTCGCCCGCGGCTTCCGGGGCCACCTGGACGAGGGCGTGCGCCATCGGGTCGTACCAGTGCACGCCCTCCGGAACGCCGGCCACGCCCTTGGCCGAGACGTAGACCTCCAGCGGGAACCGGGCGCCCGCCGACCCGGAGGCGCGGAAGACCGACCGGCGCCCGTTGCGCTCGGCGGTCCGCACGACGCCCGCACCCAGGAAGAGAATGCGCCCGAGCCCTGCCGCGTCCAGGGCGGTCGCCGGCGCCGCGGCACCGGACAGCACGTCGGTGGCGGCCACCCCGGGATCGGGCAGCTCACGCGGCAACGTGACGGTCGGCAGCCCCGCCGCGTACGTCTTGTAGGGCGGCGGCAGCGTCGCGAGATCGTTCGGGGTCAGGTCGTGCCGCACCCGCGGATCGTCGACGGGCACGTCCCATTCCCGATCGGGCTGGTACGTGGTGAGGCGGTGCAGCAGGCCGGCGCCGGAATCGATATCCACGGCTGTGAGTCTGACACGTCTCAGCTCCCGGCGAAGAGCGCCACGAGCCCTCACGGCGCCCCGGCCCGGTCGCTGACGGTCAGCCCGCCACCGCGATGACGGCCACACCGATCCCCAGCGGTACGTCGAGCGCCATGCACGCCTCCGACAGCGACCGCGGCACCACAGTGTTGCGCGCGAAGTTCACCGTGTCCCAGCCCGCGTGCGCGGCCAGCGCGAGCCCGGCCATCACCCCGCCCGCCGTCTCCGGCACGTACAGCGCGACGACCGCGAAGATCCCGTACCCCACCGCGGCTGCCGCCTGCGCGACCAGCGGGCGCCGCGGCACGCCCACGATGAAGCCGAGGCCCAGCAGCACCACGCCCACGACGGCCAGGGCCACCCACGAGCTGATCTCCATGAACTGCGCGGCGGTGACCACCACGCTGAAGCCCACGACGCCGGCCCAGGCCACCCATCGGCGGGCGAACGCGGCGGCCCCCAGATAGCAGAGTGCCGCGACCAGCACGGCGGTCGAGGCGGTCTCGCGGTCGGCGGCGAAGATCAGGACGAGGACGGCGGCGGCGAAGCCCAGCGCGGCGGGCCACCGGTTGCGGAGCGCGGTCACCCTTCAAGATTCAAGGGCGTTCGCCGTACGCGACAGAGCGCCGCCGCCGTACGTCATGATTGGTGGGAAAGACGTCAGGCCCGCTTGGTCTCCCAGAAGATCTTCGAGATCTCCTCGATCGTGCCGAGGAGGCGCTCGGCGACCTCCGGGTCCGCGGAGCCCTTCGCGCCGCTCGCGCCCGCCAGCTTGGTGGCCTCGTTGAAGAGCCCGTGCAGCTGCGGGTACTTCTCGAAGTGCGGCGCCTTGAAGTAGTCGGTCCACAGCACCCACAGGTGGTGCTTGACCATCTCGGCCCGCTGCTCCTTGATGATCAGCGCACGCGTGCGGAACTCCGGGTCCTCGTTCGCCTGGTACTTCTCCGCGATCGCCTTGACCGACTCCGCCTCGATGCGGGCCTGCGCCGGGTCGTAGACGCCGCAGGGCAGGTCGCAGTGCGCGCTCACGACAGTGCGCGGCTGGAAGAAACGCATCAACACTCTCCTCAGTTCCCGATGAATTCCCGGTCGTGGTAGACGAGCCGGCCGCCGCCGGGCCCGAGGAACACCTCGTGCACCGCCGCGACGACAACGGTCGAATCCCCGACCGGCAGGCGGTGCAACGGTGCCGCCCGCAGCGAGGCGAGCGCGTGCCTCAGCACCGGCTCACCCGTCGGCAGGAAAGCCCACCCCTGCTCCTCGGTGAACCGCGGCCCGCCGCTGCTCGCGAAGTGCCGGGCCACCTCGGCGCTCGCCGGCCCCAGCAGATTGACCACGAAGCTCTCGGCGGCCAACACCGCCCGGGCCGACCGCGTCCCCATGGCCGAGAACGACAGCGCCGGCGGCTCCACCGACACGGAAGCCACACTGGAGGCCGTCAACCCGACCGGCCCGTCCGGCCCCACAGCGGAGATGACCGCCACCCCGGTCGGATAGCGCCGGAAGGCCGCCTTGAACTGCTCCGCGATCACTGTGTTTCCCTCGTCTCCGAACCACCGCCACGAAGACCCTAAAACCTGAAGTTAAGTTGAAGTCAACGCCCCTTGATCAACTCTTCTCGCCGTCGCCGTGCTGATCCCCCTGCTCACCGACGAGGACGTGCAGCTACACGCCATCTCGGCGCTACGCCGGCTGCGAGCCGCGGAAGCCCGCCCCGCCCTGGAGGCCCTGCTGACCGACCACCACGGCCCCGTCCGCCGCCGGGCGCGGGCAGCCCTCGACCGCCTGCGGATGTCTCCCGGCCAGGGCGATGAACGCTAGGCGATCAGATCTATGACGACGGCGAGGAGTGGGGCGACGGGTTGACCTCCCCATCGCGTAACCGGATTCACCGTGCGTTGCGGGTTCCACGGGAGAAGGGATGTCCTTCTGCCGGCTCCGCAGGCCAGCGGGACGGCCGCGTCCGGGTGGCGGCCGTCCCCCTGGGCGGGTGTTATAGCTTGGCCGGGAGGGCGGCGCCCGCCACCGAGCCGTTCGGGCTGTCCGGCAGGCCGGTGAACAGGAACTCGAGGATGCGCACCTTCGGCTCGGCCTGCCAGCGGCGGAGCGTGGTGGCCTGTGCCTCGGTCGGTGCGAAGGGCAGCGTGGTCCACTGGTCGGCGAGGGCCTCGTGCTTGCCGGTCCGGTGTGCGTCGAGCATCGCGGTGACGAAGCGCTTCCAGGGCTCCTCGGCGATCCGCCGGCCCTTTCCGTAGTCGTCGCGGGCCTTTCGCACGCGGGCCAGGTCGGCCTGGAACCTGTCCTCCGGCCGCTTGCCGTCATGGGTGAGGTACAGCCCCTCGTCGCCCTCCGTCCCGGCCCACCAGTGCACCGAGTAGACCGCCTGGTAGGACTGGTAGAGGTAGCGGCGGCCGTCGGGGTGGATCTCCAGCAGGAACGAGTGGTCGGTGACGAGCGTGCAGTCGAGCAGCAGCACCTGACCGGCGCCGGGCACCTTGGTCAGCACCGCGTGCAGCCGGTCGACGTCGTCCTGGCCGTAGTAGACGTCCTTCCTGGCCAGTTGCTTGTCGAGCGTCTCTTCCGTCGGGTCGATCGCGTGCAGGATCGCCCCGGACGTCTTGCCGCAGTTGCGCAGCGCGAGCGTCTCCCTGAGGGCCTTGGCCGGCGCGCCGTCGCGCACCTTCAGCATGCTCACCACGGCCTCGGGCTTCTCGACCGGCCGGCCGGAGGACACGGGCCGCTCCGCCCGGCGGGCCTGATCGGCTCGCTGCGCCCGCTGGGCAGCACGCACCGCGTCGGTGAGGTAGGCGAAGGTGTGCTTCTCCGCGTCCTCGATCCACTCGGCCAGGACCCAGTACGGCATGTCCTCCAGGGCCGGGTCGTAGAGGGCGACCTCGGCCACCTCGTCGGCGAACTTCTTCAGCACCGTCTCGTCGTCGGCCGGAATCCGGCCGTCGGGCGGGAACTCGCCGGCCTTGCGCTCGATGATCAGCATGGTGGGACCGCTCCTTCGTCGTCGGCGATCGCGGCGGGTGTGCCGCGGTTGCCGGAAGGACGGGCCGGGAGGCCGTGCCGATACGGTCCGGTACCCGACCGTCAGAGGCGGGTCGCCGTGCGGATCAGGGCCGCCAGCGCCCGCGAGCGGCTGTGCGGCGGCCAGGCGATCACCGTGGTCACCCGGGGCGCGTCGGGCACGGGGACGGTGCGCAGGTCGTACGGCAGCAGCGATCGGCACGACTCGGGCAGGACCGCGATGGCCCGGTCGAGCGCGATCAGCTGGAGGAGCTGGGCGTTGTCGCGCACCTCGGGGCCGGGGCCGGGCGGATAGGTGCCGTCGCGGCCGGGCCAGCGGGGCATGGGCAGGCCGGCCAGCTCGGTCATGCTCACCGACGTGCGGCCGCTCAGCGGGTGGCCGGCCGGCACGATCAGCAGCTGCCCCTCGGTGGACAGCTCCTCGGTGTCGAAGCCGACCGTCGAGTCGAAGGGCAGGTGCAGCAGGGCCACGTCGGCTCGCCCGTCGCGCAGGTGTCTCTCCTGTTCCGCGACGCCGCACAGGATGACGTCGACGGGCACCGCGCCGGGCTCGGCGGCGTACGCGTCCAGCAGTTTGGGGAGCAGCTCGCTGGACGCGCCCGCCTTGGTGACCAGGACCAGATTGGACGTGCCCGTGGCGGCGCGGCGGGTGCGGCGTTCGGCCGCTTCCAGGGCGTCGAGCGCGGCCCGGCCCTCGCGCAGCAGCACGGCTCCGGCCTCGGTCAAGGCGACAGACCTGCTGGTACGGGTGAACAGCTCCACGCCGAGCCGGCGCTCGAGCTGCCCGATCGCGCGGGACAGCGGCGGCTGGGCGATGCCGAGGCGGTCGGCGGCGCGGCCGAAGTGCAACTCCTCGGCGACGGTCACGAAGTAGCGCAGCTCGCGGGCCTCCATGGCGCAAACGATACCCGCAAGGTATTGAACGGCACCCGATCGGTGTTGGTCGGCGAGGCCGCCGCGCCCAGGATCGAGGGCATGAGTGAGAGCAGGATTGCGCTGGTCACCGGCGCCAACAAGGGCATCGGGTACGAGATCGCGGCGGGCCTCGCCGCGCGGGGTTTCAGCGTCGGCGTGGGAGCGCGCGACGACGGGCGGCGCGATGCCGCGGTGGCGAAGCTGCGTGCCGGCGGGGCGGACGCTTTCGGCGTACCGCTGGATGTGACGGACGACGAAAGCGTGCGGGGCGCCGCGGCCCTGATCGAGACGGAGCGTGGCCGTCTCGACGTGCTTGTCAACAACGCGGCCATCACGGGCGGCTGGCACCAGGCGCCCTGCGAGACGGACCTGGCGATCGTGCGCGAGGTCGTCGAGACGAACGTGCTCGGCGTCATGCGGGTCACCGACGCGATGCTGCCGCTGCTGCGGCGCTCGCCGTCGGGGCGGATCGTCAACATGTCGAGCGAGGTGGGCTCGCTGACCCGGCAGATCGACCCGGCGATCGATTCCGGGCCGGCGTCGATGGCGTACGCCCCGTCCAAGTCGTTCCTCAACGCGATCACCATCCAGTACGCCAAGGCGCTGCGCGACAGCGGCATCGCCGTGAACGCCGTGAACCCGGGGTTCGTCGCGACCGATCTGAACGGGCACCGCGGGCACCTCACGCCCGAGCAGGGCGCCGCCGTGGCGATCCGGCTCGCGACCCAGCCGGATGGCTGGCCGACCGGTGGCTTCTTCGAGGACGCCGGGGTGGTGCCGTGGTGATCTGATGCCCGACGATGGAGCGCATGAGAGCGGTCCTCGTGCACGACGGCGTCCTGGCAGTGGCCGACGTCCCGCAGCCCGCACCCGGGCCGGGGCAGATCAGGCTGCGCGTCACCCGGGCCGGCATCTGCGGCTCCGACCTGCACGTGCGCCTCGATCCGGACGCGAGCGCCGACGTCGCGGCCGAGGTGGGGTACGCCGATTTCATGCGCTCCAAGGAGCGGGTCGTGATGGGCCACGAGTTCACCGGCGTGGTGGACGCCTACGGGCCCGGCTGCCGGCGCCGGTGGCGTCCCGGTCAGGCGGTCGTGGCGCTGCCGCTGATCCGGCACGGCGGCGACGTCCACATGATCGGTCTGTCGGCCAAGGCCCCCGGGGCGTACGCGGAATACATGCTCGTCGCCGAGGACGCCACCATGCCGGTGCCGGACGGCCTGCCCACGGACCTCGCCGCGCTCACCGAACCGTTGGCCGTCGCCTGGCACGCGGTCGCGCGCGGCGAGGTGACGCGCCGGGACCCCGCGGTGGTCGTCGGCTGCGGCCCGATCGGTCTCGCCGTCATCGTCGTGCTCAAGGCCCTGGGGGTACGCCACGTCGTGGCGAGCGACTACTCGGCGGGTCGCCGCGAGCTCGCCTGGGCGTGCGGGGCGGACGTGGTGGTCGACCCGGCCGTGGAGTCGCCGTGGGCCCAGCTCGGCGACGGCCCGGTCACGTCGGCTCCCGCGCTCTACGGCAGCGGCCTCGACGCGCTGCACGCGCTGCGGAGCGTGCCCGGCCTGCCCTGGTGGTCCGTCGTCGGCGCGGCCCAGCGGCTCGGCGCCGGCCCGCGCGGCGCCGTGGTCTTCGAGTGTGTCGGCGTGCCCGGCGTCATCGACGACATCGTGACGCACGCGCCGTTCCGCTCCCGGGTGGTGGTCGTCGGCGTCTGCATGCAGCCGGACACGTTCCGCCCCACGCTGGCCAGCAACAAGGAGATCGACCTGCGGTTCTCGTTCTGCTACGACCCCGCCGAGTTCCACCGCACGCTGCACCTGGTCGCCCGCCGCAGGCTCGACCCGCGCCCGCTGCTCACCGGCGTGGTCGGCCTCGACGGCGTGCCCGTGGCCTTCGACGAGCTCACCCGGGCCGGCCGGCACGCGAAGATTCTCGTCGACCCGTGGCGGGCATAGCCCGGCGGTCATGCGCGTGGCTTCGGCAGCGACATAGGCTCGTTCCATGCGGGTGGCTTTCGGCGCTGACGACGAGAACGAGACGACCCGGGCGGTGGTGCGGTCCCTGACCGACGCCGGCCACGAGGTGGTGCGGCCGTCGTTCGGCACGTGGCCCGAGCTGGGCCGCGCCGTCGGCGAGGCGGTCACCGGCGGCCGCGCCGACTACGGCGTGGTCATGTGCTGGACCGGCACGGGCACGGCCATCGCCGCCAACAAGGTCCCCGGCGTGCGCGCCGCCCTCGCCTGGGAGCCGTGGATCGCCCGCGGCGCCCGCCTCTGGAATGACGCGAACGTGCTGGCCATGAGCCTGAAGAGGCTGGCGCCGGACGTGGCGGTCGAGGTGGTGCAGGCGTTCCTCGCCGAGCCGGAGCCCGACCCCGACGAGGCCGAGAACATCAAGGCCTTGGGGAGTTAACACCACCACGGGCCGGGGGTGCACGGGATGGAGCGGCCGCCGCGCCCGTGGCTCTCGTCCACGGCAACCCGCTCATCGCCTGGCGCCTCGCCGCCGTCGCCACGCTCGTGACCGCGCCCGCCGAGGTCGCGCCGCACGGTCTCACGTGGCCGTGGCACCCCGCACAACTGCTGGTCCTGCCCGCAACGGTCCTGGCCGTGGCGCTGCGGCACCGCCCGGCCGTGGCCGCCTGGGTGGCCGTGCTGACCTGCGCGGCGATGCTGGCCAGGGTGCCGTCCCAGGACGCGGCCACCGTCGTCGTGGCGGTCACGCTCGTCGCGGTGACGGGCGTGCCTGGTCGACCGCGCCACGGCCGCCGGCCTCACCGTGCGGGCCACCCTCGACCCGGCGGCCGAGAACCTGCCCGTCCCGGCCGCGTCCGCCCTCACCGTCAACCGGGTCGTCCAGGAGGCCCTGTCGAACGCCGCACGGCACGCCCCCGGCAGCACGGTCCACGTCGAGGTGACGCCGGCCGGCGGCGCCTTGCACGTCCGCGTACGCAACACCGCCGCGACCCGCCCCGCGCGGCCCGACCCGAACCGCGGCGCCGCCGCCCACAACGGCCTGACCGGCATGCGGCAGCGCGTCACCGCGATCGGCGGCACCCTGCGAACCGGCCCGGCGGGCGACGGCGGCTTCGAGGTGAACGCGGTCGTGCCCCTCACGCGGGACACTGCGCCGAGGCGCGATCGATCAAGATGGCTCGATGAACGCACACGGGGGAGTCACGATCGCGCCGGCCGGCGCTGACGCACGAACCCGCCGGCTCAGCCGTTCGCCGGGGCGACGCGCTCGAAGCGGACCTTGCTCAGGAAACCCGGGAGGTCGCTGAGCACGTAGAGCTCGCCCTGCGCGTCGGCGGCGAAAGCGGTCGGCTGGGTGGGGAACCTGCCGATCGTGGCGGACTCGTAGCCGCCGGTGGACTTGGGGCGCACGGCGAAGGCGAGGGTCGAGCAGTAGTCGCTCGCGATGTAGGTGCCCCACGCCTCGGGCGTCCGGGACCCCCGGTACACCACGCCGCCGGTCACCGAGCAGCTCTCGGTCATGAAGTGCTCGTACTCGAAGACCGGGTCGACGTAGCGCACGCCCGCCTTGCACTGCGCCGGGTCGAAGATCGGGGTGCCCTCCTTACACGACCAGCCGAGGTTCGACCCGCCCTGCCACGGCCGGATGTGGTCGACCTCCTCGACCAGGCCCTGGCCGACGTCACCGATCCACAGCGAGTTGTCGACGTCGACCGAGAACCGCCACGGGTTGCGCAGCCCGTACAGCCAGATCTCCGGCCGGGCGCCCGGCGTGCGCACGAACGGGTTGCCGGCGGGCACGCAGTAGGGCTTCGCCCCGCAGGCCCGGTTCACGTCGATCCGCACGATCTTGCCGAGCAGGGTGCCGAGATCCTGGCCGGCCTTGAACGGATCGTTGGCGTGGCCGCCGTCGCCGGTGGACCAATAGAGGTAGCCGTCCCGCCCGAACGCCACCTGCCCGCCGTTGTGGTTGCCGTACTCCGCGTGGTCCTGGGTGAGCAGCACCTGAAGCCGCTCGGGCGCGTTGAGCGGCACACGCGCCAGGGTCAGCGCCCCGGCCGGCAGGCTCGTGTAGGCCACATAGAGCATCCCGCTCCGCGCGAAGTTCGGCGCGGGCGTGATGCCGAGCAGCCCACGCTCGTTGTCCGACGTGTCGACCAGCGCCGACAGATCGAGCACCGGCTCGGCCGCCAGCCCGGTGTCGGGGTGGTAGGCGCGGACGGTGCCGGCCTTCTCCGCGATCAGCATCCGGCCGTCCGCCAGCCCGGTGATCGCGACGGGCCGCTGCAAGCCGAAGGCCACCTGCTCGGACACGACGGTCAGCTCAGTCAGCGGCACCGCCCGCACGCGTGCGGCGTCGGCCGCGGGGGCACCGGCAGCCGACGCCGAGGTCAGCAGGGAGGCGGACAGAACCAGAGTGAGCAGACCGGCCGGCATGGTGACCGGCCGCCAACGCCTACGCGACATGCTTCAGCTCCTCGGCGGAGTGGGGGATGCAGTCTGGGAGCGCTCCCACAATACATTGATGTATGGCGATATCAAAGAGGCGTTTACTCGGTCGTTGTCGTCCCAGATGGATCCGCCCAGTCCGGAACGAGTCCGAACGGCCCGGATGCGCCCGGCGCGGCTAGCGTCAGCGAGACCGCGAGGCCGATGCGCGGCGTCGCCCCGCCGCGTCACCTACTGCCCGCCGGTCACATCCGTCTGTCCTTCACGGAGGAAGCATGTTCAGATCAACTTTGACCCGGCGAGTCGGCTCGGTCGTCGCGGCGGCCGTCGTGGCTTCGCTGCTGTCGACCGGTGTCGCCGGGGCGGCGCCCGCCCCCACGCGGTTCTGCTCCGTTCTTCTCGGGTCGGAGAAGGACGCGGCCGGACAGTCGGTCGTCCTGGCCGAGAAGTGCTCGACGAGCCGGGCGATCGCGGCCGCGGTGGTGCCGGCGGCGAGCACCAAGCTGATGACCTGGTATGCGGATGCCGGCTGGAAGGGCACATCGGCGGACATCTACGGATCGGCCGGCACCTGCGACAGCGAGGGCTACAGCTACACCCCGAACTATGTGTGGCAGCTCCAGATGTCATCCATCAAGGGCTATGGGAACTGCAACCGGGTGTGGCTCCAGGACCACGGCGGCAGCAACGGGATCTACGCTCTGCCGTTCAGCTTCGGCGCTACCCGGTACAACGACGACGTGGCCTGGCTCAACGTCTACCACCAGTCCTGAGCGCACCCATCCGTTGTCTGCCGGCCCGCTTCTCGCCATCTCGGCGTCGGCCTTCGCGGCTGGGAGTGCCTACCGGTAACGGCCGAGGGCGGTCTCGATGAGGTCGATCGTCTGCCGGTTGCCGAGGCACCGCTCGGTGAGCCGGGCGAAGCGGTCACGGCAGCGGGCGACCTCGGCCGGGCGCTTCTCGAAGTGGTGGGTGCCCCGATACTGCTCGACGTAGACGATGTCGAGGTCGGGGGCGTCGCGGAACTCCAGGATCGCCATGGACGCGCCCAGGAGGGGGTGGACGCCGCCGTCGTACGGAAAGACTCGCAGGTCCACGTTCGGGCGAGCTGCATCAGCGAGTCGCGGTAGTCGTGGTCGTCGATGCCGTACAGGGCAAGCAGGTCTTTGACGTCCCGCGGCGTGACCGTGACCCGGGCGGCCTCGATGCGGGTCACCTTGGCCGCATGCCACTCGAACTCGCGGGACACCTGCTCCTGGGTCATGCCGGCGGCTTCGCGGCAACGTTTGAGCTCCGCGCCGAGACGGCGGCGCCGGAGTGTCGGTCCCTCTTCGGCAGACACCAGAGCTCCTCGCGGTGAACGGCGAACGGCGGGGCGGCTCCTCGACATCCTGCCAGGCGTGGGCAACGCTGTCGGTTCCGTCCAAGACGGGAGTGGGGGCGCGGTCTAGCGTGTACCCCGACAGCGACCGTGCATGAGGGAGACAGCGCAATGCGTGATGTGGTCTGGACCGGTTTCATGTCGCTCGACGGTGTCGTCGACTCGCCCGGCGGTGGGCCGGGGGAAGAGCACCGCAGCGGCGGCTGGGTGTTCAAGGATCTCGAGTTCGTCCCGGAGGCGTGGTCGATCAAGGGGGAGGAGCTGGCCGAGACGTCGGCGCTGATGTTCGGGCGGCGCAGCTACGAGGCGTTCGCGGCGACCTGGCCCGGGTCGGCCGATCACGCCGATTACAAGGAGCTGCCCAAGTACGTCGTGTCGAGCACGCTGTCCGAGGACGCGCTCGTGGACGGGTGGGGGCCGACGACGATTCTGCGCTCGACCGAGGACGTCGCCGCGCTCAAGCAGCAGGACGGCGGTGCGATCTTCATTCACGGCAGTGCGGAGCTGGCCCGGCGGCTGTCCGACGCGGGCCTGATCGACCGGTATCACCTGCTCGTCTTCCCGGTGCTGCTCGGCGCCGGAAAGAGCATGTTCGGGCGGGCCGACCGGGACAAGCACATGCTGACGTTGCGCGACACCGAGAGCTACCCGAACGGGATCCTGAAGCTGATCTACGACGTGAAGCGCTGATCCAGCGCGAGGGCTATCGCGCCGCCGGTGCCCTCGCGCAGCTGCCCGGCCGTGCGGCCGACGTAGGTGCGCAGCGCTCGGGCCAGGTGCGGCTCGTCGAAGTAGCCGAGCTTGGCCACGACGCCGGCGGCCGGGTCGCCGGCGGCCAGCAGCTCCGCGGCCGTGCGGGCCCGTTCGATCTGCCGTACAGCGCCGCGCGTCAGGCCCGTCGCGGCGCGAAAGCGGCGTTCGACGGTGCGTTCCGAGACGGCCGGGCGGTGGCCGCGCAGCACGTCGGCGACGAGCGGGTCACGCACCACCGCCCCGGCGCGGACGAGGCGGTCGACCAGCGCCTCGGCGTCGTCGGGGCCGGGTGTCTCCCAGCGCGCGCCGTCCAGCCGGAACGTGCGGCGCGTCGTGCCGGGCAACTCGATGCCGCTGTCGACCAGGGCCGCCGTGGGCACCCCGCGCAACCAGGTGCCCACGGCGAACTCGATGCCCGTGAAGGTGGCGCCGTCCGGCACGGGTGCGGTGCCGGACCGGGTCTCGGGGCCGGTGATGGTCGCGTACGACCGGCCGGCCTGCTCCCAGAACACCAGGCCCCAGCGCGTCCACGCGACGGACGTCATCGTGGTGACCTGATCACTCTCGGACGTCCACACCGTGTCGACCCACGGCGAGTCGGACCGGCGGCGCGTCACGAACCGCAGCCCCATCGCGGTCTACCGCGGACCCGCGGCGGCGGAGGCCAGGCGCTGGAACTCCTCCGATGCCCCGTTGAAGATGAAGTCGACGGTCTGGGTCAGCGCGATCCCGATCAGGTCACGGTGCGGGTCGGTGAACCAGGTGGTGCCGTATCCGCCCTCCCAGCCGTAGCGGCCGGGCCCCGAGATGTCGTCCGGCCGGACGGTGACAGCCATGCCGTACCCCCAGCCGCGCCCGGCCGCCGGGAAGATGCCGGCCTCGGCGAGCTGCTGCGGCGTGAGGTGGTTGGTGGTCATCCGCCGCACCGACTCGGCCGACAGCAGGCGCCGGCCGTGGTGCACGCCGCCGTTGAGCAGGAACCGGGTGAACGCCAGGTAGTCGTCGACGGTCGAGGCGAGCCCGGCGGCGCCGGACGGGAACGCGGGCGGCCGGGTCCACTCGCTCGGCGGGGAACCGGGCTGCGGGCGCAGCTCCCCGGTCTCGGGATCCGCCATGTAGAGGCCGGGCAGCCGCGCGGCGTCGCCGCGCGACAGGGTGAACCCGGTGGTCCGCATGCCCAGCGGCCGGAACACGCGCCTGCGGAGGAATTCCCCGAGCGGTACGCCGGCAGCCCGCGCGATCAGCACGCCGAGCACCAGCGAGCCGGTGTTGTACTGCCACCGTTGGCCGGGCTGGTACATCAGCGGCAGCGTGCCGAAGCGCCGGATCCACTCGTCCGGGTCGAGCGGCGTACGCGGGTCGGGCTGGTCCATCGCCAGTTGCAGGGCGGTGGCGGTGGTGATGATCGGGTACGGCGGCTGGAAGCTGGGCTCGAAGATGATGCCGTGCCCCATCCGGAACGTCAGCAGGTCCTCCACCGTGATCGGGCGCTCCGCGGGCACCGTCTGGTCGAGCGGCGCGTCGATCCGGGTGAGCACCCGGCGCCCGGCCAGCTCCGGCAGCAGCCGGTCGACCGGCTCGTCCAGCGCCAGGCGGCCGTCCTCGACCAGCATCATGGTGGCCGCCGCGATGACCGGCTTGGTCAGCGAGGCGATCCGGAACGGCGTACCGCGGCGCATGGGGTCGTCACCGCCCAGCGTCAGCGTGCCGATGGTGTCGACGTGCAGCCGCCCCCGGTGTGCGACGACGTAGACCATGCCCACCAGCTCGCCGCGCGCCACCCGGGCCGCCATCGCGTCGTGCAGCCGGGCGAGCCCGGCCCGCCACGTCCCACCGGTCCCGGCCGACGCCGGACCGCCCGCCGCGAATCCGCCCGCCAGCGCCGAGGTGCCGATCGCCGTGGCACCGGTCAACAGTGTTCGCCTGTGCATGTCATCCCCTCCATGGGTCGGATACCAGGAGAGACCGGGCCGGGCGCGTGAACTCATCGGTCGCCGGGCAGAAGATCGAGGAGGCGGCCCGCGCTCAGCCGTGGCGGTGGTGGCGCTTGACGAACGTGTAGCCCGGGGCCAGCTCGCCCGCGCCGATCTGTTCCTCCTCGACGGCCTGCTCGTGGGCGGACAGCTGCCGCTCCGAGGGGTGCGCGCCGGGCGGCAGGCGGCGGACGAAACCTCGTACCCAATGGTCTCGCCTGTCGCCGTGCTCGCCGTCGCCGTCGCCCTCGCCGGGGAAGTCGGCCGGCTCGACCAGGGGCGCGTAGAAGAGCATGTCGGCGACCCTCTCGCCGTCGGCCGGGGGATAGGACGGGTAGCCGGACGAGTCGACGCTGCCCTCGACGCGGGTCAGGAACCCCTCGCGGATCAGCTGGTCGACGGCGTTGCGCAGCAGGAAGGCGGCCTTCGCACCCCGGCCCAGGTTGACGCGGTCCTCGGGGATCACGGCGCTGCCGTCGTCAAAGACACGACCCTGACGCCGTACGGCGTTGAGCACCTGACCGCGGTTGGACTTGCCCGGGTCGAACTCGCGGGTCACGACCTTCGGATCGTACTCGTGGAAGTAGTCGACCCCGTCCACCCGCATCGGCTCGTCCAGCGCCGCGGTGCGCACGACCACCGCGTCCTTCGCCGCCTGCCACGTGACCGTGACGAGCACCCCCGGCCGCACGTCCGGCGGCCAGACGATGTCCGTGAACTCCCACTCGACGTCCTGCCGCAGCGTCGACGCGAACTCCGCCCGGATCGGCGTCACGCCGTGCTGCCGGTGCTCGAGCACCACCGTGACCTGCTCGCGCTCCGCCAGCTGCCGCACACACTCCTCCGGCGCCGCGCAGACCGACCCTTCGATGTCCGCACGCCACAGCGCGAACCGCCGCGTCGCCGTCCTCATGCCGCCCTACCTTCCGTACGCCCTGGCGCGCCCAACATACCCGCACCCAGGCACAATGCCCCGGTGGAACCCCTCACGTTGCTCTGGCTGGCCCGCCGCTACCTGACAGAGCGGGCCGAGGAGCTGTGGCGGGAGTACGACGAGGCAGGCCGGCGCGGAACTCCCCGCTATACGCTCGCCTCGGACATCCGCACCGAGATCGAGCGCCTCGACCCGGACCACCTCCCGAGCCTCGGGACAGTCGCCGCCAGTCTCGTGGACGCGGCGGCGAAGGCGGGCGAGAACCCCAGGACCTTCGCCGCGAAGGTGCACGAGTGGCTCTCCCAGCCGCAGCTGACCACCGATCCCCTTCCGTACCGGCGCGTGCTCACTCCGGCGGAGTCCCGGGATTGGCGCGCGGAGGTGCAGCGCCGCTGGGGTGTGAGCCGCGACGGCTGCTGGCATCCCATGCTCACCCCCGACGTGCCGGCGGACGTGCTCGTCCTCGACGAGTCGATGTGGGACGGCGAGGGCGCCGCCGAGGTGCGCCGCCTCCTGCGCGACATGGGCCGCACCCGCGTCATCGAGCTGCGCGAGTACGGCGCCGATTACCTCCTCGACCTCGACGACTTCACCCCCGCCTACACGGGCGCCGAGGGCGTCTGGACCGATGCCCACCACGACTGGCTCGTCTACGCCTCCCACGAGTGGAGCGTCGCCTTCGGCGGCGTGCTGGCCGACCGCCTCCGCTGCCGGCCCGGCGCGGCCATCTGCCAGTGGCGGTTCTGGACCCCGTAGAGCGAGCTGGACATGGTTGCCGTTCGGGCGCTCGACACAGGAACCAAAGCACGATTCGTCGTTTCCGTGGCACTGGGCGCAGCCGCTTTTCTCAGCGACTTCGTTCCGGGAACGCTCGGAGCGGTCCTGCTCACGCTGACCAGCAGCGGGCTCGCGTGGGGGATCACCGCCTTACTCGTCGGTTTCCGGCAGAGCACGTGGCGAACGGCCGTTGTCGAGAGCACGGCCGCTCTTCTCGTCGCCACGGTCGTCTACTACGCGATGATCCTCGGGATCAGCCGGCGGTGGCGCGGTGGCACTCTTCAGGACGGCAGCTCCGCTGATCTCAGCAGCCTGCTCTCGGTGGGCCGCGCCGTGGCGTTCTGGGCTGTGGCGTCCGTGTGCGCCGGCCTTCTCCTCGGCGCCATCGGCTGGAGGGTAAGCGTGGGCAGCGACCGTCAAGCCGCCCTCCTCACGCTTCGATATCGTTCTCGGATTGACGCTTTCGGGAAGCCTGACAATCGTCATCTCGGCGATCGTGGCGTTCTATTTGTTATGGCGGCGGCGAAGCAGGTCCGTCATAGTGCACTTCGTCATGTCTGCGGTTCTCAGCGTCATGCTGGGCATCGGGCTGTGGAGGCTTGTGGCGCTTGCGCGCGTGCTGGTCTCGGTCTGATGGCACGCGCCTCGCGCCTTCGCCCTTCCTAGTCGCGGAAGGTCTGCGCTGCCTTCTCCACGCGGTCGCGGTAGGCGGACCACCACTCCCGGTCGGCGGGTGGCAGGTTGGATACCCCGGCGCGCAGGCCGGCCTCGCCGTCGATGAGCTCTCGGGTCAGGTCGGCGTGGCCGGCGTGGCGGTGGGCCTCGGCGGTGACGTGGACGAGGATCTGGTGGAGGGTGACGGCGTGGCGTTCCGGCGGCCACCACGCGACCGTGCCGGGGGCGTCGGCGGGCAGCGTGGCGATGGTCTCGTCGGCGTGCGCCCAGACGCGGTGGTAGAGGGCGATGATGTCGTCGCGGGACTCGCCGGGGGTGGCCCACATGTCGGCGTTCCATTCGGCCTCGAAGCTCATCCACGGCAGCGGCTCGGGGAAGGGGCGGCCGAAGGTCTCGCCGAAGTAGCCGGCCTCCACGCCGGCCATGTGCTTCACCAGGCCGAGCAGGTTGGTGCCGGTGGGGACCAGCGGGCGGCGGGCGTCGTACTCCGGCAGGCCCTCCAGTTTCCACAGCAGGGCGTCGCGGGCGTGCTGGAGGTAGCGGTGCAGGTGGGCGACGTGAGCATCCATGGTCATCAGCATGCCAGGCGGCGCGAATTGGTCACGGCCATGGTGTGGATCTCGTCGGGGGTGAAGCCGGCCTCGAGCAGACGGTCGGCGAACAGGGCCAGGCCGTCCTCGACGGGCGGGTTGAAGGGCTGGCCGAGGTCGCTGGAGAGCACGGAGCTCCCGACACCGGCGGCGCGGATGTTGGCGAACAGGTCATCCCAGGAGACCTTGCCCGTGTACGGGGTGGTGAAGCACCGTTCCAGCAGCGCACCCATCGCGGCGAGCTCCCGCTGATCGGTGGCGGGCAGCCGCTGCGACGTGAACTCGGGGTGGGTGACGACCACCCGCCGTACGCCCTCCTCGAAGGCGGCCGCGACGACCGCGCGGATCTCGGCCGCCGCGAGATGGCCGGTGGCCAGCACCATGTCGTGCCGGGCGACCACCCGCAGCACCTGGCGCACCGCGTCGAGCACCGTGCCGTCGTCGGCGACCACCTCGACGATGTCGGGGACGATGCCCTGGGCGTGCAGGTCGGCCTGGAGCGCGCCCCACATGGCGGGCTTGGCGCCGGGGAGGTCGCCCGCGGTGGAGGTGCGCTGGTTGCGGGAGTCGACGGTGGGCATCCAGACGACGCGCGCGCCGAGCCGGCCGGCGATCTCGACGGCGGCGGGGTTCATGCCGCCCATCGAGCCGTTCAGGGTGATCGCGCCGAGGGCGTCGACGCCGGGGACGGCCGCCCGGACGACCGACGCGCGCTCGGCCGTCGTCACGTAGTGCGACTTGAGGACGAAGCCGGCGAGCCCGACGTCGGCGCAGCGCCGCGCCAGGGTGAGGTCGTCGATGCGGCGCTCCATGACGTCGGGGGCGACGTGGACGTGCGTGTCGTACGCCCCGGCGACGATCTCGCGCGCCGAAGGAGACGGGTCGGGCATAAAACCCCCATGGATATCGTCGACAATCCCGTCTACGATCCCAGCTCAATTGATCCAGATCCATAGGTTCGCGCTCGTTCGGCTACAACGCCCACTTCGAGCAGGTCGCCGCGACGTCAGCGCGCCTCCACGAGCTGCTCCACTAGGCATGCTCGGCCCCTTACCGCCCAACTTTCGTCGGACGGCATCGGCCGAAATACCGATTTAGCCGATCATGGGTGCGCGGAGACTTGATCGGTGCCGCACCGGACACCACGTCACTCCGACAGCGAATGGCCGGGCCGGCCCCGCCCCCGGCTGTGGGAGCGGCTGACCTCGTGGCAGCGTGCGGGCGTGATCGTGGTCGTTCTGTTGGCGCTGGCGGCGGGGTGCATGGCGGCTTTGGGCGATTAGCGCGCTTTGCGCGCTTTGCGGCCGCGCCCCTGCTTGGTTGCCGCGGGCTCGCGGTCTGCCCGATTGCTGCGGGCTCCCGGGCGGCAGGGTTTGCGCGGTTGCTGCGGGCTCCCGGATGGCGCGCTCGGCGGGTCTGCGCGGTTGCTGCGGGCTCCCGGATGGCGCGCTCGGCGGGTCTGCGCGGTCGCTGCGGGCTCGCGGTCAGCGTGCTTTGCGCCGGCGTCGCAAGAGCAGGAGGCCGGTTGCGGCGGCTGCCAGGAGGGCGCCGGTGACGAGCAGGCCGACGGGCAGAGGGCCGGCCCGATCCGACGCCGACGTGGGCTTCGCCTGAGCGGTCGGCGCGGTCGTGGCCGCGGCCGGCTCGGACGGCGTGGTCCTCGTCGACTCGGCGGGCGCCGGCGTCGCCGTGGCCGTGGCCGTTTGCCGCAGCGGATAGCGCAGGATCGCCGGCCGGCGGCCCTCCGAGACCGTGAGCAGGGCATCACCGTCGGGCGTGTACGTGATCGACTCGCCCTGCGGCTCGTCGGAGAGCGCCGTCCCCCGCGGCTCGCCGCCGGTGATCGCCCCGACCACGTCGCCGCCGGTCACGTCGAATGCGAAGGCGTCCGCGTACGTCCTCAGCACCGCCTTGGTCCCGTCCGGGCTGACCGCGCCCCCGGTGATCACGAGGCGCCCCGCCAGCGAGAACGGGTTGCTCGTCGTCGTCACCGGCAGCCGCACGTTCCCGGCGAGCCTCAGCGCCGTCGTCTTCCCCTTGCCGAGCGGCCCCACCGGCACGTACGCCCCGGCCGCCAGCGGCGTCTTGGTCACGATGACCGGCGTGCCGTCCGGGCTCAGCAGGAGTGCCTCGGCATCGTGCGCGCCGTCCGGATACTTCAGTCGCAGCAACTCCGGCGCCCGCCCGCCGGGCGCCAGCCGCCACAGCGCGACCGTGTCCCGGACGGCCGAGTTGTCCCCGATGTCCGCGACCCACACGGTGCCGTCCCGGCCCAGCGCGAGGTCCTCGGTGTCCCGCGGCCGCGACGGATAGCCCACCGTCCGGACCACCGCGCACCGCCGATCCAGAAAGAAGATCTTCCGCCCGGCCGGATCGTCGGCGCCGTCGTTGACGACCACGTAACCGTCGCGGGTCGCCGCCATCCCCGAGATCTCGTCGAGCCGCGAGTCGCCGATCCGGCACACCTGCTGACCACCCACGGCCGCGAACGCCGGCCCGGCCGTACCGCCCAGCACCGCCAGACCCACCAGCGCCGCCGCCGTGGCCCTCGCCGCGGACCCGAAAGGTACAGGGCGCGACTCGGTGCCCGAGCCGTCCGTCGACAGCAGCTTCACCGGGCCATTATCCGTGCCGCACGCCAGCCGCCCCCGCCCGATAGATTCTTCTCCCGTGGGCATGATCTTCGTGGGCCGCCGCGTGCCGGCCGCCGACCTCCAGGCAGTCCTCGACGACCCCGAGGCGATCGACGCCCTGTTCGAGGGCGACGACGTGATCGATCTGGACAAGTCCTGGCACGGCATCCACTACCTGCTGACCGGCACCGCCTGGGAGATCACCGAGGGCGCCGGCTCCGCCATCCTGGGCGGCACCGAGGTCGGCGACGACAACGGCTACGGCCCACCGCGCCTCCTCCAGCCCGGCGAGGTCAAGACCGTGGCCGCGGCCCTGGAAACCGTCCGCCCCGCCTCGCTGCGCGCCCGCTGGGACCCCGCCGCCCTCGCGGAGGCCGAGATCTACCCGCAGTACTGGGACCCCACCGACTTCGACTCCTACCTGGAGCCCAACTTCACCGCCCTGCGCGACTTCTACCGAACCGCCGCCGCCCGCGACCAGGCGGTCCTGCTCGCCATCGTGTGACCCTCCGATCCGCGCGCGATCTTGTTAGCCTGCGCGCATGACGGCGGATGCACGGAGCTCTCGCGGGCGCGACGACGGCGGCAAGCGCCTCGGCGGCCTTCTCTTCGCGGCGGCGACCGGGGCGCTGGCCGGGGTGGCGATCGCGGGGCGGCGGGGGCGGCGTGCGGGAGTCGTCGGCGGGCTGGCCGGTGCGGCGGTGCTCGCCGCGGGTGAGGCGGTGGCTCGGGCTCGGCAGCGGCCCCAGGAGATTCCGGCGCTGTGGTCGCGGGTGCTCATGAGCGGGGCGCTCGCGGCGCCGGCCGGCTGGCTGGGCTGGCGGGTCACCAAGGCCGGCCCGGTTGCCGTGGGGCTGGCCGCCGGCTCGGTGGCGGGGGCGCTCGGGCTGCGGCCGCACAAGGTGGTGCTCGGGCCGGTCGTGGGCGCGGCCGTCGGCGCTGCCTGGGGCCGGGACGCGCCCCCGGCGGCGGTCGCGGCGAGTGCGGTGGCCGGCTATCGGGTGCTGGCCGCGCTGCTGTTCCGTGATCCGCAGGTGGGGCTGCTCGCCGAACGGGTGGGTGCCGAGGAACTGCCGTTCGTGGTGCCGCTGGAGGCGCGCACCGGCTATGTCGGCACCGGCTACGTGCGGCGGCTGGCCGACGATCTCGGCGGCACGTACCAGGCCGACGCTCCGGACGTGGGGATCGTCGCCTCGCTCGACGACCTCGCCGGGCCGCAGTTCGATCCCGCCGGGGTCGATCCGCTGGTGCGGGAGTTCTACGAGCACACCACCCGGTTCCGGCTCGACATCGTGCCCGAGTGGCGGCTCTGGGTGCGGCCGGGCTACCTGCTTTACCGCACGTTCGTGGCGCGTCCGCTCGGGCAGGCCAACGTACCGATGAACCAGCGCGAGACCCTGCGCGGCGTCCGCAGCCGCATCGACACGATCACGCCCGAGGGCACGGACGTGGCCGGCGTGCGGGGATGGATCCGGTCGTACGCCGACACGGACGAGCCGATCTACGTGGGCATCTACACCACGTACCGGCACGACGGGCGCGGCTATGTGAGCGTCGGCTTCCCGGTGCCGCAGGGCAACTTCACGGCCACGCTGCTGCCCGTGCCGCGCCCCGGCGGCGGTCTCGTGCTGAGCAGCCGCAGCGACCTCGAGCATCCCGGCCACTATCTGACCTACGTCGACCCGGAGACCCGCGAGCTGACCACTCTGTCCGTGCACGGCTTCGCCGAGCGGCTGGACGTCTTCGTCGACGGGGGAGAGCTGCGGGCCGAGCACGCGTTCTCGCTCTATGGGCTTCCGTTCCTTGTGTTGTACTACAGGATCTACCGCAAATAGTGAACTGCTAGCACCGACCTCACACCGCGCCGATGAGACTGGCGCCACATCGCGTGTCCAGGGTGGACCGCGGACGGGGAGGTGATCGGTGTGCGTATGCGTGTGCTGGTGGCGGCGGCCGTGGCCGGGGCGCTGACCGCGCCGGCCGGAGCGTGGGCCGCGGACCGGAGACCCGATCTCGACACGTCGTTCGCCGGCACGGGAGTGGTCTACGACTACTTCGCGCCGGGGGACGAGGTCGTCGGGATGGCGGTTCAGCCGGACGGCAAGATCCTGACGCTGTCGTCGGGTGACGGCAAGTTCAACCTGGTGCGCCGGCTCGCGAACGGCGACTACGACATTCCGTTCGGCGACTGGGGCGTCGTGCGGACGGATCCCGATCCCGCGAGCGACTGGGAGGCGCCGACGTCGGTCGCGCTGCTGCCGGACGGGCGGTTCGCCGTCGGCGGCTGGACGTCGCGCGACGGTCACGCGGTCGCGGTGCTGGTGACGTACGCGAGTGACGGCTCGGTGCAGAGCACGGTCTTCCCGGAGCTCGGCGACGGCGTGACCTCCTCCCAGATCATGGCGCTGGCGGCGCGGCCGGACGGCAGGCTGCTGATCGCGTTCCGCTCGGCCACCGCGGACGGCGGCGACGCCCCGGTGCTGGCCCGCCTGCTGCCCGACGGCACGCCGGATCCCACGTTCGGCGCCGGCGGGGTGGTCCGCGCCGACGTCGGCACCCGGGAGTTCGACCTGGTGACCTCCCTGGCGCTCGCCCCCGACGGCAAGATCGTCGTCGCGGGCAGCACCGCCTACTGGAGCACCCTGCCCGAGCCGACCGGCGACATCATGCTGGCGAGGTTCACCGAGAGCGGCGCCCTCGACCCCTCCTTCGGTACGGGCGGACGGGTGACCCGCGACATCACCGGCCCCGACGGCATCGACGGCGGCGACGACCCGGTGGTCATGGCCGACGGCCGGATCGTGATGACCGTCGGAACCCAGCTCGGCGACACCCACCGCACGGGCCTGCTCCGCTTCCTGCCGAACGGCCGCCCGGACCGCACCTTCGACGGCGACGGCCTGACGCTGACCTCGTACGACTCGATGAACTCGCCCGTCGTGGCCCCCACCGGCGGCATCACCGTCACGGGCGCCGAGAGCAGCGACGTCCTGCTGGCCGAGTTCAGCGCCGACGGCCGCCGGCAGCTCTGGTCGAAGCGCACCGACATCGCGGGCGCCAACGAGCGCGGAAACGTCCTCCGAGCCCAGCCCGACGGCAAACTGCTCGTCGGCGGCCTGAGCGACAACTCGTCGGCGGTCTTCCGCTTCACCCGCTGACCCGCCGCCGGAAAGTCGATCACCGACGGGAGCCGGTGCGCCGGTCGGACGAGCCGGAAGAAGCGGTGATCGACGCCCGGGGCGACCGACCGGAAGCGGTTGCGGCAAGGGTTGTGGTCGGGGTGGTTGGTGGCCGAGGGCGGTCGCCTCGGGTGGTTGTGATCGTGGGGTCGCCGGGGCCGAACGCGGTGCCTTGAGGGCGCGCGCTGCGTCGACGGGTGGTGGTTGCCGGCGGCGATGGGATGAGGCCGCTCGCCCGCCAGAGGGTGTGGTGATCGAGGGCGGGGCGGTGGGCCGGGAAGCGGCCGTGCGGAGGCGGACGGTCGAGTGCCGGGTGGGCGGTGGCGGCCGCCCACCCGGCGGGATCAATGGACTGCGGTCGGACGACGGCGGTTGGACGGCCGCCGCTGGGCGGCCGGGGTTGGAGGGCGTGGTTGGACGGCCGGGGTTGGACGGCCCGGGTTGGACGGCCGGGGTTGGACGGTCCGGGTTGGACGCCTGGGTCAGACGGCGGAGGACAGGGACAAGCCGAAGCGGGACTCGTCGTCGGTCCACCACTGGTCGAGGGTGAAGCCGGCCTCGGCCAGTTCCTTGTCGACGCGCTCGCGGCGGAACTTTGCGGAGATCTCTGTGCGGATCTCCTCGCCGTCGGTGAAGTGGGCTGTCAGGTTGAGGGTGGGGATGGTGACGCGCATCGGGCGGGTGGCGCGGAGGCGCATCTCGATCCACTCGTTGATGGGGTCCCAGAGGGCTACGTGGGCGAAGGCGTCGACGTCGAAGTCGGCGCCGAGGGAGGCATTGATGACGCGGAGGACGTTGCGGTTGAAGTCGGCCGTCACGCCCTGGGCGTCGTCGTAGGCGGGCACCAGCACGCTCGGGCTTTTCACCAGGTCGGTGCCGAGCAGCAGGCGCTCGCCGGGGTGGAGCACCTCGCGTACCGAGGCCAGGAACTTCGCCCTCTCCGCCGGTTCGAGGTTGCCGATGGTGCCGCCGAGGAAGGCCACCAGGCGGTCGTCGCCGCCGGGCAGGTGTCCCAGGTGGCGGCCGAAGTCGCCGACGATGTTGTGCACGCGCAGCCGCGGGTAGTCGGTCGCGATCTGGGTCGCGGCCGCGGCGAGCGCCGACGCGGAGATGTCCATCGGCACGTACGTCTCGAGGGTGCCGAGCGCGTCCATCAGCAGCCGGGTCTTTGTCGAATAGCCGGAGCCCAGCTCGATCAGCGTGCGGGCCGGGGGCAGCTCGGCGGCGTGCGCGGCGAGGATGGACCGCTCGGCGCGGTACGGGTAGTACTCCGGCAGCTCGGTGATCTGCTCGAAGAGCTCGCTGCCCCGCGCGTCGTAGAACCACTTCGGCGGCAGCCACTTGGGGTCGGCGGTCAAGCCGGCGGTCACGTCCGCGCGCAGCGCGCGGGCGAGGTCGCCGGCGTCGAGGTAGACGTCTGTGACGGTCATGCTTCTCCCAGCGGGGTGATGGCGAGCTCGCCGGCGTCGGCGACGAGCAGGGAACGGTCCGGGACGGGCCGCCAGGCCGGGGCGTCGTCGAGCGGTTCGGAGCTGACCAGCACGCAGCCGTCGCCCTGGCGTACGGACAGGGAATGACCGGCCGTGGTGGCCACGATGGTGGTGCCGTCGGTGAGCAGCAGGTTGAGCCGGGAGCCGGGCGCGGCGGCCTCGACCTCGGCCACGACCGCGGCGACGGCGGCGGCCGGCGGCGAGGAGCGCAGCCGGGCGCGCACCAGCGCCCACAGCAGCGCCGAGTCGGTCGGCGCCTCCAGCGTGAGCAGGTCGGCCGTCGGCAGGCCGGCGGCGAGCTTGACCATCGAGTCGGGCCAGCCGGTCACCTTGCCGTTGTGGCTGAACAGCCACGGCCCCGCGGCCGCCGTGAGGTCGCCGCCGTGGTGCGGGACCGGGCCGGCCGTGTCGCCGAACGGCGCCGCCGCCGTCTCGACCACCGGCATGCCCTCGGTCGCGCTGCGCACGGCCGCGAGCACACCGGTGACCGGCAGGGCCGCCGCCAGCGCGGGCAGCGTCGTGTCGCTCCACAATGGGGTGGCCCGGCGGTAGCGCACCGCGCCGGCCGGCGTGAACCAGCCGACGCCGAACCCGTCGGCGTTGATCGTGCCGCCGCCGCGCATGTCGCGCGGCGCCCACGACTGGCGCGACAGCGAGTGCGGCGGGTCGAAGAGGAGCCGGGCCAGCGGGATCGCCGGCCCGGCGTAGGCCAGATGGCGGCACATCAGGCGTCCCGCGCGAGCCGGAAGCCGCTGAAGATCTGCCGCCGGATCGGATAGTCCCAGTTGCGGAACGTGCCCCGGATCGCCGCCCGGTCGGTGCCGAACGACCCGCCGCGCAGCACCTTGTAGTCGGGGCCGAAGAAGACCTCCGAGTATTCCTTGTAGGGGAAGGCGGCGAAGCCGGGGTAGCCGTGGAAGTCGGTCGACGTCCACTCCCACACGTCGCCGATGAGCTGATGGACGCCGAGCGGCGACGCGCCCGCGGGGAACGCCCCGGCCGCCGCGGGACGCAGGTGTTGCTGCCCCAGGTTGGCGTGCTCCGGCGACGGGGTCTCGTCGCCCCACGGATAGCGGCGCGAGCGGCCGGTGGCCGGGTCGTGGCGGGCCGCCTTCTCCCACTCGGCCTCGGTGGGCAGCCGCTTGCCGGCCCACGCGGCGAACGCCTCGGCCTCGTAGTAGCAGACGTGCACGACCGGCTCGTCCTCGACGATCGGCGCCGTGCGGCCGAACGAGGTGGCCAGCCAGCCGTCGCCGTCGCGCTGCCAGTGCAGCGGCGCGGTCAGCCCGGCGGCCTGGCGGTGGTCCCAGCCCGCGGGGCTCCACCAGCGCGGGTCGTCGTAGCCGCCGGCGGCGATGAACGCGGCGTATTCCCCGTTTGTCACGGCGGCCCGGGAGATGTGGAAGGCCGGAACATCGAGAACGTGGGCCGGCCGCTCGTTGTCGAGCGCCCACGCCTCGGTGTCGGTGCCCATGGTGAACGGGCCGCCGGGCACGAGGACCTCGCCGGTGACGGAGCTGCCCGGCGGCGGGGGCGGAGCGGAGAGCACCGGCGCGCCCACGCGCAGCTGGTGCGTGGCGAGCATGGTCTCGTCGTGCTGCTGCTCGTGCTGCACGATCATGCCGAACGCGAACCCGTCGACGGTGAGCCGACGGCCCTCCAGCCGGGCGGCGTCGAGCACGTCGAGCGCCTTGTCGCGCACCTGGGCCACGTAGCGCCGGGCCTCGGCCGGGGTGAGCAGCGGCAGGGCCGGGCGGTCGCGGCGGGCGTGCTTGAACGCGTCGTACAGCTCGTCGATGTCGCGGCGCACCGGCTCGCGGCCGCCGACGTCGCGCACCAGCCAGAGCTCCTCCTGGTTGCCGACGTGGGCCAGGTCCCAGACCAGCGGCGACATCAGCGGGGAGTGCTGGCGGATCAGGTCGCCGTCGTCGACGGCCTCGGTGAGCAGGGTGGTGCGGTCACGGGTGCGGATCAGCTCGGCGGCGACGCGGTCGCGCAGCCGCTCGGTCTCGATGGTCACTGCGAGCCCTCCCAAGGCAAGCGCTCGATGAAGGAGACGATCTGGGCACGGACGGTGGGGGAGAGGCCGGTGCCGTCGAGGCGACGGCAGGCCAGGTCGAGCAGGGCGGCGGCGGTGCGCCGCAGGGCGGGGTCGGCCAGGCCGAGGCGCGCGGCCTCGAGCCAGCGGCCGGCGGTGGGCGCCGCCAGGTCGAGAGCGGTGGCGGGGTCGTCGAGCAGGGTGGTGAGGACGGCGACGGGCACGATCCAGTCGTCGCCGGGCTGCGCGTCGAGGTAGCGCACCTCGAGGTAGCCGCGCGGCCGCACCGGGGGGAACAGCAGGCTGAGGTGGTAGTCGACGTCGCCGGGCGTGAGGGCCCACGGCAGCGCGCCCTCGGCCCAGTCGCGCAGGGTGAGACCGGGTGGCGCGTCCCAGCAGGCGCCGTCGCGGCGCACGCAGGTGAGCGGGGCGTCCAGCGCGTAGCGGGCCCAGGCGCCGGCCGGATCGCCGGTGACCGGGACCGGATGGGTGAGCCGGGGATCCATCGCCCACCACGCCGCCATGCGGGCCGAGGCGAGCCCGGTGTCGCGCCCGGCGTGCCGCCGGGAGTTGGCGAACGCCGCCACCAGCGGCGGCCCGAGCGCCGAGGCGGCGGCCCACCGCAGCGGGTCGTCGCCGGGGTCGAGGCAGACCTGCAGACCGGCCGTGCTGCTCATCATCACCCGCCCGTGCGGGCCCCGGGCGTCGAAGGCCTGCTCCATCGCGTCGTAGCGCGGGGTGCGCAGGATCCGCCGGGGCTCGCGGTAGGGATCGGCGCCGTGCTCGCCGAGGGAGAGGCCGGCCTCGCCGAGCAGCTGCGTCAGGTAGGCCTTGTCGGCGCTCACCGCGGCGTGCAACGAGGGCAGGGAGGTGGCGGGGGCCGAGGAGATCTCGACCTGGCCGCCGGGCTCGACGGTCAGGGTGCCACCCGCGGGCAGCGGATCGGGCGGTACGGGCGACCCGAGGGTCACCGGGGTATGGCGGCCCAGCGCGTCACGGAGGACGGCGGGCCGCAGCGGCGCGGAAGGCGCCACCGAGGAGTGCAGGGTCCATTCCAGCTCGGCGCCGAGGAGGGTGGGCGGGCCGGTCTTGAAGCAGATGGCGCGGATGTGCGCCTCCACTTCGTCCTGGGTGCGCAGCACGGTAGCGGTGACCGTGCGCGTGCTGTCGGTCATGGGGGCGACGCTACGACCGGGGTACGACACTTTCCCGCGACCGATCCCACATGACCTTGGATGAACCCGGTCCGACCTGCGCAATCATCGCGAAGTGATCTGGATCACAAGCGAATTTAAGGCGCCGCTAAGGCGGTGACCTGCGCAAACAGAAATTCGTGAACCCTTTGAAACTTCTTCCCGTACTGGATGGCGGCCAACCAACCACACAAGGAGTCGTCATGGCGGGGACCGGAATCGACACCTCGATCCTGCACAAGGGAGCGCACAGCGCCTCCTACTTCGACCTCGCGCGCAACGCGGGCGAAGGCGTGGAGATCGTGGACTTCTGCATCCCGTGCAATCCGTACTTCCCGACGCCGGAGATGTTCGACGAGCTCACCCGCGACCTCAAGAACATCCTGAAGTACTACCCGAGCGACTCCACCAGCATCACCAAGAAGCTCTGCAGCGTGCTCGGCCTGCACCCGCAGACGGTCGCGATGGCCAACGGCTCCACCGAGCTGATCACCTGGATCGACCACCTGCTGATCAAGGAGAGCGTGGCGATCCCGATCCCCACCTTCGGCCGCTGGACCGACCAGCCGCTCGAGACCGGCAAGCGCGTCGACATGTTCCCGCTGCAGGAGCGCGACGGCTTCCGGCTCAACCTCGACGACTACGTGCGCTTCATCCGCGACCGCGGCTCCCGCGTCGCCGTGGTCTGCAACGTCAACAATCCGGACGGCTGCTACCTGCCGCGCCGCGACGTCATCCGCTTCATGGACATGCTCGGTGACCTCGACCTCGTGGTGATCGACGAGTCGTTCATCGACTTCTCCGACATGGAGCAGTACCCGTCGGTCGGCCCCGACGCGGTGATCCGCCCCAACACCGTGGTGCTCAAGAGCCTCGGCAAGAACTTCGGCCTGCACGGCATCCGCTTCGGTTACCTGATGGCGAACCCGTCCATCGCCGGCAAGATCGGCAAGGCGCTGCCCAAGTGGAACCTCAACTCGCTCGCCGAGAAGGTCGTCTTCATGATCCAGGACCACGAGGAGGAGTACGAGGACAGCCTGCGCCTGCTCAGCCGCGACCGGCGCGCGATGGCCGGGGAGCTCGCGCGCATCCCCGGCATCACGGTCTTCCCGTCGCAGGGCAACTTCATCCTCGTGAAGCTGCCGACCGAGTGGTCCGGCGTGGCGCTGCGCGACTACCTGGTGGCCAACCACGGCGTCTACACCCGTGAGTGCGGCAACAAGCTCGGCATGACCAGCCAGTTCATGCGCCTGGTGGTGCGGCCGGCCCGCGACGTCGACCGGCTCATCGACGGCATGCTCGACTACGGCCGCCAGTTCCGGGTGCGCGACACCTATCAGGAGGAGCCCCTCGAGGGCCGGCGCAGCTGGTCGAGCGGCCTGGAGGAGGCCCCCAACAACCTCATCCAGTATCCGTCGCACCGCTCCAGCGAGTACGTCGGCCGCCGAGCCGCGAACGCGTAGTCATATATACGTCACGTGCCTTTCGCCCGGCGGTGGCCGGCATGACAGGGTGACGGCCGAGATTGGACGCACTCGACGTCGAGGAGCCGCCCCATGCTGACCCGTCGCCATGTTCTCTCCGGTGCCGCCGCCGCGGCCGGGCTCGCCGCGCTGCCGCCGGCGTCCGCGCACGCGACGCGGGCCGCCGAGCTCTTCCCGCTCGGGGTCGCCAGCGGCGATCCGCTGCCGAACGCGGTGATCCTCTGGACGCGGCTCGTGCACGCCTCCCTGAGGGGCAAGGTCGAGGTGGAGTGGCAGATCGCGCACGACGAGCGGTTCCGCCGTGTCGCCCGGCACGGACGCGTCATCGCGCGCCCGGAGCTCGCCCACTCGGTGCACGTCGACGCGCGCGGCCTCGACGCCGGGCGCGAGTACTTCTACCGCTTCCGCGCGCTGGGCCGGATCAGCCCCACCGGGCGCACCAGGACCGCCGGCCGCGGGAGCAGCCTGCGCTTCGGCATCGTCAACTGCCAGGACTTCCAGAACGGCTACTGGCCCGCCTACCTCGGCCTCGCCGCCGAGGACCTCGACGTCGTGGTCCATCTGGGCGACTACATCTACGAGTACGACCCGAGCAGCCGTTTCGCGGACCGGCGGCACACCGCGCCGCAGACGCCCGGCCTCGACCAGCTCGTCACGCTCGACGACTACCGCGCGCGCCACGCCCAGTACAAGAGCGACCCCGCGCTCCAGGCCGCGCACGCCGCGTTCCCGTGGATCGTCACCTGGGACGACCACGAGACCGAGAACAACTACGCCGGCCTGATCGACGAGATCGACGACACCGGGGCCAAGCGGCAGACCCTCGCCGAGTTCGCCCGGCAGCGCGCCGCGGCGTACCAGGCCTACTACGAGCACATGCCGATCCGGGCCGACCTGCGGCCGGGCAGCACCGACCTGCGCATCTTCCGCCGCTTCGACTTCGGCCGGCTGCTGCGCCTCAACGTGCTCGACACCCGGCAGTACCGCACCGACCAGCCCGGCGGCTTCCCCGGCGACTTCGGGCTCGCCGAGGCCGGCCTCGCCAACGCGGCGGGCAGCCTCACCGGCGAGGCCCAGGAGCACTGGCTGCGCGCCGGTCTCGACCACTCGCCGGCCCGCTGGAACGTCGTCGCCCAGCAGGTGATGATGAGCCGCATCAAGTTCCCCAACCCGACCGGCGCCCCGGTGCCGCCGATCGTCGCCAACCTCGACCAGTGGGACGGGTACGCGCCGCAGCGCACCCGCTTCCTCCAGCACCTCGCCGCCGCGAAGGTGGCCAACCCGGTGATCCTGGCCGGCGACATCCACTCGACCTGGTTCAGCGAGCTGCGGGTCGACTTCGACCGGCCCGAGCAGCGGCCCGTCGCCGTCGAGTTCACCGCCACCTCGGTCAGCTCGGACTTCCCGATCGCCTTCGACGCGCCGCTCAAGGCCGTCAACCCGACGCTCAACCCGCACGTCAAGTACTTCGACGGGTCCCGGCGCGGCTACCTGCGCTGCCTGGTCAACCGGTCGGTGTGGCACACCGACGTGCGCACGGTCGAGACGATCGACGTGCCCGACGCGCCGGTGAGCACCAGCGCCTCGTACGCGGTGGAGGCCGGGACCTCGGTGCTGACCCGATAGGGTCGCTCCTGATGCGTACGAAAGAGGAGCTGACCGAGGCCATCCGTGGCGAGCGCCGGGCGGTGCTGGTCGTCAACGCCCACTCCCGGCGCGGCCGGCAGCTCTACGACGACGCCCGGTCGCGCCTCGCCGAGGCGGGCTTCACGCTGCTCAAGGCCTATCCCGTCGACCGGCCGCAGGAGCTGCCGGAGATCCTCGCCGAGGCGATCGGGCTGGGCCCGGACCTGCTGGTGGCGGGCGGCGGCGACGGCACGATCAGCACGGCGGCCCGGCTGCTCGCCCACCGCGACATCGCGCTGGGCCTGCTGCCGCTCGGCACGACGAACAACTTCGCGCGCACCGCGGGCATCCCGCTCGGCCTGGACGAGTCGATCGCCGTGCTCTCCACCGGCAAGGTGATCGACCTCGACCTCGGCCTCGCCGGCGACCAGGCGTTCACCAACCACGTCGGCGTCGGGCTGTCGGCCGAGGTGATGCTCAAGGCGCCGCGCCCGCTCAAGCGGCTGTTCGGCAAGGTCGCCTACCCGCTCACCGCCCTGGGCCTGCTGGCCACCCACCGTCCGCTGCGCATCACGGTGCGCACCGACGGGCGCAGTCACGTGTACGTGAGCCACCAGGTGTACGTGGCCAACGGCGGCCACCACGCCGGGCGCCCGATCACCGGCGACGCCAACGCGGACGATCGGCTGCTCGTGGCGTACCCCGTCGGTGGTCCCTCGAAGATCGAGCTGGTGCGCGAGACGGCGCGCAACGCCGCGACCGGCCCGCGCCGCAGCCTGCGCGAGGAGCCTTTCCTCGCGGTGGACGAGCTGTGGCTCGAGACCGACCGGCCGGCCCGCGTCGAGGTCGACGGCGAGCCCAGCGGCAGCACCCCGCTGCGCATCGGCCTCGCCGCGAACGCCCTGCGGGTGATGGCTCCGCTCGGCGTACCGGACAGGTAGAAAAAAATATCGGGGAACGACTGCACAACCCGGGCTCGGGAGACGTCTAGATGGTTGTGACCTTCGAGCAATTCGCGATGGCCCGGCTTCCCAGCCTGATGCGGTACGCGGTCGTCCTCACCGGCGACAACGATCTCGCTCAGGATGTCGTCCAGGAAGTGCTGGCCCGGGCGCAGGTCCGGTGGCGCCGCATCAGCGAGGCCGACTCGCCCGAGGCGTACGTGCGGCGCATGGTGCTCAACGAGTACCTGTCGTGGCGGCGCAGCTGGGCGGTGCGGCACGTGCACGCGGTCGGGGAGCGCCTCGTCGAGCTCGACGACGCCCGCGGCGCGGCCCACGACCACGCCCAGGACGTCGTCGAGGCCGACGCGCTGTGGAACAGGCTGGCCACGCTCGGCCGCAAGCAGCGAGCGGTGCTGGTGCTGCGCTACTACGAGCAGCTGGACGACGACGCCATCGCCGACCTGCTCGACTGCACGCCCGCCACCGTGCGCAGCCACGCGTCGAGGGCGCTCAAGACGCTCCGGCTCTCGGAGCACGTGAACCGGATCCCCGCCGAGGAGAAGTTGTGACTGAGCACCACCAGGACCAGTTGCGCGAGACCTTCGAGAAGTATTCGCAGCAGACTCCCGATCCGGCCGCCGTCTACGCCCGCGTGGAAGAGCTCGCGGGCAAGTACAAGCGCCGCCGCCGGGGTGCCTACGTCGCGGGTGGCGCCGTGCTCGGCGCCGGCCTGATCGCCGGCGTGCTCAACCTGCCGTCGGTCCTGCCCGCCGGCCCGGGCACCCAGGGCAACGCCACCCTGCCCGCCGCCGCGCCGGCCGTGTCGCCGTCGGTGAGCGGCACGCCGAGCGAGGCGGATCTCAAGAAGTACTGGAACGCCTACTTCGGCGCCGGCTACGGCTACAACGACGCCCTCAAGCTCGCCAAGATCTGGAAACTCGGCACGGGCGACGTCGGCTCGGTCAAGGCCGAGGCGGGCCGCCGCCTGCTGCTCGGCGAGACGCTGCCGGTGCAGCCCTCGCCCGACCCGGTGGAGAGCGGGCCGTCGGAGGCCGAGATCCAGAAGTTCCAGAAGCAGCTCGACGCGTTCTTCAACGCCGGCTACACCTGGGACGAGGCCGAGAAGCTCGCCAAGATCTGGAAGATCGGCGACCCGTCGGACGCCAAGGTCGAGGCCGGCAAGCGGTTGCTCGCGGGCGAGACGCTGCCGGTGCAGCCGACCGCGGACAACGTCCAGGCGGCCAAGGAGGCGCAGCAGGTCGAGGCCTTCTTCAAGAAGGGCTACGACTTCGCCGACGCCGAGAAGCTGGCCAAGCTGTGGAAGATCTCCACGAGCGAGGCCAAGGCCGAGGCCGGCAAGCGCCTCCTCGCCGGTCAGACGCTGCCGATCCAGCCGTGACCGCGGAGCTGCGCCGGCGCATCGGCTTCGAGATCGAGCTGATGGCGCCCCGCGGCGCCAGCCGGCGCACGCTCGCCGACGACCTGGCCGCCCGCTGCGGCGGCCGGGTCCGCCCGGTCTGGCACCACGACAGCGAGCCGTCCCTGGTGCCCGGCCTCGGCCGGTTCCTGCACCTCACGCAGGGTTTCGAGGTGGTGCGCGCCGACGGCACCCCGCTGTGCACGCTCGTTGACGACATCACCCTGCTCGACGGCCTCGACCCGCGCTCGCCCGCGCTGCCCGGCTGGTTCCGGGTCCTCAGCGACGATCCGCGGCTGCTGCGCCTGCTGGCCCGGCACGCCGACCCGGGCGCCCCGCTCGCCACGGTCCTCGACGCCGCCGCCGAGCTGTGGGGCCGGGTGCCCGAGCCGATCGCCGACGTCTACCGCCTCGACGACGAGGCCGGCGCGACCATCGCGCTGGCCGCACCGCAGGGCGCCGAGCGCGAGCGCCCGTGCGAGATCGTCACGCCGCCGCTCGCGACCGGGCACGAGAAGGCGCTCGACGAGCTGCTGGTGCCCGCCCGCGAGCTGGGTTTCACCGTGCCCCACGAGGCGGCGGTCCACCTGCACGTCGACGGCGCGCCGTTCCGTGACCCGCGCGCGCTGGCGAACGTCGTGCGGCTCTTCGCCTCGTGGCGCGAGCCGCTGCGGGAGCTGCTGCAGACCAACCCGGCCTGTCGTCGCCTGGCGCCGTTGCCGGCCCCGCTGGTCGAGGCGGCCGCGGGCAACCCGGGCTTCGACGACCTGGCCAAGGCCGCCGCCGAGGGCGAGCTGACGAAGTACTTCGACGTCAACCTGACCCAACTCTTCGCCGACCAGCCGATCCGCGACACCGTGGAGATCCGCATCCTGCCCGGCATGATCTCGACCGACGAGATCGTCAACCGGGCCGCCCTGGTCGAGCTGCTGCTCGACCGCTGCGAGGACCCGGAGCCGCTGCCCGTGCCCGCGGCCCCGTCGGTCGAGGACCTGCTGCACTTCGCCGCGGAGGCGCTCGCCGGCCGGTGAGCGCCGGCGCCGTGCGTTGTGCCGGCGTTCACCGGCCCGAGAACGGCAAAGCTCCGCCCCGCGCCCGTGATCCGCTGGAAAATGAGGGCCACTCCTGCGTGGGAAGGGCCGGCCGGTGAAACAGCACGCCTGGTGGTTGGTGCTGCTCGCCGCCGCCCTGATCATGGGCGCCGCGCAGCTGTTCGGGCTCACGGTCACGAGCGTCGCCGCGGGCGTCATCGCGCTGGGGGCGTGCGCGGGCGTCGCTTACGGCGTACACCTGCACAGGCCGGACCGGCCGGTGGCCTGGCGCCTCCTGGCCGCGGCGGCGGGCTGCGCCGGGCTGGGGCTGCTGAGCTCGGCGGGGCCGGAGCGGCTCAACGTGGTCGGCGTGCTGCACCCGGCGACGTTCTTCCTGGCGTTCGCGGGGCTGGCCCTGCTGCCGCGCCGCGACGCCTCCGGCGGACGCTCGGGCGGCATCAGCGAGACCGGCATCATCGTGTGCACCGGCGCGCTGCTGGCCTGGGTCATGCTGTACGACCCGTACGTGCACGACCGCAACGCCGCGACGAGCCTGGAGACTCTCGTCTACCCGTTCGCCGACGTGCTGCTGCTCGGCATGGCGCTGCGTCTGTTCGCCGTGCAGGAGCGCCTGTCCCGGCCGCATCTGCTCGTGCTGGCCGGCGTGCTGGTGTTCGTCGTCGCGGACGTGCGGCTCTTCCTCGTCACGGTGACCGGCTCGGGGTTCGGCCCGGGCCCGAGCCTCACCGCCTGGGGACTGGCGTACGCGCTGATCGCCGCGGCCGGTCTGCACCCGGCGATGGGCGCCGCCCGGCCCGCCACGCGCGCCCGGGCCGGGTCGCTGAAGTTGATGGTGGTGCATCTGGTGCTGGTGCTCACCGGGCCGGCCGCGACGGCGTACGCGCTGATCCGTGATTATCAGGAGGAGGAGCTGGACGCCGTGGACATCGGCGTGCCGGTGACCTTCACGGCGCTGATCGCCGTGCTGCTGGTGATCCGGATGACGCTCACCGCCCGGCTCGCCGGCCGTCAGGCGTCCGCGATGCGGCACATGGCGCTGCACGACGCGCTGACCGGCCTGCCCAACCGCCGGCTGCTCACCTCGGAGGTGCCCGCGACCGGCGCGCTGGTCCTGCTCGACCTGGACGGCTTCAAGGACGTCAACGACCGGCTCGGGCACGCGCTCGGCGACGAGCTGCTGGTGGCGGTCGCGGGCCGGTTGCGGCCGCTGCTGCTGCCGGGCGAGCTGCTCGCCCGTACCGGGGGAGACGAATTTGCCCTGGTGGTGCCCTGCGACGACGCCGACGAGGTGATGGCCCGGGTCGGTGACGTGCTGGCCGCGCTGCGGGTGCCGTTCGACGTGCGCGGGCACAGCCTGCACGTGACGGGCAGCGCCGGGATCCTGCTGCTCACGCCCGACGCCGGCACGGCGGAGCTGCTCAGTGACGCCGGCCTGGCGCTCTACGCGGCGAAGGCGGCCGGCAAGGACCGTGCGGTGATGTTCGACCCGCGCCTGCGGCAGGAGCAGATCGATCGTGTACGGATGGTCGAGCGCCTCCGCGCCGGGCTGGCGAACGACGAGTTCACCGTCCACTACCAGCCGATCGTCGACCTGCGTGACGGCCGGATCGCCGCCGTGGAGGCGCTGGCGCGCTGGATCCCGCCGGGCAGCGATCCGATCGGCCCGGACTGCTTCATCCCGGCAGCCGAGGACAGCGGCCTGATCATCGAGCTGGGTGAGCGGGTGCTGCGCCGCGCCTGCGCCGACGCGGCCGCCTGGCACCGCGGCCACGGGGTCGCCCTGACCGTGAACGTCTCGCCGAGGCAGCTGGCCGACCCGGCCTTCGCCGCGAAGGCCCGCCGCGCCGTGGCCGACAGCGGCTTGCCCGCGCGCGCCCTCACCCTGGAGATCACCGAGGGCGTCCTGGTGAACGCCGGCACCCAGGCCGACCAGGCCCTGTCCCACCTGGCCACGCTGCGCGGCGACGGCATCCGCGTGGCGATCGACGACTTCGGCACCGGCTACTCGTCGCTGGCCTACCTGCGCGACCTGCCCATCGACACCCTGAAGATCGACAAGTCCTTCATGCCCGCCGACCCCGCCGACCTGCGCCAGAAGGCCCTGGTCCGCGCGGTGGTCGACCTGGCCCGAAGCCTGGACCTCACCACCGTCGCCGAGGGCGTGGAGACGCCGCACCACGCCGACCTGCTGCGCGAGCTCGGCTGCGACCGGGGCCAGGGCTATCTGTTCGCGCGGCCCGCGCCGGCCGCGCGGGTGACCGCCCTGCTGGCGGCCGATCAGGCGGCCGCCGCCACGCTCGCCGGCTGACTCACCATCCCCTCCGCCTGGCTAACATCGATGTTGGTCACTGCGGTCGGGGGAGGCGGGATGCTGGAGATCCGGGGGCTCACCCACACCTATCCCGACGGCACGGCCGCCGTCCGCGACGTGGACCTGCACGTCGACAAGGGCACGCTGGTCAGCATCGTCGGCCCGTCCGGCTGCGGCAAGTCCACGCTGCTGCGCTGCGTGGCGGGCCTTCAGCCGGCCACCGAGGGCGAGGTGCTGCTCGACGGTCACCCCATCACCGGCGTCCCGGACGACCTGGCGGTGGTCTTCCAGGACTACAGCCGCTCCCTCTACCCCTGGCTCACCGTGCGGGACAACGTCGCCCTGCCTTTGCGCCGCCGCGGCCTCGACCGCCCGTCCCGCCGCGCCCGGGCCGCCGAGGCCCTCGACGCGGTAGGTCTCGCCGCTGCCCTCACCCGCCACCCCTGGCAACTCTCCGGCGGCATGCAGCAGCGCGTCTCGATCGCCCGGGCGCTCGCCTTCCACCCCCGCCTGCTGCTCATGGACGAGCCGTTCGGCTCGGTCGACGCCCAGACCCGCGAGGACCTGGAGGACCTCGTGCTGACCATCCGCGCCGCCACCGACATGACCATCCTGCTGGTCACCCACGACATAGACGAGAGCGTGTACGTAGCCGACCGCGTCGTGATCCTCGGCGGCACCCCGGGCACGGTCCGCGCCGACCTGCCGATCGCCCTGCCGTCCCCACGCGAGCAGATCGCCACCCGCGAGTCGCCGGCCTTCGTCCACCTGCGCGCGGAAGTCGGCCGCTTGGTGCGAGGCCGCCCGCCCGCGGGGGAGCCGCTCCAGGATCGCGGCTCGACCGCCTGATCACGCTTCGTCACCTCGCTCAACGGCGCAGCGACTCGACTCGGCAAGCCTCCGGGACGGCCGGCCGGGCGACAGGCGAACAACCGGGCTGCCGAGCCGGTGCCGGGGGAGACAGCTGGCGGCCGGGTGCAGCGCTTCAGCCACCTGACCCATCGCCTGCTCGTCGGCTGGTGCCTCGATTGTGGGTGGCCGCGGGCCTCGCTCCCCGCATCCCGCCCGCGCCGGGGCGCGGGACGCCTTCGACCTCGCCTTCGGCGGGCGCCTGACCGCAGGCCGCAACTAACCCTCACGACATCGAGTTACACCGTTCTTCTCCACAGACCCGCGGGATGGGTCGGTCGCCGGGGCGGTGGGGCGCGGGTTGGTTTGGTTGGTGGTGGGCGGTGGGGCGCGGGTTGGGTTGGTTGCTGATGGGTGATGGGGCGCGGGTTGGGTTGTTGGTGGTGGGTGACGGGGCGCGCGGTGAGTCGGTTGCGGGGTGGGCGATGGGCGATGGCCGCGGGGTGGTCGGTTGCCGATGGGCGAGGGGCAGGATGGCCGCTTGCCGGTGCCGTTTGCCGGCGGCCGATGGTCGCGCGGTGGATTGGTTGCTGGTGGGCGATGGCGTCGCGGTGGATTGGTTGCCGATGGGCGATGGCGTCGCGGTGGATCGGTTACCGGTGGCCGATGGGCGCGCGGTGGATCGGTTGCCCGCGGGCGAAGGCTGCCGGTTGCCGGTGGGCGGTGGGCGGTGGGGCGCGGGGTGGGTTGGTTGCAAGTAGGCGGTGGCGGCGGGGCGGGTTGGTTGCTGGTCGGCGATGGGCGATGGGCGATGGGCGATGGGCGATGGGCGCGTGGTGGGTCGGTTGTCGGTGGGCGATGGGCGCGCGATGAGTCGGTTGCGGGGTGGGCGATGGCCGCGGGATGGGTCGGGCGCCGGGTGGGCGACGGGTGGCTGCCAGGAAAGCGATGAGCGAGACCAGCGCGCTGCCTGGTCCGCGGCGGGGAAGATGACCAGGTGCCGGAGTGGCGATGGGCGAAATGACCGGTCTGCCTGGCGCGCGATGGTGCGGCCCCTCGGTGGGGGAGCGACAGCCTGCCGGCGAGGGGTGAAAATGGCCGAGTCGCTGGGCGGGCAATAGGTGTAATAGCTGAGTCGCATGGTTGGTGATGGATGAAATAGACGACCGCCGGGATTTGGTGAGCGGGCCGCCCAGCCGGTGCCTTTTGTCGGATCGGTTTGAGCTGGGCGGCTGCCGCGGTCCTATCCGCCGGACGGCGTGCCGGAAATGCGCTGGGCCGGGGCCGGTGCGGCGCGTGCCGGCGTCGTGGCTTGTCGCGGGCGTGCCGGGATCGGCGGGGGCTCGTCCGGGCAGGACGCCTGGAATGCCTGGTAGATGCGCAAGGCGTGGCGCTGTGCCTTGCCGTGGTCGCGGCGGCGCTTGTGCTCCCGGCGGAACGCGTCGCGCTGCGGTGAATGGTTGCGGGCGGCAGTGCGATCGCGCATCTGGGCCAATTGAGCTCGACTGAATAGCGATGGCTGGGTCATGCCGTTATTGTTTCGGGGAACCGCCCGTCCGCGTCAGTATCGGATCATGCCAAAATGGTGTGCCTGGGAGATCCGTATTTGCGCGGGGCCAAGGAGACTCGAGAACTGCTCAGTAGAGGTGGCCGCCGCCCGGTGCCACCGCTATGTCGAGCACATACGGACCCTCGTGGGCCAGGGCCGTCTCCAGAGCGGCCTGCAAGTCCGCCGCCTTCTCGACGCGGGCGGCCGCGCACCCGAAGCCCTGGGCCAGCGCGACGAAGTCCAGGCCGGGCAGGTCGGTGCCGGGCACCGTCGCGACGCCGACGCGGCGGCCCAGCGCGGAGACGGCCTCGTAGCGACGGTTGTCGAGGACGATCACCGTGAGCCGGGCCCCGTGCCGGGCGGCCGTCCACAGGGCCTGGATGTTGTAGAGGCTGGAGCCGTCGCCGAGGACGGCCACCACGCGCTCGCCGGCCAGGGCTCGGCCGACGGCCACCGGGAGGCCCCAGCCGAGGGCGCCGCTGCCGGTGGTCACGTAGCCGCCGGGGCGGGTGATCGGGAGCTGCTCGTGGAAGGCGTCCTTGTGTGACGGGGCCTCCTCGACGAGCACCGCGTCGCCGGGCAGCGCGCGGCACAGGGCGGCCAGCACCGCGTCGCCCTCGAGGGGATCGTCGAGCACGGGGGCGAACAGGCGTACGGCCGGGGGTGCGGGATGGTCCGCGTCGTTGTGCGGCGGCGCCGGCCGGTCGAGCAGGGCGAGCAGACCTTCCAGGCCGGCGTGCACCGTGCCGAGGATGCTGGTGCCCACGGCGGCGCGTGCCGCGGCGGCCGGGTCGCAGTCGAGGTGGAAGAGCTGGGCGCCCTCGGGCAGGAACGGGCCTTCGGTGTGTACGTGGTAGGTGAAGACCGGCGCGCCGAGCACGAGGATCACGTCGTGGCCGCGGAGCAGGCGGGCGACCTCACCTCGTACGGGCGGAAGATGTCCTCGGAATAGCGAGTGGTCCTCGGGGAAGCCGGCGCGCGCGGACATCGGCGCCGACCAGACCGCGGCTCGCAGCGCCGTGGCCAGGTCCACCGCGAGGGGCCACGCGTTCTCCGCGTCCACGCCGGGGCCGGTGACGATCGCGGGGGAGGAGGCGTCCGTCAGCGCGGCGGCCAGCTCTTGCAGCGCGGCCGGTTCGGGGGCGAAGCCGGCGCGCACCGCCCGGGTCCGGACCGGCTCGGCGGGCTCGTCCCAGTCGTCCTCGGGCACGGAGAGGAAGACCGGTCCGCGCGGGGGCGTCGTCGCGATCAGGTGCGCCTCGGCGAGGGCGGCCGGCACGGCGGCGGCGGTGTCGGGCTGACGGCTCCATTTCACGTACGGGCGGGGGAAGGCCGCCGGCTCGTCGGCGGAGAGGAACGGCTGGGTGGGCAGCATCGCGCGGGTCTGCTGCCCGGCGACGAGCACGAGCGGCACCCGGTCGCGGAAGGCGTTGAACACCGCGCCCAGGGCGTGCCCGACGCCGCCCGCCGAGTGGAGGCTGACCAGGGCGGCGCCGCCGGTCGCGATCGCGTGACCCGCGGCCATGCCGACCGCCGACGATTCCTGCAGGGCCAGGACGTACGTGAGATCGGCCGGCCAGTCGCGCAGCATGCGCAGCTCCGTCGAGCCGGGATTGCCGAACCACGTGGTGAGGCCGGCGCCGCGGCACACGTCGAGGAAGGCGGTCCGTACGTCAGTCATGTCGTCACCCTTCGCGCCGCGCGGTGCCAGGCGAGAACCCGCCGTTCCGCGGCCACCAGCGCCGTGTTGAGGAGGTATCCGAGGATGCCGAGCAGCGCGATCGCCGCCCAGACGGTCTCGTAGTCGAAGCGCGTCGTGGCCTCCAGCAGCTGGAAGCCGATGCCGTCGGAGGCGCCGGGCTGGATCTCGGCGAAGACCATCAGGATCAGCGCGAGCGACAGCGCCAGCCGCACGCCGGCGAAGAGCTTCGGCAGCGTCGCCGGCACGATCACGTACGCGAGGCGCTCCCACCCGGTCAGCCGGAACGCGCGCGCCGTCTCGATCTGGAGCGGCTCCACCGTGCGGGCCCCGTCGGCGGTGTTGAGCAGCACCGGCCACACCACGCTGAACACGATCGACGCGATCTGCATGCGCGGGCCGATCGAGAAGAGCACCAGGAACACCGGCACGAGCGCCGGCGGCGGGATGGCGCGGAAGAACTGGAGCACAGGATCGAGGCAGTCGTACGCGAGACGCGACCGGCCGATGGCGACGCCGAGCACCGCGCCGGCCAGCGTACCGCCGAGAAACCCCGCGGCCAGGCGCGCCAGGCTCGGAACGATGTTGCCGAGCGCCGTGTCGGTGAGGAACAGGTGCGCCGCCGGCCCGGCGAACCACAGCTCGTGCATCTGCGCGGCGATCGTCGCCGGCGGCGGGAAGAAGGGGTCGGCGGCCGCCGCCGCGGCGAGCTGCCAGACGGCGACCGCGACGGCGACCACCAGCCAGCGTTGCAGGAATCGGATCGTCATCGGTACGCCCAGAAGAACAGTCGCCGTTCGCCGCCGCGCAGCAGCGCGTTGATGGCGAGACCCAGCGCGCCGGCCCACACCGTCGCCGCGAGCGTGTCGGTGGTGCCGCCGGGATAGTTGGCGGCCTGGGCGATGAAGATGCCGATGCCGTCGCCGAACCCGCCGAACATCTCCGCGGTGACCGCCAGGATCAGCGCGACCGCGGCGGCCATGCGCACGCCGGTCGCGATGAACGGCGCGGTTGCCGGTACGCAGACGCGCGCCAGCACGGCGAGGCGGCCGAACCCGAACGCGCGCAACGTGTCCCGCGCCACGGGGTCGACGTCGAGCAGGCCGTACAGCGTGTTGAACAGGATCGGCCAGGTGGCCGCGTACACGATGACCGTGAGACGCATCTGCAGGCCCGAGCCGAGCAGCATCGCGACCAGCGGGATGAGCGCGACCGACGGGATCGGCCGCAGCAGCTCGATGACCGGCGTGAGCGCGCGGGCGACCGGCGGCAGGCTGCCGAGCACCAAGCCCAGCGGCACCGCGACCGCCGTGGCGATCAGCAGCCCGAGGGCCCACGCGGTCAGGGTCGCCCGGACGTCGGCCAGGAACTCGCCGTCGGCCACCAGCGACCCGGCCCGCGACAGGATCGCCGAGGCCGGCGGCAGGAAGTCCTCGTGCACGATGCCGGCCCGGCCGAGCAACTCGAAGGCGGCCACCACCACGGCGACCCCGGCGGCGCCGCGCAGCCACCGCACGCGCTCAACCCTGGTAGACGATCTTCGTGGCGTCGAGCTTGGTCGTCAGCCGCTTCTGCGACACCATCAGATCGATGAGCTTCTGCAGCCGCGCCGGATCGTTGCTGGTGGGGAAGCCCGGCATGTGCATCGCCTCGGTGACGGCGGGGTCGGCGTTGCGGATGTACGTGGGGACGACCTCCTCGACCTTCGCCCGGTCGGCGGCGATCCCCTGCGCCTTCTGCATGGCCCGCTGGAACTTGGCGGCGGTCTCGGGGTTGCGCTGCGCCCACCCCTGCAGCGCGAAGTAGCCGTCCATCGGAATGCCGGTGACGGGCGCCGCGCCACCGTCGACGACCTGCCGAGCGCCGAGCTTCAGCTTAGCGTCGGTGAGGAACGGCTCGTTGACGTGGATCGCGTCCAGGTCACCCTTCTGCATGGTGGCCGCCATCTGCGGGAAGACGACCTGCCGGTAGTCGATCCGCGCGGGATCGAGCCCCTGGTCGGCCGCGACGGCGTTCAGGGTGATCGCCTGAATGTTGTTGAGAACGTGCACCGAGACCCGCTTGCCGGCGAGGTCCCCGATATCCTTGATCGGCGAGCCGGGCATGACGAGCACCGCCATGAAGCTGGGCGTGAGCGTCGTCCCCTCCACGATCAGGTTGATCGGCAGGTCACCCTTGTCGTGCCCGAGCAGCATCGACGCGTTGTTGGCGAAGACGATGTCGATGGCTCCGGTCTTCAGCGCCGGGTAGGCCTGCGTGCTCTGCTGCACCGGCTGCGTCTCGACCTGGAGACCTTCGGCCTCGAAGAGCTTCTCCTTGACGGCGATGTAGTAGGGCGCGTTGGTCACCAGCGACAGCATGGCCACCTTGACCGTGGCCCGCTCACCACCCTGCGCCGAGTCGCCATCACCCCCGCACGCCCCCGCGGCGAGCAGGACCACAATGATCGGGATGCCGAGCAGCCGTCTCATCGCCCCAGGCTAACAAGACATCGAAGATCATTGTTGTCTGCGACGTGCCATGGCGTAGTCGGCAGGTCGTCCGCTCGAAGGCTCGGTCGGGTGTCGGCGGGCATCGGCGATTCGGGCTGTCTGGCCAGGATGCCGGGCGCGTGCGTCGCCGTTGCGGTCAGGTCAGGGTGTTAGGCAGATGCGGCCCGATATAGCCGACATAGATGTGGCCGTCTCGGCGCAACGCATCGAGAAAGTGCATCCGCGGCGCAATCGTCGTCGAGTTTCCCAGTTTGATGTGTGCACCCATGAAGATCTCGCAGCTCGGGCTCACCGACTCCGGCACTGGAAACACTCGCGTGGCTGAGAACTTGGCATTGTTGCGCACGGTAGGCGACTCGTCGCGGGCGACCTTACCGGCGGAGATCGCATACCTTCCATTCGGCGGGGACTCGCACCAAGTCTTGAAGTCACCTGCGAAATCGTTGTTCGTGGAAGCTGCCGCGTAATCGGCCAACGCGAGCAGCCCTTGCCAGCCGGTTTGCGCCCACGCCGAGCTCTGCATTTGTTCGTCGAGGTCGAGGCACGTCTCCATGTTCCCGGTGAAGACCACGTGGTCGGTCAACTGGTTCAAGCGGTCCAGCAGGTCGGCGAAGGAGGTCGGAAGTGGCGGTGGCGCCTCTACCGGCGAGTAGGCGAGGTCGTACATCTGCGCCTCGACCAGACGCCGCTGGAGCTCCCGCACTGTTGCGGACCGGCGCTCGAGTTCAGCTTGAGCGATCTCCAAGTCCGCGGCCAGGTCCAACACTTGTTCCTGGTGCCGGGAGGCAGCTTCGCGTAGTTGCTGCTCGGTGTCGTCGGCGATCGCCAGCAACTCAGTCAGAGTCTTCACTTCGGCGCGGAGGCTGGTCGTCTCCCCAGCCGGTTCGTCACGTGCCCGCCGCGACTCACCGACGGATAGGTTCAGCCCTCGCGCAGCGGCGGCCGGTAACGCGGCAGCGGCAAGCTGTCGGGGTAGAACTCCGAGGACCCTGGCAGCCCGAGCCGGTTCTTTCTCGATGCGCCACCGACTCAGGACTCGATGCCGAACGGAGTCTTCAGAAATGGCGGGATCGACGCTCGGTAAGTAGGTGCGCACCGCACCTGGGCCGATGGCGTATGTAACACCGATCCCGTCGTTGAAAGCCGGTACCGCGACTGGATCGAGCAGGTAGGTGCTCGCCAGGCCGGGCAGGTATCTGACCAGGCTGTTGACGGTCGCCCGCCACCTGTCGAACGGGACATCTGTCGGTGCAGCGGCCACCACAACGGGCAGCCTGCGTTCCTCGGCGCACACAATCTCGAGAAGGTCGTCGACTCCGGCAGCATTGACCACCATGGGATGTGGCCTGAGAGTTGCCTCGCCGTCGACCGCATCGACCGCTCCCAGCAGCAGCCTGACGAGCTTGGGAGGGGCGGCCTGCGGGGGTGAGGCCGACCCGGAGACGACAGGCTCCACGTTCAGTGATATCCAAGCGTGATCCCTCCGCACGCCGCGGGTGACAGCGACCGTGCTGACCCAGGTCACGCCGTCGTGACGCGACTCCTGTAGCTGCCAACCCGAGACGTCGTTCGTGGCGGCGTAACGGATCACTACTCCCGGCGAGAGACCGGCCTCCCCCGCATCGAACCGATCGACGTCATACCGCTTTTGCTGGAGCCACACCCGCAGCTGTTCACGGACCCTTTCGGTTGCCTCCCGAAAGTCGAGCAGCGTCGCGAACCCCGTCTGGTAGGGCACGACTTGACGTCCTCGTCCCCGGTTAACCGTGGGCGCTGTCACGGTCGACATCGGCGGCCTCCGTTCCGCTTGTCATTCGCCTGTCCGTAGAGACGCAGTCGTGGTGCAGCTACGGGAGGCCTTCGCCGCGGCGACACGGGAAAACCAGGCCTCGCATCAAGACCCGCATGGCATTCGTACGACCACGTAGCGGAGTTGTCTTGTAGCTACCAGAACGCCCGCGCCTAGCGCAGAGTAGGGCTGCGGGTCTCAGAACGGAAGGTCGGAAGGTCGACTGAGGATTGGCCGATAGTGCGGCGTCGCACCCCTCCCTGTAGCCGAGGAGAGATGGCTTCGTGACATGCGACGCCCGGGAAGCCGCTTGAGGAGCTGGTCAGAAGGCGCGGGCGGCGAGCAGACCTCCGACGCCGGGGATTATCGAGAGCAGGCGGGGGCGGGGCCGGCGGGTGGCGGCCAGCGTCGCACCGATCACCAGCAGGTACGAGCAGCCGTGCAGCGGGCCGAGCAGCTGGGTGACGGGCCGGGCATGCACGGTGACCAGGTTGAGCAGCATCAGCACGAGCGTGATCAGCTCGACCCGGGCGGCGATGCGCAGCAGCACCTCAGGCTCCCGTCGTCGAGCCGGGCCGGACGATCATCAGCACGACGACGATGGCCCAGAGCAGGTTGAAGACGCCGGAGGTCATCCCGAGGCGAGCGGGCCGCACCGGTGCACCGGCGACCGCGGCGGCCTGGGCGGGCAAAACCGCGAAGCCGAGCACGGCGGCGGCCACGGCGGTGAGCGCGATCGACACCAGCAGCCACGCGTCGCCGAGCACACCGAGCGAGCTCGCCGTGGCGAGGCCGAGGACCGGCACCGCGAGGCCCAGCGCGGCGTAGACACGGCAGATGCGGTGGAGGAGACGGAGCTGGGCACGGTCGTCGCGGCGCAGCGCGGGCGCGAACATGCTGGCCGCCACGGTGACCGGGCCGATGGCCACGATGGCGGCGAGCACGTGGAGCGAGAGCAGGAACTTTGTCACGATCACCGACCGTATGAGCGACCGCGCGGCCCCGACAGTGGCAGGAATGCCACAGGTCAACGGATAATCGCCAACCATGCACGAGGTCGCTGTTCTCGCCCTGGACGACGTCGTCGCGTTCGATCTCGCGACGCCGCTCGAGGTCTTCTCCCGGGTGCGGCTTGCCGACGGGTCGGTTCCCTATGCGGTACGCGTGTGCGCTCCCGCGCCGCGGGTCAGCGCCGGGCATTTCACGATCGAAGCGGCGTTCGGCCTCGAGGCGCTCGCGAGCGCGGACACGATCGTGGTTCCCGGGGTTCACGAGCCCGCTCACCCCGTACGGCCCGAGGTCCTGACAGCGCTGCGCACGGCCGCGCGCCGCGGCACCCGGATCGCCTCCGTCTGCGCCGGCGCGTTCGTCCTCGCCGCGACCGGCCTGCTGGACGGGCGCCGCGCCACCACCCATTGGGCCGGCGCCGACGCGTTCCGGGCCATGTTTCCGCGGGTCGAGCTGGACCCGGGCGTGCTCTACGTCGACGAGGGTCAGTTCCTCACGTCGGCGGGCGCGGCCGCCGGGCTGGACCTCTGCCTGCACCTGGTGCGCCGCGACCACGGCTCGGCGGTGGCCGCCGGCGCTGCCCGCCTGTCGGTGATGCCGATGGAGCGGGAAGGCGGCCAGGCGCAGTTCATCGTGCCGGAGCGGCCGCCGGCCCCGCGCGGTTCGGCCCTGGAGCCGCTGCTGCTCTGGCTGGAGGAGGACGCCCCGGCGGACCTGACGCTCGACGACCTCGCGGCCAAGGCGGGCATGAGCACCCGTACGCTGAACCGGCGCTTCCGCGAGCACACCGGCACCACGCCGTTGCAGTGGCTGCACCGGGCCCGCGTGCGCCGGGCGCAGCACCTGCTGGAGACGACCGACCGGCCGGTGGACCGGATCGGCGCGGAGGTCGGCTTCGGGTCGCCGACAGCCTTTCGTGACCGTTTCAAGCGGATCGTCGGGACGAGCCCGCAGGGTTATCGGCGCGCCTTCACGCGACGTTAGACTCCGCGAGCGCCTCGCCGGCGATCTCGATCTTGACGGTCTTGCCGACCAGGAAGCCGCCGGTCTCCAGGGCCACGTTCCAGACCAGGCCGAAGTCCTCCCGCTCGAACTGTGCCGTCGCGCTGAAACCGAAGATGTCCCGGCCGTACGGGTCGCGGCGGGCGCCGCCGTACTCGACCTGAAGGTCGACCGGGCGGGTCACGTCGCGGATGGTCAGCAGGCCGTTGACGACGAACTTGCCGCTCGGCCGGGCCGCGGCGGGGATGTCGGCCGCGTTCGCGCGCCGGGTCAGCGGGTTGTTGCGCAGCCGGGCCCACAGGAAGATCGCGTCGTTGCTCTCCTGCCACTGCACGCCGGTGCTGCGGTACTCGAGCGTCGGGTAGTTCTCGACGTCGAGGAAGTCGGGGCTCGACAGGTGGGTGTCGCGGTCGGGGTTGTGCGTGGTGATGCTGGTCGCGTCGATCGTGGCGGTGACCGACGACTGCCTCGGGTCCTCGGCGACGACGATCGTGGCGGTGCCCTTGGCGAACTCGCCGCGGATCGGGCTGACCATCATGTGCTGGGCCAGGAAGCCGAGCCGTTTGTGCGCCTCGTCGAGCACATACACACCCGGGTCGGGAATGGTCAGGCCGTTCCATTCGCGGATCGGTCGGTCGACCATGCTTCGAATCACCCCTCGGCCAGTCGGTAATCCAGCTGATCTTAGGACGTTCGATTTTGAAAAACCTGAGTGTGCGCAGCTCAGTGGCCCAAGACACTGTCGGCAAAGGACCTGTTGGTCCGGTTTATGAGCGAGCGGAGTCACATATCCGACGTAGTCGTAGCTCAGGGTTCCAATTGCCGAAACAAAGAGTCAACAGTGACGCGCGCCACTGCATTCGCGACTACGCGCCGCAGTAACGCGGTGCGTCCGTCAGGTTGTCGCGCGTGATCAGTTGCATCGGCGCGCGAGTGATCTTGTTGGGCCGTCCGCCGTCGAGCATGTCCAGCACGTTCTCGACGGCCTTCTCGCCGAGCGCGCTCGCCGAGTTGGCGACCGTGGCGGCGAAGCGGCCGTCCTTCACGGCGGCGAGGCCCTCGTCCGTACCGTTTACCGTGACGATCTTGACCTTCTTGCCGGACCCCCGGAACGCCTCCGCGGCGCCGAACGCCATGTCCTCGTTCGCCACGAAGGCGTAGTCGAGGGTGGGATGCTGGGCGATCATCGCCGCGGCGACGGCCTTCGCCCTGCCCCGGTTGTACATGCCCGGCTGCGTCGCGACGACCTTCACGTTCGCCGGCAGGGCGCTCTTGAGGCCGGACACGACCTGGTCGGAGGCGGCGCCGGGAGCGCCCGCGATGACGCCGAGCGTGCGCGGGCGGCCGACCGCGTCGTTGCTCACCCAGCCCGCGTCGAGCGCGCCGATCTGGTACTGGTCGACGGTGACCGCGCCGAGGATCCCGCCGAGGTCGTCGGGCATCACGGAGGTCAGGAAGATCGGGATGCCGGCCGCCCGGGCCCGCGCGATGTCGGTGCGGAGCTGCTCGACGTCGACGGTCTGCACGATGAGCGCGTCGACTCGCTGGGCGATCAGGCTCTCGATGTTGGCGAGCTCCTGCTCGGGCCGTTGCCGGGAGTTCACCGAGACGACTCGGGCGCCGCGGGTGGTGGCCTCGCGCTCGACGGCCTGCTGGAGGCACTGGTGGAACTCGGTGCTCGCGCCGTTGACGAAGCCCAGCGTCACGGTGCCGTCGCGGGCCTGCGAGGCCTCGCCGCAGCCGGGCGCGGCGGCGAGGCAGGCAACGGCGGCCAGCGCCGCGGAGACGGCGCGAAGAGATCCGGGCATCGACGACTCACCTTGTGACGAGGACCACTCAGGACAGTGCGCCGAACCGTAACAACGGCCGTCAGCTGCTCAAACGTCCCCGAGCGCAAGGTAAGCGTGCGGATCTCGTCGCCTCGTCGCCTCGGCGGCCCGGGCTCAGAGGCCCAGCGCCTTGCCGGTGAGCTCGATCGAGTGCACGCGGTCGGCGAGCTCGGCGGCGTGGTGGGCGAGGATCAGCTCGTCCGCGCCGACCGAGGTGGCGAAGGCCCGCAGCTGGTCGGCGACCTCGTCGGCGGTGCCCGTCGCGGTGTAGCGGGTCATCGCGGCCAGCGACGCGCCGTTCGGCGAGGCCAGGAAGGCGTCGATCTCGGCGTCGGTGAAGTTGGCGCCGCGCGCGCCCCGGGTCAGCATCGAGCGGGTCCGGGCCCGGTAGGCGACCGTCTTCTGCTGCTCGGCGGCCGCGCGGTCGTCGGCGGCGAAGACGTTCATGCCGGCGATCACGTACGGCTCGGCGAGCTGCGCCGACGGGCGGAACTTCTCGCGGTAGACGGCCACCGCGGTGTGCAGCGCGTCGGGCGCGAAGTGCGAGGCGAACGCGTACGGCAGGCCGAGCTGAGCGGCGAGGTTGGCGCCGAACAGCGACGAGCCGAGGATGTAGAGCGGCACCACCTCGCCGGCGCGCGGCACCGCCTGCACGCCCGGCACCCGCGAGTGGCCGGTGAGGTAGCCCTGGAGCTCCAGCACGTCCTCGGGGAACGAGTCGGCCGAGGCGTTGTCGCGGCGCAGGGCGAGCATCGTGTTCTGGTCGCTGCCGGGCGCGCGTCCCAGGCCCAGGTCGATGCGGCCGGGGTAGAGGGTCGCGAGCGTGCCGAACTGCTCGGCGATGACCAGCGGCGAGTGGTTGGGCAGCATGATGCCGCCGGCGCCGAGCCGGATCGTCTCGGTGTGCGCGGCCACGTAGCCGATCACCACGCTCGTCGCCGAGGACGCGATCGTCGGCATGTTGTGGTGCTCCGCGTACCACACCCGGCGGTAGCCGCTGCGCTCCGCGGCCCGGGCGAGCTCGACGCTCGCGGCGAAGCTGTCCCGCGCGGTCTGGCCGGCGGAGATGGGCGCGAGGTCGAGCAGCGACAGCGCTGGCGCCATGGTGGTGTGCCTCCCGGGGAGTAGGTTCAGGGTTGAAGCTACTCCCCGGTCCTTACGTCGACACTATGCCGGGGATCACTTGGTACGCCGGAAAGCGTCCAGCAGGAACCATTCGTCCTCGTGGTGGACGATCCGGTCGAGCCCGGGCCGCTCGGCGATCGCCGCGTGCACGTTGAAGCCGTCGTAGTTGCCGCCGTCGGCGCGGTTGCTGAAGTGCACCGAGACGAGGTCGCCACCCGGCTGGAGGCGCTCGGTGAGCCCGTCGAGCAGCAGGCCCAGGTCCGCCGCGGACAGGTAGTAGAGCAGGTCGCCGATGACGATCAGGTCGAACGTTCCGTCCGGCATGTCGGCCGGCAGGTTCGCCCGCTCGAACCGGACGTTCGGCAGGTCCTCGACCGTGTTGCGGCCGGTCTCCACCGCCTCCTCCACCGAGTCGACGGCGAGCACCTCGTCGCAGCGCGCCGCCAGCATGCGGGTGAGCAGCCCGATCGAGGCGCCCGGCTCGTAGCAGCGCCGGTAGCGCTCGCGGGGCAGGCTGGCCACCGTCACCGCGTACTTGCGGCGGTCGTGCCACTTGGTGGCGAGGTCCCACGGGTCGTTCTTCGCCAGGTAGAGCCCGGTGAAGTAGTCGAGGGAGACCGTCGCCTCCGGCGGTTGTGCGTCATCAAGAGCTCGTGCCACGCCCTGAATTGTGCCGGAGGCGCGGAAAGCTCATTCATCCCGAGTCGCTGCCGATGGGGTCTATGACTGCTTGCGCGCCAGGGATCGCCGGGAAGGAGAGGCGTGATGCCGACCCGTCGCCGTGCGCGCGTGTCCTCCGGCGAGGCGGGCTTCACGATCGTCGAGGTCATCGTCGCGATCGCCATCGTCACCATCGTCATGCTCTCGCTCGCCTCCACGTTCGTGGTCAGCTCCCGGGTCACCAACCACCAGGGTGACCGGCTCGCCGCGATCCAGGCCGCCGACGACGCGATGGAGCGGGTGCGGGCGCTGCAGTCCTCGGCCATCCTCACCGGCCGCGACCTCAAGAGCTCGACGGCCCAGGCGCAGAGCGCGCCCGCTGAGGTGAAGGCCCTGGTCAACGGCGTGATGGCGTACGACTCGTCGGCCGACGACGACGCCGGCACCTGCGGGATCACCGCGACCACCGCGCCGTCGGCGGCCACCTCGACCGTCCTCTCCGCCTGCGCGGCCGCGCTGCCCACCAGCTATCTGACGTTCACGCTCAACGGCGTCGTCTACCGGCAGCACTGGTACATCTACGAGTGCGCGCGTAAGGACTCGGCCTGCACCACGACCGGCGTCGACGACCCGGCGGCCGGCTACACCCAGTTCTTCCAGGTCGTCGTCTCGGTCACCTGGACCGGGCGGTTCTGCGCGACGGGCACCTGCGCGTACGCGTCGTCCTCGCTGATCGGCCGCACCACCGACGAGCCCATCTTCAACACCAAGGTCACGCTGACCTCGCCCGGCGACCAGACCCACGAGCAGACCGTCGCCGTCTCCGTCCAGGTGCCGTACGCGGGCGGAGAGGGCGCCCTGACCTGGGGCGCCACCGGCCTGCCGCCCGGGCTCACCATCGACACCGGCACCGGCCTGATCACCGGCCGGCCGACCACGGTGGGCTCCTACACGCCGACCGTCGTGGTCACCGACAACACCGGGCAGACGTCCTCGATCAGCTTCAACTGGGCGATCACCTCCGGTCCCGTGGTCGCCGGCCCCACGGCGGTGACCTCGAACGGGGGCACGACGGTGAGCCAGGCGTTCACCGCGACGCTCGGCACCACGCCGTACACCTGGACCGCCACCGGCCTGCCGCCCGGCCTGACGATCGGCTCCGGCACCGGCACGGTCACCGGCAAGCCGACCACCGCGGGCACCTTCGCGGCCACGATCACGGCCACGGACAAGGTCGGCGCGGTCGGCACCCACGCCGTCACCTGGACCGTGCCCGCGCTGGCGGTCACCTTCACGCCGCCGGCCGCCAAGGCGAAGACCGCCATCACCAGCACCTCCGCGACCGCGACGGGAGGCGTCATCGCGTACAAGAACTGGACCGCGACCGGGCTGCCCAGCGGCGTCACCATCAACGCCACCAGCGGTCAGGTCAGCGGTACGCCCGGCGCCGCCGGCACGTACACCGTCAAGATCTCGGTGACCGACTCGGCGGCGACGCCGGTGACCGCCTCGTGGACCGGCACCTGGACGGTGACGTCGTGAGGCGGCGCGACGACGACGGCTACACGCTCATGGAGCTGATGGCGGCCATGGCCGTCATGTCGATCTTCATGGCCATCGTCACCACGGCGATCCTGCAGATCTACCGCTCGGTCGGCGAGACCGACCAGTCCGCGGACGTGCAGAACCAGGTCGAGACGGCGTTCGTCCGCCTCGACCGCGAGGTGCGCTACGCCAGCGCGATCAGCGACCCCGCCCAGGTCGACGGCGACTACTACGTGGAGTACCTGATCAACCGGGACTCGGTGAACACCTGCGTGGAGCTGCGCCTGCGGCCCTCCACCGGCCAGCTCCAGCGGCGCGAGTGGGCGCAGGCCGTCACGCCGACCGCCCCGAGCGCCTGGACCACGCTCACCGCCAACGTGGCGCTCAGCACGAGCGGCACCACCACCGTCCCGCCGTTCACCACCGTGGCAGCCGACACCAACTCGCTCACCGGCTTCCGCTTCCAGCGGCTCGCCGTCGCCTTCCGCAGCGTCACCGACGACGCGGTCCGCGAGACCAGCGTGACCTTCACGGCGCTCAACGCGGTCGGCACCAGCAGCCTCAGCGGCAGCGGCTCCAGCAACTCCGCCACCTGCATCGAGGGCCGGAGCGTGGCGTCATGACCGGCCCGCGCCGCGACGACCGGGGCTCCATCGCGCTGGCCATGCTCGTCGTGCTGATCGGCACCCTGCTGAGCGCCATCCTCATCACCACGGTCATCGCGCAGATCAAGACCGGCGACACCGGGGCGCGGCGGGTGCACGCGCTGCACGCCGCGCAGGCCGGGCTCGAGGCAGGTCTCGCCCAGGTACGGGCGGCGGTCGACTACGACAGCGCCGGCAACGTGGTCACCGACGACGACAACAACCGGGTCGGTGTGCTCGCGAAGCTGCCCTGCGGCGCCCTCGCGGGCACGGTCGCCGGCGCCGGCACACCCAGCTACACGGTGACGCCCCGCTACTACGACTCCGACCCGCAGAGCGGCACGGCCACCGAGATCAGTTGTACGGCCGGCCGCGGCCCCGCGAACACGCCGGCCTACGTCCGGTTCACGGCGGTCGGCACCTCCGGCGCGGCGAACCGGACCCTGCTCGGCACGTACGTCGTGCACACCACGAACGCGAACACCTCCGGTGGCCTGCTGCGCGTCTACCGGGCCAACGACACGTACCGGGACCTCTGCGTCGACGCCGGCAGCGGCACCCCGGCCGCCGGTGACGTGGTGGAGCTCCAGACGTGCAGCGCCGGCAAGGTGTCGCAGACCTGGGCGTACGCGTCGACGCTGCAATTCGTGCTCGTGTCGTCCCAGGTCGGCTCCAACGCGCTCGGCATGTGCCTCGACGGCGGGGCCACCCACGCGGTCGGCAACCTGCTCACCATGCAGCCGTGCGCCGCGGACACCGCCAAGACCCTGTACCGGCAGCAGTGGAGCTTCGACGACAACGCCAACCTGCTCGGCAGCAAGACCGACAGCTCCAACACCGACGGCTACTGCCTCAACGTGACAAGCCCCAACACGGTGGGCAGCACGATCTTCCTGACCAACAAGAACTGCGGCGGCGGCTACAACAACGTCAAGACCTTCTCGCCGGACTCGAACGTGGGCGCCGGCAAGGCGTCGTCGGCGGAGGGCCAGGGCATCGGCATGCTCGTCAACTTCAACCAGTTCGGCCGCTGCCTCGACGTGACCGGCAAGAACATCGACGCGACCTTCATGATCGCGTGGCCGTGCAAGCAGAACCCGAACATCGCGAACGTGGCCTGGAACCAGCGGTACAAGCTGCCCGCGCTGCCGTCGGCCACGGACAGCAAGAAGAACGCGACCGCCGCGAACAAGGCCACCGGCATCATCACCACCACACCGGGCGTCACCTACTGCCTGCAAAGCCCGCTGAGCACCGCGTACGGCAAATATGTCACCACGAAGCTCTGCGACGGCGGCGCCGACCAACAGTGGACCGTGTACGGGCGCACCGACCAGTACAAGACCAGCTACCAGATCGTCGACTCGACCGGCTACTGCCTGATGCCCCGCGACCCGAACGGCACGAACCCCGACCTCTACCAGGCCGTCAACAAGATCAGCAAGATCTACGTGGGCAAATGCGACGGCTCCACCCTCCAGAAGTGGAACGCCGACCGCAACGTCATCGCCGCCCTGGCGCTCAAGGACATCAACGAGACCAGCTGATATCGTCCTCTGCCTGATCTTCGTCGGGACGGTGGGAGGGCTGCGGCGTGCGGGAGCAGGCCTTCCACGCGTTCTTCGAGGCCCACCACGTCGAGCTCTCCCGGCTGGCCTACCTGCTCAGCGGCGACGCCACGGCGGCCGACGACCTCGCGGCGGACGCGCTCACCGAGGTGTGGCGCCACTGGGACCGGGTGGCGGCCGCTGACGACCCGGCCGCGTACGCCAAAGGCATCGTGGCGAACCTGACCAAGAACTGGATCCGCCGGCAGGGCCGGGCACGGCACGGTCTCGACCGGCTGCCGTTCACCTGGGCGCGCTCAGCTCCGGACGTGCCGGCCGTGCTCGACGTGCGCAGCGCGCTGCGCCGGCTGCCGTACCGGCGGCGGGCCTGCGTGGTGCTGAGGTACGCGTTCGACCTGCCGGAACAGGAGGTCGCCGACATCCTCGGCATCTCGGTCGGCACGGTGAAGAGCCAGACGTCACGCGGCGCGAAACAGCTGGCCGACCTGCTGGCGGACCTGCGGCTGCCCGACCAGCTCGGCGGATGGGAGGTGGCCCGGTGACCGACGACGACTTCCTCCGCGCCGAGCTGCGTCACGAGCTCACGTCGCACCAGCCCGATCGCACCGCGATGCTCAACCGGATAGCGGCCAACCGGGCGGCCGGGCCGTCCCCGCGAGGCCGCCGCCTGCGGCTCGCCGGCGCGGCGGCGGCTGTGGCCACGGTGCTGGGGCTTGGTGGGGTGGCTCAGTGGGCGCTCGCCGACGAGCACGGGCCGAATCCGCCGGCTGCGCCGCCCGTGCCGGTTCCCACCACTACCTTGGTGCCGTCTTCCCCCGCGCCGTCTTCCCCCGCGCCGTCCCGCCCCGTGCGGACGTCTACCGCGCCCTCCTCTGCGCCGGCTGCCTCGTCCGCCCCGCCGCCCTCGCCCACAGCGGAAGTGCGCGGACACCCGGGGGACACCCAGGTCGAGAAGGGCACCCTGTGGTCCGACGGCTCGGTGGCCGCCGACGGCCGCAGCCAGGTCACGCTCAAGGCGGGCACGGACCTCACCAGCCTCGACCTGGTCATGCGGGTGTCGCCGGCGGCCGGGCTCACCTCCGCCGGCGTGACATCCCCCGACGGGGAGCGGATCTCGGCCTCGGTGAGCCGCTCGGGTGATGCCTTGCTCTACCGCTTCACCCTGGCGCCGGGCGCGACATTGCCGGCGGGCACGTATGTCTTCACCGCTCGCTACGGCGGCGCGATCGAGGGCCGGGACGCGGGGGAGGACACGTACGAGGCCTTCGCCGACACCACCGTGGACGATGAGAACAAGCGGTTGCACGTTTACGGGAACTACTTTCCGGAGGACTGACGGGGTCGCTGCCGGCGTCTGATTCTGGTGGGAGCGTCGGGTCGCCTCGGCTGTGTGACTCCGGCGCGCAGGTGGGCCACTCCCTCATGAGGTCCGCCCGTCGGGAGGCGCGCTCTGGATGGGGCTCGGTGTGCTCTCCGTGCGGCCTGGCTGTGGTGGGGCGCGGTCTGGGTGGGGCTCGGCCGTGGTGGGGCGTGCTCTCCCTGCGGCCTGGCCGCGGTGGGGCGCGGTCTGGGTGGCGCTCGGCCTCGGTAGGGCGCGCTCTTCGCGCGGCCCGCCCGCTGCAAGGTCCGCTCCGCGAGGCCCGCCCGCGGGACCACCGTCCATGAGGCCGGCCCACCACGAACCACGCCCACCACGAACCACGCCCACCACAAAGCCCGCCCTCCCAGGGGGCCCCCGTCCTGCGAAAGCCATTCTCGCGCTAAACGCGAGATCGCGTGGACGCCCTGTGGATAACTGGTGACTGTGGATAACCGAGCCTGCCTTTGCGTATCCGCTTCCACTGTCCTTCGCGACCGCGCCGATGCCCTTCTCCTGGCCGCTCAGACGGTGCGACCCGCAGGCGGGCCCCCGATTTGGCGAACTGGGGATCAAGGAGTAATGTTTTCCGAGCCGCCAGGGAGACGGGCGAGCGAGCCGGACTCGGAAGAGGCCGGGCGCGGCCGTCCTGACGGAAACCACGAACTCAGCACGGGTGAGATCGTCCTGCCTTACAGCGGGTCGGTCGAGTCGCGTTGATTTGTGGTGCCCTCACCATTCCGGTGTCGGTGAGTTCGGGTGCGAAACCCGGATTTGGCGGAACGGAGTGAGGCGGGTAAAGTTAGACGAGCGCGCCGGAGCGGTTAGCC
>NZ_BOMI01000172.1 GCF_016862115.1 Paractinoplanes deccanensis
GGGCGGGCCTTCGGGCACACGCGCCTCCCGGAGGGCTGCGGTCGCGGCCGGCCAGATGGCGTGGTGACCGGCTGAGCGGCGTCGATGAACCCCGATCGCCCGCAGCCGCCCGACGATGGCCGGTTGGCCGAGATGCGCGGGCACGCCTCTCGGTGCAGACTGCCCCCGATGGACGGACAGCTTCTCGGTGGCCGCTACCGGCTGCTCGCGCCGGTCGGCAGTGGTGGCATGGCCGTGGTGTGGCGTGCGCACGACCAGGTTCTTGCGCGGACCGTCGCCGTCAAGGTGCTCGCCCCCAGTCACCTGGACGATCCGGCCTCGCGTGAGCGCATCCGCCACGAGGCCCGGGCCGCGGCCGCGCTGAGTCATCCGAACATCGCGCAGGTGCACGACTACGGGGAGATGACCAACGGCTCGCAGGTGTTCCCGTTCGTCGTGATGGAGCTTGTCCCGGGCGGCACCCTGCTTCGCCGTCTTTCCGAGGGGCCGATCCCGCCGGGGTTCGCGATGCGGGTGGGCGCCGAGATCGCCGCCGCGCTGGCCGCCGCCCACGCCGAAGGGCTGGTGCACCGCGACATCAAGCCCGCCAACGTCATGCTCGCGCCCACCGGCGCCAAGGTCGTCGACTTCGGGATCGCCGCGGTCACCTCGCCGGGAAGCTCCGAGCCGCCGACCGACGAGGTGCTCGGCACGCCCGCCTATGTGGCGCCCGAACGGATCCTCGGCGATGTCGTCGAGCCGCCGTCCGACGTGTACGCGCTCGGCGTCGTGCTCTACCGCCTGCTCTCGGGCCGCTCCCCCTGGACGGGCCACGACCCCGCCCGCCTGTTCGAACAGCACATCCACCGCGACCCGGACCCGCTGCCCGCGCTGCCCGGCGTCCCCGAGTACGTCACCGAGCTGACCGACCGCTGCCTCGCCAAGGACCCCACGGTCCGGCCGTCCGCCCGCGAGGCCGCGTCGCTGCTGGCCCACGGCGCCGGCCTCAAGATCATCACCGATGATCCGTACGGGCGTTCGGCCGCGCCCAGCGCCCCCGACGAGCCGTCACTGCTGCTCCGCGCTCCCCGCGCCGTGCCGCGTTCCCGTTTCCGGGCCGGCCGGTGGGCCCTGGCAGCCGTGGCCGCCCTCGCCGCCGCGGGCACCGCCTGGCTCCTGCTGCCCGACGACCGCGACACCCCCGGCGCCGCCGCCCCGTCCTCCGCCTCGCCCCAGCCGCCGCAATCGACCGCGGCACCGGCCGCCGCACCACCCGCCAACGCCGCCGCGAGGACCCGCGCGGCCGTGACCTCGGCACCGGCGACCACGGCGCCGCCGTCCAGCACACCCGCCGCGTCCACACCACCGACGACCGCCACCCGGACCACCCCACCGGCCACGAGCACGCGGCCCACCACCGAGCCGGCCACCCCCACGCCGGCCGCGCCCGCGCAGACTTTCTCGTCGGCGGCCGGCACCGTGCGGGCCTCCTGCCCGTCGGCCACCACCGCTCACATCGTGTCCTGGCAGGCGATCTCGCCCTACCGCGTCCTCGCCGCCGACGGTGGCCCCTCCAGCGCTCCAGCGGTCACCTTCAAGCGCGGCAAGTCCCTGACCACCATGACCGTCACCTGCACGGCCGGCGTCCCCGCCGCCGCCGTCTCGGAGACCGCCGAGAAGCCGTGACCACCGGACCGCCGCCCACCGCAGCACGGACAGAACCCCACGATGACCCGCTCACGGCACGATCGTGACCGGCCACCGCCCCCTGCGTATCAGCTGCCGCGACACCGATCCCGCGATGCGGTGCGCCAGACATTCCGGGCGGCCCACCACCACGGTCCCCGCCTGCACTTCGTGGGCGACTTCCGAGATCACCGCGTACGGCGAACCGGTGCGGACCACGAGCGAGACGGCGAGATCGGGCACCGACCCGAGCGCGCGCCGCAGGGCCGCCTCCACGCGATCCTGCGCGTCGAGCACCTGCGCCGCGCCGGTGCCCGAGATGTCCACGGTCGAGAGCAGTCCGTTCGGCCCGCTGCGCGCGTAGACGACGACCAGCAGCGCCTGCTGACGGCGAGCGAGCCCGGCGGCGTACGCGGCCGCGCGCAACGACGAGCGTGACTCGTCGACGCCGACCACGATCGCCGCCGGGCACAGGCCCGGGATGGAGGGCATCCCGCTATCCCGCGCGCAGCTCGGCGATCGCCTCGGGGGTCAGCGGCCGTGGCTCGGCCTCGGGGCTGACCAGGACGACCGACGTGGTCGCGGCGTGGTTGAGCGCGCTGGTGAAGCTGCCGTCGGTGAACTGGGCGACGGGCCCGCGCGGTGACCGGCCGATCGCGATCAGCGGGGCGTTCACCTCAGCGGCGAGCCGGGCCACGGCGCGCCCGGCCGCCGCGTGGTCGCCGACGCTCTCGATGATCCGGCCGGTGGCGCTGACGCCCGTGCCGGCCAGCCGGTCCAGGTGACGGGCGACCGCGGCGCGGGCGGCCGCCTCGGCCTCCGGCTGGATCGCCAGCTCCTCGATCACCATCGTCTCGCGGACGTGCACGACCTCCAGCGGCCGTCCCTCGCGGCGGGCGACCAGGGCGGCCGCGTCCACGGTCGCGGCGGCGTCCGGGGTGCTGCCGACCGCCACGACGACGGGCCGGTCCCCGGCCGGCGCTGCCTCGGCAAGGCCGTGCTCCCGGACCGGCACGGCCTCGGCAAGGCCGCGCTCCCCGGCCGGCGCGGTCACGGCGGGGGCGTTCTCCGCGGCCGACACGAGCTTGTGCCCGCTGGCCAGCACCACGATCGCCAGCAGGAAGGCCACGCCGCCGACGTAGAAGGGGACACTCAGGTCGAAGTGGTCGGCGAGCTTGCCGGCCACGTACGGCGCGAGCCCGCCGCCGATGAAGCGCACGAAGCCGTACGCGGACGACGCGATCGGCCGCTCGACCGGCGAGACGAGCATGACGGCCTGCGTGGTCAGGGTGTTGTTGATGCCGATGAACGCGCCGCTGACGATCACCGCGGCGATCACGGTGGCCGGGGTGGCCACGCCGGCCGCGATCACGACCATGACGATCGCGAGCCCGGCCATGTTGACGTAGAGCACCGGCGCCGTGCCGAAGCGGGCCTGCAGCCGCGGCGCGAAGAACACGCTGAAGGCGGCCACGAGCAGGCCCCACGCCGTGAAGACCAGCCCGAGCTTGTGGGCGTTCAGTTCCATCGGGTACGGCGCGTAGCCCAGCATGGTGAAGAAGCCCCAGTTGTAGAGCAGCGCCATGATGCCCATGGTCAGCAGCCCGCGGTGGCGCAGCGCCTTGAGCGGCGCGGTCAGCGACACCTTCCGCGCGGGCTTGGGCAGCGGCTTGACCATCAGCAGCGTGGCGGCGAGCGCGATGGCCATCAGGATCGCGACGCCGAAGAACGGCCACCGCCAGCTGATCGAGCCCAGTTCGCCGCCGAGCAGGGGGCCGACCGCGATGCCGAGACCGAGCGCGGTCTCGTACAGGATGATGGCCCCTCCGAAGCCGCCACTGGCGGACGCGACGATGACCGCGAGGCTGGTGGCGATGAACAGGGCGTTGCCGAGCCCCCAACCGGCGCGGAAGCCGACGATGCCGCCGATCGAGCCGGACGCCCCGGCCAGCGCCGCGAAGACCACGATGATGACCAGCCCGGCGACCAGCGTCCGCTTGGCGCCGATGCGGCTGGAGACCCAGCCGACCGCGAGCATCGCCACCGCGGTGACCACCAGGTAGCTGGTGAACAGCAGCGACACCTGGCTGGGCGAGGCGTGCAGGTCGTTCGCGAGGGCGGGCAGGATCGGGTCGACCAGGCCGATGCCCATGAACGAGATGACACAGGCGAAGGCCACCGCCCAGACGGCCTTGGGCTGCTTGAACGGGCTGACAGCGGTTTCGTGAGGGGCGCTCATGCGCATGCTCCATCGAAGCAACGGGTGATTGATAACTACGTTATACATCATCGCGCGGACCGCCGATCACCACCACCGGAGGGGACTGTTCCGCGGGCCACACCGCGCCTACCCTGGGCGTACGCGCAGACTCCGCCTTGTTTTCGTGCTGGCCGCCGTCGCCGTCGCCGCGGTGGCCGCCACCGTCGTGTCCGTCGCCGTCAACCTCGCCACCGACACGGGCCGCGAGCGCGTCGGCTTCATCGAGCGCGACCCGTGGTGGTGGGTGCTGGGCGGCACCCTTCTCGCCGTCGCCGCCGGGGCCGCGGTCTGGTGGACCCAGCAGCGGTACGCGGGTGAGCGCCCCCGCGCGCGACGGCCCCGCCCGGTCCGGCCGGACTGGGTGGTCGACCGCCCCGGCGAGGTGAACCGGGTCGTCGAGGCGCTGCGCGGCGACCGCGACACCGTCTCGATCACGACCGGGGTGTACGGGGCCGGCGGCTTCGGCAAGTCCACGGTGGCCCAGCTGGTCCGCGCGGACAGGCGCGTGCGCCGCACCTTCGGCGACGAGGTCTACTGGGTGACGGTGGGCCGGGACGTACGCCACGGCGCGCTCGCCGAAAAGGTGACCAGGCTCGTCGCGGAGATCGACCCGGCGCGCGCCCACCCGTACCCGGAGGTGTGGCGCGCCGCGGAGAACCTGGCCGCCGTGCTGAGCGACGGCCCCCGGCGGCTCGTGATCGTCGACGACGTGTGGTTCCCCGACCAGCTCGACGCCTTCCCGGCCGGCACGCGCTCGGCCCGCCTGATCACCACCCGCAGCGAGCGGCTGACGGAGGGCCTGGGCACGTCCGTCAAGGTCGACCAGATGTCCGAGGCGCAGGCCCGGGCGGTGCTGACGGCCGGGCTGCCGCCGATGAGCCCGGCTGCCGTGGACGGCCTGCTCGCCCGGACCGGCCGGTGGCCGCTGCTGCTGCGCCTGGTCAACGGGATCCTGGTCGAGCAGGTGCGCGCCCACGGCGACGTCGACCGGGTCGCCGCCGAGGTGGCGACGAGCGCGGCCCGCGTCGACGAGCTCACCGGGGCGGCCGCGCGGCAGATCGACCTGTCCGACCCCGCGCAGCGGTCCCAGGCGGTCACCGCCACGCTGGAGGCGAGCCTCGGGCTGCTCACGGCCGAGGAGCGCGGGCGGCTCGCCGAGCTGGCGGTCTTCGCCGAGGACGAGACCGTACCGGTCGGCCTGGTGTCCCGGCTGTGGCGCAGGGACGCCGTCGAGGCGCGGGCGCTGTGCTCGCGGCTCGCTCACCTGGCGCTCGTGATGCTGAAACCGGCCGGGATCGAGCTGCACGACGTGGTCCGCGACTACCTGCGCGACGAGCTCGGCCCGGACCGGCTGAGGGCGGCACATCGCGCGCTCGCCGAGGCCGTGCCGGGCGAACCGTGGGACCTGCCGCCGTCGGAGCGCTACCTCTGGGAGCACCTGATCGAGCACCTGGTGGCCGCCGGCGACCGCGAAGCGGCGGAAGAGCTGGCGACCGACTTCCGCTGGGTCAGCACGAGCCTGCGCGCCTTCGGCCCGCTGGCGCCGCTGCGCGATCTCACCGCGGCCGGCACCCCACGCTGCGACGACCTGGCGCGCAAGTTCGCCCAGGTGGCCCATCTGCTCACCCCGACAGAGCCGGACTACGCGCTCGACGACATCCTCGACGACCGGCTGGGCCCGTGGTTCGAGACCTGGCGGGTACGCCGTGAGCGCCCCAGCCTGCTCAGCGAGTGGCCGTTGCCCGACCGCCCGGACCCGATGGTGGGCCGCGTTCTCGCCGGGCATCGCGCGCACGTCGGCCGCATCACGATCGCGGCCGACGGCAAGACGGTGGTGACCTGGGATCTCCGGGGAACGACGCGATGCTGGGACAGCGAGACCGGGCGCCTGCGGCTCTCGCGCAGCGGCCGCCGCGAGATCACCCCCGCGATCTCCCCGGACTGCCGCCGGATGGTCACCGCGCCGGCCCTGGCCGCACCCCTCGACGGCTTGGCGCTCCTGGTGACCGATCTCATGACCGGCGCCGAGCGACGGCTCGCCTTCCGCCGGGTCTCCCCGGTCGCCCAGGTCGCCGCCTACGGCCCGGACGGCAGCTGGCTGGCCACCTGTCACCTCGACGGCAAGGCGCGGATCTGGGACGCCGGCGCGCTCGAGGCCGGCCCGGCGCTCGCTTTCCCGGTCGGCACCCCGACGGCCCTGGGCACGTTCCCCGGCAGGCGCCGGATCGCGGTCGCCACCGCCGACCACGCCGTCCGGATCTACGACGCCGAGACCGGCGACCGCTGCGCGGAGCTCGCACGGCCGCTCCGCGACGTCGTCACGAAAATCGTCGTGGCCCCGGACGGCGAGCGGATGGCCACCATCACCGCGCGCAGCTCGCTGCGGCTGTGGGATCCGGCGACCGGGACACCGTTCGACGTCCAGAACCACGCGGCCGGCTCGGCGACGGCGGTCGCCTTCGCGCCGGACGGAGAGCGGATCGCCACCGCGTCGCGCCCGGGGACGGTCGACCTCTGGGACGTCGCCACCGGCCGGCTCCGCGCTGTCCTGCGGGGGCACGCCGCCGTCGTCGGCGCCATCGCGATCGCGCCGGACGGCGCCTGGCTGGCGACCGGTGACCTCTCCGGATCCGTCCGCACCTGGGATCTGTCGCGGGCGGAGCCCGTGCCCGACTTCCTCGCCACCCGGCCGGAGGCGCTGCACGCCGTCGCGCTCGACGGCAACGGCGACCGGCTGTTCACCGTGAGCCGCGGCGGGCCGGCGCGGGTCTGGCGGGCGGACGACGGCGCGGCGTGCGAAGCGGCCGAGCGCCTGGCCCGGTATCCCCACGCCGTGGCGACCCGGGGCGCGTGGGTCGCCCGCATCGACGGCAAGCCCATCGTCCGCCGCATCGACAACAAGCGCCGGCGGCAGCGGTGGACCGGCCCGGTGTCCGTCACGTCCGAGTTCCTGGCGCTCGCCCCCGATGGCACCTGGCTGGTCACCGACGGCGCGCCACCCCGGATCTGGGACGTCGCGACCGGCTCGCCACGGGTGGAGCTCACCGGCCGGCTCACCACGGTCACCGCGCTGGCCATCGCCGCCGACGGCACCTGGCTGGCCGCCGCCGACGACGGCGGGCGCCTGCACCTGTGGGACGCACCGGACGGCGTCCCACGCGCGACCGTGCAAGCCGGCTCGGAGCGGATCACCGCGCTCGCCATCGCCCCGGACAGCAGGTGCCTGGCGATCGGCGAGCGCGGCGGCGTCCAGGTGTTCCGGTCCGACGGCGTCCCGGTCCGACGGCTGCGCCCTATCGCCGGCAAGGTCAACGCCCTGGCCTTCTCCCCCGGCAGCGACCGCCTGGCCGTCATAGGCGACAACGGCGCCGTACAAATCATGGAGGTGCACACCGGCCGTCCGCTCGCCATGACGCGGGTCGAGCAACACGGCAACGACTGCGTCTGGCACCTCACCGAGCCGCTGCTCTACGTCGCGGGTGAGCGCGGGCTCTACTGCTTCCGGTACACGCACCTACCATGACTGTCGTGGCCAAGCGGGACGAGATCCGCAATGCCGCCGGCCGCCTGTTCCGGGAGCGGGGCTTCGCGTTCCCTTCGCTCGACGCCGTGGGTGAACTTGGTTCGCTGCGGCCGCGAGCGCGAGATCAGTAGACGAAGCGGGACACCGCCGCCTGCAGCTCGTTCGACATGCGCGACAGCTCGGCCGCCGAGCGCTGCGCGTCGCCCACCGACTCGGCCGTGGTCCGGGCGTTCTCCGCCACGCTGGTGATGCCCTGGTTGATCTGCCCGGTCGCGTTCGCCGCCTCGTTCACGTTGCGGTTCATCTCCGCGGTCGTCGCGCTCTGCTCCTCGACCGCCGACGCGATCGTGGTCGTGTAGTCGCTGATGTGCCCGATGATCTCGCTGATCTCGCCGATCGCGTTGACCGCGTGGCCGCTGTCGTTCTGGATGGCCTCGACCCGGCGAGCGATGTCCTCGGTGGCCCGGGCGGTCTCCTGGGCCAGGTCCTTGACCTCGCCGGCCACCACCGCGAAGCCCTTGCCCGTCTCGCCCGCACGCGCCGCCTCGATCGTCGCGTTGAGCGCCAGCAGGTTCGTCTGCTCCGCGATCGCCGTGATCACCCGGATGACGTCGCCGATCTCCCGGCTCGACTCGCCCAGCGTCGCGATCGTCTGGTTCGCCGAGGCGGCCACGTTCACCGCCTGGCCCACGACCTCCGCGGCCGAGTTGGCGCTGTGCGCGATCTCGGCGATCGCGGAGCCCATCTCCTCGGAGCCGGCGGCCACCGTGTTGACGCTCAGCGAGACCTCCTCCGAGGCGGCCGACACCCGGCGCGCCTGGTCGGACGCGGTGGCCGCGCCCTCGCTGATCTGGTTGGCGATGACCGACGTCTGCTCGGCGGCCGCGGACAGGCTCTGCGACGCGGCGCCGACCGAGGCGACCACGTCGCGGGTCTGCTGCTGGGCGACGAGCAGCATCGCGGCCATCTCGCCGACCTCATCGCGGCCCTGCACGTCGACCGCGGCGGTCAGGTCCCCGTTCGCCATGGCGGTCAGCGACTCCTTGACCCGCGCGAGCCGCCGGGCGATGGCCCGCGCGACGACGGCGCCGAGCACGACGGCCGCCGCGACACCCACCACGAGGAAGATGATCTGGAGCCGCCGCGCCGACGACGCCGCGTCCGCGCTCTCCTGCGCGCGCGACTTCGCCTGGGCGAGCTGGGCGTCGTTCTCCGCCTCGATCGCGTCGGAGGCGTCGGACATCAGCGGCAGGGCGGTGTCGCGGTAGGCGGTCGCGAACGCCTCGTACCGGTTGGCCTCGGCGAGCGGGACGAGCGTGTTCTCGCCGACGGAGACGAACTCGTCGAACGCCTTGACGAAGGCGTCGACGTTGTCGGCGCTCACCGCGCCCGGCCGATAGGCGGTCAGCGCGTCGTCGAGCAGCTTCTGCCGGTCGTCGATCTCGCTGCCCAGCGTCTGCTGCACGTCGTCGGTGGCGACGCCGTACTCCAGGTAGCGTGCCCGGATGCCCTGGGCGTTGCGCTGGATCGACGCCAGCTCGGTCAGCGGGGCCACGTTGTTCTTGTAGAGCAACTGGTTCTCGTCACCCAGCGTCGAGATCGCGACCAGCCCGGCGATCCCGATCGCCAGCGCCGCCAGCGCCGCCACCCCGATCGCGGCCTGGATCTTCACCCCGACCCTCAGGTTGTCGAACCAGCTGCCGCCCGCGCCGTCCGCCATGTGGCACCCCCTTCCCCATTACTGTGCGTCCTCGAACCACCCCACCTGGCCCAATTCGAGAATTCTGCGCATTTCACCCGCACCCCGTCCCCGCCGTCCCGTGCTGCGCGTCGCTCAACATCCCGGCGCCCCCGCGCACCGCCCCGGCTGCCCTACGGTCGTCGCATGCCCCTCGCCGACCGCCTGATCCACTGACTCCCCCGTTTGATGCCGGCCGGCCCGCGCCTCGACAAGCTCCTCGCCGACCTCGCGCCGCTGCGCCACACCCCGGTCACCCCCGCCGAGCTCGAGGCCGTCTGCCAGCGCACCGTCCGCCACCTGGAGCTGCACGTCGACCCCGAGAGCGCCGCTTCGCCCGACGAGGAGCCCCCCGGCTGGCCCCCGGCAGATCCCGAGGCCGTACGGAGGAAGGCCGCCGGCCTGACATCGGTGAGCCGCCGGGATGACGGCACCTGCACCATCAAGATCGACAGCCTGGAGCCCTTGCCGCTCGCGCTGCCATACCTGGACGCCGCCTTCACCCTGGCCCGGCACGCCCCAGCCCTCATCCTCGACCTGAGCGACAACGGCGGCGGCGACCCGGCAACCGTGGCCGCGATCGCCGGCTGGCTCCTGGGCGAGACCACCCGCCCGCTGTCCGAGGTCATCTACCGCGACCGCCGCCGCCAGTGGTGGCCGCGAACCCCGAGACCCACCTGACCCAGGACACCACGGTCCTGGACAGCCACCGCACCTATTCGTCGGCCGAGGCCCTCGCGCCTGTTACGCCCGCAGAGCCCCTCGAACCCACAGTGACCGAACCGAACGGTCCGCCGGCACTACCAGTCCAGCAAGTCTCGGTCTCGCCTGCCCAGGCGACCTTTGGACTCGGCGCGCCGGCCGGGCGTCAAGGCAGTCGCCGGATCTGAGTACAGCGACACGACGGCCGGCTCAATCGCCACGTCAACGCCGATGATCGCAACCTTCGCCGCACCGGTGACCCGTGTTTGTCACCGAGACTGATCGCTACCGGCTCCGAAACTCGCTTGGAACGGCCCGATCCTCGCCGACTCGCATCATCGCAGCGCCCGTCGTCCACAGCGCCGCTTGTCCACAGCGCCGCTTGTCCACAGGCGTCGTTGTCCACAGGCGTCTCTGCAAGATCGGCCGATTCGGGCCACAATGGCCTCTTGGCGGGGGTCCCCCTTGGGAGGGTGGGCTTTGCGTTGTGGCGGGTCCGTCGCTCCGGCGGCCGTGGACGGACGCTGAAGGTCACCGGAGCTATCGGACTCGTGGCCGCACCGCATGAGATCCGCTTGATGACGTTGTCCTCGAAACGGATGAACCTCGCCGGGAATGCGTCCACCCGCGGCGCGCTCGGCGTGGTTGCGGCCGCGCGGGGCCGAAAACGTTCCCCTCGTGGGCCTCGACCTTGCGCCGGGACAGGCCGAACGTGCGCATCATCGTGGTCACCAGCGCGTTGTAGACCGCCGGCATCGCCACGAAGCCCAGCTCGATGACGCGGTTGGCCAGCCCCACCGACGTCTCCGGGCGTGGCTTGTCCGCCTGGCGCAGGATCACCTCGGCGACCCGGTCGGCGGAGGCCACCGGTGGTGGCGGGCTGCCCTCCCTGCCGGCGTAGTTGCCGGCGCTCCTGTAGATCGGTGTGTCCACACTGCCCGGTGCCACCGCGCACACGTGGATGCCCGGCGCGTCGCGGGTCTCCAGTTGCAGGGTGCGGATCAGGCCGCGCAGGCCCCACTTGGCCGTCACGTACGCCGACATGTACGGCACCGTGACGTGCGCCAGCAGCGAGCTGCACAACACCAGCGTGCCCGAGCCCTGGGCCCGGAAGACGCGCAGCGCCGTCCGGGCCACGTTGGCCGAGCCGAGCAGGTCCGTCGTGACGACCTTGTCGAAGACTTCGCGGGGCAGATCCTCGAACCTGCCGTACGCCATGACGGCCGCACTGTCGACCCACACGTCGATGCGCCGGTGCGCCGCGATCGCCGCGGCGGCCAGGGCGTCCACCGACGCCGCGTCCGAGATGTCCGCCGGGACCGCCAGGCCGCCGGTCGCCGCCGCCACCTCGTGCAGGGACGGCAGTCCCCGGGCCGCGAGGACCACCCGGTCGCCGCGGCGGGCGAAGGCGAGCGCGGCCGCCCGGCCGATGCCGCTGGACGCGCCGGTCAGCACGACCACCCGGCTCACGGCTTGAGCACGACCTTGATGCAGCCGTCCTCCTTGTTCTTGAAGATCTCGTACCCGTGCGGCGCCTCCTCCAACGGCAGCCGGTGGGTGACGAGGTCGTCCACGCCGAGCGGGTCGCCCTCGCCGGTGAGGATCGGCAGGATCTCGTCGGACCAGCGGCGCACGTGGGCCTGGCCCATGCGCAGCGTCACGCCCTTGTCGAACAGGTCCATCATCGGCATCGGGTCGGCCTGCCCGCCGTACACGCCGATGATCGACACCGTGCCGGCGCGGCGCACCGCCGCGAAGGCCGTGGTGAGCGCCGCCATCCGGTCGAGGCCGAACGTGTCGACCGCCTTGCGCGCGACCGCGTCCGGCAGCTTGCCCGCCGCCTTGATCGCGGCCGACTGGACGGGTGAGCCGTGCGCCTCCATGCCGACCGACTCGATGACGCTGTCCGCCCCGCGCCCCCCGGTCATGTCGAGCACAGCCGAAGGGACGTCGACCTTCGAGGCGTCGAGCACCTCGATGCCGTGCCGCTCGGCCATCGCCAGCCGCTCCGGCACCAGGTCGGAGGCGATCACCCGGCCGGCGCCCAGGTGGCGGGCGACGCGGGCGCTGATCTGCCCGATCGGGCCGAGGCCGGTGACGAAGACCGTGTCGCCGGGCTGCACGCCGGCGTACTTGACCGCCTGCCACGACGTGGTCAGCACGTCGGACAGGAACAGGTAGTGCTCGTCGGGGCGGCCGTCGTCGGGCACCTTGATCGGGCCGAAGTGCGCCTGCGGCACGCGCAGGTACTCCGCCTGGCCGCCGGGCACCTGCCCGTACAGCTTGGTGTAGCCGAACAGCGACGCGCCCTTGCCCTGCTCCTTGTTCTGGGTGGTCTCGCACTGGGCGTAGAAGCCGCGCGAGCACATCCAGCAGCTGCCGCAGGAGATGTTGAACGGGATCACCACCCGGTCGCCGGGCTTGATGTGGGTGACCTCGGCGCCGACCTCCTCGACGATGCCCATCGGCTCGTGCCCGAGGATGTCGCCCTGGTCGATGTACATGCCGAGGACGTCGTAGAGGTGCAGGTCGGAGCCGCAGATCGCCGTGGAGGTCATCCGCACGATGGCGTCGGTCGGCTGCTCGATGCGCGGGTCGGGGACCGTCTCGACCGAGACCTTGCCGGTGCCCTGCCATGTCAAAGCTCTCATGCCATTTTTGGTGCCCCGCTCGTGAGCAGATAATCCTCGGCGTCGGCGCTCCAGCTCAGCCCGACCGCACCGGCCGTGCCCGCCGCCCGGACGAACTGCAGGAAGCTGCGGTAGCCGAGTTTCTTCTCGGTGAACCCGGGCTCCGCCTTGCGCACCTGGTTCTTCAGCCCCGACAGCGACACCGAGCCACCGGGCCCGGCGAGGCTCTCGACGACCGAGCGCAGCAGCGCGAACGCGGCCTCGCGGTCGCCGTGCTCGGGCAGCGAGACCTCGGGGTCGGATCCCCCGCTCAGCTCGACCACGCCCTCGCCGGCCAGGTGGCGCAGCAGCTCGCCGAAGGAGCGGAACCCGTAGTCGGCCTCGTTGAAGGTGGGGTCCTTGCGCAGCAGCGTGCGCTTGAGGCGGGACGCCGTCACCGTACCGCTGACGCTCTGTGCCACCAGGGCGGGCAGCGCCTCGACCTCACGGACGGTGGCCTCCACCTCGGGCACCGGCTGGGCGACGCCCTCGAGCCGGTCGTAGTAGAGGAACTCGTCGCAGGCCGGCGGCAGCAGCGCCGAGGTCGTCTTCTCGACGCCGACGCCGATCACCCGCTTGTTGAGCTCGCGCAGCTTGGCGACCAGCGGGGTGAAGTCGCTGTCGCCGGTGCCGAGCACGAAGGTGGAGATGTAGTCGCGCTCGAACGCCAGCTCCAGCGCGTCGACGACCATCTTGATGTCGGCGGCGTTCTTGCGCGAGGCGCCCATCCGCTGCGGGATCTCGATGAGCTCCACGTGGGCGCGGGTCAGCATGCGCCGGTCGTCGCCGAAGAACGACCAGTCCGCGTACGCCCGGCGCACCACCACCCGGCCCCGCTCGGCCAGCGCGTCGGTCACCGGCCGCAGGTCGAACGCGTGACCGCCGAGGGTCTCCCGGGCACTGATCGCCAGGTTCTCGTAGTCGAGGAACATCGCGATCCGCTCTTCTTGATCCACGCCCGTCAGCGTACGCGGTTTATAGTTGCACTCGTCGTGCATAATTCACGATCGTCGATGGGAGCCGACATGCGCCGTCTGATGCTCGTCCTCGCCCTGACCGTGGCCGCGACAGCGCCCGGCTTACCCGCCTCCGCCGCGCCACCACCGCTCCTGCCGGTGATCTTCGTGCACGGCAGCGCCGGCTCGGCCGCCCAGTTCCAGACGCAGGCCAAGCGGCTCGCCGCCAACGGCTACCCCATCGACACCGTCGAGGCGCACGAATACGACTCGCCCACCATCGCGACAATCCTGCAAGAGGTGTACGCGGGCCTCGACGCCCGCATCGACCGGCTGCGCGCCACCACCGGCGCCGCCCGGGTCGACCTGATCGCCCACTCGCTGGGCACCTTCGTCTCCCAGGGCTACCTGAACAGCTCGGCGGAGCGCGCCGCACGCGTCGCCCACTACGTCAACCTCGACGGGCGTACGGCCGCCGCCCTGCCCGGAGGCGTGCCCACCCTCGCCCTCTGGGGTGAGGGCGACCCGGCGCGATCGGTGGCCGGCGCCACGAACGTGCACCTGCCCGACCAGTCGCACACCCAGACCGTGTCGTCGGAGGAGTCGTTCACCGCGATGTACCGCTTCCTGCGCGGCCGCGATCCCCGTACGACCACGATCGTCCCCACGCCCGTGGCCCACATCTCCGGGCGCGCCGTCCTGTTCCCCAGCAACGTCAGCGCCGGCGGCACCGTGCAGGTCTACCCGCTCGACGCGCTCGGCCGCCGCACCCGCTCGCCGCAGACGGTCCCGGTGGCGGCGGACGGCTCGTTCGGCCCCGTCCCGGTGTCCCCGACGGCCCGCTACGAGCTGGCCCTGGTCCGGCCCGGCATCGCCACCCACCACTTCTACTTCCAGCCGTTCCGGCGATCCGACTCCTTGGTACGCCTGCTGGCCGGCCGCCCCGGCGAGGGCGTCGGCGCGCTCATCGAGACCTCGCCGCACCACACCGCCCTGACCTTCAACCGCCAGAAGGAGTGGTGGGGCGCCGAGGGCGACCAGCTCTGGATCAACGGCCGGCAGATCCTGAACGCCGCCAACGCGCCCCGCGCCAAGCGCGTCATCGGCATCTTCGCCTTCGACGACAACAGCGACCGCGTCACCGACCTGACCGCGCCGCTCCCCGACCTGTACGCACAGACCTTCCTCACCGGCATGGACGTCTACATCCCCGCGGGCGGGGCGACGGCCGTGACGGTGGCACACCGCGGCGGCGGCCTGGAGACCGCGATCCTGCCCGCCTGGCCCTCCGACCAGCACCGCGTCACGATCAACGTGAACGACTACTAACACTCGATGACGTTGACGGCGAGCCCGCCGCGCGCCGTCTCCTTGTACTTGATCTTCATGTCGGCGCCCGTCTCCTTCATGGTCTTGATGACCTTGTCGAGGGAGACGTGGTGCCGCCCGTCGCCGCGCAGCGCCATCCGCGCTGCCGTGACCGCCTTGACCGCGGCCATGCCGTTGCGCTCGATGCACGGGATCTGCACCAGCCCGCCCACCGGGTCGCAGGTCAGGCCCAGGTTGTGCTCCATGCCGATCTCGGCCGCGTTCTCCACCTGCTCGGGCGTGCCGCCCAGCACCTCGGCCAGCCCCGCCGCCGCCATCGCGCACGCCGAGCCGACCTCACCCTGGCAGCCCACCTCGGCACCCGAGATCGACGCGTTCTCCTTGAACAGCAGCCCGATCGCGCCCGCGGCCAGCAGGAAACGCACCACACCCTCGTCCGAGGCGCCCGGCACGAAGTCGGTGTAGTACCGCAGCACCGCCGGGATGATCCCCGCGGCGCCGTTGGTGGGCGCGGTCACCACGCGACCTCCGGCCGCGTTCTCCTCGTTCACTGCCATGGCGTACGCCGTGAGCCACTCCATCGCGTGCTCGGCCGGCCTGCCCGCCGCGCGCAACTGCCGCGCGGTGGCCGCCGCCCGCCGCCGCACCTTCAGCCCGCCCGGCAGGATCCCCTCGGCCGCGAGACCGGCGTCCACGCAGTCGCGCATCACCGACCAGATGCCCCGCAGGCCGGTACGGATCTGCGCCTCGGACCGCCACACCGTCTCGTTCGCCAGCATCAGCCGCGACACCGACCAGCCCGTCTCCGCGGTGAGCGCGAGCAGCTCCGCCCCGCTGCCGAACGCGTACGGCAGAACCGTGTCGTCGGCCCGCACCCCACCGGTCGCCTCGTCGATGACGAAGCCGCCCCCGACGGAGTAGTAGGTCTTCGCCAGCAGCTGCGCGCCAGCCGCGTCGTATGCCGTGAACGTCATGCCGTTCGGATGCCCCGGCAGCGTCCGCCGCCGGTGCAGCACCAGCTCGACGCCGACCTCAGCACCGGTGCCCATCAGCCGCAGCCGGCCCGTGGCGTGGATGCGCGCGGCCCGCTCGTCGGCGCCGGCCACGTCCACGGCCTCGGGCGTCTCCCCCTCGAGCCCGAGCAGCACCGCCTTGGGCGTCCCGTGCCCGTGCCCCGTGGCGCCGAGCGACCCGAACAGCTCGGCCCGCACCAGCGCCACCCGATCGGCCGGCCCGGTCTCGGCGAGCCGCAGCGCGAACAGCCGGGCCGCGCGCATCGGCCCGACCGTGTGCGAGCTGGACGGCCCGATGCCGACGGAGAACAGGTCGAACACAGACACAGCCATGATGGCGGGAGGCTCCTCGCGAGAGTCGGCCTCCCCCGCTCTGTCATGGGTGCCTGAGAGCTTCACCGCCCGCGAGGGACGGCTTGCACCGTGGGCGCAGAACGCCGGCCGCGTCCTGACTTTCCAGAGTCGCCTGACCGCTGCGGTACCGGGGCCTGAGAGATTCTGAGGGAGAAGTTGCTCCTTCGGCGCCCCGCACGACGCGAGGACTCTCCCGCGGCGGCTCGAACGGCGATATGCATTTTTGTGGTCCTCACGAAGCTAGCCGCCCGCGCCCCGCGGAGCAAGAACACCCAGCTGAACGGCCCCTCTCCGGGCGATGAAGCCCGCGAGGCCCGGCACACCCCGCGGGCATCCTAGGAACCTGGGTCACTATTGATCAAGCGGGTGCGGCCCGGGGGCCGCACCGCGCCCGGCCGTCAGGCAGCGGAGCAGTAGGTGCTCTGCTTGCCGATCACCTTGTACGGGCAGTCCGCCACCTCGCCGAGCAGCAGCACCGCCTCGCGGTTGCGGGTCGTCTCGCGGGTGATGACGCTCGCCGGCGGATAGAAGCCGCCGCCCGACGCGCTCGACGGGTACATCTCGAACGTGTACGCGAAGATCTTGTGGGTGCCCCACAGCCAGTCCAGCAGGTCCCCGTCGGTGATGTAGAGGTCGCTCGACTGCTGCGGCGTGTACCTGTTCGTCGCCGCCATCTGCCGGCCGAACGTGGCGAACGTGTTGTAGTCGTCGGCCGTCATGCCGGTCGTCGTGTTCGCCGTGGTGTGCCCGAACGGCCACAGCACGAGCTCCGAGTACGTGTGGAAGTCCATCGCCGCCCGGATCTGCTGCGCCCCGCCGACCACGCGGCTGTTGACGAAGTCGCGCACCGTCCTCGTCTCCGGCGTCGAGAACGCCGCCGGCCCCCGATACGTCAGCGAGGACGGCGACCCGGACGAGCCGCCGCAGCAGCCCCACCGGTATCCGTAGTTGCGGTTCGGGTCCGTGCCGATCGCGGTGGACCCGCTGTTCGGCTGCCGGTTCTTGCGCCACGAGCGGTAGCTGCCGGTGGCGATGTCGTACTCGGCGCCGTCCGGGTTGACCGACGGCACGATCCAGATCTCCCGCGAGTTCACGATCGTGCGCACGCGGCTGTCCGACGCGTACGACGACGTGTAGAGGTTGAGCACGTAGAGCGCCATCTCCACGGTCAGGTGCTCACGCGCGTGGTGGTTCGCGTCGTACAGGACCTCCGGCTCGTTCTCGTCCGTACCCACGTTGTCCGAGATCTTCACGGCGACGATGTCGCGGTTCTCGTACGACTTGCCGATCACCCGCTTGCTCGCGATCGCCGGATAGGCCGCCACCACCCGGTTCACCTCGGCGACCATCTCGCTGTAGTTGTGGTAGGGCGCGTCGGAGGGCGGGAAGTCCAGCGTCGTCAGCACCGGCTGCACGGTGAAGCCCTGCCGGCGCAGGCTGCGCACCTCGCTGCCGGTAGCGGTGATCTCGGCGACTCCGTGCTGGATGGCGTCGATGGCCGCTCCGGTACGGGCGATGGCGTTGCGCTGGGCGGCGGTGCGCACGTCGTACACCTCGAACTGCCCCGGGGTGCCGGGCGGGGGTGCGGGCGGTGTGGCCGAGGCCGGTGCGCCGATCAGGGCGCCCCCGACCAGCAGGGCCGTCAGGAAGCCTAAGCGTCGTCTCATGGTGCCAGCCCACCACCACACATAGACGTACGGCAATGGATCCGGCCATGCCAGCCGGTACCTCCCACCGCGTGATGCCCGGCCCTACTTCTCCCCGAGCAGGCGGGTGGCCAGCACCGCGGCCTGCGTGCGCCGCTCCAGGCCGAGCTTGGCCAGCATGCTGGAGACGTAGTTCTTCACCGTCTTCTCGGCGAGGAACATGCGCGAGGCGATCTCGCGGTTGGTCAGGCCCTGCGCCACGAACTCGAGGATCTTGCGCTCCTGATCGGTGAGCCCGGCCAGCTCGCGCGGCTGCTCCACGCCGTTGCGGATGCGCTCCAGCACGCGCTGGGTGACGGCCGGGTCGAGCAGCGACTGGCCCGCGGCGACCCGGCGCACCGCGTCGACCAGGTCGGTGCCGCGGATCTCCTTGAGCACGTACCCCGAGGCGCCGGCCATGATCGCGGCGAAGAGCGCCTCGTCGTCCTCGTACGACGTCAGGATCAGGCCCTTGATGGACGAGTCGACCGCGCGGACGTCGCGGCACACGTCGATGCCGTTGCCGTCGGGCAGCCGCGCGTCGAGCACGGCGACGTCGGGCCGCAGCGCGGGGATGCGGCGGGCGGCCTCCTGGGCGGACCCGGACTCGCCGACGACCTCGATGTCACCACCGGCCTGGAGCAGGTCGATCAGGCCACGGCGGACGACCTCGTGGTCGTCGAGGAGAAAGACTCGGATCACCCCTCATTCCTATCGTGCGGCCCCGGGCGTTGCCAGGGGCCGAAGGACCCTAGTCTGGCGAGCATGGCCGAGAGCACCTCAGACGTCCCCTCCCTCGGGCTGCGACCGCTGTCGCGGGTACGCCTCGACGAACTCCTGCAGGAGATGCTCGACCGCGTCGGCGACGTGATGACCAGCCGCGAACGACTGCGCGCCCTGCTCGACGCGGTCGTCGGCATCGGCACCGACCTCGACCTGCGCAGCACCCTCCAGCGCATCGTCGAGTCGGCGTGCGCGCTGGCCGGCGCCCGCTACGGCGCCCTCGGCGTGCTCAACGCCGACCGCTCGGGGCTGTCCGACTTCATCACCCACGGCATCGACCCGGCCACACACGCCGCCATCGGCGACCTGCCGCACGGCCGGGGCGTGCTCGGCCTGCTCATCACCGATCCCCACCCGGTGCGGCTTCCGGACATCACCCGGCATCCCAACTCGTACGGGTTCCCGCCGCATCACCCGCCGATGCACAGCTTCCTCGGCGTGCCCGTCCGCACGCGCGACCAGGTCTTCGGCAACCTCTACCTGGCCGAGAAGCAGGGCGCCGACCAGTTCTCCGACGACGACGAGGAGATCGTGGTGGCCCTCGCGGCCGCGGCCGGTGTCGCCATCGACAACGCGCGCCTGTTCGCCCTCGCCCGCCGCCGCGAGCGCTGGCTCGCCGCGGCCGCCGAGATCACCGGCGTGCTGCTGGGCACGGTCCGCCGCACCGAGGCCCTGCGCCTGATCGCCCGCCGCGCCCGCGAGGTCGCCGGCGCCGAGCTCGCGATGGTGCTGCTCTACGACGAGCAGGCGGCCCGCTACACCATCGAGGTCGCGGACGGCCCCGCGCTGCCCGACTGCCAGGCGCTCGAGGGCCGCGCGGTGGCGGCCGACCTCTCCGGTCACACCCTCGACAACCTGCGCGCCGCCGCCGACTGGCCCGGTCCCGTCCCGTCCGGCCCCGCCCTCGCGGCCCCACTCGCCGCCGCCGGCGCCCGCCAGGGCGTGCTGATCGTCGCCCAGCCCGCCGACCGCACCCCCGACGACGAGGACGCGGTGCTGCTGTCGACCTTCGCCGGCCAGGCCGTGCTCGCCCTCGACCGGGCCCGCGCCCAGGAGGAACGCGAGCAACTGGTCGTCCTCGAGGACCGCGAGCGCATCGCCCGCGACCTGCACGACGTGGTCATCCAGCGCCTGTTCGCCACCGGCATGCAGCTGCAGGGCGCGGTCGCCCACGCCGGCCGCCCCGAGGCCGTCAAGCGCATCAACGCCGCGGTCGACGACCTGGACGCCACCATCCGCGACATCCGCCGCTCGATCTTCGAGCTGCGCGCCCCCACCGGCCCGTCCCTGCGCGCCGAGATCAACCAGACCGTGCAGGACGCCGCCGAGACGCTCGGCTTCCGCCCGGTCCTCGACACCACCGGCCCGGTCGACAGCGCGGTGCCCGACGACATCGTCCCCGAGCTGCTGGCCGTGCTCCGTGAGGCCCTGGCCAACGTGGCCCGCCACGCACGCGCCACGACCTGCCGGGTCTCCCTGCGCGCCACCGGCGACGAGGTCATCCTCCAGATCGAGGACGACGGCATCGGCTTCGACCCGGCATTGGCCCGCGGCGGCCTCGCCAACATGGCCGACCGGGCCCAGGACCTGTCGGGCTCCTTCGAGGTGACGGAGGGCCCCGGCGGCACCGGCGCGGTCCTGACCTGGCGGGCGCCGCTGTAGCGCGCCCTTCCACCTCTGTGCGTGCGCCACTGCGGGCGCGTCCGCGGCCCGGCGCGCCCCCTTGCCTGCAGCGATGTAACCGTGGTTACATCAGGCCGTGCAGTGGGTGTTGCTGGCCTATCGGATGCCGCGCGAGCCGTCGAGCCCGCGCATCGCGGTGTGGCGCAAGATCGACCGTTGCGGCGCGGCCCGGCTCGGCGACGGCCTGGTGGCGCTGCCGGCCGACGCGCGCACCCGGGAGCAGTTCGACTGGCTCGCCGAGGAGATCACCGAGGGCGGCGGGTCGGCCTCGGTGTGGCTGGCCGCCCCGGCGAGCGACGAGCAGGAGCGCCAGGTCGCGGCCGGCATGCGCGCGGCCCGCGCCACGGAGTACCAGGCGATCGCCGACGAGGCGAGCGCGGCCCGCGACCACCTCGGCACCGACCGGGCCCGGGCCCTGCGCCGGCTGCGCGGCGAGTTGCACCGCATCACGCGGCGCGACTTCTTCCCGCCGCCGGAGCGCGAAGCGGCCCGGGCAGCGGTCGAGTCCTTGGCCACCCCCGTCGAGCAACAGGAGCGGGCATGAAGTGGGCCACGCGCGCGGGCGTGCACATCGACCGGGCGGCCTGCGCGTGGCTGATCCGGCGGCACGTCGACCCGGACGCCACGTTCGTCTTCGTCACCGACCCGGCCGCGGTGCCCGCCGACGCCACCCCGTTCGACATGCGCGGCGCCGACCTGGGCCACCACGGCGGCGACTGCACGTTCGAGACGATCCTGCGCCGCCACGACCTGGCCGATCCGGTGCTCTGGAAGATCGCCGAGATCGTCCACGAGGCCGACCTCGACGACGAGCGGTTCGACGCCCCCGAGGCCCCCGGCCTCGACGTGATCCTGCGCGGCCTGTCCATGATCTGCGACGACGACCGGGTCCTCGAGCTCACCGCTCCCCTCTTCGACGGCCTGTACGAATACCACCGCCGCGCCCTGCTGCTCGACCGCCCGCCCGCGTGACGCTCCGCCCGCTTTGATGCGCCTTGATTCACCACCCGCCTTCGATTCACCACCCGCCTTCGATTCACCACCCGCCTTCGATTCACCGCCCGTTTTGATTCGCCGCCCGTTCTGATTCGCCGCCCGCTTTGATACGCCGCCCGCTTTGATTCACCGCCTTTTCGAGGAGCGCCCGTGACGACGACCGCCGGCAAGGACGTGGTGCCGCTCCGCGAGGCGGTGCGCGCCTGGTTCGCCATCTCGCTGCAGACGTTCGGCGGGCCGGCCGGCCAGATCGCCGTCATGCAGCGCCATCTGGTCGACGAGCGCCGCTGGATCGGCCAGCGCCGCTACCTGCACGCCCTCAACTACTGCATGCTGCTGCCCGGCCCCGAGGCGCAGCAGCTGGCGATCTACGTGGGCTGGCTCCTGAACGGCGTACGCGGCGGCCTGATCGCCGGCACCCTGTTCGTCCTGCCCGGCATGGTCGCCCTGCTGGCCCTGTCGGCGATCTACGTCGGCTTCGGCGACACCACAGTGGTCACGGCGGTGTTCGCCGGCCTGGCCCCCGCAGTGGTCGCCATCGTCGCGCAGGCCGTCTGGCGGGTCGGCAGCCGCTCCCTGACCAACCGCACGCTCGTCGGGTTCGCCGTCGTCGCGTTCCTGGCCCTGGCCCTGTTCGGCGTCCCGTTCCCCGTAGTGATCGCGGCGGCCGCCCTGGCCGGCTGGTCCCTGCACCGATGGCGCCCCACCCTGATCACCACCAGTGGCGGTCACGGCGCGGCCACCGACGGCCCCGAGCCCCTCGTCTCCGACGAGGCGCTGCACCACGACCAGCCGTCGCCCCGCCGAGCCGCCACCATCCTGGCGATCGGCCTGGCAGCCTGGTTCCTGCCGGTGGCGCTGGTAGCGGTCACCACCGGAGCGGGCAGCGTCTACACACAACAGGGCCTGTTCTTCTCCGGCACCGCGGTCGTCACTTTCGGCGGCGCGTACGCCGTCCTCGCCTTTGTGGCCCAACGCGCGGTCGAGCACTACGCTTGGCTGTCCGCCGGCGACATGGTCCGCGGCCTGGCCCTGGCCGAGACAACCCCCGGCCCGCTCATCATGGTCGTGCAGTTCGTCGCCTTCCTGGGCGCCTACCACAACCCCGGCGCCCTGGACCCGTGGACGGCCGGCGTCGTGGCGTCCCTGCTGACCACGTGGGTGACCTTCGTACCGTGCTTCCTGTTCATCCTGCTCGGCGCCCCCTATGTCGAACGCCTCCGCGGCAACCAGGCCCTCTCGGCCGCCCTGACCGGCATCACCGCCGCCGTAGTAGGCGTCATAGCCAACCTCGGCCTGTACTTCGCCGTCCACACCCTCTTCACCACGACGAACACCATCACCACCGGCCCGCTGAACACCCAGATCCCCGACCTCACCACGATCCGCTGGGCCCCGGCCGCCATCGCCGTCATCGCGGCCGCCCTCATCTTCAGGGCAAAGTGGCCCGTCCTCCGCGTCCTCGCCGTCTCCGCCCTGCTTGGCTTGATCGCCGGCCTGACCGGCATGCCGGGCATCTGACCGCGCCCATTAACGAACGCCGGGCGCCTATCCCTGGGCTCGGGCAACCACTCCCCCAGTGAGGCAAACCCACTCACGCCCGATGCGACCACGCCCGCAGGGCAGCCACCGCCGTCCGGAGTCGCCCTGCCGCAACCCTCCTGCCGCAGCCACCTGCCACAGCCGTCCTGCGCCGCCGTCCTGCCGCAGCGGACTTGCCGCAGCCGCCCTGCCGCAGCCGCCCAGCCGCAGCGGACCTGCCGCAGCCTTCCTGCCGCAGCCGCCCAGCCCAGCCGCCCTGCCACAGCCGCCGACAACCGCCAGCGGGATGTCGCACCGGAAGCACATCGCGACGTAGCAGCCACGCTGACACCAGCAGCTCCACTAGAAAGAACGTTCTGTCTCCCGGAGGGGACGCCCGCCAGGCGACCCGTACGGAAACTCCCACTTCAGGGCGGCGCGAACGGTGGAGGCGCGACCAACAACGGCCGGACGGACGCAAAGGCCAGACCCAAACGCCGGACGGACGCAAACGCCGGACGGACGCAAAGGCCACGCGAACGTCAGAGCCGCGCCACCGTCAAGGCCGCCCCGAGCGCCAGCCCCACCACGGTGAGGCCGCCGAAGCTCGCCCGTTCGATGCGTGGCCACTTCGGGCGGTAGGTCAGCGCCTCGCCGAGCAGGTAGATCAGGTAGACCGCGACCGCCTGGCCGATCTCGACGCCGGCGTTGAAGGCCAGCAGCCGGCTCAGCTCGGCGCCCGGCGGGAGGGTCAGTGCCTGGAAGCGGGTGGCCAGGCCCAGGCCGTGCACGAGCCCGAAGGCGAGCACCAGCAGGCCGAACCACCAGAAGCGGCGCGGGCGGCCGATCAGGCCGATCGTGCCGACCACGCCGACGCTCACCGCGATCACGACGTCGACCAGGGCGGGGTCGAGCCGCCACCCGGCGAGCGTCGCGGTGATCAGCGTGATGCTGTGGCCGAGCGCGAACAGCGACAACAGTCCCAGGGCGCGCTTGGGATGCCAGGCCAGCAGCACCACTCCGGCGATGAACAGCAGGTGGTCCCAGCCGGTCAGCATGTGCGTGAAGCCCAGCCACCCGAAGTCGAAGATCCCGTCGTCGGGAGGCGGCCGCACCCCGTGCGCCAGCACGCTTCACCTCCCGCCGGTAGGCGCCTCTGTCCGGCAGCGTAGTCGGCGCCGTCCCGGCCGAAGGCGGATCACACCAGCTCCGGGACGGCCCGCGGGGCCGGCGCGGTCAGGTCGATCACCCTGTCGACCTGGGCGGCCACGTCGGTGCGGTGGGTGATCAGGAGGACGGTGCGGTCACCCGCGGCGGTGAGCAGGTCGTGGGTGAGGGCCGCGGCGGTCTCGTCGTCGAGGTGTTCGGTGGGCTCGTCGAGGATCAGCACCCGGAAGCCGGCGAGCAGGGCGCGGGCCAGCGCGAGCCGGCGGCGCTGACCGCCGGAGAGTGCCATGCCGTGCTCGCCGACGAAAGTCTCCAGGCCGTCGGGAAGCGTCTCGATCCAGTCGAGCAGCCGGGCCCGGCCGAGGGCGGCGCGCAGCTCGGCGTCGGTGGCGCCGGGGCGGGCGATGCGCAGGTTCGCTGAGATGGTCGTGTCGAACAGGTACGCGTCCTCGGGCAGGTAGCCGACGATCCGCCGCAGGTCGTCGGGGTCGAGCCGCCGCAGGTCGACGCCGTCGAGCGTGATCCGCCCGGCCGTGGGGTCGAGGAACCGGACCAGCAGCGCGGCGATCGTGCTCTTGCCGGAGCCGCTCGGCCCGGCCAGGGCCACCCGGGCTCCGGCGGGCAGCTCGAAGCTGACGTCGCGCACGGCCGGGCGGCCGGGCACCCACGAGGCGCTCACTCCTTCGACGAGAATCGCCGGGGAGTACGCGGACCGCGCGACCCCGCCACCGGCCGCACCGGAAGCCCCGGGAGCGCCGGAAGCCCCGGGAGCGCCGGAAGCCCCGGGAGCGCCGGCGCCGCCAGCACCGGGAGCGCCGCCAGCACCGGCAGCACCGAAATCGCCGGAAGCACCGGACGATCCGGATGCGCCGCCAGCACCGGAGACACCGAAAGCACCGGAACCACCGGCGGCACCGACCGCACCGGGCAAACCCGCATCGGCAGGCTCGGCGCCGATCGGCAGCGGAGCCGGCACGCGAGGCACAGTGATCGGGTCGGGGGCGCTCAGGATCTCGGCGAGGCGGCGCAGCGAGGCCCGGGCGCCGGCGAAGCGCTGGGCGGCCACGGGCAGGCCGGCAACGGCCTCGTAGACGGCGAGCGGCGTCAGCACGATCACCGCGAGCAGTTCGCCGTGCAGGGCGCCGGAGCGGACCGCCACGGCGCCCGCGGCCAGCCCGGCGAGCAGGCTGAGGCAGGTGGCCAGCGCCGTCACGGCGGCGGAGGTGCCGGCGGCCGCGGCAGAGCGCTGCTCCGCTCGGCGCAGGCGGGCGTCGGCCTCGGCGAGACGGGCGAGCTGGGCGGGCGTGGCGCCGTACGCGGTCAGGTCGGGCAGGCCGTGCAGCAGGTCGACGGTGGCGGTGGCGAGGCCGCCGCGCAGCGGGGCGAGGCGCCCGTCGGCGCGGCGGGCGGCGGCGGACTGGAGCAGCGGTACGCCGGCGCCGACGACCAGCAGGCCGGCGGCGAGCGCCGCTCCGGCGGGCGGTGACATCGCGCCGACCAGCAGCACCGAGCCGAGACCGACGATCGCGGCGACGGCGTAGGGAAGCACGACGCGCACGAGCATGTCGAGGACGGCGTCGACGTCGGCGGAGAGGCGCTGCGCCAGGTCGGCGCCGCGGAAACCGGCCGTGCCGGCGGGGGCGAGCGCGGTGAGGCGGTCGAAGACGCGGACCCGGAGGCGGCCGAGCACCCGCAGCGCGGCGTCGTGGCCGGCCAGGCGCTCGGCGTACCGGAAGACGCCCCGGCCGATGCCGAAGGCACGGACCGCGACGATGGCGACCATGAGGTGCAGCACCGGCGGGTGCAGGGCGGCCCGCGAGATCAGCCACGCGGAGGTGGCCATGAGGCCGACCGCGGCGCCGGCCGCGCCGATGCCGGCGAGCACGGCGAGCAGCAAGCCGGGCGCGGCCGGCCGGGAGGCGGTGAGCAGCAGCTTGAACCAGGTCACAGGACACCGTCCGAGGTGGACCAGGCGGAGCCCGCCGTCGGGCGGCCGCCGTGCAGGGCGAGGGAGGGCGCGCGGCCGGCCGGGGCGGCCAGCTCGACGACGCGACCGGCCAGGGCGATCAGCTCCGGCCGGTGGGCGGCGACGAGGACCGTACGGCCGCGGGCCAGGCGGCGGATCGCGGCCATCACGTCGGCGGCGGTGGCCGCGTCGAGGTTCGCGGTCGGCTCGTCGAGCAGCACGATCGAGGCGTCGCGCAGGAACGCGCGGGCCAGGGCGATGCGCTGGCGCTGCCCGGCGGAGAGGCCGGCGCCGTCGTCGCCGAGGACCGTGTCGTAGCCCCGCGGCAGGCCGGCGATGAACTCGTGGGCCCCGGCGTGGCGGGCCGCGGTGACGACGTCGGCGTCCGGGCCGGCGCCGAGCGCGATGTTGTCGCGCACCGTGCCCGCGAAGAGGTGCGGCCGCTGCGGGACCCACGCGATCCGGGACCGCCAGGCGGCCGGGTCGGCGCCCGCCAGGTCCGTGCCGCCCACCGTGACCCGGCCCGACGCCGGCGCCACGAAGCCGAGCAGCACGTGCAGCGCCGTGGACTTGCCGCAGCCGCTCGGCCCGGTCAGCGCGACGATCTCGCCGGGCTCGATCACGGCGGTGAGGCGCAGCGCGTCGCTGTCGCGGTAGCGCACGACGACGTCCTCGAACGCGATGGCTCCCGCCGGCGCGGGCCCGGTGCCCGCCGCGGGAACCGGCTCGTCGAGGATCTCGAAGGCGTCCGACGCGGCGGCCAGGCCCTCGGCGCTGGCGTGGTAGTTGGCGCCGACCTGGCGCAGCGGGAGGTACGCCTCGGGCGCGAGGATCAGCACGAGCAGCGCGGTCGCCAGGTCGAGACGGCCGTCGACCAGGCGCAGGCCGATGCCGACCGCGACCAGCGCCACCGACAGGGTCGCCAGCAGCTCGAGCACCAGCGACGAGAGGAAGGCGATGCGCAGCGTCCGCATCGTCAGGCGGCGCTGGTCGTCGCTGATCCGGCGGATCGTCGCCGCCTGGGCGCGGGCCCGGCCGAAGAGCTTCAGCGTCGGCAGCCCGGCGATCACGTCGAGGAAGTGGTGCGACAACCGCGCGAGGAGCTTGAACTGCCTGCGGTTCGCGCTCTCGGTCTGGAGGCCGACCAGCGCCATGAAGACCGGGATGAGCGGCAGCGTCAGCACGATCGTCACGGTGGCGACCAGGTCGGCCGGGAAGATCCGGGCCAGCACGATCGCCGGGACCAGGACGGCGAGCACGAGCTGCGGCAGGTAGCGGGCGAAGTAGGCGTCGAGCGCGTCCAGCCCGCGCACGACGAGCGCGACGACCGCGCCGGTGTCGCCGCCCGAGGGCTGGGACGCGAGGCGGGCGAACAGCGCGCGCCGCAGCTCGCTCTTGACGGCGGCCGAGGAGCGCGCCGCCACGACCTCCTGCGCCCACGAGACCGCGGCCCGGCCGGCAACCACCACGGCCAGCCAGATCAGTGTGCCCCGAAGGCCGGCCAGGCCGGCACCGTCGAGGAAGACCGCGGTGATCCCGCCGGCGAGCAGCGTCGCCTGCGCCACGATCAGCCCGGCCAGCGCGGCGCCCAGCACGACCGTGACCGCCAGGTACGCCCGGGTGGTCCGGGCGTACCTGAGCAGCCGCGGGTCGAGCGGCTTCACGCGTGCCCGCCGGAGGCGGGAATGCGGTCCACCGACAGCCGCTTGCGGAACACCCAGTAGGTCCACGACTGGTAGAGCAGCACGATCGGCGTACAGGCCACGGCCACCCACGTCATGACCTTCAGGGTGTACGGGGAGGCGGACGCGTTCGTGACGGTCAGGCTGTTCGCGTCGGCGATGCTCGACGGCATGACGTTCGGGAAGAGCGTCACGAACAGCGCGAACACCGCCAGCACCAGCGTGGCCGCGGTGGCCAGGAACGCCCAGCCCTCGCGCCGCGCCCGGATCGCCGGGACGGCGGCCACCAGCGACACCGCCGCGGCGCCCATGAGGATCCAGCCGGCCACGTCGTGGTGGGCCAGCGCGGTCCAGAGCAGGAAGGCCGCCGCGATCACGATCACCGGGACGATGAGCCGGGCGGCGAGCTTGCCGGCCCGCTCCCGCATCTCGCCGTCGGTCTTGAGGGCGAGGAAGACCGCGCCGTGCAACGTGAACAGGGCGAGCGTGGTCAGGCCACCCACCAGCGCGTACGGGTTGAGCAGGTCGAAGAAGCCGCCCACGTACTCGTGATCGGCGTCGAGGCGTACCCCTCGGACGATGTTGCCGAAGGCCACACCCCAGAGGACCGCCGGCACCAGGCTGCCCACGATGATGCAGAGGTCCCAGCGGCGGCGCCAGCGGTCGTCGTCGCGCTTGCCGCGGTATTCGAAGGCGACGCCGCGGACGATGAGCGCGACCAGGATGAGCAGCAGCGGCAGGTAGAAGCCGGAGAACAGGGTCGCGTACCACTCCGGGAAGGCGGCGAAGGTGGCGCCGCCCGCGACGATCACCCAGACCTCGTTGCCGTCCCAGACCGGGCCGATCGTGTTGATCATCAGGCGGCGTTCGCGGTTGTCGCGGCCGAGCACGGGCAGCAGCACGCCGACGCCGAAGTCGAAGCCCTCGAGCAGGAAGTAGCCGGCCCAGAGGATCGCGATGAGCGCGAACCAGACAGTGGTTAGCTCCATGGAAGGCCCCTTCAGTAGGCGAACGCGAGCGGACGGTCGGCGTCGTCCGAGCCGGACGGTGGCGGGATCTCCGGGGCGCCGGCCCGGGCGTACTTGACGAACAGACCCGCCTCGACGACCGCGAGCACGCCGTAGAGCAGCGTGAGCGTGATCAGGGACGTCGCCGCCTCGCCGGTGCTGACCGACGGCGAGACACTCTCGGAGGTGCGGAACAGGCCGAACACCGTCCACGGCTGGCGGCCCATCTCGGTGAAGATCCAGCCGAACGAGTTGGCGGCGAGCGGCCCGCCGAACGACAGGATCACCGCGAGCCACAGCCACCGGCTGGTCGGCGTGCGGCCCCTGCGCATCGCCCAGAGCGCGACGAGCGCCACCGCCATGGTGAGGATGCCGAAGCCCATCATCAGGCGGAACGACCAGTAGGTCACCGGGATCGAGGGCGCGTACTCACCGGGGCCGTACTTCTGCTCGTACTCCGCCTGCAGGTTGTCGATGCCCTCGACCTCGCCGTCGAACGTGCCGGTGGCCAGGAACGACAGCAGGGACGGGATGCGGACGCTGTAGAGCTCCTCCTGACCGTCGAGCGACCCGATCGTGAAGATCGAGAAGCTGGCGGGCTGGGAGTTCTCGTAGAGGGCCTCGGCGGCGGCCATCTTCATCGGCTGCTGCTCGGTCATGATGCGCGCCTGCTGGTCGCCGGTGATGAGCACGCCGACGCCGGCGATGAGCACCACCCAGGCGCCGAGCTTGAGGCTCGGTCGGAAGACGTCCGCCTGGTTGTGGCGCTTGAGGTGCCACGCGCTGACCGCCATGAGCACCGCGCCGCCGGTGAGGAAGCAGGCGGTGATCGTGTGCGGGAAGGTGACCAGGGTGGTCGAGTTGGTGAGCAGCCGCCAGATGCTGGTCAGCTCGGCGCGGCCGGTCTCGGCGTTCATGGTGTAGCCGACCGGATGCTGCATCCAGGAGTTGGCGGCGAGGATGAAATACGCCGAGAGCAGCGTGCCGATCGCGGCGGCCCAGATGGTCGCGAGGTGCACCTTCTTGGGCAGCCTGTCCCAGCCGAAGATCCACAGGCCGAGGAACGTCGACTCCAGGAAGAAGGCGAGCAGGCCCTCGATGGCGAGCGGAGCGCCGAAGATGTCGCCCACGAAACGGGAGTAGTCGCTCCAGTTCATGCCGAACTGGAACTCCTGCACGATGCCGGTGACCACGCCCATCGCGAAGTTGATGAGGAAGAGCTTGCCCCAGAACTTCGTGGCGCGGAGGTAGTGCTCCTTGCCGGTGCGCACCCAGGCGGTCTGCAGGCCGGCGACGAGCACCGACATGCCGATGGTGATCGGGACGAACAGGAAGTGGTACACGGTGGTGATGCCGAACTGCCATCGGGCGATGTCGAGCGTGTCCACGGGTTGATCCTTTCCACGGATGCCTCGATCCAAGTCGAGAGCCGTCTCCGCGGAGGAGGGTCTAAAGTCCTGTGCCGCCACCGACTTAAGTACTGGGAAACGACCTCGCCGACCGGGACTTTCGGCTCTCCCGCCCGCCGCGGCGAGCCGGAATGCTTGCCCACCGTGGACACCGCAACCGCATCGCCGACGTCCGGGCTCACCGCTGCCGAGGCGGCCCGCCGGCTCGCCGCCGACGGCCCCAACGCCGTCGAGCCGCCGCGCCGGCGCCGGCTGATCGGCCGCGTCGGGCGTCAGCTCGGCGACCCGCTCGTGCTGCTGCTGCTCGCCGCCGCGGTCATCACGGCGCTGCTCGGCGACCTGCCCGACACCGCGGTGATCGTCCTGGTGGTCACGGTCAACACGGTCATCGGCGTCGTGCAGGAGGTCCGGGCCGACGCCGCCATCGCGGCCCTCGACCGCCTCGCCGCGCCCACGGCACGAGCCGTGCGCGACGGCCGCGACACGATCGTCCCGGCGGCCGGCCTGGTCACCGACGATCTCGTACGCCTCGAGGCCGGCGACATCGTGCCCGCCGACCTGATGCTGACCGAGTCGCAGCGGGCGAGCTTCGACGAGTCGTCGCTGACCGGCGAGTCCGCGCCCGTGCACCGGGAGGCCGGCGAGGAGGCCGGCTCCGGCACGGTCCTGACCACCGGCCGCGCCGCCGGGGTCGTCGTGCGCACCGGGCCGCGCAGCTCGCTCGGCCGCATAGCCGCCCTGGTCGCGCACACCACCCCCGGCCCGACCCCGTTGCAGCGGCGCCTCGCCACGCTGGGCCGCGCCCTGGGCCTGGCCGCGGTCGCGATCTCCAGTGTGGTCTTCGCGTTCGGCCTGCTCGCCGGCGAGCCGGTGGCCCGCATGGCGATCACCGCCGTCAGCCTGGTCGTCGCCGCGGTCCCCGAGAGCCTGCCGGCCGTGGTGACGCTGGCGCTGGCCCTCGGCTCCCGCCGGATGGCCCGCGTCCGGGCGATCCCCCGCCGCCTGCACGCGGTCGAGACGCTCGGCTCGGTCACCGTGATCGCCTCCGACAAGACCGGCACCCTGACCGAAAATCGCATGACCGTCCAGCGCGCCGTCACGCCCGCCGGCGCCACCTTCACCATCGAGGGCCAGGGGTACGCCCCCACGGGCACCATCACGGCAGACCCCCCTCCCCCAGGCGCCACCGCAACAGAGCCCCTCGCCGGCGCCGTCGCAACGAAGCCCCTCGCCGGCGCCGCTGCAACGAAGCCCCTCCCCGGTGCCGCTGCGACGAAGCCTTCCCCGACCGCAGCCGCGACG
>NZ_BOMI01000173.1 GCF_016862115.1 Paractinoplanes deccanensis
GACGAAGCCGCCTTCAGCCGACCCGAGCACGAGCGCCGCCTCACCGCCCCCAACCTCCTCCATAAGTCCCGATATTTCGGACATGCTCACGGAATTGGCGCTGGCGGGGCTGCTCTGCAACGACGCCGAACTCATCGCCCCCACCGCCGACCGTCCGGAATGGGCTGCCGCCGGCGACCCCATGGAGGCCGCGCTGATCGCCTTCGCGGAGCGATGCGGGCTTTCCGCCGAGACGGAACGGGCCCGGCATCCGCGCGTGGCCGAGCAGCCCTTCGAACAGGCCAAACGCCGCATGGTCACGATCCACCGCCGACCGGGCGGCGGCTACCTGACGGTCTGCAAGGGCGCTCCGGAAGGCGTGCTGACAGCGGTCGCCGGCCCGGGCAGACGCGAGACGGCCGACCCGGGCGGCGCGACAGCCAACCCCAGCGGCACGACAGCCAACCCCAGCGGCGCGACAGCCAACCCCAGCGGCGCGACAGCCAACCCCAGCGGCCGCGAGACGGCCCACCCGGGCGAGGCGGGCAGCCCTGGCGGAGGTGACGTGGCCGGTCTGACGCGGGCGGCGGGCGAGCTGGCCGCCCAAGGGCTCCGGGTGCTGGCGGTCGCCACGGCGGTCACCGCCGACCTGCCCGATCCGGCCGACCCGCCGCCGCTGCGGGTGGTGGGGCTCGTCGGCATCGGCGACCCGCTGCGCGCCGGGGCCCGGGACACCGCGGCGGCGTTCGCGCGCTCCGGCGTACGGCTGCTGCTCATCACCGGGGATCACCCCGCGACCGCCGCCGCCATCGGGAGCCGGCTCGGCATTCTCGACGAGGGTGATCGGGTCGCCACCGGCCCTACTGACGACGTGGATCGGGTGCGGGTCTACGCGCGGGTGCAGCCCGAGGAGAAGCTCGACATCGTCGCCGCCCTGCAACGGCGGGGCGAGGTGGTGGCGATGACCGGCGACGGGGTCAACGACGCGCCGGCGCTGCGCCGCGCCGACATCGGGGTGGCGATGGGCGGGGGCACCGAGGTGGCGCGGCAGGCCGCCGAGCTGGTGCTGGTCGACGACAACCTGGGCACGGTGGCCGCGGCGATCGGCGAGGGCCGGCGCATCTACGACAACATCCGGCGGTTCCTGCGCTACGCGCTGTCCGGCGGCATCGCCGAGCTGCTGGTCATGCTCGCCGGGCCGCTGCTGGGCATGCCGCTGGCGCTGCTGCCCGGTCAGCTGCTCTGGATCAATCTGCTCACCCACGGCATCCCGGGGGTGGCGCTCGGCGCCGAGCCGGCCGACGCCGGGGTGACCGAGCGCCGGCCCCGGTCGCCGCAGGAGTCCGTGCTCGGCGCGGGGCTGCTGACCAGCGTGCTGCTCGGCGGGCTCTGCCTGGGCTCGGTGACGCTCGCGGCCGGGGTGCTGGCCCAGCTGTTCGACCGGCCGTGGCAGTCGGTGATGTTCGTGGTGCTCGGGCTCGCGCAGCTCGGCGTCGCCCTCGCCGTCCGCGCCCGGCCGGCGCCCGGGGTGGCCGGCAACCGCTGGCTGCTGCTCTCCGTGGCGCTCTGCGCGGCCCTCCAGGTCGCCGGCGTGCTGCTTCCGCCGCTGCGCGCGCTGCTGGGCACCGAGGCGCTCACCGTCCGCGAGCTGCTGGCCTGCGCGCTCTTCGCGACCATCCCCGCGCTCCTGCTGCGGCTGACCACCTGGTGGACCGGGACTTTGGTCCCGCGCGGACGGGCGCAACGCCTCCGGTGAGCACACCCCCCGGCGAGGAGAGTGATTGTCATGACAACGCCGCTCGAGAAGGCCGCCCAGGCCGCACAGCACGCCCCGTCCGTCTTCAACACCCAGCCCTGGTCGTGGCGCCTCACCGGCGACACCCTGGAGCTGCTCGCCGACCAGGACCGCAAGCTCGCCACGGTCGACCGCGACGGACGGCTCCTGCTGCTCAGCTGCGGCGCCGCGCTGCACCACGCCCGGGTCACGCTCGCCGCCGCCGGCTGGTCGGCCACCGTCGAGCGCTTCCCCGGCGGTGACGTCCTGGCCCGCCTCCGGCTGGGCGCCGCGGTTCCCGCCGACCCCGAGGCGCAGCGCATGGCCGCCGCGATCCCCCGCCGGCGCACCGACCGCCGCTCGTTCGGCGAGCGGACGATCACCGAGGCCGAGCTGACCAAGCTGCGCCGGTTCGTCGAGGCCGAGGGCGCCTACCTGCACCTGGTGCGCCCCGACCAGATCGCCCAGCTGGCCATCTCGGCCGAGCTGGCCGGCGACGCCGAGCTCGGCGACCCGGCCTACCGGGCCGAGCTCGACAAGTGGACGACCCGCCCCGAGTTCGCCGGCGACGGCGTGCCGGCCGAGACCGCGGTCGAGCCGGCTCTGCGCCGGGTGCCGGTGCGTGACTTCGCCCCCGGCGGCGCCCCGGGGCTGCGCTCCGGCGCGGCGCACGACCAGGGCGCGGCCTACGTCGTGCTCTTCGGCGAGGACATCCGGCCGGTCGACCTGCTGCGCGGCGGCGAGGCGCTCTCCGCCCTGCTGCTGCTCGCCACCGCCGACGGCCTCGCCACCGCGCCGATCAGCGACGCGATCGAGGTCGAGTGGCCCCGCCGGCTCGTCGCCGAGCTGCTGGCCGGCGTCGGCGAGCCCTACCTGGTGGTCCGGCTCGGCTACCCGGCCGAGAGCGAGCCGCTGCCCCCGCGCCCGCGCCGCGACCTTCGCGACGTCATCACCATCGTCGAATAGCCGACCAGCCGAAGAGGAGACCAGCGGTGAGCACCTACGACGAGGCGGATCTGCGCCGGGCCGCGGAGGCAGGTGTGCGGGCGCCTTCCATCGGCAACAGCCAGCCGTGGCTGTTCCGCCTCGACGACGGCGCCATCGAGGTGCGCTCCGATCCCTCGCGCCGCCTCTATCACCTCGACCGCGACGGCTGGGCGGTCCGCCTGGCCTGCGGCGCCGCCACCTTCAACGCCCGCCTCGCGCTCGCGGTCGCCGGCCGCCCCGCCGAGGTGAGCCTGCGCCCGGATCCCCATGACGCCGGCCTGATCGCCCGGCTCACGCCCGGCCCGGCGCGGCCGCCGACCTACGCCGAGGAGGAGCTGCACGCCGCGGTCCCCCGCCGCTACAGCAACCGGGGACCGTTCTGGCCCGATCCCGTGCCGCCCGACGTGCGGGCCCGGCTGATCGCCGCCGCCCGCGACGAGTCCGGCTGGCTCGACCTGCTCGTCGGCATGACCGCCCTCACCGCCTTCGCCGAGATCGCCCGCTCGGCCGACCGGGTCCTCCGCCGCGACGCCGCCTACCAGGCCGAACAGGCCACCTGGACGCATGTCGCGTCGGCACCGGACGGCATCCCGGTCACCGCCGGCGCGCCGCTCGCCGAGCCGCAGGACCTGCTGCCGCAACGGTTCTTCAACGACCGGCGGCGCGGCGCGGGCCGCGACTACGAGCCGGAGCCGCTGGTCGGCATCCTCGGCGTGGCCGGCGACCGCCCGGCCGACCAGGTCCTCGCCGGGCAGGCGCTGCAGCGCGTCCTGCTCACCGCGACCGCCGCCGGCCTGGACACCTCCATGATCAGCCAGCCGATCGAGGTGCCCGCCGCGCGCGAGCAGCTGCGCCGCTCGCTGGGCCGCTACGGCTGGCCGCAGATCGTCATCCGCTTCGGCTACGGCACGCCGGGCCACCCGACCCCCCGCAGAGACATAGCAGAGGTGATCTAGGACCAACCCGCCGCCGTCTACGGCTTCTTTTGTGGGATCCTCACAAAGCATCTCGTCTGCCATGCACGATGCGGGCATAGGTTACCCGCGAGTAATCGGACAGGGTAGAGACAGGTGCAGGCGACGCTCCGGGACCCGGACGTCGCCTTCTGCGCGTAGGTGGTTCCTGGGAGGCTCAGCCGGTGTTCAATCGTGTCGCAATCGTCAACCGCGGAGAGGCCGCCATGCGCCTCATCCACGCAGTCCGGGATCTGTCCGCCGAGACCGGCACCCGCATCGAGACGGTCGCGCTCTACACCGACGCCGACCGCACCGCGACCTTCGTGCGTGAGGCCGACGTCGCGTACAACCTGGGCCCCGCCTCCGCGCGGCCCTATCTGGACCTCGCCGTCCTCGAGCGCGCCCTGCTCGCCACCAAGGCCGACGCCGCCTGGGTGGGCTGGGGCTTCGTCGCCGAGGACCCGGCGTTCGCCGAGCTGTGCGACAAGATCGGGGTCACCTTCGTCGGCCCGAGCGCCGAGGCCATGCGCAAGCTCGGCGACAAGATCGGCGCGAAGCTGATCGCCGAGGAGGTCGGCGTCCCGGTCGCCCCGTGGAGCCGCGGCGAGGTGGCCACGCTCGACGAGGCGCTGCGCGCCGGCGACGAGATCGGCTACCCGCTCATGCTCAAGGCCACCGCGGGCGGCGGCGGGCGGGGCATCCGCATGGTCGCCTCCGGCGCCGACCTGGCCGACGCGTACGAGCGGACCAGCCAGGAGGCGCTGCGCGCGTTCGGCTCCGGCGTGGTCTTCCTGGAGCGCCTGGTCACCGGCGCCCGCCACGTCGAGGTGCAGGTCATCGCCGACGGGCAGGGCACCGCGTGGGCGCTGGGCGTGCGCGACTGCTCGGTCCAGCGTCGCAACCAGAAGATCATCGAGGAGTCGGCGAGCCCGGTTCTCGGCCCCGAGCAGACCGCCGAGCTCAAGGCATCCGCCGAGCGCCTGGCCGTGGCCGTCGGCTACCGCGGCGCCTGCACCGTCGAGTTCCTCTACCACCCCGGCGAGAAGCTGTTCGCCTTCCTCGAGGTCAACACCCGCCTCCAGGTCGAGCACCCGATCACCGAGATCACCACCGGCACCGACCTGGTGCGGCTGCAGCTGCACGTCGCGGGCGGCGGCCGGCTCGAGGGCCCGCAGCCCGCCGAGGCCGGCCACGCCATCGAGGCGCGGCTCAACGCCGAGGACCCGGACCGCGACTTCGCCCCGGCGCCCGGCCGCATCGCCCGGCTCGTGCTGCCCGCCGGCCCCGGCATCCGGGTCGACACCGGCGTCAGCGAGGGCGACACCATCCCCGCCGACTTCGACTCGATGATTGCCAAGATCATCGCGTACGGGAAGGACCGCGACCAGGCGCTCGGCCGCCTGCGCCGCGCCATGGCCGAGACCACCGTCATCATCGAGGGCGGCGCCACCAACAAGAGCTTCGTGCTCGACCTTCTCGACCAGCCCGAGGTGATCGACGCGTCCGCCGACACCGGCTGGATCGACCGCGTCCGCGCCCAGGGCCGCCTGGTCAGCCACCGCCACTCCGCGATCGCGCTCGCCGCGGCCGCGATCGAGGCGTACGAGGACGAGGAGGAGGTCAGCCGGCAGCGGCTGCTCGCCACCGCGCACGGCGGCCGGCCCCAGGTGCAGCACGACACCAGCCGCCCGCTCGACCTCAAGCTGCGCGGCACGTCGTACCGCGTGCATGTGGCCCGGGTCGGCCAGCGCCGCTTCCGCGTCGGGGTCTCCGCCGGCGGCGACGTGCACTCCGCCGACGTCGTGCTCGAGCGCTTCGACGAGCACAGCGGCCAGGCGCTGGTCAACGGCCACCGCTTCCGCCTGGTCACCGCCACGCACGGCCCGATCCACCTGGTCGAGGTCGACGGCGTCACCCACCGCGTCAGCCGCGACGAGGGCGGCGTGGTCCGCTCCCCCGCCCCCGCGCTGGTCGTCGCCACCCCGCTCGCCGTCGGCGACGAGGTCGAGGCGGGCGCGCCCATCCTCGTACTCGAGAGCATGAAGATGGAGACGGTGCTGCGCGCGCCGTTCCCCGCCCGGGTACGCGAGTGTCCCGTGTCGGTCGGCAGCCAGGTCGAGACCGGCGCGCCGCTCATGCGCCTGGAGCCGATCGGCGACGGCGCCGAGGCCGGGCCGTCCGGCGGCGCGGACGTCAAGATCGATCTGCCGGGCGAGCGCCGGGACGTGCCCGCCGCCGATCGGGCGCTGGAGCACCTCCAGGACCTGCGCAGCATGCTGCTCGGCTTCGACGTCGACCCGCAGAGCCGCAAGCGGGTCCTCGGCGGCTATCTCGCCGCCCGCGCCGAGCTGGGCGACCGGCCGCTGCCCGGCGAGGTCGACCTGCTCACCGTCTTCGCCGACCTGCTGGAGCTCAGCCGCAACAAGGGCGACGCCGACGTCGAGCCGGGCAACCCGGTGCACAGCCCGCGCGAGTACTTCCACAGCTACCTGCAGAGCCTCGACGCCGAGCGTGCCGGGCTCACCGACGGCTTCAAGGCCAAGCTCGAGGCGGTTCTCGCCCACTACGGCGTCAACGGCCTCGATCGGACGCCGGAGCTGGAGGCGGCGGTCTTCCGCGTCTTCCTGGCCCAGCAGCGCATGTCCGCCGAGGCGGCCGTGGTCTCCGAGCTGCTGCGCCAGTGGCTGAGCGGCGGCCGGCCCGCCGAGCCGCTCGCCGAGCAGGCCGGCCTGGCCCTCGAGCACGTCGTCTCGGCCACCCAGGTGCGCTTCCCCGCCGTGTCCGACCTGGCCCGCGGTGTGGTGTTCCGCTGGTTCGCCCAGCCGCTGCTGCGCCGCAACCGGGCCCGGGTCTACGCGCAGGTCCGCGACGACCTGCGCCACCTCGACGCCAACCCCGGCGCGCCCGACCGCGCCGAGCGGATCCAGTCGATGGTGGCCAGCTCCGAGCCCCTGGTCCGGCTCATCGGCCAGCGCATCGGCCGGCCCGGCCGCGACCACGCCCCGCTGTTGGAGGTGCTGACCCGCCGCTACTACGGCAACCGGGCGCTGTCCGCTTTCACCGCTCAGGAGGTCGACGGCGTCCGGTTCGTCACCGCCGAGCACACCGGCCCGCGCGGCCTGACCCGCGTGGTCGCCGCCGCCGTCGACATCACCGCGCTGCCCGGCGCCGTCGCCGCGATCGCCACCCAAGAGCCGCAGGTCGCCGACATCTACGTCAAGTGGGACGAGCAGCCCGAGGGCGACGCCATCGCCCAGCGGCTGGAAGAGCTCCTCTCGGCCGGAGACATCGGCGCGGCGCGGCGGGTCACGATCACCGTGGCCGGCAGCAGCGGCGTGATGCACCACCACTTCACGTTCCGCCCCGACGAGACCGGCACGCTGGTCGAGGACCGCCTGATCCGTGGCCTGCACCCGCAGATCGCCCAGCGCCTCCAGTTGCAGCGCCTGCGCGAGTTCCACCTGACCCGGCTGCCCTCGGCCGACGAGGAGATCTACCTGTTCAAGGCGGTCGCGCGCAGCAACCCGGCCGACGAGCGGCTCATCGCGATGGGCCAGGTCCGCGACCTGACCCCGCTGCGCGAGGCGGACGGCCGCCTGGTCGCGCTGCCCGCCGTCGAGGACGCGATCACCGCGGGCCTCGACGCGATCCGCAACATCCAGGCGCAGCGCCCGCAGAACAAGAGGTTCGACACCAACCGGATCTTCTTCTACATCTGGCCGACCACCGAGATCTCGGCCGACGAGCTCAACGCTCTCGTCCAGCGCATCCTGCCGACCACGGTCGGGGCCGGCCTCGAGGAGGTCGAGTTCCTGGCCCGGCAGCGCACGTCGAGCGGCGAGCTCACCGAGGTCTCCGTGCGCATCACCCTGGAGGCCGGCGGGGCCAAGCTGCACGTCGGCGAGCCCACCGCCGACATCGTGCAGCCGCTCGACGACTACCGCCAAAAGGTGCTGCGCGCGGCGCGCCGCGGCAACGTCTACCCGTACGAGCTGACCGGCATGCTCGGCGACTTCGTCGAGTACGACCTCGTCGACGGCGAGCTCCGGCCCGTCGACCGGCCGAAGGGGCGCAACACCGCGGGCCTGGTGGCCGGCGTGGTCACCACGCCGACCGAGCGCTACCCCGAGGGCGTCAAGCGGGTCCTGCTGCTCGGCGACCCGACCAAGTCGCTCGGCTCGCTCGCCGAGCCCGAGTCGGCCCGGGTGATCGCCGCGCTCGACCTGGCCGAGCGGATGCGGGTGCCGCTGGAGTGGTTCGCGCTCTCCGCGGGTGCCAAGATCTCGATGAGCTCCGGCACCGAGAACATGGACTGGGTCGCGGCCGCGCTCAAGCGGATCGTGGAGTTCACCCAGGCCGGCGGCGAGATCAACATCGTGATCGCGGGCATCACGGTCGGCGCGCAGCCGTACTGGAACGCCGAGGCGACGATGCTCATGCACACCAAGGGCATCCTGGTGATGACGCCGGACTCGGCGATGGTGCTCACCGGCAAGCAGTCGCTCGACTTCTCCGGCGGCGTGTCGGCCGAGGACAACTTCGGCATCGGCGGCTACGACCGGGTGATGGGCCCCAACGGCCAGGCGCAGTACTGGGCGCCCGACCTCGCGGGGGCGCGCGACGTGCTCATGGCGCACTACGACCACACGTACGTGCTGCCGGGCGAGACCGGTCCGCGCCGCGCCGTCACCTCCGACCCGGCGGGCCGGGACGTGTCCTCGTTCCCGCACACGTTCGCGGGCAGCGATTTCACCACCGTCGGCCAGATCTTCTCGGCCGAGCACAACCCCGACCGCAAGAAGCCCTTCGACATCCGTACGGTGATGCGCGCCCTCTCCGACCAGGACCACCCGGTGCTGGAGCGGTGGGCCGGCATGGCCGACGCGGACACGTCAGTGGTGCAGGACGTCCACATCGGCGGGTGGCCGGTCTGCCTCATCGGCATCGAGTCGCGCTCGGTACCGCGCCGGGGCTTCCCGCCCACCGACGGCCCGGACACGTACACGGCGGGCACGCTCTTCCCGCGCTCGTCGAAGAAGACCGCCCGCGCGATCAACGCCGCCTCCGGCAACCGCCCGCTGGTGGTCCTGGCCAACCTCTCCGGTTTCGACGGCTCCCCCGAGTCGATGCGCAAGCTCCAGCTCGAGTACGGGGCGGAGATCGGCCGGGCGATCGTCAACTTCGACGGCCCGATCGTCTTCTGCGTGATCTCCCGCTACCACGGCGGCGCGTTCGTGGTCTTCTCCAAGGCGCTCAACCCGAACATGACGGTGCTGGCGCTGGAGGGCTCGTTCGCCTCGGTGCTCGGCGGCGCCCCGGCGGCCGCTGTCGTCTTCTCCGGCGAGGTCAACAACCGGACCGCGACCGACCCGCGCGTGGTCGACCTCCAGGCGCGGGTGTCCGGCGCGAGCGGCGCGGAACGCGCGGCCCTCAACTCCCAGCTGGCGGAGCTTCAGGCCGCGGTCCGCGCCGAGAAGGTGGGCGAGGTGGCGGCCGAGTTCGACCGCGTGCACAGCATCGAGCGCGCGGTGGAGGTGGGCTCGGTGGACGCCATCATCAGCACCGCCGAGCTGCGGCCGCGCATCATCGAGGCCATCGAGCACGGCCTCAAGCGCTGAGCGGCGCGCCCGCTCAGGCGTCTTCGGTTTCCCGGCGCGGCGGCCAGACACGTCCGGCCGCCGCACGGGACACCCGTCGCTGCGTACGCCAAGGGAAGTAAGCGACGACGAGGCCGAGCAGGATCAGGACGGCGCCGGCGACGACGACCCGCGTGGAGTTGAAGAAGTTGGCCGACCGGTCGGTGATGCCGTCGTCGGTGACGAACTGCTCCGGGTGCGCCGGGTCGTACTTGATCTGCAGCGCCGGGTGGGTGGCCGGGTCGCAGTCCTTCGCGTCGGAGCAGGCGATGCGCGACTCGTGCTGCTGGTCGCCGATCCAGTAGCGCAGCAGCGCCTGGGCCGAGCCGACGAGCGAGGCGTCCTGGTAGTCGAGCAGGACGGCGTTGGTCGCCGTGCCCTCGCGCTGGAGGCGGTCGGCGTGCGCGGCGTCCCGGCGCGTCACGACGAGGCCGCCGATCAGCAGCGCGAGGCCGGCCACGACGAGAACGCCCGCGGTCGCATAGAGGGTCACCTTGCCGCGCGAGGCCGGGTGCGAGGGGTCACCGCTGGACATCCGTCTTTCCTCCTGTTTCACCATGGGATGAGCGGCATGACTGTATCGGCCTCAGCTATGAGGCTTCAGCCGCAGCCGCCGGTGCACCACCGAGGGGTCGGTGCGCACCTCGACGACCGCGATGCCGGGCCGCAGCGCCTCCCGCGCGACCGGCCCGGCGGACTCGCCGTCGACGATGCGAGCGCCGGCGCCCGCCACGGTGGACGCGCCGTCGTTCAGCACGAAGACGGTCAGGTCGGCGCCGGCGCGGCGGGCCGTGCCGAGTTCGTGGGCATGGCTCGCGAAGTCGCCGTCACCCTCGAAGACCACCACCTTGCGCCGGGGCGACGCGAGCGCCGTCCCGACCGCCGTGGGCAGGCCGAGCCGCCCGGCGGCGAGGAAACGGCCGTCGCGGGGGCGGGCGACGAGGGCACACGCGAAGTCCGCGCCGCGGCCGCCGCCGACCACGACCACGGCGTCCGGCGGGATCAGCGGCCCGATGCCGGCGAGGGCCAGCCTCGGGTCGACCGTGCCGGCGGCGATCGGCGGGGCGAAGTCGCGCAGGTCCGCTCGCCAGCAGTCGCTCGCCGGCCCCACCGGCTCGAACCAGGGCGGCCGGCGGGTGGCGGTGCCCCGCAGCCGGGTGAGGACCTCCGCCGCGTTGCCGATCAGCGTCTCGAACTCCCCGCCGGCCGTCTCGCCGCCGGCGCTGTCCTGGTCGACCACGCGCACGACGCGCGCGGCGGCGCACTGCCGGCCCAGCCGGCCGAGGGTCGCGCCGAATCCCAGCACCACGTCGGCCGCGCGCAGCACCCGGTCGGCCGCCGGGTGGGCCAGGCCGCCGGCGAGGCCCAGATCGAGCGTGTGGCCGTCGAACAGGCCCTTGGCCGGAAGGGTCGTCGCGAGCGCCGCCCCGGTGTGCTCGGCCAGCTCCCGGACCAGATCGGCGCAGCCCGCGGCGAGCACGCCCCGGCCGGCGACGAGGACCGGGCGCCTGCCCCGGGACAGCACGGCGGTCAGGCGGCGGGCGGCCGCCTCGTCGTCGCCCACCTCCACCCCGGTGCGCGGCCGGGGCGCGGGCAGCCGCACCGTGCCCACCCGCACCGGCGAGGTCAGCAGCTCCGCGTCGACGCCGAGCACCACCGGCCGCAGCCGGTCCGCGGCGAGGCTCAGCGCGTCGGCGAGCGCGGCAGCCGGCTCCTCGCCCGGCCACATCCTGCGGTACGCGGCGACGCCCTGATCCGTGGCCGCCGCGATCAGCACGACCGCGGACCTGTTGCGCGAGGCCACCCGCAACGACGCCGCCATCTCGCTGAGGCCGAGGCCGTGCGGCACCGAGCAGACGCTGGGCCGGCCGGTCTCCGACGCGTAGCCCTCGGCCATCGCCATCGCCGCGCTCTCGTGGCGCGCCTGCACGACCTCGACGCCACGCTCGCGAAAGGCGTGCACCAGGGCGGCGTTGTCGTCGCCCGTCAGCGCGAAGACATGGCTGCGCCCACTGTGGAGCACCGCCTCGGCTAAGGCGCGCGCGTGGGTGGGACCGGCCATCGCTCTGCCTTATCAGTTACCCGAGCCCACCGTCCAGGTCTGCGCGTGCGGCGATCATGTATCGTCCGCGCGGGGACGAGCGGCACGGGCTGATGGTGAGTGGGATGGGCGACGCTCTCGAACGACTGATCACCGCGGGATCACCGGGCCTCGCGCCGCCGTCGCGGGACGCCGGGGTGCTGGAGCCGCTGCTCGGACGGCGCAACGGCTTCTACGTCTTCGACTCGGCCCTGCTGGTACGCCCGCAGGGCGACGCCCCCGTGCTGGACGTGGCCGCCTGGAACGCGCCCGAGCTCTGGGGCGCCGTCTACGGCGACGCGCTCGACGGCGTGACCTTCTTCGCCGAGGACGTCTTCGGCGGCCAGTTCGGCCTGCGCGGCGACGAGGTCGTCTCGTTCGACCCGGAGACCGGCGAGGTGGAGCACCTGGCCGGCTCGCTCGAGGGCTGGGCCGCCGAGATCATCGAGGACCCCGAGGTGATGACCGGCCACCCGATCGTCCGCGAGTGGCAGGCCACGCACGGCCCGCTCAAGCCCGGCGAGCGGCTGGTGCCCGTGGTCCCGTTCGCGCTCGGGGGCGAGTTCGCCGCGGGCAACCTGCGGGCGCTCCGCGACGTCGAGGCGATGCGCTTCTACGGCAACCTCTACTCCATCACCACGCGCGCCTGACACGCCGGACCACCCACCCCGCCGGAAGCCCGGTGGGGTGAGGGACCACGACGGCGCGGCCCGCTGCGGCGGGTGCCGTGCGAAAAGACGTACGTCCTATGACCAGAAACGGCCTAGAGACGCTGCAGTTGGGTGACCACCATGGCGACCGCGAAGAAGCCGTAGAAGCCGATCGCCACGAGCATGCCGCCGAGCCGCCAGCCGCGCACGCGCACCGCGGCCGGCAGGTCGCGCACGTTGAGGCGGACGAGCAGGATCGAGTAGAGCAGGGTGACGACCGAGGCCGCGCAGGTCGACACGATGAGGAGCCCCAGCGGCTGGGTGAAGCCGGCCAGCAGGATGATCGAGCCGAGCACGATCTCGGCCCAGACGACGGTGAGATAGATCCGCGGCTCGGTCCAGCGGGTGGAGTCCATCAGGTAGTTGCGGCGCAGGAAGTCCGACGCGACGCGGCCGATGATGTCGAGCAGGCCCATGGCGGCGGCCCACAGCGAGACGGCGGCGACGGCCAGGAACAGCAGTTTCAGCCAGGCGCCCACCTGATCTGAGAGGATGTCGGCCTCGATGCGCAGGAACGACGCGTCGTTCTTGAGGTCGTCGCGGCCGAAGAGCGTCTCGTAGGCGAGCAGGCTCATGATGCTGATCGTGACGAAGCAGACGGCGACGAACGTGACGAGGTGCTCGGCGTTGGCCCGCTTCCACCAGACGCGCCAGCGGCCCAGGTTGGCCTCGTCGGTCCCGAGCAGGTAGCGGTCCGTGCCGGCGGCCTCCTCACGGCCGGTGATCGGCGAGACGAGCCGGGGAACGTGCGCGCCCATGCCGTACCGCTTGTCGCGGATCCAGTTGGAAAGCACCAGATTGTGCACACCGCCGGCGCCCGCCGCGCCGATCGCGCTCAGGATCAGGGTGAACGTGATGCCGGCCGGGATCTGGCCGAATTCGGTCACGGTCGCCGTGGCGGCGTCGCCCCACGTGGACAGCGAGATGACGAAGACGACCACGACGGCGAGGAAGAACAGGGTGAGCGCCACCTTGAGCGTCTCGACGCGCTCGACGGTGGTGTAGACGACCTTGGAGAGGGTCAGCAGGACGCCGACGGCCACCAGGCTGACCACGGTGATCCAGACCGGGTCGCCCCAGCCGACCAGGTAGGTGAAGACGGTGGAGCCGCTGGTCGCCCAGCCCGGCCACACGTATTGGAAGGCGCCGGCGAGGCAGATGAGGATGCCCCACCCCTTCCACCAGCGGGAGAAGCCGGCCACGACGGTCTGGCCGGTGGCGAGCGTGTAGCGCTCGATCTCCATGTTGATGACGAACTGCACGGCGAGCGTGCAGAAGGCCAGCCAGAGCAGGCCGAGACCGCCGATGGCGGTCAGGTAGGGCCACAGGATGATCTCGCCGGCGGCCATGCCGATGCCGACGGCGACGACGCCGGGGCCGATCATCCGGCGGAGCGGAAGGGGTGCGGGAAGGTCGCGGGAGACGGCCTGTATCGCCGGGTCGGAGGTGGCGCGCGAGCGAGGCATGTCGAGCTCCGAGGGGTCGACGCGGGTGGATGTACGAACCGGTACGTTAGTTATCCGGTGTGACGCCCACCACTGTCAAGCAGACGCGGCCTCCCAGACGCCGAGCGGATTGAGCGCGTACGGCTCTCCCGCCCGATGATGCCGCCGACAAAGCACGACATACCCGACTTCGGCGTCCTCGTCGGTGTTGCCCACGACGACCGTGTCCCCGTCGCGCACCATGACCCCGCCCACGACCCGGGCGTTCATCCGCGCCGGCTGCCCGCACCAGCACATCGGATAGACCTGGAGCGCCTCGACCACGTCGGCCAGCACCACGAGCCGCGCCGACCCCGGAAACTGCTCCCCTCGGAAATCCGACAACAGCCCGAACGTGAACACGTCGATGTCATGCTCGTCCACCAGCAGCGCCAGCTGATCGACCTGTTCCGGCGACAGGAACTGCGCCTCGTCCACGATCACGTGATCGACCCGGGCCCCACTCTGCGACAGCACCCGATGCACCAGATCGGTGTCCGCCTCGAACTCGATGGCATCCGCCGCCAGCCCGATCCGCGACGACACGATGCCGGCCCCCGCCCGATCGAGCCGGGTCAACAGCAGCCCTGTCCGCCCACACGCGGCGTAGGTGTGCCGATACTGCAGCACCATCGTGCTCTTGCCACTGTTCATCGCCGCATACCGGTAGTGCAGCTGGGCCACCCGCGGTGCCGCCTCTCCCCTCACAGCCGCACCAAGGCCCAGCGCGGCAAACCGGAGAAGAATACCCGCCGCCGAAGAGTTGACCATCAGAGCACCAGGTCATGCGCCAGATAAGCCCCGTTTTGGGCCGCGCCGCGCGCCGCCACAGATCCGACAGCGGCCTGCTGGGCGGGTTCGCGTCACCTCACCGAACCCGCCCAGCAGCACACCACGCCGAGCGGACCGTCAGGAAGCGGAAGACGACCGGAGCAGCCTGGCAGCGACGGCCGCGCGACCAAGCGCGACGTCCCGTTCATCTTCACGAATCCAGGACGAGTACCACTCACCATCCGGCCGGATGATCTCGTTCATGGCCCGCAGAGCAAGACCAGCCAGTTCCCCACTCGGCCGGCGGAGCAGTGCCGACGACAGCTCCTCATCGTCATCCTCGTCGGGGTCGTAGTCATTTCCCTCATCCCCGATCACGGCCGCTCCCCCGGGAAGGGCCAGGGCAACCAGCGCCGCGCCTGCGATGACCTCTTTCGGCCACACCCTCTCGCTGGGTGAGGCTTCGAGGGCATCCGCGAAGAGCCCACGCAGGTGCTGCTCCTTCTCATCGTCATCCAGTTCGGAAAGCTCGGTCAGCAAATCCAACGCCTGATCATTTTCAAACGGCCCGGAAGCCCACGTGCCCATATTGAAGATCCTCAGTTCGGCAGCATCGCAATACGAGAAGGATACTTTACTTCCGACTCCAGTTCGGCAGTTGTGATCTGACTCGATCGAGCCATGCGCCGGTATGACGGTCGCCAGGGACTTCCGGATAGTCTCGGTTGATGAGAGTCTTGCCCTGGGAAAGGAATACGTCCATGACGTCCGTTTCCAGTTCGCGAACCTCCGTGCGGCCCGCATATCTCCCTCCCCGGTAACTTCCGGGAACTTCGACCCAGGTGACGTTCACGACGTTCTCCCTGCTGTACCCAGCATCTTCCAGCGCGTGTGCACGTTTACCCGGCTTGGCTTTGTTACCCGCCGCAGTTACGCGGCCACGCATGTTCGAGCTCGCCGATCCGATGTAGAAATTGCCGTCGTCCAGCTCAATGGCATAGACACCTGGCTTGTTCGGAACATTGTATTCCGGACCGAGTCCACAGTTGTGGACGAGGATGGGATCTCCGCCTACGACTACGTAATAGGTGTGGTCGTCGTCGACGGTGAGGTCATGCATCTTCCGGTGGCCAGTGAAGTTGCTGACCAGCGAAACACGAACAGTGCCACCCGCCGTTGTGGCAAGCAAGTCACCGACCCGGAGATCGCCGGCGTCCACCCAGCGCTCTTCGGTGACACTCCAGAACGGGTGATGCTGCGTGGTGCTGAGGGCGGAGACCTCGCCCGTCTCGCTGACAACCTCGAGATCGGTGAGGTCTGAATCCTGGTTGACGAAGGTGGCAACAACCTTGTTGGCGGAGGTCACGCCTTCATCTGGATCCGTGGTGACGACTTCGTCGCCGACTTGGACCTCGTCGATCTCTTTGGTCGTTCCATCCGAGAGGAGCACCAAGGTGCCCGGTGCGAAACTGTGCGGGCAGGACCCGCCACTGACGAAGTTGTCTACTTTGTCAGTGACGGCCGCGAAAGCGTTCTTCGCCGCCTGGAGCTTTTTGGAGGACTCGAAGAAGTCTCCCACCAAGTTCTTGAGCTTACCGCCCAGATCCCAGAGCGAATTGATGACCTTGGCAGCCCGTTTCCAATGGAGGGCATATCTGGCAAAGAGCTTGCCAGCAGCACCACCGATGGCACTGAACGCCACGTTGATAGCCGTATTGATACAGCCGCCGAGGTCGCCCCTCGTGAAGCAGTCCAAGGCGTCCGTGATCCCGAGCTCGTCCATGACGATCTTGCCCAGGGCCTTGGCCACCGTGACAAGTTGCTCCTTGACCTTTTTGTGCTCTTCCTTGGCGTAGATGACATCGGGGTCTTCATCCACGGTCTTCGGCTGATAGGCCGGCTTGCTGCCGTAGTTGGGGTCCCGGTCCTCCGGACCGCACGTCTCGAAGCACGGGATCATGCCGGTCGGATCCGGATTCGAGATCGGGTTGTTCCAGCCGTACGAATAGGCGTTGAGCTGGGACGGGTTGGTGACGTCGACGATCGGGTCCACGGATATGAAGCGGCCGGCCACCGGATCGTACTCGCGCGCCCCCAAATGGGTCAGGCCCGTCGACGAATCCTTCGTCCCGCCGACGAAGCCCTTCTCCCCCGACCACGACCCGGCCGGCGGCACGACACCGCGGTCCGTGCCGAACGGGGTCGAACGGCGCATCACCAGGTTGCCGCTGGCCGAGTCGATGCCCGCTTGACCTGTCCCGTTCGGGTCCGCCACCTGGAACTGGACGCCCTGGATCGTCTTGACCGCCGTCGCACCCGCTGCCAGGCCGATGAACCTGGTGTCGTCGACCTTGCCCGTTGCCGTGTCCAGGCGGATCTCCATGCCGGGCAGGTAGAGCGTCGTCGCCGTCGGCTCTCGCCGCAGGACCCTGGAGCCGTCGGCGCCGTACACGAAGCTGGTCTTCTTGCCGTCGGCGTTCGTCACCGACGCCAGGTGGCCCTCCGAGTCCCATTCGAGGGTCTGGTCCTCGCCCGCCTCGGTGCGCTTCGTCGTGTTGCCGGCGCTGTCGTACGTGTACTCGTACAGCTTGGTGTTGCCCGCCGGGTCCCTCTCCGTGATGGACTGGACCGCGTGCGGGTGGGCCGCCGTGCCCGCCGGGTAGGTGTAGGTGCGCTCCACCCCGTCGGTGGTCTCGCTCTTGCGGTTGCCCGCCGCGTCGTAGGTGTACGTCGACTTGTACGGGGCCAGGCCGCCCACCGTCTTGTCCGCGCACGTCTCGCCGCCCGTGGCGTACGCCTCCGTGAGGCGGCGCATGTAGTCGTACGTGAAGCACTGCGTGTCCTGGCCGCCCGAACCGGGATTGTCGGCGATGGACAGCACGTTGCCGGCGTCGTCGTAGGTGTAGGTCTGGTTGATGTCGCTGGACGGGCGGTCCGGCGTCGGGTTCTGCGGGGTCGTGTAGCTCTCCCGCTTCAGCATCAGCTTCTGCAGGCGCTGGGTGGTGTCCTCGTACCCGTAGGTGATCCACGACCGGCGGCCGCCGGTGCCGATCTCGGCCTGGGTGATGCGGCCGTCGTCGGTGTAGAGCACGTCCGTCACGTAGCTGCTGAACGTGCCCGTGACACCCTTGAGCCGCTTCAGGTCGTCGTAGGTGTAGACGACCGCCTCGGCCGGCAGGCCGCCCTTGCCCGCGGGGAACGTCTGCCCCTGCACCGTGCCGTCGGTGTTGTAGCTGGTGGTGAAGACGTAGAGGCCCTTGAGCGCCTCACCGGCGTCGGCCGGGATCGAGTATCTGACCTCGGTCGGCCGGTAGAGCGAGTCCTGGTTGGTGGTGGCCATGACGTACTGCTGGCCGTTGACGTAGCGGATCTGCGCGTACTGCTGACCCTTGAACCGACGGTCCCACTGCGTCTCGGTCTGCTTGACCCGGCCGGCCGCCGTGACCTCGTAGGTGGCGGTGACGCGGCCCAGGTCGTCGTAGTCCGTCTCGAACGTCTTGCTGCGCTCGTTGACGGTCTTCACGACCCGGTCGACCTCGTCGTAGAAGAACTGGGTCGTGCCCGCGTCCGGGTCGACCGCGGTCTTCTTGCGGCCGAGCTGGTCGTACGTGTAGCTCCACTCGGTGCCGGCCTGGTTGGTGACCAGGGCGAGCTGCCCGGCCGGCGTGTACTTGTACGTGGTGGTGTCGTGCTCGCCGGTCGGCTGCCCGCCCTTGTGGTACCAGATCTGGGTGACCTGCCCGCGGGCGTCGGTGATCGAGGTCGTCGCCGTGCCGCCCGCCGGCGGGACGACCGACGTGCGGTCGCCGCCGTAGATGGTGCGGGTGCGGTACTGCTCGTGGCCGGCGGAGAACGCGATCACGTCGGTGACCCGGTCGGCGCCGTCGTAGACGTAGCCGGTCTGCAGGTCGGTGTCGACGTCCTCGGTGGGCAGCAGGTTGCCGGACGGCGCTCCGAAGGCGAAGTACGGCTCGCTGACCCGGTCGACGTTGCCGGTCGAGTTGTACCAGGTGTCGGTGACGAGGCGGCCGCCGTTCGGTCCCCGCGCCTGCACCTGCCGGGGCCGCAGGAAGCCGTCGAAGATCTGGTACTCGTACTGGGTCTTCGACGCGTCGGCGTCCGGCTTCTCGGTGACCACGACGGTCGGCTTGCCGGCGGCCAGGACGTAGCTGTACCTGGTCGTGGGCAGCGAGCCGCCGTCCCGGTCGGGGGTCCACAGTTCGGTGAGCCGGCCCAGCTTGTCGTACTTCATCTGGGTCCGCTTGCCGTTCCAGTCCGTCTCGACGGTGGGCAGGCCCCAGGCGGGGGTGAGGTCGGTGGTCGCCTTGAACTCGGCGGCGGTCGCCCCGTTGATCGAGATCTTCGGCGAGTATTCGTCGCGCCGGGTGGTGAGGCCGTTGGTCTCCGTGTAGGCGAGCCGGGAGACGACACCCTTGCCGTCCGTGGTGGTCAGCGGCCGGGCGTACGCGTCGTAGGTGTTCTCGCTGACCTTCTGGTACGTGCCGGTCGTGCCGTTGTGGCCGGTCAGCCGCTCGGTCTTGGTGATGAGGCCCCGGGTCGGGGCCGAGCCCAGCGTGGTGCTGCCGTCGTAGTAGGTGCGCGAGTCGGAGAGCACCTGGGTGGCCCGGTCCGGCGTGGTGGAGCAGTTCACCAGGACGGTCTCGGTGCGGTAGACCATCGACAGGATGTTCTTGTCGGTGTTGTCCGCGTAGTACGACCGCGTGCACCGGTCGTCGGCCGGTGTGGAGACGTCGCCGAGCTCGTCGACCGCGGTCACCCGGCCGTTGGTCTGGTCGTACGCGGTGACCGTCTTGGTCTCGCGCCAGCCACCGGATTGCAGGCCGGTGAAGCTGCGCAGGATGCTCGGCCGCACGATGTGCGCCTCGGCGGTGCCGAAGGTGCGGGTCTGCGCGGCCGTGCGGTACTTGACCGGTGTCGTCCCCGACTTGCTGATGACCCGGTCGTTGGTGCCGTCGAGGACCTCGGTCTCGATCTCGAAGCCGACGAAGTCCTTGTCGTCGAGATAGGTGGCGCCGGTCGAGTCGGTCACCGTCTCGCTGCGGGTGCCGCCGTCGATCTTCTTGTCGCCGTGCAGGCCCTGCATGTACGTGTGCCGGCTGCGCGTGCGGATCGTCTGGTCGTCGCCCTTGCTCACCACCACGGTGCGGTAGCCGCGCCACTCCGACCAGGTCTTGTACTTGTCCTCGGTCATGCCGTCGGGTTCGGGGTACCGCCAGCCCGCCTCGCCCTGGTAGTCGTAGAACGTCACCATGTCCGGGGTCGGCTGGGCGCCCGGGTCGATCTTCGTGGTGTCGGTCTCGCGGACGGCCACGACGACGTACTTGTTGAACCAGTCGAGGTACGGCTCCTCGCTGCCGCCGCCGTGCCAGCGCACCGAGTAGCAGCGCTTGGTGCTCTTGCCCTCGGCGGGCAGGGTGGTGCCGGTGCACTCGGGCTTGGAGTACTCGATGTCCAGCTGGCCGCCGGTGTCGTTGTAGACGACGCCGAGGCGGGGCCGGACGAACCGGCCGAGCATGTCGCCCGCCTGCACGATCCGGTTCTCCAGCTGCTTGACGTCGAGCCGCACGGCCGGCGAGGCGAGCGCGTCGCCGCCGCCGTACAGGCCCTCCTGCTTGATGGTGTGCAGCCACAGGCCCGAGCTGCCGTCACCGTTGTCGGGGTAGAGCTGCCCGAGGGTGTACCGGTCGACGTCGGCGAAGGTGCTGGTGCCGTTGCGGATCTGCGTGGTCACCGTGGAGAGCCGCTTGCGGGTGAAGAACGTCGGCGAGACCTGGTCGGTCTTGCACTTGGTGTTCACCGCGCAGATGCGGTCGAACGGGACGTCCGGCCACGCGGCCTTGGTGGCGTCGGTGAGGGTGTTGTTGGCGCAGGCGGTCGCGTTGACCGTGGTGTCGCAGCGCTCCTCCTCCTTGAAGACCACCCGGGCGCCCGGGGCCGTGGTGAACACCGCGCCGGCGCGCTGGCCGTAGTCGATGCGCTTGAGCCAGCCGCCCCGGTCGTACGGCGTGCCGTTGACGTCGGTCTTGCGGCCCAGCGCGTAGGCGTTGGTCTCCTTGCCGTAGTAATACGCGATGACGTTGTTGTTGCGGTCGAGCGCGTAGTCGAGGTTCCACCGCCACGCCTGCTGGCACCAGGCGTTCGCGAAGGTGGCGTTGTAGCAGGGCTCGGCCGCGTTGTCGTCCGCGTTGGACGCGTCGTCGCCGAAGACCGGCACGGTCCACGTCGAGTTGGTCTCGTCCTTGCCCGTCGTCCAGCCGGGCAGCCGGTTGAGGCCGAAGAAGTACTGCGTGCCGTCGGTGGTGGTGAGCTTCCAGTGCTCACCGGTCACCTTGCCGTCGTTGACGTCGCCGTTGACCGCCCCGGTGAGCCGCTCGATCTTCGAGCCGTCGTCGTTGGCGAGCTTCCACGTGCTGCCCGAGCGGACCAGCTCGCTGGAGGAGCCGTTCAAGGACAGGGTCAGGTTGTCGTACGCCCAGCAGAGGTCGCCGACGTCTTTGTGCCCGTCGTCCTGGCACGGCTTGTACCGGCGCTCGACGTAGCCCGGCTCGTAGGTGAAGCCGGAGCCGATCCACGAGCCCTGGTTGTTGGTGTCGGCGGTCTGCCCGTCGACCGCCTGCGAGTTGTAGCCGAACGAGACGCCGGGGCCGAAGCCGCCGGGCACCGGGGGCAGCCGCAGCGGGTACGACCAGGAGAAGGAGCCGGACGACGGTGACACGCTCCAGCTGGACGACGGGGAGAGCGGGGTGGCGCCGTACGTTCCCTTGGCGCCGCCCTCGCTCGTCCGCATCGCCACGAGCGTGCCGGTGGTGGCGACGCTGACGTCCGTGGTCAGTGTCTTGGCGTTGACGTCGTTGACCGTCTTGAGCGGCCGCGGCGCGCAGGCCGCGGCGTCGGGTGTGGTGAGCGCGCACTCGGGCAGCGCGACGAGCGTGAGCCGGCCGCCCAGGTCACCGCTCGCCCCGCCGGCGAAGGTGCCGTAGTCGAAGCTCATCCGGGCGGCGCCCGCCTTCGCTCCGGTGCCGGGGCTGACCCGCATGACGGGACCGCTGGACTTCGCCCGGTCGGCGACGTCCTTGGCGTAGGTCTGCACCTTGACCCGGGTCGACGCGGCCTTGATCTTCAGGCCGCCGGCCTTCGCGCCGGTCCCGCCGGCCGCCACCTCGGTGGTGGCGGCCGCGGGCCAGGTGAGCTCGGCCTTCGGCTTCTTGGTCAGCTCGAGGGCCTTGTCCGGCAGGTTCGTCAGGCCCTTCGGTGCCGGCTTGGCCGGCGCCGGCTTGCCGTCGGCGGGCGCGGCGGGGCGGTCGTCGCCGGGCGTGGCGACCGCCGGCAGCGGATCGGCGTGCAGCAGTGTCGCCGCGACCGCGGCGACCAGTGCCGCCGCGAGAGCGCGCCGGCCCCGCGAGCGTTCGGTGAATCGCATGGATCTCTCCGCTCTCAGAGTTGGGGCTGCTCTTCGCTCTGGGCGAGCAGCTGCACGGTGGTGTCGTCGAGCACTCCGCCGTAGACGCGCACGTCGTCGACGACGCCGGCGAAGTACTCGCCGTACTGCCCGTTGATCAGCGCGCGGCCGACCTGGAGGCCGCCGCTCGCGGTGAACAAGGCGTCGGGCGCGACGGTCTCGCTGGCCACCGGCTCGCCGGCGACGTAGAGCTTCAGCTCCCGGGTGTGTGCGTCGTAGACGATCGCGATGTGCTGCCCGCCGATCTCGGAGGTGGGCGCGCTGCCGGGGCCCTCGTCATCCCCGCGCGGGGTGACGGTGAGCGACGCCGTGGGGGCCGCGTCGGCGTTCGGCACGACCACCTCCCACGTGTCGTTCGGGGTGCATCGGATGCGGAAGGCGCTGTTCCTGGTGCCGGCCTGCGACAGCACGGTCTGGCCGCCGGCACACTCCGGGCCGGCCAGCCGCACGTAGGCGCTCACCGAGAAGCTGCTCGCGGTCGGCACCACCGGTCCCGCGGTGCGGGCCCGGTCGTCGGCACCGTCCAGGATCATCTCGCCCGCGCCGATCAGCGGGAGCTCCACGTCCCAGGGAGCGGTCTGCAGGTCGACGTAGCGCAGCGAGGCGCCACCCTCCAGCAGCAGCTCCCGGCCGGCGTTCTTGTCGTACTCGCCGCTCTTGCCGTCGGTCTGCGTGGTCAGCTGCCAGTAGGCCAGCCGCGCCGGCCGCCTCTTGATCATCGCGGCGAGCTCGACCCCGCTCAGCATGCGGTCGTAGAGCTCGACCTCGGCGATGCTGCCCGTCCAGTAGTTGGCGTACTCGCCCCAGTTGAGGCTGCGGCCGATCTGCACGGCGCCCCAGGACGTGAACGCCGACCGGCGCGCGTTCGCGCTGGTGCCCTGCGGGACCCCGTTCACGTACAGCTGGACGACGCCCTTGTAGGCGTCGTAGACGCCGGCGAGGTGGGTCCACTCGTCCTTGACCGCGGTGACGGAGCTGACCACGCCGAAGGCGCCGATGTTGCGCACGTCGGTCACCGGCAGCAGGAACGTCCACTTCTTGCTGCCGGCGTTGTAGCCGAGCGTGAAGCCGAACGGCCCGGTGCCGTCCTGGCTGACGGCCACCGCGTTCTTCGTGTCGTCGGTGAGCTTCACCCACGCCGAGGCGGCGAAGGACTGCTCGGTGTCGACGAGCGCGGAGCTGTTCGTGGCCAGGTAGCTGTCGGGCCGGCCGGTGAAGCTCGCGGCGCGGTCCCGCTCGCAGGGGCTGACGTGGAGACAGCCGGGGCCGGGCACGGCCAGCGTGACTCCCGGGTTCACGGTCATCGGGTTCTGTTCACGCGCGTCGGCGACGGTCGCCGATCCCGCGTCCTCGCTGAGGTTCCACTCGCCGGCGGCGCGCCGGTTGGGAACGCCGAAGTAGCACTCCGCGACCGCGCTCGGGTTGTTCGCGGCGTCGTAGGCACGCACCTTGACGAAGTGCAGGCCGGCGTCCTCGGGGGTCCAGCCCTTGACGGTCACCGGCCCGCCCGCCGACGCCGGCGTCAGCGGGTACTTCGGGTCCTCGTCGATGCCGTAGGTGTAGCGAACGGCGTCGGTGCCGGGGACGTCGAAGGTGAACGTCGTGTATTTGCCCACGTGGCCGCGGTCCAGGTTGTCTTCCACGCAGGCGCCGGCGTCCGCGGAGTTGTTGTCGGCCGCGTCCAGCGGGAGGTATTCCGGCGAGTCGATGTCCGGCTCGGGTGGCGCCGTCCGGTCGATCTTGAAGCGGCACAACGGGAGGCTGTAGTTGCTCCAGCTGCCGTTCTCGTCGCCGCCCTGCGCCTGCCACGCGATGGTGGTGTTCTGCGGCACGTCTCCCGGGCTCACCGTGACCCGGAACGGCGTCTTCCCGTCGCCGGCCTTCCATCCGGTCGTGTAGGTCTTGGACCCCGTGGTGCCGGTGCTGGTCGTCCAGGTCAGCCAGATCCGCGCGCGGACGTTCTCGACGTGCGTCGACGCGTGGTCGACGTCGCGGACGTAGACGGTGAGGACCGGGAACGCGGAGATGACCGGCACGGTGGTGGTGGCGCAGACCCCGCCGGGCGCCGAGCTCATCGTGCTGGTGGAGGGCACGCTCGGCTGGTGGTTGTACTTCACCTCGAGCTGGCCGTTGCCGCAGAAGCGCTTCCACCCGACGTGATCGGACTCGGTCGACGCCCGCAGGCCGAACGTGACGCTCTTCAGGCTGTTGGCGCGGATGTCGTCGACCACGCCCATGGCGTTGAACCGCACGTTCTGGTTGCCCGTGCTGCACGAGCTCTGCTTGTTGACCGGCGATACGGCCGCGAGCAGCTCGGGCGTGGCGGGCTGGTTGCTCCAGTTCGTGGCCGTCGAGATGCCGGCGCTCGCCCGATAGAGCGAGACGCCGCGTTCCTCGTCGTTGTAGGTGTGCACCATCGTGATCGCGAACTTCGCGTCGAGGATGGTCGACCCGAGGTAGGCAGAGGTGGGCACGGTGAAGAAGAGCCGCTTGACGCCGGCGCCGTTGCACGTGCCCGACGAGACCGGGCACTCGCCGAGGCCCTCGTCGGCCTTGCCGTCGAACGACCAGTACTCCTCGCTCGGATAACCGCTGGCCACCATGGTGTACGCCGTGCGCTTGGCCGTCGAGTAGACCGGGTCGAGGTAGACCGGGAACGTCGTCGCCGGGTCGGCCAGCATCTCCGGGTCGGGCACCAGCGTCACGCTGTCCTTGTCGACCTCGACGTCGATCGGCGTCTCGGTCGAGGTGTCGGCGGGCGTCTCGGCGGTCGCCTGCGGGACGGCCGATCGGGCCGCGGCGGCCGGCTCGGCCGAGTCCCACATGGTCGGTTGCGGCGCCTCGAAGATCGGGCCGCCGGTTCCGGCGTCCGCGACCGTCAGGTCGCCGCCGGCGTTCTCCCGCACGGTGACGCCGGTCGTCTTCAGCCCGAACTCGATCTCGTCCAGCCTGGGATCGGCGGCCGCCTCGGCCGTCTTGATGACCAGCACGTGCGAGAAGCTCTCCGGGGTCACGGTGACCACCAGGTCGACACCCGGCAGAACCTCCGCGTACGTGGCGTGGTCGCCCTCGACCGCCGGGGCCGGCAGGGCACCGGGCCAGCTCAGCGCCATCGATCGGCCGGCACGCTCGGCCGTGAGCAGCGGCCCGTCGCCGCCGCCGGAGAGCCGCAGGCCGAAGGTGACCGCCTTCGGGGTGATCGCTCCGTCCGCCGTGGGCGCGAGGGTCGCGTCGACCGGTTGCCAGGCGCCCTCGTGCTTCACGCGCACGGTCTGGGTGTGCTCGATCGACGTGAAGGTGCCGTCCGGGTCCGCGTACACGGTCCGGCGCTCACCGCGCAGCGAGCCGACCTCGACCCGCTGCCCGATCTGCTTCGCGTAGGCGGCGGCCTCGCTCTCGGTCGGCCGCAGCGGCGACTCCTCGGCGACCGGCGTCATCGCCGGCGCCGGTGCCGGTGCGGTGGCGTTCCCCGGGATCACCGCGTATCCCGCGAGCAGCGCCGCGAGCCCGGCGACGAGGCCGATCCCGCGGGCGCGCCGGCGCCTCTCCCCCGTTGCCATGCCGCGGCCCTTCCCTGAGTTCGTGCTGATCTGGTGACGAGGACGAAGGTTCATCAGCGGACCGCCGATCCGAAGGAGGCGGAGCCCTGCCAGGTGCCGGACACGGCCGGCGCGCCCGCGCCGATCGAGGACCACGAATAGGCGGTGACCTCGGCTGCGATGAACCGGGTCAGGTAGAGGCTCGCCCGGGACGAGTGCAGGTAGGCGCCGTCGAGCGCCATGGCGCTGTCCCCGGTCCGGATCGGGACGGCGGCGCCCGTTCCCGCGGCCGGGAAGCCGATCACCGAGCCGGCGTCGCGGTGGTCGCCGTCGTCGTGACCCGGCGCGCCGACCACGAGCGTCTGGTCCGGACCCGGGGACAGGGTGACCTTCTCGCCGAAGTGATCGCCCGGCTTCGCGTCCGGCTTGCGGACGCCGGTCACGACGGTGAAGCCCGTCGAGGTGAGGATGTAGGTGGAGGCCGCACCGCTGTCCCGGACCCCGTCCCCGTCGCCGCCGGGCGAGCCGATCGCCAGCAGCGAGTTCGTGGTGCCGGCGATCGGCACCATGTCGATCGACTTGCCGGTGGTGCCGTTCGGCGTGCCGCCCGCGACCTGGGCGAGCGACTTGACCGAGGTGCCGCTGATCGCGTGGGTGTACATGAACACCGCCCCGGACCACGTCCGGCCCGCGCCGTCCGTCCGTCCCGGCAGGCCGATCGCCAGGTGGTGCGGGGTGGCCGCGAGCGAGTAGCCGGCCCGGTCGTCCGTCCCCGTGCCGCCGACGGTCGCGTTGGACGACCCGAGCCGGTAGTGGACGATGCCCGAGTCGGTGCCGGTCAGGTCCTCGCCGGGCGCGCCCATGGCGAGGAACGGCTCACCGGACGGCGTGTTGCCCGCGGCGACGGCGTAGCCGAGCCAGTCGCCGTTGCCGGGATCGTCGGCGAGGTCAGCGGACCCCTGGTCGTACCAGACTCCCCTGGCCAGCCCGGCCGGACCGCCGAACAGCACGGCGACGCCGCCGGAGTTGGGCACCGTGCCCGCGTCCTCGTAGGGCGCGCCGGCCACGAGGTCGGCGCAGCCGTCCTGGTTGGCGTCGTAGCTGGCGAGCGAGAAGCCGAACTGGTCGCCGGCCTCGGCCACGTCCGGCACCCCGGCCGTGCCCTGGGACAGCGTCTGCGTCTGGCCGGAGCCGGCGTACTGGACGGTCACCTGGCCCGCCTCGGCGAGGCCGTTCACCGCGGCGAAGGGAGCGCCGATCGCCACGTCGGCCGCGCCGTCGCCGTTGTAGTCGCTGTCCACGGCGATCCCACCCGGGCAACCCGCGACCGGGGCGTAGTGCAGGTAGTTGATCACAAGGGTGGGGTTGTTGCTGAAGGTCTTGTAGTACGAGTTGTCGGTCTCGTTGGGCGAGCGCAGCGCGACCGTCACGTTTCCCCAGCTGCCGGCGGCCGCCGACCGGACGATGGCGGTGGCGTCGAACTTGAGGGCCGCGGCCGGGCAGGCCGTCGAGAAGCCCCCGGCGACCGTCTGGGACGACAGGATCGCGCCCCACGCCGGCTGGGCGTTCCAGGTGGTCGTCGCGCCCGCGTAGCCGGTGTTCCAGAGGTCGACCTGGCGCGGGGTGCACGAGGCCGAGTGCGTCTCGGTGATCGCCAGGTAGGCCGAGGAGATGTACTTGCCGGCGATCGGGGTGACGCTGACGTCCAGGTCGAAGAAGGACCGGTACTTGTTGGTCCCGCCGTTGTTGGTGCCGACCGGGGCGTTGCCCGAGGCGTTGAGGTAGTTGACCGTGGGGTTGCCGGAGTCGACCTTGACCCAGTTGGACCGGGCAGCCGTCACGCCGGGGTCGATGTAGACCGGGTACCGCGTCGCGGCCGCGTCGAGCATCGCCCGGTCCGGCATCACCACGAGCGACGCCTTGGCCAGCGAGGTCCGCATGGCGCGCACGCGCGCGGCGCCGGCGTCCCACATCAGGGGCGCGTTGCCCGCGAGCACGACCTTGCCCTTCGCGTCGGCGGCCCGCAGGTTGCCGGCGGAGTCCGCCGCCACTGTCAGGCCGTCGGCGGCGACGGAGAAGGCGAGGCGGTCGAGCTTCGGGTTGGCCGCGGCCTCCCGGCTCTTCACCACCAGCACCTGCGAATACCCGTCCACGTCGGCCTTGAGCTGGAGGTCGACGCCGGGTAGCACCTCGGGATAGGTGGCGGTGTCGCCGTCGAGGGCCGGCCGGGGAAGCGGTCCGACCGGTGAGCCGAGCCGCAGCGTGCCGGCGCCCTCGGCGACCGCGACCATCGGCCCGTCGCCGCCGCCGGAGAACACCAGCCCGGTGGCGGTGGCGCCGGGGCGCACCGACCCGTCGGCGGCGAACGCCAGCTTCGTGTCGACGGGCGTCCACCGGCCGTCGCGCTTGACGCGCACCGGGCGGTAGCGGTGCTCGTACCGGACGGAACCGTCCGGCATCGCCCATGCCTGGTCGTACTCGCTGGTCAGCTCGGCGATGCCGACCTTGGCCCGGCAGTGCCGGGCCGCGTCGCGGGCGACCGCCTCGGCCACGTCGCCGGTGGGGCAGGCGACGGGAGCCGCGGCGGCCACCGGGGTGGCACCGGCCGCTACGGCAGGGGCGCCGGCCGCTCCCACGGCCGGCCGGCCGGCGCCCGGAAGCCCGGACGGAGCGGCGAGATAGACGATGAGGAGCATCGATGCCAGCGCACCGACGCGTGTGTCCAATTTGGACACAAAACGACGCACAGGGCGTCCCTGAACAGACGACATCACACATCCCTATGACGAGATCTCAGTGACCGACTGCGACGCCCCACGCACAGCCAGATAGATGATCAAGACAATGCAGGACCGTCGATCGTTTGTCCAGACCGCGTTCAAAGAATTCTCACAGGTTCCGGCAGGAAACCTTCCCGTAACCAGATGTTGACATTGAGTCATATCGATCAGAGGCTGGGCATGCGCCACTCGACCGCTCCCACCAGCTGAGGAGTCCGATGTGAAGGCTGTGAAACGCTTCAGCGCCGCTCTGCTCGTGCTCTGCCTCGCCGCCTGCACCGGCGACTCGGCCGGCGACGACGGTGGCTCCGCCGCACCGCCGGCCGCTCAGGCCGACATCGACAAGGCTCTGCAGACCCCCACCAAGCTCGTCTTCTGGACCTGGGTCCCGGACATCCAGAAGGAGGTCACCCTCTTCGAGCAGAAGTACCCGGCGATCGACGTCGAGGTCGTCAACGCCGGCCAGGGCGAGCCGCAGTACACCAAGCTGCGCACCGCCCTCAAGGCCGGCTCCGGCGCCCCCGACGTCGCGCAGATCGAGTTCCAGTACATCCCGACGTTCTCGCTCACCAAGAGCCTGGTGGACCTCCGGCCGTACGGAGCGGAGGCGCTCAAGGACACGTTCGTCGACTGGACGTGGAACCAGGTCACCGGTGCGAACGGCGAGATCTGGGGCTATCCGCAGGACACCGGCCCGATGGGCATGCTGTACCGCAAGGACATCTTCGACAAGCACGGCATCGCCGTCCCCAAGACGTGGGACGAGTTCGCCGCCGCGGCCCGCAAGCTGCACGCCGCCGACCCGAACGTCTACCTGACCAACCTGGCGTCCAACCAGAACGGCGCCTGGATGGGCCTGCTCTGGCAGGCCGGCGCGAAGCCGTTCACCAACACCGGCCCGGAGTCGGTCACCGTGAGCCTGAACGACGACGTCTCCAAGAAGGTCGGCTCCTACTGGGGCGGGCTGATCGCCGAGGGCGTGGTCTCGGCGGACGCCGACTTCACCGACGCCTGGTACCAGGCCCTCAACCGGGGCAAGTACGCGACGTGGCTGACCGCCGCCTGGGGGCCGGTCTTCCTCACCGGCAGCGCGAAATCGACGACCGGCAAATGGCGTGCCGCGCCGTTGCCGCAATGGCAGTCCGGCGGCCAGGAGGTCTCCGGAAACTGGGGCGGCTCCACCAGCGCGGTCATCACCGGCACGAAGAACCCGATCGCCGCGGCGAAGTTCGCGGAGTTCCTCAACACCGATCCGGAATCCACCAAGAAGCTCGCGCTGGAGCAGTTCCTGTTCCCGGCGACCAAGGCGGTTCTCGCCGATCCCGCGTTCACCGGCCAGAAGCCCGAGTTCTACGGCGGGCAGGCGGTCAACCAGGAGTTCGCGCGGATCAGCGACACGGTCGACAAGCAGTTCCAGTGGCCGCCCTTCCTCGACCAGGCCGTCAACGACTGGGACGAGACGGTCGGCAAGTCGTTCGCCGACAAGTCCGACACGAGCGCCGCGCTCGACGAATGGCAGAAACGCGTCACCGACTACGCCAAGAACCAGGGTTTCAAGGTCAACGAATGAACACGCACGCGAAAAGCGGCTACCTTTTCGTGGCGCCGTTCCTGCTCGTCTTCGCCGCGATGCTCGTCGCGCCGCTGGCGTACGCGGCCTATCTGAGCCTCTTCCGCGAGCAGCTGATCGGCGGCACGGTGTTCGCCGGTTTCGAGAATTACACGCGCGCCCTGCAGGACGACCGTCTCATGGACGGCGTCCTGCGGGTCGCCCGCTTCTTCGTCATCCAGGTGCCGCTGATGCTGGCGCTCTCGCTCGCCTCCGCCCTGGCCATCGACAGCGGCCTGCTCCGATTCGCCAAGGTCTTCCGGCTCGGCATTTTCATTCCGTACGCCGTTCCGGCGGTCGTCGCGACGCTCATGTGGGGCTATCTCTACGGGCCCGACTTCGGCCCGTTCGCGCAACTGGCCGGCAAACTCGGGCTGCCGGCGCCCCCGTTCCTCAGCGACGACTGGATGCTCGGCTCGATGGCGAACATCGTCACCTGGGAGTTCGTCGGCTACAACATGATCATCCTGTATGCCGCGCTGCGCGCCGTCCCGCACGATCTGTACGAGGCGGCGGCCGTCGACGGCGCGGGAGCCTGGCGCATCGCGTGGAGCATCAAGATACCCGCGCTGCGCCCGGCGCTGCTGTTGTGCCTCATCTTCTCGGTGATCGGCAGCTTCCAGCTCTTCGCCGAGCCGCAATTGCTGCAACGTCTCGCGCCGAGCGTCATCGACAGCGGTTACACCCCCAATCTGTACGCCTATACGCTCGCGTTCACGGGCCAGGAAGTGAACTACGCGGCGGCGGTCTCCTTCCTGCTCGGCGCCGTGATCGTGGTGGCCTCGTACACGGTCCTGTTCGTCAGCGGCCGAAGGAGCCGGTCATGACCGGCACCCTGGAAAGGACCGGGACCGCCGCGCCGGCCCGGCACCGCAAATCGCTCGCCAGCCGACGCAGCAACGTGCTGACCCTCGGCATGCTGGCCCTGCTCGTCTATTTCCTGCTGCCGCTGTTCTGGCTGGGGGTCGCGTCGACGAAGAGCACCGAGGACCTGTTCTCCACGTTCGGGCTCTGGTTCGCCGGTGACCTCAACCTGTTCACCAACATCAAGGAGACGTTCACGTACGGCGACGGCGTCTACCTGCGGTGGATGCTGAACACACTGTTCTACTCGCTCGTCAGCGCGGGCGGGGCGGCGTTCCTCGCGGCGCTCGGCGGATACGGCTTCGCGAAATACCGGTTCCGGGGCAACAACGCGCTGTTCGGTCTCGTGCTCGGCTCCATCATGGTGCCGACGACAGCGCTCGCGATTCCCACCTATCTGCTGTTCAGCAAGGTCGGCATGGTGAACACGCCGCTCGCGATCATCCTGCCGTCGCTGGTCAGCCCGTTCGGGCTCTACCTGATGCGGATCTACGCGCAGGACGCCGTGCCGGACAGCCTGATCGAGGCCGGCCGCATCGACGGCGCCGGCGAGATGAGCATCTTCTTCCGGCTCGCGCTGCGCTCGCTCGCCCCGGGGATCATCACGGTGCTGCTGTTCACGCTGGTGGCGACGTGGAACAACTACTTCCTGCCGCTGATCATGCTGAACGATCCGGACCTCTACCCGATCACGGTCGGGCTGGCGGCGTGGTCCTCGCAGTCGGCCGGCGGGGGCAGCGGGTCGACCGGCGAGCTGCTGGCGCTGGTGGTCACCGGGTCGATGCTGTCCATCATTCCGCTGATCGCCGCGTTCCTGCTGTTGCAGCGCTATTGGCAATCGGGGCTGTCGGCCGGAGGGGTGAAGGGGTGACAGTTCTTTTCGGGGCCGCCTATCACCACGAATATCAGCCGTACGAGCGCCTGGCGGAAGACCTCGACCTCCCCCGCACCGACCCGATGCCCGCCCGCCTGGCCGAGGCCGCCGGCGTCACCCACGACGAGTTCACCACCATCGACACCCCCGTCCCGGTACGCCGCGCAAGCCCGCCGGCCCTCGCGCCCGGCCGGCCCCACACCCACCAGCCGGCCCGGTCAACCCAGCGCCGGCCTCGCATCCGCCGACCGACCCCGTCAGCCCCGCGCCGGCCTCGCATCCGCCGACGAACCCCGTCAGCCCCGCGCCGGCCTTGCACCCGCCGACCAACCCCGTCAGCCCCGCGCCAAGGGCGGCCGTCCGCCCGCTGTTCTGCCCGCCGGGCGCCGCCGCGACCCGCTGGATCGACGGCCTGCGGGCCACCGGTGCGCGAACGCTCGCCAACTACGAACACCGCACTGCGGCCGCTGGCCCGCCGTGACCAGCACCTCCTACAGCCGCGGCCACATCACCTACGGGGGAACACTGCCTAACATCGGCTTCGCCGCCGCCCTGCTGCGCTGGCTGGTCCCCCAGCCGTCCACCCCGTGGCACCCGGCCACCCCGAGCGTCACCGCGACGTCCGCCACCGCCACCGACGGCCGCCGCGTCCACTTCCCGCACAACTGGTCGTGGGAGCCCGCCGTCGCCCAGCCCATCGTCCCGCTGGCCGACCTCCTCACCGGCACGTCGTTTCCCGCGGGCGCCCGCGTCCAGCTCGGCGCCGGGGCCGTCCGGGTCTTCGTGGAGATCCACTAACCGTTCGGTGAGATCCGATGTGCTGCGCCGTGCGGTCCGCGGCGGCGGTGGGTGCGGCGCACCGCCTGGAGCACCCTGGGGCCTGCTGGTCATGACGTTCCTGCTCGGCCTCACCAGCGGCGAGGGCACGTCGCAGAGCCGCTGATCAGCCGGCTCGCCGCTGACGCTCGGGGCGCGCCACGGGTGACTCGCGGGGCTACCATCGGTCCTCGTGATCGTTTGGATCAACGGCACCCACGGCGCCGGCAAGACGACGACCAGTGCGCTGGTGCAGCCGCTGATCCCGGATTCGCGGGTGTTCGACGCCGAGAAGGTCGGCACGACCCTCATGGACATCACGCCCGGCCTGCCCGAGACGGACAACTTCCAGCACTGGCCGCCGTGGCGCCCGCTCGTCGTCGAGACCGCCCGCCGCGTGCTCGACTACACCGGCGGCACCCTCGTGATGCCCATGACCGTCCTGGTCGAGCCCTACTGGCGCGAGATCAGCGCCGGCCTCGCCGAGCATGCCATCCCGGTGCGCCACTTCGTCCTCCACGCCGACCGGGAGACCCTCCTGCGGCGCATCGAGGGCGAGCACCCCGTCCCGTCCCCGTTCCGCCTCAAATACCTCGAACCGTACGCCGAGGCGGCCCGCACCTGGCTGCACCGCGAGGCGGAGGTCGTCGACACCACGAACCTCACCCCCGCCCAGGCAGCCCAGCAGATCGCCGGCGCCGTCAGGACCTGAGGCACCGGCCCGCGCGCCTCACCGGCTGTCCTTGCGGGCCTGGCGGCGCGCTCCCGCCGCCCGGGTGGAGGCGTGGCGTTTGCGCCGGTCCGGGGTGTCGGGGCGGTTGTCGATGCGCTGCGGGCGCAACTTCTTCACGCGCGCGGGCCGCGGCGGTTTCGCGGCGGCGGCCGCCTCGGCTTCGCGTTCGGCCCGCAGGACCTCGGCCGCCTCGTGGGCCAGCGTGGCCAGGCGGGCGCTCACCTGCGACAGCAGTTCCTCGAAGACCTCCGCCTTGGCGCGCCGCCGGGCGTTGCGGGCGTAGGCCTTGCCCCGGCCCCCGGTCTCCGCCACCCGGTCGGCGGCCCGGCGGCGGTAGTTCTTCACCTGTTTGTTGCGGGCCCGGCGGACCCGCCCGTGGAGCTCGATGAGGGCGTCCTCGTCGAGCTTCTTCAGGCGTTTCGGGTCCGCCTCGCGGACGAGGGCCAGTTCCGCCTCGGTCAGGGTGCCCAGGATCGCGTCCATGACGTCACACGCTGCTCCTGCGGGCGTCCCGCGTCTTCATGCGCCGCGGGTGAGATGATCCGGCGGCACGTGGTTCGGGTGGTACCGCAGAGCGTCGCGCACGTTCTTCTGCACGGCGACCGAGGCGAAGAGCGCCATGGCGAACGCCAGCCCGTAGAACCCTTTCTCGCTGAGCGCCATGCCGCTGTTCACCAGCCCGACGGCGAGCATCAGGATCGACAGCCCCACCACGGCCCAGCAGAGCCCGAGGTAGAGCGCGGTGACGGGCAGCCCCTCGGCCCGGTCCCGCACCGACTTCTGCAGCGAGATGGCCGCGAAGAGCCCGAGCGCGAGAACGGCCGCGTAGAAGCCCTTCTCGCTGAGCGTCATGCTCGCGTTCCACAGCCCGACGGCGTAGGCGATGACGCCGAGGAAGAGGGCCGCCCAGGAGGCCCCGACGAAGGCGGCGGTGGGTTTGGCCGGTGCGGCGGTTGAGAAAGCCATGGGTGCAGCCTTCCGGAGCGACACCCCCGGGTCTTGAGTACGAGTACCTACCGCACCCGCTCCCAGCCGGGTCGGGTGGGGCGGTCGTCGCGGCTGCGATAGACGATGTACGGGCGTGTCAGGTAGCCGAGCGGCGCCGAGAAGACGTGCACCAGGCGGCTGAACGGCCAGAACGCGAACAGGGCGAACGCGGCCAGCGCGTGCAGGCGGAAGCCGATCGGCGCCTGGGCCATCAGGCTGCTGTCCGGCTGGAAGTAGAAGATCGAGCGGAACCACGGCGACACCGTCAAGCGGTAGTCGTGCGGGTGGTCGGTGAGGTTGCCGAGCACGGTCGTGCCCAGGCCGAGGCAGAGGGTGCCGATCAGCAGGACGTACATCACCTTGTCGTTGACTGTCGTCGCCGAGAAGACCGGGCCGGTGGTGCGGCGGCGGTAGATGAGGATGGCCGCCCCGAGGAGGGTGCAGACGCCGGCGACCGTGCCGAGTGCCACGGCGACGAAGTGGTAGGCGTCCTCGCTGATGCCGGCGGCATCGGTCCACGACTCGGGGATGAGCAGGCCACCCACGTGGCCGAGCACGACCAGCAGGATGCCGAAGTGGAACAGCGGGCTGCCGATCCGCAGCAGGCGGCGTTCGTAGAGCTGCGACGAGCGTGTGGTCCAGCCGAACTTGTCGTACCGGTAGCGCCAGATGTGCCCGGCCACGAAGACGGTCAGCGCGATGTACGGGACGACGACGTACAGGAACGTGTTCATCGGTAGGTGCCGACCCTCTCTTCCGGCGGGCCCTGGGCGGCGAGCTTGGCGACCTCGGCCGGCGAGCGCAGCGGCGGCAGCGTCGCCGACACCGACTCGAGCACGTCCGCCCATGGGGATCGCATGTCTCGCAGGGCCAGGCGCAGCAGCTCGATCCCGGCCCGGTGCTCCAGCAGCAGCGCGCGGCCCTTCGCCGGCACCGCGGCGGCGTATTCGAGGACGACCGACAGGTGGTCGGACAGCTCCTCGTCGCCGAGCAGGAGACCGTCGGCCGCGTACGCCTGCTTGAGCCGCAGCAGCGCCATGCCCCGCTTGCGTGTGTCGCCGTAGGCGTAATACGTGAGGTACAGGCAGCAACGCTTGCGCTGGTCGAACGTCGCGACGTAATCCTCCGCCAGCCGGATCGGCTCAGCGGCCCGCGCGTGCTGAAGAAAACGATGCAGCGGCGCGCCCACCGCCGCATCCAGCGTCGACGCCACCTCGGAGAGCAGACTCACGTTGTTCAACAGTGTGGCGTCGGGATAGCCGAGCAACAGCGACTGAGCCTGCCAGGCGCGGTTCATGACGCACCGTCCGATCCGGGCGGCTCCTCCGAGCGGCGCGGCGGGAACAGCCCCTCCGGTTTTCCGCGCCCGTCCCAGTTGAGCAGGTTGACGCGCCCGCTGAGCGAGTCGGCGGTCTGCCTGTCGCGCAGCATCTGGAAGTTCTCCACGGCGATCGGCTGCGGCCCGCCCGACGACTCGCCGAACGGTCCCGAGCCGCCCATCCCCGGCCCGCCCTCGTAGTCGAGGCTGCACGAGGTCGCCAGCTCCTCCAGCGAGTGCGCCTGCTCCGCGTGCGCGGGCGGGATCACGTACCGCTCGTCGTACTTCGCCAGGGCCAGCAGCCGGTACATGTCGTGGATCTGTTCCCCCGTCATGCCCACCGCCGCCGGGATGCTGTCGTCGGGATCTCGTCCCATGGTGAGATCCCGCATGTACGAACGCATCGCCGCGAGCTTGCGCAACACCGCGTCGACCGGCGCCGGGTCGCCGGCCGTGAACAGCTGCGCCAGATAGTCGACCGGGATGCGCAGGGCCTCGATCGCCGCGAACAGGTTGCTGCGGTCCTCGGCGTCGTAGCCGGTGTCGCGCACCACGTCGACGACCGGCGAGAGCGGCGGGATGTACCAGACCATCGGCATGGTGCGGTATTCCGGATGCAGCGGCAGCGCCACCCTGTACTTGGTGATGAGCGCGTGGACCGGCGACCGTTGCGCCGCCTCGATCCAGTCGCGCGGGATGCCCGCGCGCTCGGCGGCCGTGACGACCTCCGGCGCGGACGGGTCGAGGAACACACCGCGCTGCGCCTCGTACAGGTCCTGGGACGACGGGACGGACGCCGCCTCGAGTACCGCGTCCGCGTCGTACAGCATCAGGCCGATGTAGCGAAGCCGTCCCACGCACGTCTCCGAGCACACGGTCGGGATGCCCACCTCGACGCGGGGGAAGCAGAACGTGCACTTCTCCGCCTTGCCCGTGCGGTGGTTGAAGTAGACCTTCTTGTACGGGCAGCCGGACACGCACATCCGCCAGCCCCGGCAGCGGTCCTGGTCGACCAGGACGATGCCGTCCTCGGTCCGCTTGTAGATGGCGCCGGACGGGCACGAGGCCGCGCACGACGGGTTGAGGCAGTGCTCGCAGATCCGCGGCAGGTAGAACATGAAAGTGCGCTCGAACTCGAACTTCACCTTGTCCGCGATGCCGGCGAGCAGCACGTCGCGGTCCGGCGGCCCGCCGAGGTCGTCGTCCCAGTTGGCCGACCACGAGACCTTCATGTCCTCGCCGGTGAGCAGCGACTTGGGGCGCGCCACGGGCGTGTGCTCCTGGAGGGGCGCGTTCGTGAGCGTCTCGTAGTCGTACGTCCAGGGCTCGTAGTAGTCCTGGATCGCCGGCAGTTTGGGATTGGCGAAGATGGTGAGCAGCTTCCTCAGGCGGCCGCCGCCCTTGAGCTTGAGCCTGCCGCGACGGTTGAGGGCCCAGCCGCCGCGCCACGTCTCCTGGTCCTCGTAACGGCGCGGGTATCCCTGGCCGGGCCGGGTCTCGACGTTGTTGAACCAGACGTACTCGACGCCGCTCCGGTTGGTCCACGCCTGCTTGCAGGTGACCGAGCAGGTGTGGCAGCCGATGCACTTGTCGAGGTTCATCACCATCGCCATCTGGGCCATCACGCGCATCTCAGTACTCCACTTCCTGGGAGCGGCGGCGGATGACGGTCACCTCGTCGCGCTGGTTACCGGTCGGGCCGAGATAGTTGAACGCGAACGAGAGCTGCGCGTAGCCGCCGATGAGGTGGGTCGGCTTGATGAGCAGCCGGGTCAGCGAGTTGTGGATGCCGCCGCGCCGCCCGTTCGTCTCGGTGCGCGGCACGTCGATGAGCCGGTCCTGCGCGTGATGCATGTAGACGGTGCCCTCGGGCATGCGGTGCGAGACGATCGCGCGGGCCGCCACGACGCCGTTGCGGTTCACGGCTTCGATCCAGTCGTTGTCGCGTACGCCTATCTTGGCGGCGTCCTCCGTGGACATCCAGATGCTCTGGCCGCCGCGCGACAGCGACAGCATGAACAGGTTGTCCTGATATTCGGAATGGATGGACCACTTGTTGTGCGGGGTCAGATATCGCACGGTGATGCCCAGCTCGCCCTGCTCGCCCACGCGCGGCTCGCCGAAGAGGGCGTGCATGTCGAGCGGCGGCCGGTAGGTGGGCAGCCACTCCCCCAGTTCGGCGATCCAATCGTGGTCGAGGAAGAAGGTCTGCCGCCCGGTGAGCGTGTGCCACGGCTTGAGCCGTTCCACGTTGATGACGAAGGGCGAGTAGCGCCGGCCGCCGGCCTCGGAGCCCGACCACTCCGGCGAGGTGATGACCGGGGTGGGCCGCGACTGGGTGTCCGCGAAGGTGATCTGCTTGCCCTCGTGCTCGGCCGCGAGGTCGGCCAGCCGTACGCCCGTGCGCCTCTCCAGCTGGCGGAACCCCTGGGTCGCGAGGTGGCCGTTGGTGGTGCCGGACAGCGCGAGGATCGCCTCGCAGGCATCGACGTCCCGGGCGATCGACGGCCGGCCGTTCGGCGCGACCCCGTTCTTGTGCCGCAGGTACTCCAGCTCACGGCCGACCTCGAACGTGACGCCCTTGGTGGTGGCGCCGAGCGAGTCGAGCAGCGGCCCGAGCGAGGCCATCTTGTCGGCGACCGCCGCGTAGTCACGCTCGACCGGCACGAGCTTCGGCATCGTCCGTCCGGGGATCGGCTCGCATTCGCCGGCCTTCCAGTCCATCACCCTGCCGTACGGGTTGGCCATCTCGTCGGGGGTGTCGTGCAGCAGGGGCGCGGCCACCACGTCGGTACGGGTGCCGAGATGCTCGGCGGCCAGCGCGCTGAAGACCCGCGCGATCGTCATGAAGGCGTCCCAGTCGGTGCGGGTCTGCCAGGGCGGGGCGATCGCCGGGTTGAACGAGTGCACGAACGGGTGCATGTCGGTGGTGTTGAGATCGTGCTTCTCGTACCAGGTGGCGGCCGGCAGCACGACGTCGGAGTAGACGGTCGTCGACGTCATCCGGAAGTCGAGCGTCAGCAACAGATCGAGCTTGCCGGTGGGTGCCTCGTCGTGCCACGTCACGTCGCGCGGGCGCGCTTGCGGCGGGGCCTGTTTCGCTCGGACGCCGTGGTCGGTGCCGAGCAGGTGCCGCAGGAAGTACTCGTTGCCCTTGGCCGACGAGCCCAGCAGATTGGCCCGCCAGATCGTGAGCACCCTCGGGAAGTTCTCCGGCGCGTCCGGGTCCTCGCAGGCGAACCGGAGGTCGCCGTCGCGCAGGCGCCGGACGACGTGGTCGGCGACCGGCTCCCCGGCCGCGGCCGCCTCGTCGGCCAGGTCGAGCGGGTTGCGGTTGAAGTGCGGCACCGACGGCATCCAGCCCATCCGGGCGGACGCGGCGATCAGGTCGGCCGTGGACCGGCCGGCGAACCCGTCGGCCACCGACAGCGTCGCCGCCGAGAACGGGTCGTACCGGTACTGGTCCGTGTGCAGATACCAGTACGCGGTCTGAATCATCTGCCGGCCCGGGCGCGTCCAGTCCGACGCCGTCCCCAGCACCGAATAGCCGGTGATGGGCCGCACCTTCTCCTGCCCGACGTAGTGCGCCCAGCCGCCGCCGTTCACGCCCTGGCAGCCGGTCAGCGTCGTCAGCGTCAGGAACGACCGGTAGATGGTGTCCGAGTGGAACCAGTGGTTCGCGCCCGCCCCCATGATGATCATCGAACGTCCGCGGGACTCCTCCGCGTTGGCGGCGAACTCCCGCGCGATCCGCGCCGCCGTCGGCCCGGGCACGCCCGTCACGGTCTCCTGCCAGGCCGGGGTGTACGGCGAGTCCGCGTCGTCGTAGCCGCTCGGCCACTCGCCGGGCAGTCCGGGCCGCGCCACCCCGTACTGCGCCAGCAGCAGGTCGAAAACGGTGGTGACGGTGCGGCCGGCCACCTGCCGCACCGGCACCCCGCGCCGGATCGTGCCCACCGAGCCGCCGGGGGCGTCGAAGCGCGGCAGCTCCACCTCGGCGACGTCGCCGCCGGCCGCGCTCAGCAACGGCGACAGGTCGCCCAGGTCAAGGTTCCACCGGCCCTCGCCGGTCTCGCCGTAGCGGAAACCGAGCGACCCGTTCGGCACGACCGGCGTGCCGCCGGCGTCGAGCACCACGGTCTTGAAGGCCGCGTTCTCCACGTCCTGCCCCAGATCGGCGGCGGTGAGCATCTTCCCGGGCCGCCCGTCGTCGAGGGTCACCAGGAACGGCAGATCCGTGTAGCGGCGCACGTAGTCGAGGAAGTACGCGACATGGCGTTCGACGAAGAACTCTTTGAGCACGACATGCCCCATCGCCATCGCCAGCGCCCCGTCCGTCCCGGGCGCCGGCGCCAGCCACTCGTCGGCGAACTTCACGTTGTCCGCGTAGTCGGGCGCGACCGCGACCACCTTCTGGCCGCGGTAGCGCGCCTCGGCCATCCAGTGCGCGTCCGGGGTGCGGGTCACCGGCAGGTTGGAGCCCCACATGACGAGGTAGCCGGCGTCCCACCAATCGCCGGACTCGGGAACGTCGGTCTGGTCGCCGAACACCTGCGGCGAGGCGACGGGCAGGTCCGCGTACCAGTCGTAGAACGACAGCATCGCGCCGCCGAGCAGGTTGTAGAAGCGGGCACCGGCCGCATGGGACACCATCGACATCGCCGGGATCGGCGAGAAACCGGCGAGCCGGTCCGGGCCGTACGTCTTGATGGTGTGCACGTGCGCCGCGGCGATCATCTCGGTCGCCTCGTCCCACGTGGCCCGCACCAGGCCGCCCTTGCCCCGCACGGACTTGTAGGCGCGCGCCTTGACCGGATCGCCGACGATCTCGGCCCACGCGGCCACCGGGTCCCCGAGCCGCTGCCGCGCCTCGCGATACATCTCCAGCAGGACCCCGCGCACGTACGGGTAGCGCACGCGCGTCGGGGAGTACGTGTACCAGGAAAACGCCGCGCCGCGCGGACAGCCCCGCGGCTCGTACTCCGGGCGGTCCGGCCCCACGCTCGGATAGTCGGTCTGCTGCGCCTCCCAGGTGATGATGCCGTCCTTGACGTACACCTTCCACGAGCAGGAGCCGGTGCAGTTGACGCCGTGCGTGGAGCGCACCACCTTGTCGTGCGACCAGCGGTCGCGATAGAACGTGTCGGCCTGACGGCCGCCGATCTGGAAGAGGGCGCGGTGGTCGGCGGACACCTCGCCGCGCGTGAAGAAGCGGCGCGTGCCGACCAGGGCGTCGTCCAGCTCAGGCATTTCTGACCCTCCCTCGGGTGCGTGCCGTGCTCGCCAGGGCCGTCACGGTCAGCGTCATCGCGCCCAGCGCCACGAGGGCGAGCAGGGCCAGGCCGATGGCGTACGACTCGTACGCCTCGTAGAGCGCGCCCATGACCAGCGGCGGCACGAACCCGCCGAGCCCGCCCGCCGCGCCGACCACGCCGGTGACCGAGCCGACCTGGTTGGCCGGTGCCATCACCGCGACCAGCGCGAAGGTGGCGCCGCTGCCCGCACCGAGCGCCGCGGCCATGGCGAGGAACGCGACGGTGCCGAGCGGCATCAGCGGCGGCGTGAACGCCTGCACGAAGGCGCCCACCGCGACGACGGCGAACGCGCCGGAGAGCACACGGACCCCGCCGAAGCGGTCGGAGAGCCACCCGCCGGTGGGCCGCATGACGACGGCGAGCAGCACGAAGCCCGCCATCCGGTTCGCCGCGTCCGCCTGGGTGAGGCCGTAGGCGGTCTTCAGGTACGCGGGCAGGTAGACGGAGAAGGCGACGTAGCCGCCGAACGCGACCGCGTACACCGCGGCGGCCTGCCACGTGACCGGCAGGCGCACCGTCGCGGCGAGGCGCGCGGCGAACTTCTGCGTCGGGACGGGGCGGTCCGGGGCGTCGCGGAGCACCAGGACGGACGTGACGGCGTAGAGGACGAGAACGCCCGCCGTGATGAGGAACGGCGTGCGCATGCTTCCGGCGTCGACGAGCCGCACCGTGGTGAGCGCGCTGATCGCCGTACCGCCCATGCCCGCCCCGAAGATGCCGAGGGCGAAGCCGCGCCGCTCCGGCGGGAACCAGGCGTTGACGAAGGGCACGCCGACGGCGAAGACCGAGCCGCCGATACCGAGGAAGAAGCCGCCGACCAGCAGACCGGTGAGGGACGCGTAGCCGGACAGCCCCAGATAGAGGACGGGGACGACGGTCGCCAGCGAGATGATGGGGAACATGACCCGGCCGCCGAACCGGTCGGTGAGCGCGCCCACGGGGATGCGGCCGAGCGAGCCGACCACCACCGGCACGGCCACGACGAGGGCCTGCTGGGTGGCGGTCAGGTCGAGCGCGGCCTGGAACCGGGGCGCGAGAGGGCTCAGCAGAGCCCACGCCCAGAAGTTCACGGCGAAACCGACGGTCGCGACCGTCAGCAGCAGCCAGCGAGGCGGTGTTCGGAAGGCCTGCATGCCTCATATCAGAACAGCAGTGGTCGTCGTACAACCCCCCGAATTTAGGGACCAAAGTCCCGAAGGTTTGCCCGTGTGGATCGAGGGCATACGGTCGACTGTCATGGATTCCGATCCCGTCCTGCGCGTCGTCGAGGAGGCCACGGCCGGCCTGACGACGGCGCAGGTCGCCGCCCGCGTCGGACTCCCACCATCCACCGTGCGCAGTCAGCTCGACGCCCTCGTCGCCCGTGGGCTGCTCGTGAAGGCCCGGGCCAGCGGCCGCGTGCCGCACCGCCCGGCGTGGCGCTACCGGGCGCTCGCGCCCTCGCAGGAGAACCTCTACTCGGCGCTGCTCCGTTCGATCCTCGAACAGGTCGCCGGCGACCGCGCCGCGACGGTCGGGGTGGGCCGCCGGTGGGGCCGCGCCATGGCCGCGCGGGGCGGCCTGCTCCCGGTGCTCGACACGCTCGGCTTCTCCCCCGCGCTGCGGGGCCGCGACGTCCATCTGCGCACCTGCCCGTACCTCGACCTGGTGCATCGCTTCCCCGACGGCATGTGCGGGCTGCACGCCGGCATCATCCAGGGCGTGCTCGGCGCGCTCGGCGCGCTCGCCGACGAGGAGGGCGTGGTGCTCGAGCCCTTCGCCGCGCCGGGAGCGTGCGTGGCACACACGGCCGGCGTCGTGAAATAATCAGCTTTGTTTCCCATTTCTCTTCGAGGAGGCCGTGCTGAGCCCCGTCGCCTTCGAGCTCGCGGTCCAGGACACTCACGGCCTCGAGGTGGCGGCCCGCCTCGGCGTGGACCGCATCGAGCTCTGCTCCGCCCTGGCCCTCGGCGGCGTGACCCCGTCGCTCGCCTTCGTCGAGGCCGCCGTCGCCACTCCCGGCATCCCGCCGGTCCACGTGCTGATCCGCCCCCGCCCCGGCGGCTTCACCTACGAACCGCCCGAGACAGCCATGATCGTCCAGGATGTCCGCCACGCCCTCCTGGCCGGCGCCACGGGTGTGGTCATCGGCGGCATCCGCACCGGCGAGGTCGACACCGACCTGGTCAAACGCGTCCTCGACGCGGCCGGCCCCGCACCCGTCACCTTCCACCGAGCCTTCGACACGCTCCGCGACCCCCTCACGGCGGCCGAGACTCTCGCTGCCTTGGGCGTACGCCGGATCCTGACCTCCGCGGGCGCGACCTCCGTGGCCGACGCCCTCCCGGCCCTGACCACCCTGGTCAGAGCCGCCGAGGGCCGCATCGAAATCATGGCCGGCGGCGGCGTCGACGCGGCCCTGATCCCCGCGTTGCTGCGCACGGGCGTCCCGGCCGTCCACGCCTCGGCCAAGCGCATCGTCCCCGAGGAACTGACCGTCGGCCTGGGCACCTCTTCCCCGGCGGGCGCCGGCGGCCGCGAGACCACCGACTTCGACGTCGCCGCCCGCATCCTCGCGGCGGTCCGCGCGGGTTAGCCACGACCTCTCGCCCCCACACCACCCCAGGCCGGCGGGACCCACCCCGGCCCGGCGAGACGCACCCCCGGCCCGGCGGGACCCACCCTCGG
>NZ_BOMI01000174.1 GCF_016862115.1 Paractinoplanes deccanensis
CCGGCGCGATCCATCCCCTCAGCTCAGCGGGCTGAAGAACGTGCGCAAATCGGCGGCCAGGTCGGCCGGGGCCTCCAGGGCCGGGAAGTGGCGGGCGTGCGAGAACTCGGTCCAGTGGGTGCCGGGCGGAGCCGGGATCAGTTTGCGGACGGTCTCGTCGGCGGCGAAGACCGCGTAGCCCTGCGGGACCGTGGGCGGCGCGCCCCAGTCGGTGGAGTGGGCCTGCTCGTAGAGGGTGTGCGCGGCGGACACGCCCGACGCGGTGAACCAGTAGAGCGACACGTTCGTCAGCAGCCGGTCGCGGTCGACCGGGCGCTCCGTCCACTCGGCGAACTTCTCGGCGATCCACGCGAGCTGGAGGACCGGGGAGTCGGTCAGGCCGTACCCGATGGTCTGGGGTCTGGTGTTCTGAATGGCGAGATAACCCGAGTCCTCGTGGGTGAACAGGTCCATTCGCTCGCGAATCAGCTTGTCGAGCGGGTCGTTCGGGTCCAGGCGGTCGGCCATGCCGGGGAGGAAGGTCGCCGTCGATGCCGGCGACCGCGCCCGAGACGCCGGCGCCGACGTCGCCGCCGTGCAGGCCGTACCGGTCGTAGCCCAGGCGGCTCATCAGCTCCTTCCAGGCGTGCGCCGTCCGGGTCATGGTCCAGCCGGGCTCGGACAGCGGCGTGGAGAACACGTATCCGGGCAGCGACGGCACCACCAGGTGGAAGTCCGGCAGCAACTCGATCAGCTGCTCGAACTCCGCGAACGAGCTGGGGAAGCCGTGGGTGAGCATCAGCGCCTTCGCGTCCGGCTCGGCGGAGCGGAGGTGCGCGAAATGGATCCGCTGCCCGTCGATCTCGGTGATGAATTGGGGTATGCGGTTGAGCCTGCGCTCCGCATCGCGCCATTCATATCCGGTGCGCCAGTGGCCGGCCAGCGACCGGAGCTCGTCCCGGTCGATGCCCCGGCCCCAGCCGTCGCCCGGCCATCGGGTCCGGGCGAGCCGCTCGTGCAGGTCATCGACGTCGTGCTGGGAGATCTCGATCCGGAAAGTGTCCATGAGCCGACGCTACGAACAATCGCGGAAGACTACGTTCCTCGAATGGACACGTCGGCCCGCCTGTTGCGCCTGCTGTCACTCCTCCAGGCCCGCCGCGGCTGGACCGGGGCCGGCCTGGCGGAACGGCTCGGGGTCACCACCCGCACGATCCGGCACGACATCGACCGTCTCCGCTCGCTCGGCTACCCGGTCGACGCCCGGCCGGGCGTCGCGGGCGGCTACCGCCTCGGCACCGGCTCAGCGCTTCCGCCGCTGCTGCTGGACGACGAGGAGGCCGTCGCCGTCGCGCTCGGGCTGCGGGCCGCCGCCACCGGCACGGTCGCCGGCTACGAGGAGACGTCGGTGCGCGCGCTCATGAAGCTCCAGCAGCTCCTGCCGTCCCACCTGCGCCGCCGAGTCAGCGCCGTGCAGTCCGCCACGGTGCCGCTGCCCTCCCCCGGCCCGCGCGTCGACCCCGACGCGCTGACCCACATCGCGTACGCCTGCCGCGACCACGAACGCCTGCGCTTCGACTACCGGAGCCACGACGGCACCGCATCCCGCCGCGACGCCGAGCCTTATCGCCTGCTGCTGGACGCGCGCCGTTGGTACCTGCTGGCCTGGGACGTCGACCGCGCCGACTGGCGGACGTTCCGCGCCGACCGTATCGCCGCCCTGCACACGCCGAACGGCCCCCGTTTCACCCCGCGCCCGGTCCCGCCGCCCCGCACGGCCGCGCGCGGCATCCAGGAGGCGACGTGGCGCTATCGAGCCCGCGTCATCGTCCACGCGCCGGCCGAGCACGTCCGCGCGCGGTTGCCGATCGCCGCCGAGATCGAGACGCTCGGCGACGACCGCTGCGCCTTCGAGCCCGGCTCCGACTCCCCGGAGGCACTGGCCCTGTGGCTGGGCTTCCTCGGCGCCGATTTCGAGGTGGCCGACGCCCCGGAGCTTCGCGCCGCGATGGCCGCCCTCGCCGCCCGGTACACCCGAGCCGCCACCGCGGACCGCCCCAGCCCACCACGCCCCGCCGACTCCACAAACCCACGCCGCCACGGCCGATAGGCGTAGCCAAGTCTTGCGCGCCGGCCGCCGGACTCGAACCGGCTCATCCCGCACGAACAAAGGGTGCAATGCCCGGCGCGCCGCTGATTCAGGGCACTGGCCGAAGATGGCGGCCGAAGAACCTCACCGCGCTGTCCGCCTCGAACCTCGGCACCTCCTTGTGCGCGCCGGCGTTGGCGTGCAACGTCTTCTCGGCCGAGGCGAAGGCGTCGAACAGCGCCAGCCCCTCCTCCCGCGGGATGTGCTCGTCGTCCCATTGCAGGACGAACTCCAGCGGTACGGTGATCCGGCGCGCCGCCTCCAGCAGCGTGCCGGGCCAGAACTGGCCGAAGACCGCGGCCGTGATGCGGGGGTCGCGGGCGGTCAGCGGCACGCCGATGGCCGTGCCCATGTTGATGCCGAAGTAGCCGACCGGCCCGCCGGGCCCGATCTCGGGCAGCCGCTGGAGGGCGTCGAGCGTGGCCTGATATTCGGGCACGGCCTGCTCGGCGAGGTGCGCGTTGTAGCGGACGACGATCGGTCCCTCCGGTTCGCCGGCCGCGCGGGCACGGAACAGCTCGGCGATCTCCCGCTCGTCGTGGGCGGTGCGGGGACGGTCGCCGTGGCCGGGGGCGTCGAGGACCGCGACCGCGCACCCGATGCCCGTCACGAGCAGGCGCGCGCGGCCCCCCATCGCGGGGGCCTTCTTGTGGGTGCCGCCGCCGTGGCCCATCAGGACCAGCGGCAGGCGGCCGGTGGCGGCGGCCGGCGACCAGAGGACGCCGGGGACGTCGCCGAGGGTGAAGTCGCGTTCGCGGATGCCGTCCACGGACGTGTCGGACGTGAAGCGCATGAGATGGTGCCTTTCGGAAGTGCCTGTGGCTCAGGCGCTCCCGTCCGTGACGCGGCTGGGGAGCACCCGGCTCGATACAACGGCCACGGGTCTCACCTCCTCGCTCGATGTCACGGCAACCGGAACTGTACGGCCCGCCCGGCGGGCCGTACAGCCGATTTTTGTCAGTCGCCCTTGACGTTGACGATCTGCCGCAGGGTGTGGCGGACCTCGACCAGGTCCTCGGCGTCCTTCATCACGACGTCGATGGGCTTGTACGCCTGCGGGATCTCGTCGAGGAACGCGTCGGTGTCGCGGTACTCGATGCCCTTCATCGCCTCGCGCAGCTGCTCGCGGGTGAAGGTCTTGCGGGCCTTCGAGCGCGAGTAGTTGCGGCCGGCGCCGTGCGGCGACGAGTTGAGGGCGAGGCGGTTGCCCTTGCCCACCACGACGTACGACGCGTCGCCCATCGAGCCGGGGATCAGGCCCGGGCGGCCCTCCTCGGCGTTGATGGCGCCCTTGCGCGAGAGCCACACCTTCTTGCCGAAGTGGGTCTCCTGCTCGGTGTAGTTGTGGTGGCACTGCACCCGCTCGAGCTCCTCGACCGGCCCGCCGACGAACTCGGCGAAGCAGGCGACCACCCGGTCCATCATCTCGTCGCGGTTGGACAGCGCGAAGTCCTGCGCCCAGCGCAGCTCGCGGATGTAGTGCCAGAACTCGTCGGTGCCCTCGGCCAGGTACGCCAGGTCCGGATCCGGCACGGTGATCCACCAGCGCTTGACCGACTCCTGCGCCACCTTGATGTGGTGCGTGGCTATCTTGTTGCCGACGCCGCGCGAGCCCGAGTGCAGGAAGAGCCATACCCGGCCCCGCTCGTCGGCGGTCACCTCGATGAAGTGGTTGCCGCTGCCGAGCGTGCCGAGCTGGAGCGCCCAGTTTCCCGCGTACCGCCCGGGGTCGAAGCCCGCCTTGTCCGCCTTGGCGGTCAGCTCCTCGACGCGCCGCGCCGCCGACTCGGTCAGACTGGTGTTGTAGGCACCCGCCGACAGCGGCACCGCGCGCTCGATCGCCGTGCGCAGATCGGCCAGCTTCGCCGTCAGATCGTCGCGGTGGTACTGGGTGCGGACCGCCGCCATGCCGCAGCCGATGTCCACGCCGACGGCCGCCGGGATGATGGCGCCCAGCGTCGGGATGACCGAGCCCACGGTCGCGCCCTTGCCCAGATGAGCGTCGGGCATGAGCGCGATGTGCGGGAAGATGAAGGGCAGCTTCGAAGCGGCTTCCGCCTGGGCCAAGGTGCCGCCCTCGACGAGGCTCGCCCAATTGATCAGACGGTCGTTGACCCGCTGCATGACTGCTCTCCCCCTCCCGGGAAGTGATGACGTTGCCGTCACGCTATCCCTCAAGATCGTCGGGCGCGCCCCATTAACCGGTACGGCCACAGCCGGGTGGCGGCTCCCCGGTGAGCCGCCCCGCAATCGGCGGCCCTGGGCTGCCGCATGCGACGGCCCCCTGGCTCATGGGCGCCGGACCCGGCGGCCGAGCACCCGCAGGCGCAGGCGCTGCAGGAGGGGCATGAGGCCGTAGATGACGATCGGGACGGCGATCGTCGCGAGCACCAGCGTGCGCAGGACGATCGGAGCGTCGCGGAGCAGCCCGCCGAGCAGGAACTGCAGCGCGGTGAGGGTCGGGAACACGGCCAGCCAGATCATGACGGCCATGTGGTGACGGGACGGTGGCTTCATCGGTGCGATGTCGTTCATGCGCCCAGGTTGCGGCCGAGCATGCGAGAACGGCAAAGATCGTTGCCGGTTCCGGGAATCGCGGCCTGCAATGGCGGCATGCCCGACAACGACATGACGCATCACCGGATCGCCCAAGGCGGCGCGGCGCAAGGCGACACGGCCCACGGCGGCACGCCCGAGAGCGACACGCCCCACAGCGGCGCGACCCAAGGCGGGGCGGCGCGCGGCGGCACGGCCGCCATCGACGTCGGCGCCCGGCTGCGGCACGTTCGCGTCCGGCGCGGCCTCACGCTGACCGCGCTCGCCGAGCTCACCGGCATCTCGAAGAGCACCCTCTCGCGGCTGGAGAACGGGCAACGGCGGCCCGGCCTCGACCTCCTGGTGCCGATCGCCCGGGTCCACCGGATGCCGCTGGACCAGCTCGTCGGCGCGCCGGCCACGGGCGATCCGCGCATCGCTTTCGCGCCGCGGGAGTCGAACGGCCGCACCGTGGTGCCGCTGACTCCGCACCCCGGCTCGCTGCAAGCGTGGAAGGTGGTCGTTCCGGCGGAGCAGAGCGAGCCGGCGGTACGTGTCCACGAAGGACACGAATGGCTCTACGTGCTCTCCGGCAGCCTGCGGCTGGTGCTGGGCGACCACGACATCGTGATGCGCGGCGGCGAGACGGCCGAGTTCGACACCCGGGTGCCGCATTGGTTCGGCAGCACGGGTGAGCGGCCGGTGGAGATCCTCAGCATCCTGGGCCGGCAGGGCGAGCGCATGCGGGTGCGCGCCCGGCCTCGCGCGAAGCAGCAAGGGTGAGTTGCGGGACAACCCGGCAGCCGGGAACGGCCTCGACCACGACGCAAGGCCGTTCCCGAGCCACGGTGCGTTGATTTATGCGGGAACCGGGATCGTGCGCCACTGCTCGGATCCGAAGACCTCGTAGCGGATGCGCTCCTCGGGCAGGCCGCGGCGGTGCAGGGCCGAGCGGACCGCCTGCATGAAGGGGACGGGGCCGCAGAGGTAGACCTCGGCGCCGGGGTGCAGCGGGATGGCGTCGGGGTCGATGCGGCCGACGGCGGCGCCGGGCAGGTCGGTGGGCTGCTCGTACCAGGACAGGTGCTCGAAGGCCCGCAGGCGGGCGCCGGCCGTGGCCACCTCGGCACGCAACGGGTGGCGCTCGGGGCTGCGGTCGGCGTGCACGACGGTGACCTGGCGGCCGGGCTGGGTGCGGGCGACCTCGTCGAGGATGGCGGCGATGGGCGTGATGCCGACGCCGGCGCTGATGAGCAACAGCGGGTGCTCGCCGGCGCCGGTGAGGGTCAGGTCGCCGTACGCCTGCGAGACGGTGAGCCGGTCGCCGACGCGGACGGTGTCGTGGATCCAGCCGGAGACGACGCCGTCGGGGCGGCCGCCGGTGCCGCGAACGCGGCGGACCGTGATGCGCAGCGTGCTGCCGTTGGGCGCCTGGGAGAGCGAGTATTGGCGCAGCTGCCGCGAGCCGTCGGGCAGGTCGGCGACGACGGTGACGTACTGGCCGGGGCGGTAGTGCGGGACCGGGCTGCCGTCGGCGGGAGTGAGCAGCAGCGAGACCGTGTCGTCGGCCTCGGTGACCTTGTTGTCCACTGTGTACGTGCGCCACGGGTGCTCGCCGTCGACGCCGGCGGAGGCGTAGATGCGCGACTCCAGGCCGATGAGGCGCACGGCGAACAGCCAGTAGACCTCGTCCCACGCGGCCGCGATCTCAGGAGTGACCGCATCGCCGAGGACCGTGCCGACGGCGCCGAGCAGATATTTGCCGACCATCGCGTACTGCTCGGGGCGGATGCCGAGCGCGCAGTGCCGCTGGGCGATCCGGTCGACCACGTGCTCGGGCAGCGGCGCCTCGCCGACGAGGTGCGCGGCGAAGAGCGCCACCGCGCCCGCCAGCGCCGACTTCTGCTCGCCGGTGGCCTGGGCGCTGCGGCTGAACAGGTTCAGCAGCTCCGGGTTCTCGCCGAGCATCGTGTCGTAGAAGACGCCCGAGATCTGGTCGATGTGCGCGCCGACGACCGGCAGGGTCGCTGCGACGATCGGCGCGCTTTTTGCTGAGAGCACGTGGTTCCTCCGTTGTTCACAGGCTGAGCAGGATCTGGCGGGTCGGAGGCTCGGTGAGGTGCCCCACGGTGATGTCGTCGAGGGCCGCGTAGAACGCCTCCTGCGCCCTGCGCAGCGCACCGCGCAGGCGGCAGCCCCGGCTGAGCGGGCAGACGGTCTCGCCTTCGCAGTCGACGACCTCGGTCCCGCCTTCCAGCTCACGCACCACGGCGCCGATCGAGGCGTCGCGGGCGGCGGTGGCGAGGCGCACGCCCCCGTTGCGGCCGCGGACGGTCTCCAGCAGGCCCATGTGCTGAAGCCTCTGCACCACCTTGGCGAGGTGATGACGAGGCACATTCAGCGACTCGGCCAGGTGGTCGATGGTGAGCAGCTCGTCACCGACCGCCCCGAGCATGAGAATCCGGAGGCTGATGTCCGTCGACCGATTGAGGCGCACGAGAAGAGCCTGCCATAAAGAGGAGTCTCGGAGTCTTGTTTATGGTCATGGTCACTCCGGCGGGACAACCGCCACGTCGCGGCCCAGCGCCGTAGATCACCCGCGAGGCTCAGCCGGCCGCGCCGGCGAGGTGGGCCAGCAGGGACGCGGCCGAGCGGCCCCAGGCCGGCAAACCTTTGCGCTCGGCCAGGTCGAGGGCGGTCCGGGCGTGCGCCGGGTCGCCCAGGAGCTCGGCCAGCGCGGTGTGGGCGGGGATCAGCGGCCACGCGGCGCCGACGCGTGCGGCGTCGGCGATGACGGCGCGCAGGTCGGACTCGGCCTCGGCGGGGCGGCCTGTCCGGGCGCGCAGGCGGCCCAGGTAGAGGCGGGCGTCCAGAATGGTCAGCGGGAGCCGGTCGGGGCGGGCCAGGAAGGCCAGGATGCGCTCCTCCAGGCCGTCCAGGTGGCCGGTCGCCAGGTCGAGGGCGTGTTCGGTGAGCTCGACGACGGGGCGGATCCGTTCGTACTCGGCCGCGGCGGGCAGGCCCCGGGCCACCGTGAGCAGCTGGGCCGCCCGGTCGTGCCGGCCGGTGTGCAGGGCGCCCTGCGCCCAGTTGAGGCAGGCGCGCAGGTGATCGCGCGGGTGCGCGGCGAAGCGCTCGTCGGTCAGCGCGGCCCGCACGGCCGGCCAGGCCCCCGGCTCGTCGAGCTCCAGGCGCAGCGACAGCTCGGCGATCTCGACGCTGAGCATCGCCGACGGGTCGCCCGACCGTTCCGCCGCGTCGAACGCCGCCGCGCAGTAGCGCAGATGGTCCTCGGCGTGCCGCCCCAGCACGGTGTCGGGCGCGGAGAGGATCGCCAGGGCCCGCGCCCGCCGGCCGTGGTGCGTGAGGTACGGCACGGCGCGCTCGATCTCCTCGTAGCCGGCCGCCGCCTCGCCCTGCTGCCGCAGCATCCGGCCCAGCGCCAGCCCGAGCTCGCCGCGCGCCCCCGGCGGCAGCTTCCGGTCGCCGAGGATCCGGCGCAGCACGGGAATCGCCTCGGCCTGCGTGACGCCCTCCACGGCCGACCGGCCGAGCTTGCCCGCCAGCCGCGCCCGCTGCCGGCGCGGCAGCTCCGGATGGTCCATGGTGGCCAGCAGGAAGCGCGCCGCCGTGGCGTCGTCGCCGCGCGCCGTGGCCAGATCCGCGGCCGCCTCCGCGTTGCGCACGTGGTCGGCCGCGCTGCCCGCGAGCCGGTAGTGGTGGGCGAGCTGCGCGACGGGCCGCGGCACCTGCCGTTCCAGCACCCGGGCGCAATGCAGGTGCAACATGCGCCGGGCGACCTCGGGCACCAGCTCGTAGACGACCTGCCGGGCCAGCGTGTGCCGGAAGCGGGGCGGCTGCGTACCGGCGTGCAACAACCCCGCGTCGGCCGCCCGCCGCAGGGCCGGCTCCACCTCGCCGACCGGGACGCCCAGCACGACGGCCAGCGTGCGAGCCTCCGCCACCATGCCGAGCACGGCGGCCGCCCCGAGGATGTCGCGGGTCGCCTCGTCGAGGGGCCGCATGCGCCACAGCAGGACGTCGCGCAGCAGGGCCGGGACCGCCACGTCGCCGAGGACGTCGCCGAGCAGGTCGGGCCGCTGGTCGATCCGTTCGATCTCGTGGCGCTCCACCAGCGAGCGCACCACCTCCTCGACCAGGAACGGGACGCCGGCCGTGCGCTCGAAGAGCTGCGTCACGAAGACCGGCGGGAGGACGTCGCGGCGCAGCAGGGCCTCGGCCAGGGAGCCGACCTCGTGCGGGGACAACGGCGCCAGCCGCAGCACGGCGGCGGGCACGGCCATCGGCTCGCGTGCGGTCATCAGCACGGTGAGCCCCGGCACCGGATGGGCGGCCAGGTACGCCACGAACTCGAGAGTGACGGGATCGGCCATGTGCAGGTCCTCGAGCGCCACCACGACCGGGGCCAGCGCGGCGAGCACCGAGGCCATGGCGCGCAGCAGGCGGGCGCGCTCGGCCCGCGGGTCGTTCAGGGCAGGCGGTACGGGAAAGCCGGCCAGCGCCGGCAGGTACGGCGCGAAGACACCGATCGACGGGTCGAGCCCGTCCGGCAGCGACGGCGAGTGCCGGCGCAGGCCGTCCAGCAGGGGGCCGAGCGGCAGCGGCTCGCGCAGGTCGTCGCAGTGCGCCACGATGACCCGGCGCGGCGGAAGGCCGGTGGTGGTGAGCGCCTCGGCCACCAGCCGGGTCTTGCCGACGCCACCCTCGCCGAGGACCAGCACGGCGGCCGGCGGGGCGGCGACGGCGGCGCGCAGGACAGCCAGCTCGCCGCCGCGGCCGACGAAGGCCTTGGCGTTGTGCAGGTTGAACGCGGCGGACAGCGGGAACACTGCCGCCGAATGTAGCGCCGGGATCCCGCGGACGGGAGTTCTCCGGGAGCACCCCCGTGCCTCGACGCGTCGTTTCGCGGAATCCTTCGCGCGCGATCCTATGCTCGACACCGTGTTCGACGAGGTTGCCGCCCTCTACGACAGGGCTCGCCCCACGTACCCGCCCGAGGTTTTCACCGATCTCGCCGCCCTGACCGGTCTGGGCCCGGGCTCGCGGGTGCTGGAAGTCGGTTGTGGCACCGGCAAGGCCACCCGGCCGCTCGCCGAGCTCGGCTGCTCGGTCGTGGCGATCGAGCCGGGCCCGCGGCTGAGCGCGCTCGCCCGGGAGCGGCTGGCCGACCTGCCCGACGTGGTGGTCGAGACGTCCACCTTCGAGGAGTGGGACGACCGTGGGCGGCGCTTCGACGTGCTCGTGGCGGCCTCGTCGTGGCACTGGGTCGACCCGGTGGCGGGCCCCCGGCGCGCGGCCGAGCTGGCCGGGCACCTCGCTCTGATCGACAACACGGTCGTACGCCGTCCCGGCGAGCCGGAGATGTACGCCGCGACCGCCGACCTGCACGAGCGCTTCAGCCCCGGCAACCCGGCGTGGGGCCATCCGCCGCTGGAGGACGAGGTGCTCGCCGGCCCGGGACCCTGGTATCCGCTCGTGCAATGGCTCGACGGCCCCGCGTTCGCCGACCTGCTGCGCACGCAGTCGCCCTACCGCCGCCTCGACCCGGCCGTGCGCGAGCCCCTGGTGGACGCCGTCGCCGCCCGCATCCGCGAGCCGTTCCCGCGCCGCTACCTGTGCTCCCTGCGCGTCTCGCGGCTGACCCCGCCCACCCCCGCCGGGTCCTGACCCCGGCGGGGGCAAGCAGTGTCACTCCCCACACCCGCGTTGCCTAAAGCTCTTAGGCAAACGCATAATGGGTTTCGGGCTCGATACGGGAGGGGCGATCACGGCATGTCACGGGTGGGGCTCACGGCGGATCGTCTGGCCCGGGCGGGCGCCGAGCTGGCCGACGAGATCGGGTTCGACAACGTGACGCCCTCGGAACTGGCGCGGCGTTTCGGCGTGAAGGTGGCGAGCCTCTACTCGCACGTCAGGAGCGCTCATGACCTTCGCGTGCGGGTGGCACTTCTGGCGCTCGACGAGCTTGCCGATCTGGTCGCGGCGGGGCTGGCCGGGCGGTCGGGGCGGGACGCGCTCGAAGCGCTCGGTGATGTCTACCGAGACTACGCGCGGTCACACCCCGGGCGTTATGCGGCGACCCGGTTACCTCTCGACCACGAGACCGCCGCTCGCAGCGCGGGGCCTCGGCACGCCGCGATGACGCGCGCGGTGCTTCGGGCGTACCACCTGAGCGAACCCGACGAGACGCACGCTGTCCGGCTGCTGGGCAGCACCTTCCACGGGTTCATCGCGCTGGAACTGGCCGGCGGCTTCTCGCACAGCAGCCCGGGCGCGCGGGAGAGCTGGGCGCGCATCCTCGACGTCCTCGACTTCAGCCTCACCCACTGGCCACCGACCCCCGGGAACACACCATGATCACCACTCCGGTCACCGCCGAGCTCGTGCACGGAGCCGTCGAGCTCGAGACCACGGCGCACGGCCTGCTCCCCCACCGCCTTCCGGCGTGGGCCCGCGCGCAGACGCCCGACCCGCAGCTCGCGATGGTCGAGGCGCAGCCGTCCGGTGTGCGCGTCGTCTTCCGCACCCGCGCCACCGTCGTCGAGCTCGTCACCATGCCCACGAAGCGCGTGTACGCCGGCCTCCCGCCACGCCCCGACGGCGTCTACGACCTGCTGCTCGACGGCGCCCTGACCGCCTCCGCGACCACCGCCGGCGGCGGCAACGTCATCACCGTGACCATGGCCACCGGCACCTCCGAGCTCCGCGCCGGCGGCCCCGCCACCGTCGCCTTCCCCGGCCTGCCCGCCACCGACAAGACCGTCGAGATCTGGCTCCCGCACAACGAGACCACCGAGCTGATCGCCGTACGCACGAACGCGCCGATCACCCCCGCCCCGCCCGGCGGCCGACCTCGCTGGGTGCACCACGGCAGCTCGATCAGCCAGGGCTCCAACGCCACCAGCCCGTCCGCCACCTGGCCCGCGCTCGCCGCCCTCCGGGCCGGCGCCGACCTGCTCAACCTCGGCTTCGGCGGCAGCGCGCTGCTCGACCCGTTCGTGGCCCGCCTCATCCGCGACACCCCCGCCGACCTCATCACCCTCAAGCTCGGCATCAACCTCGTGAACGCCGATCTGATGCGCCGCCGAGCCTTCGCGCCCGCCGTGCACGGCTTCCTCGACACCATCCGCGACGGCCACCCGGACACGCCGCTCGTCGTCGTCTCCCCCATCTTCTGCGCGATCCACGAGGACACTCCCGGCCCCGGCGCCTTCGACGTCGAGGCGCTCAAGGCCGGCGAGGTCAAGTTCCTCGCCACCGGCACGCCCGACCCGACGAAACTTACTCTGCGTGTCATCCGCGAGGACCTCGCGCGCGTCGTCACCGAGAGGCACGACCCGCAGCTGCGTTACGTCAACGGCCTCGAGTTGTACGGGGAAAGCGACGCGACCGCCCTCCCGCTCCCCGACCGCCTGCACCCGGACACCGCGACCCACCGCCTGATCGCCGAGCGCTTCGCCGAGCACGTGGCGATGAAGCCGAGCACGTGGCGATGAAGCCGAGCACATGCCGATGAAGCCGAGCACGTGCTGACAGAAGAAATCTTCCCGAGCACCGATGAGTTTCCGCCGCGCCGCGGGTCCACCCGTCAGAAACATCGAGAGGGGACCCCAAGTGAACCAACCAGAGACCCGCACGATCGCGACGCCCGGCGCCGTGCTGACATATGACGTCCGCCGGGGCGACGGCCCGGTCCTCCTGCTCGTCGGCTCGCCGATGCAGGCCGAGGGCTTCACCACCCTCGCCGGGCACTTCGCCGATCGCACGGTCGTCACCTACGACCCGCGCGGCATCGCCCGCAGCGAGCGCACCGACGGCGCCACCGAGTCGACGCCCGACGAGCACGCCGAGGACCTGGCCGCCGTCATCGCCGAGATCGGCGGCGGCCCGGTGGACGTCTTCGCCAGCAGCGGCGGCGCGGTGAACGCCCTGGCGCTGGTCGCCCGCCGTCCGGGCCTCGTGCGCACGCTCGTCGCCCACGAGCCGCCCACGCTCGAGGTGCTGAGCGACCGCGCGACGGCCACCGCCGCGACCGCCGATATCTACGAGACGTACCAGAAGTCGGGTGCCGGCCCGGCGATGGTCAAGTTCTTCCTGCTGACCGGGGCGAAGGGCGAGATCCCGGCCGGCTGGGCCGACCAGCCGGCGCCCGACCCGGCGCAGTTCGGGCTGCCCACCGAGGACACCGGCGAGCGCGACGACCCGCTGCTCGGGCAGAACCTGATGACCTGCACGCACTACGAGCACGACTACGACGCGCTGCGGGCCGCTCCCACCCGCATCGTCGTGGCCGTCGGCGCCGAGTCGGTGGGCGAGCTCGCGCACCGCGGCGGCGAGGGGGTCGCGGCCCGGCTGGGTGTCGAGCCGGTCACCTTCCCCAGCCACCACGGCGGCTTCCTGGGCGGCGAGTTCGGCATGACCGGCGACCCGGACGGCTTCGCGGCCGCGCTGCGCGAGGCGTTGCGCTAGTCACGCTTTATTGCCAAAGCTTTGCAGCTGGGGGTGGCGGGAATAGCGTCCGATCTTGGAATGTCCCGCGGGAAAGAAGATCGGCATGACCGCCACCTCCCGGATCGCCCGCTTTCGGGCGAGCCTCACCACCGCCGACAAGCGGTCCCTGTACGGCATGGCCGGCTTCGTCGTGCTCCTGCACGTGGTGGGGTTCGGGCTGCTGCTCGGCCTCGTCGCGCCGAAGCACTTCCACCTCGGCGGGGACCATCCGGTCTTCACCGTCGGCGTCGGCGTGCTCGCCTACACGTTCGGGCTGCGGCACGCCTTCGACGCCGATCACATCGCCGCCGTCGACAACACCACCCGCAAGCTGATGCAGGACGGCACCGGGCGTAAGCCACTGTCGGTGGGCTTCTGGTTCTCGCTGGGCCACTCGACCATCGTGTTCGGGCTCGCCTTCCTGCTCTCGATCGGCGTCAAGGCGCTCGCCGGGCAGGTCGAGGACGACGGCAGCGCGCTGCACTCGATCACCGGCGTGATCGGCGCGTCGGTCTCCGGCGTCTTCCTGATGATCCTCGGCATCCTGAACCTGGTCGTGCTGATCGGCATCATCAAGGTGTTCCGCAAGATCCGCCACGGCGAGTACGACGAGCGCGAGCTCGAGGAGCAGCTCGACAAGCGCGGCTTCATGAACCGGCTGCTCGGGGGCCTGACGAAGGCCGTACGCAAGCCCTGGCACATCTATCCGGTCGGGGTGCTCTTCGGGCTGGGCTTCGACACCGCCACCGAGGTCGGCCTGCTCGTGCTGGCCGGCGGCGCGGCCGTGTTCAACCTGCCGTTCTACTCGATCCTCGTGCTGCCGATCCTGTTCGCCGCGGCGATGTGCCTGATGGACACGATCGACGGCGTCTTCATGAACGTGGCGTACGGGTGGGCGTTCGCCAAGCCCGTCCGCAAGGTGTTCTACAACATCACCATCACGAGCATCTCGGTGGCCGTGGCGCTCGTGATCGGCACGATCGAGCTGATCGGCGTCCTGGACGACCAGGCGCACATCACGACCGGCCCGCTGGCCGCGATCGGCTCGATCCCGCTCGACTACGCCGGCTACGGCATCGTCGGGCTCTTCGTCGTCGCCTGGGTGGTCGCGATCGCCGTCTACCGCCTCGCGCGCGTCGAGGAACGCTGGTCGTCGCCCTCGGACACCTGACCCTCGGTGCACTCGCCCAGCCCGGCCTGCACCCGGGCGGTGACGTGGCAGGCCACCTCGCGCAGCGCCTTGATCTGCTCGTCGGTGAGGCCGTCGATCACGTAGCGGCGCACCGCCTCGACGTGGCCCGGCGCGGCCTTGACCACGAGGTCCCAGCCCTCGTCGGTGAGGATGGCGACCGTGTAGCGCCCGTTGCACGGGTCGGGCTCACGGCGCAGCAGGCCGCGCGTCTCGAGCCGCTTCACCACGTTCGACAGGCGGGACAGCGAGCTCGCGATCATGCGTGCCAGCTCGCTCATCCGCAGCGTGCGGCCCTCGGACATGGACAGGCCGCTCAGCACCATGTAGTCGAAGAGCGTGATGTTGTTGTCCCGCAGCAGCTGGGCGTCGAGCGCGGACGGCAGCAGGAACATCAGCTGGGACAGCGAGATCCACGCCTCGCGTTCCTGATCGTCGAGCCACCGAGTCTCCTGCGCCATGCCGCAAAGAGTACGGCGCGGGCGCGACCTCCCCGGAAACGGACGTGACCCATCTCCCATGTTCAACCTTGAAGTGAACCTGCTACGTTGGCTTCAAGCTTGAACTCAACCGAGGAGTACCGCCGTGACTCTGTTCCGCCTGGACGCCAGCATCCGCATCGACGGCTCCACCAGCCGCGAGATCGCCGACATCGTCGAGCAGGAGTGGCTCGCCTCCCACCCGGGCGACAAGGTCGTCAACCGCCACATCGGGGTCGAGCCCGTGCCCGCCACCGCCTGGGCGAACGCCGTGGCCGCCGGCGCCACCGACGAGGCCGCCCGCACCCCCGAGCAGCGCGAGGCCGTCGCCCTCGCCCGGACGCTCGCGGACGAGCTGATCAACGCCGACGCGATCCTGTTCGCCGTCCCGCTCTACAACTACGGCGTCTCCCAGCACTTCAAGACGTACGTGGACCTGCTGCTCACCGCGCCGAACGCCGTCGGGCAGCCGTTCCTGGCCGGCAAGCCGGTCGTGCTCGCCACCGTCCGGGGCGGCGCGTACGGCGCGGGCACCCCGCGCGAGGGCTGGGACCACTCCACCCCGTACCTGAAGCGGATCATCGCCGACGTCTGGGGCGCCGAGCTCACCGTCGTCGAGCGCGAGTTCACCCTCGTCGGCGTCAACCCCGCGCTGGACCAGTTCACCGAGACCGCGGCCGCCATGCACGCCGCGGCCCTCGACGCCGCGCGCGAGGCGGGCAAGGCGCTGGGCGCTCTTCCCAACGGCCTCTGAGGTCGGGCACTGTGGACGGGTGAGCCGATTCGTCGACGGAGTGATCGCGAACGCCGCCCGCGCCCGCACCGGCATGGTGACCGGTGAGCCGGGCGAGCCTTCCCGCCGCACGTGGGCCGAGCTGCACCAGCAGGCCCGCCGGATCGCCGGTGGGCTGGTCGCGGACGGCCTGCGCCCGGGCCAGGCCGTCGCCGTGCTGGCCGGGCTGCCCGTCCAGATCGCTCCCGTCGCGCAGGCCGTCTGGCTCGCCGGCGGGAGCATGACCATGCTGCACCAGCCCACCCCGCGCACCGATCTGGAGGTGTGGCGCGAGGACACGCTGCGCGTCCTGCGGATGATCGACGCGCGCGTGGTCGTCGTCGGGGCGCCGTTCGAGGCCGTCATCCCGGTGCTCTCCGCGTACGGCATCAAACACCACCTCGCCGGCGAACTGCTCGGCGCCTCCGAGCTCGCGGAGGTCGCCGAGGCCGGCGAGGACGACGTGGCGCTGCTCCAGCTCACGAGCGGGTCGACAGCGGAGCCCAAGGCCGTGCGGATCACCCACCGCAACCTGTACGCCAACATCACCGACTCGGCCCGCCACCTCGGGTGCGACGAGAGCGGCGTGATGGTGTCGTGGCTGCCGATGTTCCACGACATGGGCATGGTGGGGTGCCTGCTGCTGCCCATGCTCAGCGGGATGGAGCTGGTCAGCGTCACGCCCGCCGACTTCCTGAGCCGGCCGCTGCTCTGGGCCGAGCTGATGAGCCGGTACGGGGGCACCATCACCACGGCGCCCAACTTCGCGTGGGCGGTGCTGGCGCGCCAGCTGACCCGGGTGCCCGACGGGGCGCTCGACCTCTCGGCGCTGCAGGTGGCCGGCAACGGCGCCGAGCCGATCGACCCGGCGACCATGGCGGCGTTCGTCGCGACCGCCTCTCGGTTCGGGCTGCGCCCCGAGGCGGTCAACTGCTGCTACGGCGCCGCCGAGAGCACCCTCGTCATCTCGATGTCGGCGATGGCCGACCCGATGCTGCTCGACGTGGTCGACGCGGCCGCGCTCGAACAGCAACGGCGGGCCGTGCCCGACGACAAGGGCGCCAGCCGATTGCCGAAGCTGGGCCGGCCGTTCCCCAGCGTCGAGGTCCGGGTGGCCGACGACGACGGCAAACCGCTCGGCGAACGCCAGGTCGGCCGCATTCAGCTGCGCGGCGAGTCGGTCACCGACGGGTACGTCACCCCGGACGGCTACGCATCGGCGCGCGACGCCGACGGCTGGCTCGACATCGGCGACGAGGGTTACGTGGCCGACGGGCAGATCGTCGTGTGCGGGCGCCGCAAGGACGTCATCATCATGGGCGGGCGCAACATCTATCCGACCGACATCGAGCGCGCCGCGGGCCGGGTCCCCGGAGTCCGGGAGGGAAACGTGGCGGCTGTCCGCCTGCCGGCCGGCGACGGGCGTCCCCGAGAATCGTTCGCCGTGGTGGTCGAATCGCGCGCGGCCGGCGATTCCGCCGCGGCCGCCGAGATCGCCCGCGAGGTGACCGGCCGGATCGTCGCCGAGATCGACGCCCGGCCGGCCCAGGTCAAGGTGATGCCGCCGGGATCGCTGCCGAAGACCCCGTCCGGCAAACTGCGCCGGGGCGCCGCGCGGGACCTGCTCGGATGACGCGCGTCCTCGTGTACACGCGCACGGCCGGTTATCGTCACGCGTCCATTCCGGCCGCCGTCGCGGCCGTTTCGGCGCTCACGGCCGTGCAGGTGAGACACACCGAGGACCCCGGGGCGCTGCACGACCTCTCCGGCCACGACGTGGTGATGTTCCTGTCGACGACCGAGGACGTTCTCGACGCTCGGGGGCGGGCGTCGCTGCGGTCTTTCGTGCTCGGCGGGGGCGGTTTCGCCGGGGTGCATTCGGCGGCCGGCACGGAACTGCACGATCCCTGGTACGGCGAATTGCTGGGCGCGCGGTTCCGGGGCCATCCTGACGGCGTCCAGCAGGCGACGCTGTATCGCCCCGACGGCGAGCCGTGGAAGTTCACCGACGAGTGGTACGCCTTCGACGAGCTCCGCGACGACCTGGAGATTCTGCTGACCGTCGACGAGGCGACCTATGCGCCGGGCGCCTACGCGATGCCGGAACCCCATCCGCAGGCGTGGCGGCGCGCCGTGGGAGCGGGCCGGTCCTGGTACACGGCGCTCGGCCACACCGAGCAGGCGTGGAGCGATCCGGTGTTCCTCGCCCACCTTCGCGACGGGATCGCCTACGCGGCCGGGGCGTGACCGGTTCACCCTGGTGACGACGGTCGCGAACACGTGTCGCCGCAGCTCGCGCGGCCTAGCGTGGGACGCGTGCTGGATCTCATCGACCGCTTCGGCTACCTCGGGGTGGCGGGCGTCGTCTTCGTGGAGAGCTTCGGCATCCCGGCCCCCGGCGAGACCGCGATCATCGCCGGAGCCGTCGCCGCCGGGCGCGGCCACCTCGACATCGTCGCCGTCGCGGTCGTCGGGTTCCTCGCGGCCGTCATCGGCGACACCATCGGCTTCGAAATCGGCCGGCGCGGCGGCCGTCCGCTGGTGCACCGCTTCGGCCGATATGTGCGGCTGACCCCCGAACGCCTCGACAAGGTCCAGGGCTTCATGTCCCGCCAGGGCCCCAAGATCATCGTCGTGGCCCGCTTCGTCGAGGGCCTGCGCCAGTTCAACGGCATCGTCGCCGGCCTCAGCGGCCTGCCGTACCGCACGTTCCTGGCCTGGAACGCCGTCGGCGCGGCGCTCTGGGTCGGCCTGTGGTCCACCGGCGGCTACCTGGCCGGCGACCACATCGAGCAGATCGCCAAGACCCTCAGCAGGTACGCGGTGATAGCCGTCGCCGTGGCGATCCTGGCCGTCATCGCCTACCTCTGGCGGCGCCGTCGAAAGTCCACGGTGGGCGGTGCGCCATAATGACCGCGTGAAGGGACAGATCGTGCGCTCCCCGGAGGGTGAGGAGATCGAGCTCGCCGACATCGGGCTGGTGGAGATCTTCGACAATCCGGTCGTACGCGTGTGGGACGTCTCGCTGCTTCCCGGCGAGACCCACCCGTGGCACCTGCACCACAACCCGTACGTGGTGCTGAGCGTCTCGGGCTCGGAATGCCGGATGGACTGGCTGGACGGCTCGCCGCCCCGGTTCCTGAACGAGTATCACGGCGGCTCGGTGTACCGCCCGGTCTCGCCGGTGCACCGGCTCACGAACATCGGCGACCGCTTCTATCAGAATCGGCTCGTCGAGCTGAAGGAGCTGGGCGAGCTCCGCGACACGCCCTACCCGGTCGGCGAGGGCGCCCGCAGCATCCAGGGCTCACCCCCGGGCCCGCCGGCGCCCGACGGCCGGCTGCCGGTGCTGGCTCACGAGCACGTCCGGGTGTGGACGATCGCCCTGCCCGCCGGCGCCTCACGCGTGCTGGAGCTCACGGGCATGCCGCACGTGATCGCCGAGCTGTCACCGCCGCTCGGGGTCAGCTACCACGAGGGCGGCCCGCTGAAGCTGCGCAACGACTCCGCCGCGGAGCGTTCGTGGTTCGTGGTCGAGCTCGCCTACGGTTCCGTCGTGCGGCCGGCGTAGGCGGCGAGCCGCTCCCGCCCGTGCGGCAGGCCGTAGCCGGAGACGAGCAGGCTGACGTTCGCGAACTCCGCGCCGTCGTGGAGCCAGCATCCGGGCGTGCCGGCGAGCGCGTCGATCAGGAGCCGTTGCCGCTCGCCGAGGTGCCGATAGGGCGTGCCGTCCGGTACGGGCCCGTCCGGGAACGCCGCCCGCAGCGCGACGCCGACCGCGGTCAGGGCCGGCTCGGCGCCGACCCGGCGCAGGCGGCTCAGGGCGGGCTCCAGCGGGTCCACGCCGATCAGGGGCAGGGACAGCAGGGCGTAGCCGGCGAGGTCGCCTTCGAGGAACGGGACGGTCCGGTCCCGGGGGCGGTCGCTCGCGGCCCAGCGAAGCAGCTCGTCGCGAGCGACACGGTCGCTGCTCGACGGGACGGTCTGCGCGCCCCGGGCTCGGCCGCTCAGCGCGGCCAGGGCGATCGCGCCGGCCCAGCGCATCAGCTCGCGCCCGTCGCGCAGCGCCGCCTCGGCGACGGCAACACCCTCCGGCAACCCCAGCAGCCCGATCGCCACCACGTCCGCCGGCGTGTCCCGATCCCGCAGGATCTCCAGTGACGTGCGCTCGCCCGGATACCAGCTCAGCAGGTAGGCGGCGGACGCCGCCACCTCGGCATCGCCGCTCGCCGCGAGCCGGTGCAGGACGGGCAGGCCGGCGCCGACCGCTGCGTAGGCGCGCGCCTCGTCCTCGCTCAGCAGAGCCGTGTCGACGCCGCCCGGCAGCCACATCTCGTCGCTGCCGACCGCGATGAGCCCCAGCAGATAGAGCAGCAGATCCCGGTCCGGCGTCGCCGGGTCCGCCACCAGGCCGAGCAGCGGCGGCACGGCGGCCGCGCTCGCCGAATAGCGGTTGCCCTGGTGGGTGATGCTCGCGTAGAGCTCCCCGAACGCCTCCCGCCGCTCGTCGTCGTCCGGCGACCTCAGCGCCGCCAGGTGCCCCGGCACGTCCTCAGCCGATCCGTACGCATGGCGCAGCGCCGCCCACTCGACCACCGCGCCATCATGCCAGCCGCCCTCACCGCGAGCGCCGCCGGCGTTTCCTCTCCGGCACCCGCGCGTTGATCATGCGATGAGACGAAGAGCGGCCGTGTTCCTGGCAGTCGTAGCCTGCATGTTCCCGTCGGCCACGCCGGCACCCGCGGCCGTCACCCCGGCGCCCCCGATCCCGGCGGCGACCGCTGCCCCCGTGGGGATCGAGGCCGCCGTGGGGATCGAGGCCGCACGCCCCGGCGACGAGACTTGGCCGACCGACACGCTGACCGCGGCGGTCGAGCGGTTCTTCGCCGATCCCGCGCTCGCCGGAGCGCAGGCCGGCGTCGTGATCGCGGACGTGCGCACCGGCGAGACGCTGCTGGACCGGCACGGCGACCTGCGCCTGCTGCCCGCCTCCAACGTCAAGCTCCTCACCTCCGCCGCCGCGATGGCGTTGCTCGGGCCGGGCCACCGCTTCGTGACCACCGTCCGGGCGACCGGCGCCCGCCGCGGTCCCGTGCTGCACGGCGACCTCTTCCTGAAGGGCAGCGGCGACCCCGCCCTCACTCCCGCGTCGCTCGACCAGCTGGCCCGCGACGTGGCGGCCGCCGGCATCCGCCGGGTGACCGGGGACCTCGCCGGGGACGACACCGCCTTCGACGACGTGCGGCTGGGGCTCGACTGGGCCTGGGACGACGAGTCCTTCGCCGGCGCCGCGCCTGTGTCGGCGCTCACACTGTCACCCGATGGCGCCTACCTGGCCGGGACCGTCGCCGTCACTGTGAGTTCCGGCCCTCGCCCCACGGTGCGGCTCACTCCCCCGGTTTCGGGCCTCAAGATCGTCAACCGTGCGGTGACCGGAGCCGGCGAACTCGGCGTGGCCCGCCGGCACGGGACGGACACGCTGGAGGTGACCGGGCACATGCCGGCGGGCGCTCCCCCCGAGCGCTTCGATGTCACGGTGCGTGATCCCTCGGCGATCACGCTGGAGGTCTTCGCGGCGGCGTTGCGCCGTCACGGCGTGCTCGTGGAGGGCCGCAACCGGGCCGGGAAAGCGCGAGCCTCCCGGGAAGTGGCCCGGCACGCCGGGCCGCCGCTGCGGGAGCTGCTCGGGCCGCTGCTCGGGACGTCCAACAACACCATGGCCGAGCTGCTGGTCAAGACGCTGGGCGACGGCTCGTGGGAGGCCGGCACCGCGGCGGTCGCCGGCTACCTGGAACGACGCGGCATCGACACGTCCACCCTGCGCCAGGCCGACGGCTCGGGGCTGTCGCGGCGCAACCTGATCCCGCCCGCCGTCATCGTGCGGATGCTCCAGGCCGTCCGCACCGAGCCCTGGTTCCCCACATGGAAGGCGGCACTCCCCGTGGCCGGGCAAAGCGGCACGCTCCGTAACCGGATGCGGTACACGAGCGCCCGGGGCCGGGTGCATGCCAAGACCGGCACCCTCACCGCGGTGTCGGCACTGTCCGGATACGCCGACGGCGACCGCCCGCTCATCTTCTCGATCATCGTGAACAATCAGCTGGCGCCGACGGTGACGCCGGCGATCGACCGGCTGGCCGTGGCGCTCGCCGAATACCCGCACAAGTCACGCAGCGTGATCAGGAGGCCGGGCGCGGCCCTGTGCCCCTCCGTCTGCTGACTGGCGTACTGCGAATACGGTATGGCGGTGACTTCGCGGGGATGACGACGAGGTGATCCCGGCAGGGCGATGCTGGTCAGGGCAAGGATGCCGCGGCACCGCATCGAACGACTCTGGAGAACGGCACCGTGACGACCGAGCAGTCCGCCGCGAGCGGCGACCAGGAGATCGCCAGGCGGCGCGACACCCTGGGCGCGGTGGCGGCGTCCTCCACGTTCCACGACGATCTGGGCCACTTCATGCTGGTCTACAAGTTCGGGCTCGCCGAGATCGGCACGAAGATCTCGATCCTCGCCGAGGAACTCGCCCACCGGGGCCGCGGCAACCCGATCGAGCACGTGCTCCCCCGCCTCAAGACCACCCAGAGCCTCACCGCCAAGGCGCACCGCATCGGCTGCCCGCTCAACCTCGACGACCTGCGCGCCCGCATCCGCGACATCGCCGGCATCCGCATCGTGTGCAGCTTCGTCTCGGACGTCTACACGGTCGCCGACATGCTCACCCGGCAGCCCGACGTCACGCTGGTGCAGACCAAGGACTACATCGCCCGGCCCAAGCCGAACGGATACCGCAGCCTGCACCTGATCGTGGAGATCCCGGTGTTCCTCTCCGACCGCGTGGTGTCCGTGCCGGTCGAGGTGCAGCTCCGCACGGTCGCCATGGACTTCTGGGCGAGCCTCGAACACAAGATCCACTACAAGTACGACCCGGACGTGCCGGCCGCTCTGCGCCAGGAGCTGGCCGCCGCGGCGGAGGACGCCGCCCGCCTCGACGTCCGCATGGAGCGCCTCCACCGCGAGATCCACGGCCCACGCCGGTAGTCCGCTTCGCAACACAAGGGGGGACCGCCCGGCCGTACCGGTGGTGCACTGCACGCAGCGCACATCGCCGGAGGTGGATCACCATGGCTCGGGAACTCATCGTCAGCACCGGCAACGCCGAGCAGGCCCGGCAGGAGGTGGCCGCCGCCGGCGGGCACACCCTGCTGGTGGCGTCGCCGCATCTCCTCGTCATCTCGCTGCCCGACGGCGTCGAGCTCGGCGCCGTCCCGTCCGTCAGCGCCGACACCGACGCCGCGCCGGCCGCGGAGCAGCAGGTCGCGCGGGCCTGGATCGCGCGGTTCGGCAGGCAGACCCGGCCGGAGGACCGGACGGCGCGGGCGGCGCGCGACGAGGCCGTCGCCTGGGACGCGCCGGGGCACGTGCCGCCCCGCTCGGTGCGGGAGGCGGTGGCGCGCTCCACCGACACGCCCACGAGCGTCGTGCTCACCGGGTCGGTCGCGGTCGGCGTCGTCGTGGTCTCCGGGCCGGCCGTGCCGCCGTACTGGCTGCCCCTGCACGGGTCCTTGAAGTACGTCTCCGCGGGACTCGCCGGCGTCTGGGGCGTCAACGTCGACGACGCCGTCTACCGGCTCGCCGGGACGTTCTGGGAGCAGGTGCCGGGGGCGCTCAAGCAGGTCTCCGCGGGCAGCGAGGTCTGGGGCGTCAACGCGTCGAACCAGATCTACCGCCGCGACGGCACCGCGTGGACGCGCATCGACGGCTCGCTCAAGCACGTCTCGGTGGCGAACGACGGCACCGTCTGGGGCGTCAACGCGCAGGACGAGGTCTACCGGCGCGACGGCACGCGCTGGGTGCAGGTCCCCGGCTCGCTCAAGCAGGTCTCGGTGGGCGGCGCCGGCAGCGTCTGGGGCGTGAACCGGCAGGACGAGATCTACCACTGGACCGGCACCCGGTGGGCGCAGGTCCCCGGACGGCTCAAGCACGTCTCCGTCGCGCCGGACGGCGCGGTGTACGGCGTCAACGCGGACGACAAGATCTACCGGCGGCTCGGCACCGTGTGGGAGCAGCTGACCGGACGGCTCAAGCAGATCTCCGCGTCGTCGGCGGCCGTCCAGTGGGGCGTCAACGCCGAGGACGAGATCTTCCGCCACGACCCGTCCCTCGGGCTGGTCTTCACCCAGGCCGACAAGGGCCTGGTGATGTCGGAGGTGATGGAGGGCCTGGCCTACCTGGCCGCGGAGGGCGCGCCCGAGGGGGTGACCTTCCTGCCCGAGTGGCACTTCCCGGACGTCAACGCGCCGACCGGCAATGGGCACGACTACGAGGACATGGAGGCGCCCTGGCGCAACGCGGCGCTCACCCAGCTCGGCCACTCCGGCAACCGGGACGGGTCGCGGCAGTTCGTGCGGTCGCTGCGGCAACGGCTGCGCACCGATTGGGCGTACGTCGCCTACTTCACCAAGTATCCGCTGCACCACTTCGCCTACGCGGGCGAGGAGCGGCTGGTCATGGAGTACGACAACGACGGCTGGGGCACGAGCCAGATCAACCGGGTCTTCGCGCACGAGTCGTGCCACATCTTCGGCGCGGCCGACGAGTACGGCGGCTGCGGCTGCGGCGCGAGCGGGCACCACCGGATCCCGAACAACAACTGCCGCAACTGTACGTCCAACCAGGTGCCGTGCCTGATGGACGGCAACACGCTCGCCCTGTGCCCGTGGACGAAGGGCCAACTGGGCTGGGCGCTGTGGACGCGCGTCGGCGGCGCGCTGAAGCACGTCTCGGCCGGCGCCGACGGCGAGACCTGGGGCGTGAACGCCGCCAACCGCGTCTACCGGCGTACCGGGGACGTCTGGACCCAGATCTCCGGCGAGCTCAGCCAGGTCTCGGTCGGCGACGCCGCCAACGTCTGGGGCGTCAACCCCGCGGGCAAGATCTACCGTCGTACGGGGAGTCAGTGGACCGAGGTTCCCGGCCGGCTGCGGCACGTCTCCGTGGCCTCGGACGGCACCGTGTGGGGTGTCAACGCGCAGGACGAGATCTACCGGCGCGACGGCAACGCGTGGACCCAGATCCCGGGCGCGCTGCGGCAGGTCTCCGCCGGCAACGCGGCCACCGTCTGGGGCGTCAACGCCGCCGGGAAGATCTACCGGCGCAGCGGCGACGTCTGGGAACAGATCGCCGGATCGCTCAAGCACGTCGCCGTGGCCTCGGACGGGACGGTCTGGGGTGTGAACCGCCAGGACGAGATCTACCAGCGCGACGGCAGCGTGTGGCGGCAGTTCCCCGGCGCGCTCATGCAGGTGTCGGCCGGCAGCGCGTCGGTGATCTGGGGCGTCAACGCGGGAAACACTATCTACCGCCTGCGGTGAGGGCCGGGCACGGCCGGCCCCCACCGGCGCGTCCCGCGTCAGCGCGTGGCCTGGAAGACCAGGTTGAACGGGGTCTCGGCGACCCGGCGGAAGCCGGTGAAGCCGGCCCCGGTCGCCACCTCGCGCAGCCGCTTCTCGCCGGCCTGCGCGCCGAGGGCGGCGCCGACCTCCTGGGAGAGCGAGTTCGGCGTGCACAGCAGCGTCGAGGCTCCGTAGTAGACGGCGCTGACCGGGTTGAGGTTGTCGCGCAGCGTGTCGCCGGCGTGCGGCTCGACGATGAGCAGCGAGCCGCCGTCGGCGAGGCGCGAGCGCAGGTGGGTGAGGACGCCGGCCGGATCGCCCATGTCGTGCAGGCAGTCGAAGAGGCAGATCAGGTCGTAGACGCCGGTGAGCTCCTTCGCCGCGCCGGTCTCGAAACGGGTCCGATTGGCGACACCGGCCTCGGCGGCCCGCTGCCGCGCGGTCTCGATGGAGCCGCCGTGGTAGTCGATGCCGACGAAGGTCGAGCCCGGATATTCGGCGGCCATCAGGATCGTGGAGGCGCCGAGCCCGCAGCCGACGTCGGCGACCCGGCAGCCGTCGCGCAGCGCCGCCTCGACGCCGTCCATCGCGGGGATCCACTCGGCGACCAGGTGCGCGTGGTAGCCGGGGCGGAAGAAGCGCTCGCACCCCTCGTACAGGTCGTGGTGGTGCTCGTGCCAGCCGACCCCCTCGCCGGTGCGGAAGGCGTCGATCAGCCGGTCGGTGGAGCGGACCGCCGCCAGCAGCAGCTCGAAGCCGCCGATGACGCAGGCCGGGCTGTTCTCGTCGGTGAGCGCCACGGCCTTCTCGGCCGGCAGGGAGAAGCGGTCGTCGCCGTCGAGCTCGACGTAGCCGGCCGCGGCCTGCGCCGACAGCCACTCACGGACGTACCGCTCGGCGGTGCCGGTACGCTCGGCCAGCTCGGCGGGCGTGACCGGCTTGCCATCGGCCATCGCGCGGTAGAGGCCCAGCTTGTCGCCGATCACGGCCATCGAACCGGTCAGCATCGAGCCGAAGTCGCCGACGGCCTTGAAGACGAACTCCATCAGGCGCTGCTCGTTCAGGGTTGAGGTAGTCATGCGGCGGGACGCTAATCGGGCCGATTTCCGTTTCGTGTCCGCTTCCCGTCCGCACCGGCCGCGCGAAGCGCGCACAATCACCGGCATGCCCGGCGAGCTGCGCATCCGGTTGTTCGGCGGCTTCCACGCGGAGGTCGCCGGCCGGCCCGTCGTCGAGTGGCATCGCAGCGCCGCCCTCTCGCTGGTCAAGCTGCTCGCGCTCACCCCCGGCCACCGCCTGCACCGCGAGCGCGCCGTCGACCTGCTCTGGCCGGCCGTGCCGTCGCGCCTCGACAAGGCCCTGCACTTCGCCCGGCGCGCCCTGGGCAGCGATCATCTGCTGCTGCGCGACGAGATGGTCTCGCTGCTCGGCTCGCCCCTCTGGATCGACGTCGACGCCTTCGAGGAGGCGGCCCGCGGCGGCGACCTGCACGAGGCCCTTCGGCTGTACGCCGGGGAGCTGCTGCCCGAGAACAGGTTCGACTCCTGGGCGTCGCCGCGCCGCGACCAGTTGCGCGACGCGCTCGCCACGGTTCTGTTGTCGCAGGCCGCCGCGTCGCAGTCCCGGGGTGACCGGCGCGCGGCGATCGGGGCGCTGGAGCGGCTCGTCGAGGCCGATCCGCTGCACGAGGAGGCGTACGCCCGGTTGATGGCCCTGGAGGACCGCCACCGGGCCCTGCGCCGCTACGAGCAGATCACCGGCCGGCTGGAGGAGGAGCTCGGCGTGGCGCCGGGCGCCGCCCTGCAACGGGCCCACCGCGCCCTGCTCGACCGGTCCGGCGTGCCCGGCGGGGCGGAGGAGCGCAAGCTCGTCACGGTGCTCGACGCCGACTTCCGCGGCGGGGCCGGCGACGGCGACCCCGAGCGGGCGCGCCGGGAGGCGGCGGCCTGGACCGGCATGCTCGGCGAGATCGCCGGGCGCTGGGGCGGCACGGTGCGTCCCCGGGTCGGCGGCGGCGTCATCGCGGTCTTCGGCTACCCGGTGGCCCACGAGGACCACGCCTCGCGCGCGCTGTGGGCCGGCTTCGAGATGCTGCAGCGCTGCCCCGCCCCGCTGCGGCTCGGCGTCGACACCGGCGAGATCATCGCCCCCGACCCGCCGTCGGAGGCGCTGGACGACATCGGCGGCGCGGTGCTCGACGGCGCCGGGCGGCTGCGCGAGGCCGCTCCCCCGCGCACCCTCCAGGCCGCCGGGCGCACCCGCCGGGCGGCCCGCCGAGGCGCCTTCCGCTTCGGCGGCAGCCGGCTGCTGGCGGCGTCGTGGGCCGCCGAGCAGCAGGTCACCGGCGAGCCACCGATGGCCGGCCGGGCCGGCGAACTGCGCGCCGTGCTGGCCCTCGTCGACGAGGCGGTGACCGCCCGCGACCCGCGCCTCGTCACGGTCGTCGGCGCCGCCGGCATCGGCAAGAGCCGCCTGATCCGCGAGGCCGTGCTGGAGGCCGTGGCCGCCCGCCCCGGCATGCGGGTGCTGCGCGGCCGCTGCCTCGCCGCCGGCGACGGCATCACATACTGGCCGCTCGGCGAGATCCTGCGCGACGCCTGCGACATCCCGCTCGGCGCGCCCGCCCGGGTCGCCGCCGCCCGCCTGCGCCTGGCGGTGCAGCAGCTGGGCCCCGGCACGGCGGCTGTTCCCGCCCCACGTGCCGCCGCCTCGTCACCGGCGGCCCCGGTGGACGCCACCGTGCACGCTCTCGCCGCCGGGGCCGCGATCCGCCTGCCGGGCAACCCGCTCAACGACGCCGCCCCGCGCACCGTCGCCGACGAGCTCGGCCGCGCCTGGCCCCGCTTCGTCACCGCCCTCGCCGCCCGCGGCCCGCTGCTGCTCGTCATCGAGGACCTGCACTGGGCCGGCGCGCCGATGCTCGACATGCTGGCCCGCCTGGTCGCCCGCTCGGCCGGGCCGATCGTGGTGCTGGCCACCGCCCGGCCCGAGCTGTTCGAGACGACCGCGCTGGCCGGCGCGTCCGTCGTCTCCCTGGGTGCCCTGTCCGACGACGCCGCCCGCGAGCTGGTCAACGCCCTCCCGCACGATCCGCGCCGGCGCGACGAGATCCTCGCCCGGGCCGAGGGCAACCCGTACTTCCTCGGGCAGCTCGCCGCCCACCTCGCCGAGGGCGCGTCCGGCGCGGCCCTGCCCGACACGCTGCACGCGCTGCTCGCCGCCCGGGTCGACGCGCTGCCCACGGCGGAGAAGAGGCTGCTCCAGGCGGCCGCGGTGATGGGCCGGGTCTTCTGGACCGAGCCGCTGCGCGACCGCCGCGACCCCGAGGCCCTCGCGTCGCTCGAACGCCGCGGCCTCGTGCTCGCCCGCCCCGCGCCCGGCCCCGACGGCCGCACCGAATACGCCTTCCGGCACGCCCTGCTGCGCGACGTCGCCTACGCCGCCCTGCCGACCGCCCAGCGCGCGACCGGCCACGCGGACATCGCCGCCTGGCTCGAGGAGATCTCCCGCGAGCGGGTCGACGAGGTCATCGAGCTGGTCGCCTTCCACTACGCGGCGGCCGCCGACAACGCCGAGACCGACGACTGGGTGCGCGGTAAGGCGTTCCGCTCGCTCATCGACGCCGGCATCGGCGCGCGCCGTCGTTACGCCGTGCAGAAGGCCCTAGATCTGCATCGCCGTGCCCTGCGCTACGCCGCGGATCCCGCCGAGGCGTGGGAGGCGATCGGCGACGACCACGAGACCGCGTACGCCGGCGACGAGGCCCTGAGCGCGTGGCGGGAGGCGATCGCGCTGAGCGTGGGCGACCGCCGTGCCGCGCTCTGCCTGAAGTCCGCGCAGATGACGGTGACCCGCTGGGGCGGCTTCCGGGCGCCCGCCGACCCGGCCCTCGGCGACCGGGTCATCGACGAGGGGCTGGCGGCCGTCAGCGACCCGTCCCTCAAGTCGATGCTGCTGTCGCTGCGCGCCCTCTGCGGCACCCGCTGGGCGTGGACCGGCCGCCCCGACCCCGTGCCGCTCGCCCGCCGGCGCCAGGCCTCCGCCACCGCCGAGACCCTGGCCGAGCGCCTCGGCTCGACCGCGCTGCGCTGGCTCGCCCTGCTCGGCAGGTCCTCCGTGCATTTCCAGGAGGGCCGCTACGACGACGCGGTCCGCGACGTGCTCGAGCAGAACGCGCTCGTCGAGCACGACGGCACCGACCGCGACCGGGCGCTGGCCCACGCCATCGCCTCGCTCGTGCTGGCCGATGTGCGCGGCGACCACACCGGCGCGCTGGAGCACGCGATCCGCTCGTACGACTGGGCCAGGAACCTGTCCCCGCACGACCGGCTGCACGGCACCTGCGCCATGCTCACCTGCCTGGAGAATTTGGACCGCCGCGACGAGATCGACCCGTACCTCGACGAGCACCTGACGCTGCGCCAGGGACCGGAGGCGGAGATGGCGTGCCCGTACATCAGGCTGGGTGTGGTCGTCGGCGCGCTCTCGCTGGCCCGCCGCGGCGAGACGGCCGAGGCCCGCAGGGTGGCGGCCACCGTACCGCTGGAACTGAAACAGCCCGGCAACGCCGAGGCGATGCGCGCCCTGCTCCACATCGAGCTCGGCGAGGCCGGCACCGCCCGCGACCTGGCCCGGCACATCGTGCCGCTGGGCCGCCGCCCCGGCCCCGAGGAGATCCCCCGCGAGGCGCTGGCGCTGGTGGAGGCCCTGTCCGCCCTCGGCGACCACGCGGCGCTGCGCGACTTCCTGCCCACCGCCCGCGCGGCCGCCGGCTACCTGGCCCCGATCGGCCCCGTCTGCGACCGCGCCGAGGCCAAGATCCTGGCCGCGGCGGGCGACCACGCCGCCGCCACCGCCCTGATGACCCGCGCGGCCGCCGAGTTCGGCCGCATGGCGCTCCGCTTCGAGGCAACGCGCTCCGTGCCCGTCTCGTAAGCTCACCCACGATGCGACTGATCACCGACCGCCTGCTGCTGCGCCCCCTCCGCCCCGGCGACGAGGCCGACGTGCTCGCCTACCGCGGCCGCGCCGACGTCTCCCGCTACCTCGAGAGCGAGCCGATGACCCCCGGCGACGTCGAGGGCTTCATCGCCGAACGCGCCACCGCCACCAGCCTCGACAAGGACGGCGACCGCATCCTGCTCGCCGCCGAGCTGGACGGCCACGTCATCGGCGACGTGCGCCTGCGCGCCGGCCGCCTCGAGGACGCCCAGGGCGAGCTCGGCTGGGTCTTCCACCCCGGCCACCACGGCAGGGGTTACGCCACCGAGGCCGCCCGCGCCCTGATGCGCCTCGGCTTCGAGGACCTGGGCCTGCACCGCGTCTGGGCCCAGCTCGACCCCCGCAACAAGGCCTCAGCCCGCGTCTGCGAACGCCTCGGCATGCGCCAGGAGGCCCTGCTGATCGAGGAGTCCCGCTTCAAGGGCGAATGGGGCGACCTGGCCATCTACGCCCTCCTCGCTCGCGAGTGGACAAGCACGCGGAAGTAGCCGTGAGGTGAACGGCGGACGTCCTCGCGAGGGATAGACAGGCATGATCGTTGCCCATTAGCGTGTGCCGATCTCGCCGGGCCGCTCACGGCCCGGCGTTCCTTGCCGCATGTCACGAGGGGATTCACCATGCGCAAAACCACTCGCCGCCTTCTGTCCGGCCTGGCCGCGACCGTCACCACCGTCGGCCTGGCCGCCACCCTGGGCGCGACTCCGGCCCAGGCACAGGCCGACGGCGACGCCTACACCCAGTCCTGGATCGCCAAGGGCTACGTCGCCCACGCCGGCTACGTCTACTTCACCGCCCTGGGCGAGAAGTTCACCCTCTTCGACTCCGACGCCGACGGTGCCGGCATCTCGGTGCAGTACTACGTGAACGGCGCCTACCGCGAGGAGCTCTACCTCGGCACGGGCAACGGCACCGACAAGACCTTCGACCGCTCCTTCGCCGAGGGCGCCGCCATCCGCTTCCGCATCTGCCTCATCGACAACGGCGTCATCCAGGACCCGACCTGCGCCTGGGACGGCGCCACAGCCTGACGATCCGCGCGGCCGGGCCGATCCCCCACAGTCGGCCGGGCCGCGCGCCGGCAACGGGCACGCGGTCGCGGTCTTCGCCGAAGCCCGCGCACTGCTCACGCCTCATTATGGCTCCGGGATGCGAGGTCAAGATTCGGCCGATGGCGGCAGGGCAGCATGACAAGATGGATCAATGCTCATCAGCGCATTCGATCACTACGTCTTGTCGGAGAGATTCGTTACGACGGCCAAGGAATTGCGCGAATTTATCACCGAGGTCGAAGCCGTTGCCGCCCGAGATGGCTGTGACGTGTTCTGGCGAGGGCAAGCTGACCATCGATGGGGAGTCACTTCGTCGTTAGCGCGAATAGCCGACTCTCCCGCCGCTCTTACGGACGCGGAACTCGCCACCGCAGAGAAGCGCCTGCTGACGGAGGCGAAGCAATGGGTAACCTCGTTGGCGACACCACCGGCCAACGATCTCGAGTGGCTGGCCTTGCTGCAGCATCACGGAGTGCCGACCCGAATGCTCGACTTTACTCCGGATCCGCTGATTGCAACCTTCTTCGCGTCGGAAGCCCACGACGACATCGAAGGGCGCATATTCGGAATCCTGGTACCTCACCGCGACATGCGCCTCACTGCAGCCGACGTGGCCACCTTCGACATCAGTAACGTCCCGAGCGGTCAAATCCGGCTGTGGCAACCGGGACCACACGTCTCGCCGAGACTCGCCGCACAAAGTGGCGTCTTCGTCGTGGGAAAGCTTCCGTCCACGCAGGTGGCCAGGTTTGTCAACGACAAGGCAACGAATCCCAGTGAGCGTCTCATGGTGAGGTCCGAGATCGTCTCGATCATGTCCATACCCCTTTACATGTTGCCGCTCGGGACGACACGGCGGAGCACATCGACCGTATTGAGCTGCTTCACCGCGCGAATTCACGTCGACAAATCTTCCATCAGGGACCAACTGTCGAAGAAGGCGAACAGGGGAGACTTGCGTCCGTCGGGTTCGAAGATCGATCATGCGTACTGCTATCCCGACGTCGAGGGAATGGTCCGCTATTCGCGGGTCCTCAAAGCGGTCAACAGAGGCTTGGGCTGACAGAGCCCTTGCGGCACCTCTGCGTTCCCGTAGTGGCGAGGGCGCGCGGAGTGCACAATGCGAACCTGAGTCAGGAGCAGACCTGCGCCCGGGCGCACCCGGCCCCGCGGACATTCGCTTGCGGATCTCGGCGGGCTGGTCGGTCATGGCATGGACAGCATCCACGCGCCGAGGATCGGCGGGATCGCGGACAGGATGAGGATGGGTGGCGTGGAAGCTCGGGGCGACCTCGCCGCGGCGGCCAGTAAAGGGGCGAGTCCCGTCCACAGGAAGAAGCCCTCACGAAGAAGAAGATCGCGCCGATCACGAAGATCAGGGTTGCCTCGAGGTGGCAGGCGATTCGGAAGCTCCTGAACGCGGGCATCACGATCGGCGAGGCGGTGAGTCGGTGGCCCGGCGCACCCAGCCGACCGGCGCCCTCATTCGCGCTCGCGCCTCGGACGTACTTGAACGCGTTCAACCATGTGACCGATCTTAGGGTGGCGGCCGGAGGGCGGCCGGGCCGGGTGTGCCGTCAGGCGCCCGCGGTGATCGGGTAGTTGGCGCGCAGCGTTCCTCCGGGGTCGAGGCGCTGCTTGACCGCGCGCAGGCGGTCGAGGGTCGGTGGGTCGAAGGCGTCGGCGGCTGTGTCGCCGGGAGACAGGGCGAAGTAGGGCTTGCGGGGGCTCACCGACTTGCCGAGGCGGGTGGTGAGCTCGTCGAGGCCGGCTCGGGTGGCGGGGATCGGGGCGCCGAAGCAGTAGATGTAGTACGGCTCGGTGAGCGGGCCGAACGGTGTGCTGGACGGGCCGGCGAGGGCGCCGCCCGTGTGGCGCAGCTGGACGCCGAAGACCGGGGCGAGGGGCTGCGCCAGCAGCGCGCTCTCGGCCTCGTCGAGGCTGGTCAGCAGGAGGCTGCGGCTGGTGCCGGCGCTCGGCTCGATCGGGTCGGCCGTGATCTCGCCCAGGTCGGCGGGGGTCATGGCGCGGCGGGTGTCGGCGATGGTGGGTTTGCCGAACGGGCGTAGCAGCTCCTCCGCCTCGGCGGCCGGGCCCAGGTAGGTGACGTCGACCGCGACGAGCGGGTCGGCGCCGGGGAAGCTCGCCAGGCCGTACCAGAGGGTCAAGCCCTTGCCCGCGGACGCGGTGACCTCGCGGAACGTGTCGAGGACGGCGGATGCGCGGTCGGCCGGCCAGACCATGCGGCCGCCGTAGACGGACGGCGCGGGGTGCAGGGCGAACTCGACCGCCGTGACCACCGCGTAGTCGCCGCCACCGCCGCGCAGCGCCCAGAAGAGCTCGGCGTCGGACTCGGCGGTCACCCTGCGGCTCCCGCCGTCGGCCGTCACCACGTCGAGGGCGGTCACGCTGTCGGCGGCCCAGCCGTGCGCGCGGCCGAACCAGCTCAGGCCGCCGCCGAGCGTGTAGCCGGTGACGCTCACGATGGGCGAGCTGCCGGCCAGGCCGGTGAGCCCGTGCGCGGCCGCCGCCCGCTGGACCGCTCCCCACCGTACGCCTGCTCCTGCCCTTGCTCTGCCCGTCGCCGGATCGACGTGCAGCTCGTCGAAATCGGTGAGGCGCAACAGGATCGCGCCGTCCGTGTTGCCCGAGGCGCCGTGGCCGCCCGCCTGCGTGGCGACCGTCAGGCCGTTGCCGGCGGCGTACCGGAGAAGCGACGCCACATCGTCGGCGCCGGCGGCCTCGACGACCGCGGACACTGTCTGGTCCTTGAGGTTCCACGGCCGTGCGGCGGCGTCGAACCCGTCATCACCGGGCTTCAGCACCCGGCCCCGTAAGAATTCCATGTGCCCACCCTCTGCCGGGTGCGCACTCCGATCAACGTGCTTCTGTGCCACGATCGTGAAGCTCGACTTCACGATGGAGGGGGCCGGATGCTGGAACGCCACGAGATCGAGGCCTTTCTGACGCTCGCGGAGAAGCTGCATTTCGGGCAGGCCGCCGCAGACCTGCGCGTCTCGACCACGCGGGTGAGCCAGATCATCCGGCAGCTCGAACGGCGCGTCGGGATGCCCCTGTTCGAGCGCACCAGCCGCCGCGTGGAGCTGACGCCCGTCGGCACACGCCTGCGCGACGACCTCGCCCCCGCGTGGGAGCAGATCGCCGCCGGCTTCCGCCGAGCCGTCGACACGAGCCGCGGGATCACCGGCACGCTGAACGCGTGCTTCGTCGGCGCCGCCTGCGGCACCCTCCTGGTCCGGGCGGCCGAAGCCTTCCGGCGGCAACACCCCGACTGCGAGGTCCGCATCCGCGAGGCCCAGATCGGCGAGGTCCACCCGTGGATCCGCGAGGGTGTGGCCGACGTGGCCCTGACCGCCTTCCCCACCTCGGCCGCCGGCCTGACCACCGGTCCGGTGCTGCTCAGCGAGGCCCGCATGCTGGCCCTTCCGGCCCGGCACCGGCTGGCCACCCGCGCGGCCGTCTCCGCCGAGGACCTCGCCGGCATCCCGATGATCCAGCTGCCCCCGTCCACGACGGCGGCACTGCGCGACTCCCGTACGCCTGCCACGACCCCCACCGGCAGGCCGATCCCGCAGGGGCCGTCCGCGGCCACGTTCCAGGAAGTGCTCGCTCTGGTGGGAGCCGGCCGGGGCGCCTTCCCGGTCGGCGCGCAGGCCCCGCGCTACTACGCCCGCCCCGACGTCGCGTACCTGCCGATCGCCGGCGCGCCCCCGATCGAGTGGGGTCTGATCTGGCGTACGGACGCGAGCACCGCCCGCGTGCTGGCCTTCAGCGACACGGCGGCCCGGATCTCGGATGCCTGATCGCCGGCCGTTCTGCCACAATCCGCGCATGGCAGAGTGGATCTAGCCGCGACTGACGGGAGACGCCATGGACCATGTGGACGCCGGGGTGCTGCGCGTCGCGTACCGCCAGGACGGACCGCCCGACGGCTGGCCGGTCATCCTGTCGCACGGCTTCCCGTACGACATCCACGCCTTCGACGAGGTCGTCCCGGCGCTGACGGCGCGGGGCGCACGGGTGATCCGTCCGTACCTGCGCGGTTTCGGCCCCACCCGGTTCCGGTCCGCCGGCACGGTCCGCGGCGGACAGCAGGCCGCCCTCGGCTCCGACCTGATCGCGCTGGCCGGCGCGCTCGGTCTCGACAGGCCGATCGTGGCCGGCTACGACTGGGGCGGCCTGGCCTCCTGTGTCGCGGCGGCGCTGTGGCCGGAGCGCGTGTCCGGGCTGGTGTCGCTGGCCGGTTACGACATCATCGACATCGAACGGCAGCGCCACGGTTTCGAGCCGGCCATCGAGCACGCCGTGTGGTATCAGCACCTGTTCCAGACCGAACGAGGCCGCGAAAGCCTGGCCGCCCACCGCCGCGAGCTGTGCCGGATGCTGTGGGAGCAATGGTCGCCCGGGTGGGCGTTCGACGACGCGACCTTCGCCCGGACCGCCCCGTCGTTCGACAACCCGGACTTCGTCGACGTCGTCGTCCACGCCTATCGTCACGCGCTCGGCCAGGCCACGGGCGACCCGGCGTACGACGATCTCGAGGCCCGCCTCGCCGCCCGCCCGAAGATCACGGTGCCCGCGGTGACGCTGGACGGGGTCACCGACACCCTGAAGCCCGGTGGCACCGCCGGCCACGCCCCGATGTTCGTCGGCGGGCACGAGCATCGGACCATCGACGCGGGTCACAACCTGCCGCAGGAGGCGCCGGCGGCGTTCGCCGAGGCGGTGCTGACTGTGCGGGGCTGGGCGCAGTGACTGCGCGGCGTCACTGACACCTGCGTCGTGGTTGCGACAGTGTGCTGGAGAATGCTCAGGACCCGAAGCACGCTACGACCATGGTCGGCGATGAGACGCTCGCCGCGCTCGGGTCCGTGATCGTGGGCTTCGGCATTGCGGCCTTCGTTTTCCGCTTACAACGTGAGCTGCACTTCTTGGACGAGCAAAGGCGCGCCCATCAGGCAGGCGAGCCCGGCCCCGCCTACTGGCTCCCGTGGGCTGACCGCTTGCTGATCGGCGTGGTGACGATCGGCCTGCTCCTGGTCCTGTTTCCGATCGCCCTGTCCGGGGGCACGTCGACGTTCTGGGCGGGGAGGGTTCCGGCGGCAGCGGCCTCCGGTTCCACGGTGGCGCTGGCGGGTTATGTCCCGGCGCTCTTGGCTCATTACCGATTCGGTCCTCGGCCCGCGCGGAAATGGATCTGGTTCGGCCCTTCGCTGAAGGACCGATCCGCCGGTGAGCCGGCCGAGAAGGTCGTGGTGCTGGTGTCGGCGTTGCTCGGCATCGGCGCAGCGGCGGCGTCGTTGCTGGTGACAGCCTGAGCCGGCCGAACCGCGCAGGGGTGCGCGCCGGCGGGCCGACAATGGGACGATGCCCAAGGTGTCGGCTCTCGTGCGCGTCGTGCTCGCGGTCCTCGTGCTGTGGGCGCTGCTCGTCGCCGCGGCCTGGCTGCTGCAACGGCGGCTCATCTACTTCCCGGACCGGTCGGCGCCGCCGGCGGCGGATCGGGTGATGGCCGGCGCGCGCGATGTCACCCTGCGCACCGAGGACGGATTGAGGCTGACCGCCTGGCTGGTCGAGCCGCCGGCGGGGACGCCCGGCCCGCGCTCGGCCGTGCTGGTGGCGCCGGGCAATGCCGGCAACAGGCTGGCTCGGGCGCCGCTCGCGACCGCGCTGGCCGGCCGGGGTCTGACCGTGCTGCTCCTCGACTACCGCGGCTACGGCGGCAATCCCGGCAGCCCGAGCGAGGAGGGGCTCGCCCGCGACGTCGAGGCGGCGCGGATGTTCCTCGCCGACGAGGTGGGCATACCTGCCGATCGGCTGCTGTACTTCGGCGAGAGCCTCGGCGCGGCGGTGGTGACCGCGCTGGCGGCGAAGCACCCGCCCGCCGGCCTGATCCTGCGGTCGCCGTTCACCGATCTGCCCGCGGCGGGCCACGAGCATTATCCGTTCCTGCCGGTACGGTTGCTGGCGCGCGACCGCTTCCCGGTGGCCGAGGTGATCGCGCGGGTCGAGGCGCCCACGCTCATCGTCTACGGCACGGCCGACTCGATCGTGCCGCCTCGGCAGAGCCTGGCCGTGGCCCGGAACGCCGCCGAACCCGCCGTGGTCGTAGCGGTCGAAGGCGCCGACCACAACGACGCGTCCCTGCTGAACGGCGCCCAGCTCATCGACGCGATCGCCGAGCTGGCGGCCCGCGCCGCCTGACGGTCAGAGACGGAACCGGCCCACCACGACCTGAAGCTGCGACGACACCCGCTCCAAGTTCTGCACCGTGCTGCCGGCCCGGGTCAGGGCCGCGGTCGTCGACTGGGCCGCGCTCGCCACGCCGGCGATGTTGGTCGCGATGTCGGTCGTGCCGCCCGAGGCGTCGCCGACGCTGCGGGTCATCTCGCCGGTGGTGGCCGTCTGCTCCTCGACCGCCGACGCGATCGTCACCTGATATTCGTTGATCCGGGCGATGATCCGGCTGATCTCCGCGATCGCGTCGACCGCGCTGGAGGTGTCGGCCTGGATCGCCTCGACGCGCCGCGAGATGTCCTCGGTCGCCTTGGCGGTCTCCTGGGCCAGGTCCTTGACCTCGCCGGCCACCACGGCGAAACCCTTGCCGGTCTCGCCGGCCCGGGCCGCCTCGATCGTCGCGTTCAGCGCGAGCAGGTTGGTCTGCTCGGCGATCGCGGTGATGGTCTTGACGACGTTGCCGATCTCGGCGCTGCTCTCGCCCAGCTTCGAGACCGTACGGTTGGTGACCTCGGCGACGCCGACGGCCTGAGCCGCCACCTGCACCGCGTCGTTGGCGTTCTGGCTGATCTCGCGGATCGAGGCGCCCATCTCCTGGGAGCCGGCGGCGACGGTCGACACGTTCGCCGACACCTGGCCGGCGGCCGAGGCGACCACGTCGGCCTGCGCGGCGGCCTCCAGGGCGTGCGCCGAGATCTCCTGGGTCGCCGCGGACAGGTCGGCGCCCGCGGTGGCCAGCACGGAGGCGGTCGCGGTGATCTCGTCGAGGGTGTGGCGCAGCCCGTCGCGGGCCTCGTTGACGGCGATCGCCATGTCACCGATCTCGTCGCGGCCGTAGACGGTGGCCGGCTGCGTGAGGTCGTTCGCGGCCAGGGCGCGCAGCGCGCCGCGCACGGAGGTCACCTGCCGCTTGATCGAGGACGAGATGACGTACGCGAGCAGCAGCGCCAGCAGCAGCCCCACCGCGATCGCGACGATCACCCACGTACGCGCCGTCGAGTAGGCCGACGCCGCGGTGCCGGCCCGCTGCTCCGCCTCGGACTTCTCCAGCGCCTTGAGCTGGTCGACGGTGTCGTTCACCGTGCCCTCGGCCTTCTCGAAGGCGGCGCCGACGTCGGCCGGCATGGTGAACCCGGACGGCGGGCTCTCCCGGTAGAGCAGCACGTTGCGCAGGTCCCGGTAGGTCGCGAAGGCCTCGTCGAGCGTCGCGACGGCCGCCTGGCGCGTGGCGGACCCGGCGGCCACCGCGGCGTAGGCGTCAAGCGCGCTGTCGACCTCCTGGTCGGCCTCCTTCGTCGCGGTGACCGCGGTGGCCTTGTCCGCGGCGGTGGCCGAGATGCTGTAGACGAGCATCTCCCGGTACATGTCGGCCAGGCCGCCCTCGACGGAGAGCAGGTCGGCCATGCTCTCGAGGTGCTTGGCCTTCATCGCCGTGAGCTCGTCGTTGAGCGTGCCCATCCGGTTGATGCCGATGACACCCACCCCGAGGGCCACCACCGCCAGCACGGCGACCAGCACCCCGATCTTGCCGTTGATCCTCAGATCGGCGAACCACCGCGTGGCCGGACTGCCGGGCGAGCGGAGCGTCGTGGTCGTCATGGGCGCCTCATAGGGTGTCGTCAGCCTTCATTCGACACTTCGGTCCGGCGACGATACGTATGAGTATTTTGAGCAACCAAAAAATAGACCGGCGACCGGGTCAGGGCCGCGCCGCCGCTGTCGCCCTTGGCCCGGCACCCATGCCGATGTCGACCGCCAGCAGGGAGTTGGACGTGTGGAGTGCCGCCTCGCGCACGCCGTACTCGTCCTCGTCCAGTGCGACCGCGACGAGCTTCGCCACTGCCGCCTCGGCAGCGGCTTGATCCAACGCTCCAGCGGCCCAACCCACATCGCCCCGCGACGTGGGCCGAGGAGCTGAACGCAGCCCAGCGCCGTGCGGCTAGAGTTTGTTGATCTAGAGCGGAGACATGGGCGATGAGTTTCAACTGGTACGGGCTGGCGTGGCTGGCCACGATCGCCGCGTTCTATCCCCTCAACCAGGGCCTGGTCCGCCGCAAGTGGCTGGATCACCGGCCGTATTTCGTACCCAGCCTCTGGGGTCCCCTGGGCACGCTGATCATCGTCTTGGCCCGCCCCGTGGGTTGGCGCAAGCCCTCGTCGTGACGACCGGCCCGGCGCCTCCCACGCGGCTTTTCACCGAGCGCGCCCAACCATGCGCGCCGCCGGTGGCGACATCGCCGCCCCATCCGGCGCAGCCGGGCCCTGGAAGGATGCCGTCATGCACCACCACGAGCACGAGCGCTGCTCACGGCTGACTGGCCGGAAAAGGCCTGAACTGGACGATCAAGGCATTTCGCTGAGCGGCCCGATGCGAGTGTCGACCGGGGTGCCGAGCTCGACCGTGCGCGAGACCGTGCACAGCCGGTCATGCGACATGCGCGCCGCGCGGGGCAACATCTCGCGAGCCGCGTCGCCGCCGGCGCCCTCGGGAAATGTCACGTCCAGCGTGATGGCCAGGTTGACCAGCCGGTTGCCGCCCGCCTCGTCCCGGATCTTGTCGCCGGTGACCTGCACGCTGAAGCTCTCCGGCTCCGCCCGCTTGCTGACGATGTGGTCGACATCGGCACCCGTGCACCCCCCGAGCGCCGCCAACAGCAACTCCACAGGACTGAAATCAGCACCGCCCCCGGTGCCGATCGTGATCGTGGCCCCGCGCGCATTACGCACCTCGTACTGACCAAGGCCGGTACGCCGCAGAGTCACCGAGCGCAAATTCTCGTCCGCCATACCGCCAACCTATCCCACCATGATCACACCACCGGAGTCCCCAGCACCAACCACCAACCCGCGCAACCGGCCTGGAATTGCCGAAGTACCACCAACGAAGCGTGCCCGCGTGACCAACCTGCCCTGCCCGGACCACAGCGCGGCAGCGAACACCAACCCCAACGGCCACAACGGGACCGCCAGACCAGCCACCCACACAGCGGCGAAGTACCACCGCCTGGCCGTCACCGGACACCCGGCAAGGTGGAGGGTCGGGGGTGGGCACTCACGGCATAAAAGCGAAGCCAGCCGAGAGTGCCCACCCCCGACCCTCCACCGTCAACCGCAACCAAGTCCAACGCCCCCAGAGCAAGCAAAAAGCCCGGCCGATCCAACAGCGGACCGGCCGGGCTTCAGGAAGGACGAATGATCAGACCAGGTCGTACCGGTCGAGCTCCATGACCTTCGTCCAGGCCGCGACGAAGTCGTTGACGAACTTCTCGCGGGCGTCGTCGCTGGCGTAGACCTCGGCGAGGGCGCGCAGCTGCGAGTTGGAGCCGAAGATGAGGTCGACCGCGGTGGCGGTCCACTTCACCTGGTCGGTCACCAGGTCGCGGATCTCGTACACGTGCTCGCCGGTCTCCGACGCCTTCCACTTGGTGCCCGGGGAGAGCAGGTTGGCGAAGAAGTCGTTGGTGAGCACGCCCGGCTTGTCGGTGAGGACGCCGTGCTGGGCACCGCCGAAGTTGTTGCCCAGGGCGCGCAGGCCGCCGACCAGGACCGTCATCTCGGGGGCGGTCAGGTTGAGCATGTACGCGCGGTCGACCAGCAGGATCTCCGGCTGGGTCTTCTCGCCGGGGCGCAGGTAGTTGCGGAAGCCGTCGGCGCGCGGCTCGAGGACCTTGAACGACTCGACGTCGGTCTGCTCCTGGCTGGCGTCCGTGCGGCCCGGGCGGAACGGCACCGTGACCTTGAAGCCGGCGTCCTCGGCCGCCTTCTCGACCGCTGCCGCGCCGGCCAGGACGATCAGGTCGGCGAGCGAGACCTTGGTGGCGTTCGCCGCGTTCCACTCCTGCTGGATGCCCTCGAGCTTGGTCACCACGTGCGCGACCGGCTGGTTGACCTCCCAGCTGCGCTGCGGCTCCAGGCGGATGCGGGCGCCGTTCGCGCCGCCGCGCTTGTCGGTGGAGCGGAACGTCGCGGCCGACGCCCACGCGGTCTGCACCAGCTCGGCGACCGACAGGCCGGACTCGAGCACCTTGGCCTTCAGCGAGGTGATGTCCGCCTCGCCGATGACGGCGCCCTCGACGGCCGGGACCGGGTCCTGCCAGAGCTGGGCCTCGGGGACCCACGGGCCGAGGAAGCGGCTGACCGGGCCCATGTCACGGTGCAGCAGCTTGTACCACGCCTTGGCGAACGCGAGGCGGAACTCCTCGGGGTTCTCCAGGAAGCGGCGCGAGATCTTCTCGTACGCCGGGTCCATGCGCAGCGACAGGTCGGTCGTCAGCATGGTCGGGCGGTGCTTCTTCTCCGGGTCGAACGCGTCCGGGATGATCTCGTCGGTCGTCTTCGCCACGTACTGCTTCGCGCCGCCGGGGCTCGTGGTGAGCTCCCACTCGTACCCGAAGAGGATCTCGAAGAAGCGGTTGCTCCACTGGGTGGGCTTGTCGGTCCAGGTGACCTCGAGGCCGCTGGTGATCGTGTCCTTGCCCTTGCCGCTGCCGTGGGTGCTCAGCCAGCCGAGGCCCTGCGCCTCGATCGGCGCGGCCTCGGGCTCGGGGCCCACGTGGTTGTCGGCGGTGCCGGCACCGTGCGTCTTGCCGAACGTGTGGCCGCCGGCGATCAGCGCGACGGTCTCCTCGTCGTTCATCGCCATGCGGGCGAAGGTCTCGCGGATGAAGTGGGCCGCGGCGATCGGGTCGGCGCTGCCCTTCGGGCCCTCGGGGTTGACGTAGATGAGGCCCATCTCGGTCGCGCCGACGCCCTCGGACATCGTCTTCTCCGAGGTGTAGCGCTCGTCGCCGAGCCAGGTGTCCTCGGGACCCCAGAAGATCTCCTCCGGCTCCCAGGTGTCGACGCGGCCGAAGCCGAAGCCGAAGGTCTGGAAGCCCATGTCCTCCAGGGCCACGTTGCCGGCGAGCACGAGCAGGTCGGCCCAGGAGATCTTCTGGCCGTACTTCTGCTTGACCGGCCAGAGCAGGCGGCGGGCCTTGTCGAGGTTGGCGTTGTCGGGCCAGCTGTTGAGCGGCGCGAAGCGCTGGCCGCCGTCACCGGCGCCACCGCGGCCGTCCTGGATGCGGTACGTGCCCGCGGCGTGCCAGCTCATGCGGATCATCAGACCGCCGTAGTGGCCGAAGTCGGCCGGCCACCAGTCCTGCGAGCTGTGCAGGACCTCGGCGATGTCCCGCTTGAGCGCCTCGACGTCGAGCTTGGCGAACTCCTTCGCGTACTCGAACGCGGGACCGAGCGGGTTGGCCTTGGACGAGTGGGCGTGCAGGACCGTGAGGTCGAGCTGGTTGGGCCACCAGTCCTTGTTCGTGCGCGGGCGGCCGCCGGTGTGCGGCTTGGGCGAGTCGATCGCCGGGTTCTCGCTCTCGGAGCCGTGGGCGGTCACGGAGTCGTGCGCGACCGGACAGCCTGAGGCCTTCGGATCCTGGATGTCACTCATTTGATTCCTTCTTCCGAACTGCTGGCGTGGTACTCAAGGCATGCGTGCGGTCGCGCAGTCGGGGCAGGTGCCCCAGTAGACGACCTCCGCCTCGTCGACCACGAAGCCGTGGTCGTCGGAGGCGGTGAGACAGGGGGCGTGGCCGACGGCGCACTCGACGTCGGCGATCGCGCCGCAGGAACGGCAGACGACATGGTGGTGGTTGTCCCCCACCCGGGACTCGTAGCGGGCGGTCGCACCGCGAGGCTGGATGCGGCGCACCAGACCCGCGTCGGTGAGCACACGCAGTACGTCATACACCGCCTGGTGGGAGACCGTGGGGATATCGGCCCGGACCAGGGAGATCACGGTGTCGGTGTCGACGTGCGGGTGGTCGCGCAGCGCGGCGAGCACCGCCAGCCGCGGGCGGGTCACGCGCAACGAGACCGCCCGAAGCTGAGCCTCGAAGTCGGCCGTCATGGGAGGAACCCTAGCCCACTTTTCTGGAACAGATCAAGTTTTCGGCGCGCCGGTGTGACGCCTCGCCCATTCTTGATCATTCCCTTGTGGACGGACAACCCACCGGCGCCGGATTTGTCGGCTTCTGTGCCAAGAACGTCAGACCGCGAGCCTGAGACGCGCCGAGCGCACCCGGGACAGCAACGCCCTGTTTTGCACGGTCTCGCACATCTCGTCGAGCACCCGGGCGGGAAACTCCCCCGAACGGGTCAGCAGGATCTCGGCGAGCGCCACGGCCGCCTGTGGCGCGTAGGGAAAGCCGGGCGCCTCGTGATGCGCCCGGCCCGCCGCGAGGGCCGCCTCACCCAGCAGATCGGTCGTGCCGTCGGACGGGTTGAGCGACACCATCCAGGCCAGGCCGCGGAGCAGGTCGTCACTCAGGAAGGACACCGCGCCGTCGTAGTCGACAAGGCACCCGAGGATCGCGCGGGCCGGAAGATCGGCCGGCAGGGCCGCGGCCGCGCGCAGCCAGGCCCGGGTGGGCTTGGGCTTGGCCAGCGTCGTCGCGTGCCGCAGCACGGCGGTCACCTCGGGCGCGTCCAGGTGCCTGTCGAGCCGCTCCCGCGTGTAGCAGCCGAAGGGATCGCTCCACGGCAGCAGGTCGAGGGGCAGGCGGCCGGCCAGCCGGCCGATCGCCGTGCCGTAGAGCTCGGCCAGGTGCTTGCGGGTCGCGCGGGGCGTGTCCCACTCGTCGATGAACTCGTCGAGGACCGCCCGCAGCGCCGGCCCGAAACCCTCCAGCTCCTCCCTCGTCAACGAGAGCGCGATGTGACCGGGCAGCGCGAACGCGGCGCCGTCGAAGCAGCCGTAGCGCTCGGCCGTGGCCAGGGCCCAGGCGAGGTCGGCGCGCGACCACGCGATGCCCTCGCCGGCGAGCAGCGGGATCAGCCGCACGGGCGTGTCGTCGGGCGGGCCGCCGGAGTCCACGGCGTCCAGGTGCTCGCGCAGGGCGGCCCGGCGGCGGAACTCCGCGGGCCAGCCCCGGACGACGTCCTCGTGACCCTCCAGCGCGTAGTGCGCCCGGTGCAGCGCCTCCTGGAACGGCACCGTGGCCGGATCGGCGGGCGGCGGCTGGGCGGGCCACCGGGTGAACTGCCGCGGCTCGGGGGCGGCGGAGCCCCCGGGCGGCACGGGCTCCAGCGGAAGCAGGTGGGTCCATTTCACGCCGCGCATCATGCCGCGCGGGTACGACACTCTTCGGCCGGGACGCGGGCGACGCCCTTCGCGAGCGACGCGGCCATCAGCGCGACGGCGATCGCGAACATGACACCCATCGCGGGCAGCACGAAGCTCAGCCACGCCCGGCCGAGGACCCCTGCGGCCTGGCCTTTCAGCCGGCGGCGGGTACGCCGGCCTTGGCGCAGGCGGCGTCCATGCTCTCGCCGGCCTGGGTGATGGCGGGGGTGTCGAGCAGGCTTTCCGGGTCGGCGCTCGCGGCCGCCTTCGCGAACTCGGCGGAGAGGGTGTTCAGGTGCGTGGCGACCTCGCTGCCCGCACCGGTCGCCGCGATCTTGCTGAGTTCGGCGGAGAAGGAGGCGGCCACCTTCTTGAGGGCGGCCGCGTCGAACTCGCCCTGGGCGTTGGCGGAGGAGGCGAGCTGCTGGCCCATGGCCGCCTTCGCCTTGTTCGCCTCTTGACAGAGCTGGGCGTCGGCGGCCGCAGCGGAGGAGGCAGGGGCGGCAGTCGTAGGCGTTTTGTCCGAGTCGCCCCCGCCGCAAGCGGCCAGGAAGGCCAGCGGCAAGGCGACGAGACCCGATCGAAGCACAGATAGACAAGTCACGATCGAGCACGATAGACCACCCGAGAAGTCTGACGTTTAATCGACGCATTTAGATGTTTGGCCCATGTCGCGACGGCGGAGCGTGCGATCGGATGGCCTCATCAGCCGTTCCACAAAGGAGGTACCGTGCGCGCTCCATCCCGTGCGTCGGCGGGAACCACCGCCGGTCTGCTCGCGGCCGCGCTCGTCCTGGTCGCCGGATCCGGCAGCCAGGCCGCGCCGACGAGCCCGGCGAACCAGCGAACTGATGACGGAAGCAAGGACTACCGCCAGGGCCAGATCGCCCCGACCGCCGCGCAGAAGGCGGCGGCCGACGGCATGACGGCCCGCTGGAACCGGTTCGGCACCCCCGCCAGCCTCACCGCGACCGCCGAGCCGCTGGACGAGGGCCTGCCGGCCGATCCGGCCGCCGCGGCCCGCGCCTACATCGCCGGCAACCGCGACGTCCTCGGCCTGACGGCCGCGGGCGCCGAGTCCCTCGAACTGCTCACCACCGCCCCGCTCGGGGAGGGCGCCGCGGTGGTCTTCCGGCAGCGCTTCGGCGACCTCGCCGCCGGCCGCGACGGCCTGCTCTCGCTCGGCGTCCGCGACGGCAAGGTGTGGTACGTCAGCTCGTCGCTGGCCCGCGACGCGGCCCCGCCCGCGCCCGCCACGCTCAGCGCCGACCAGGCCACGGCCGCCGCCAAGAGCGAGGCCGGCATCCCGGACGCGACAGTCCTCGGCACCAAGCTCGTGGCCGTGCCCACCGCCGACCGCGGCGCCCGGGCCGCCTACCAGGTCACGATCGCCGACGACGTGAACGGCGCCGACCCGATCGCCTACACCAGCTACGTGGACGCCCGCGACGGCAAGGTGCTGGTGCGCGACGACATCGTCGACGCCGACAGCGACCACCCCGAGTGGGAGGTCTTCCCGGCCAACCCGCCCACCGACTACTCGTCGCGCGACACCCGCCGCACGTGGTGCTGGGCCGGCGGGCCGGGCTGCGACGAGAACGTGCGCACCTCCGCCTCGCCGCTGGCCTGGGACGTGATACCGGGCACCCGGGAGCCGAGCTTCACCACCCGGGGCAACAACGCCATCGCGGTGGAGAACTGGAACTCCAGCGACCCGTTCACGGTCGGCACCGAGACCGCCACCCCGCGGCCGAACCGCGAGTACGACTACCCGTGGACCAACCAGTGGTACCGCGAGCGGTGCGCGCCCACGACCTTCGAGTCGCCGGCGAAGAACGACATCGACGCGGCCCGCGCGAACCTCTTCGCGATGCACAACCGCATGCACGACTGGACGTACCACCTGGGCTTCACCGAGGCCACCTGGAACATGCAGGACGACAACCTGCGGCCGGGCGGGCTCGCCGACGACTACGAGCAGGGCAACGCGCAGGCGGGCGGCATCAGCGGCGGCCCGCCGACCTTCGCGGCGCGCAACAACGCCAACCAGATCACCCCGCCGGACGGCGAGGCGCCGATCACCAACATGTACCTGTGGCAGCCGATCGCGGGCATCTTCTACGCGCCCTGCGTCGACGGTGACTACGACATGTCGGTCATCGCCCACGAGTACGGCCACGCCGTCACCAACCGCATGATCGCGGGCCCCGAGGGCGGGCTCAGCTCGCCGCAGGGCATGAGCGAGAGCTGGTCCGATCTGCTCGCGATCGAGTACCTCTACGAGCACGGCTACCAGAAGACGTACACGGTCGGCCAGTACGTGACCGGCGACCCGAACGCGGGTATCCGCAACTACAACATGAGCCGCAATCCGCAGCTCACCTACGGCAGCGTCGACTACGACCTCGTCGGCCTCCAGGTGCACGCGTCCGGCGAGCTGTGGAGCGCCACCAACTTCGACATCCGCAAGGCCATGATGCAGCGGTACGGCTCCGGCACGCCCGCGCTGCAGAAGTCGTGCGCCAACGGGCGCACGCCGGTGACGGCCTGCCCGGGCAACCGGCGCTGGATGCAGCTGGTCTTCGACTCGTTCCTGCTGATGGCCAACAGCGCCAACAGCCAGGTCGACGCCCGCGACGCGCTGCTCGGCGCCGACCTGGTGCGCTTCGGAGGCAAGAACCAGGACCTGCTCTGGAACGCCTTCGCGCGGCGCGGCCTGGGCCAGAACGCGGTGAGCAACGGCGCCACGGACGCCAACCCCACCCCGGACTTCACCTCCCCGTACGCGCGGGAGGCGACCGTCCGGTTCCGACCGGTCGACGAGCGGGGCGCCCCGGTGGCGGGAGCCAGGCTGTTCGCCGGCGACTACCAGGCCCGCGCGGTCCCGATCGCCGACACCGACCCGGCGACCGCCCTGCCCGACACGGTGAGCATCGTGCCGGGTTCGTACCGGTTCGTCGCGCAGGCGCCCGGCTTCGGCCACGCCCGGGTGAGCGAGTCCGCGTACTACCCGGGTCAGCGGCGCACGCTGACCGTGACGATGCCGCACAACCTGGCGTCGGGCGCCGCGGGTGCCACGGCGACCGGCGACGGCGTCAACCTGGCCCGGCTCACCGACGACGACGAAGCCACCAACTGGGCGTCGCTGGGCGCGCCGGTCGCCGGCCGGCAGGTCACCGTCGACCTGGCCGGGGACAGGGCCCAGACGGTACGGCGGGTGCAGGTCAGCGCCATGCTGCGGCCGCTGATCGAGACCGACCCCGACCCGGCCGCGCAGAGCCGGTTCTCGGCGCTGCGGCAGTTCCGCCTGCTGGCGTGCACGGCGACCGCCACGGTCACGTGCGCGAACCCGGGCGACTTCCGGACCGCGTACACCAGCAGGCCGGACGCGTTCCCGTCGGTCGCGCCGCGCCCGCGCGCGCCCGAGCTGATCATCCGGTCGTTCGACATCCGGCCGGTCAGCGCCACGCACCTGCGTCTCGAGGTGCTGACCAACCAGTGCACCGGCGCGCCCGACTACGCCGGTGAGCAGGACGCCGATCCGCGTGCGAACACCGACTGCGCCACGGCCAGCCCGCAGGCGCTGAACGTGCGTGTGGCGGAGTTCCAGGCGTACGGTCGATAGGGTCAGAAGTGAGGGAGGCGTCCCCGGACTACCGCTAGCAGGAATGCGCGGGATGTCCGGGGATGCCACTCTGGACGGGTGACTTTGCGTTGCCTGCTCGTCGATGACAACGAGCACTTCCTCGCCGCCGCGCGCGACCTGCTGGAGCGCGAGGGGCTGGTCGTCGCGGGCACGGCCTCGCACATCGCGGACGCCGTGGGCCGGGCCGCCGAGCTGGGGCCCGACGTGGCCCTGGTCGACATCAACCTGGGCGGCGAGAGCGGCTTCGACCTGGCCGGACGGCTGGTGCCCACCCCCGTGATCATGATCTCGACGCACTCGGGCGACGACTACCACGACCTGGTGGAGGCGAGCCCGGCGATCGGCTTCCTGTCGAAGCTCGACCTCTCGGCGGACGCCGTCGAGGCGATGCTAACGGGCCTCCAGGAAAGCCAGCACGGCTAGCACCCGGCGGTGGTGGTCGTCCGTCTCGGGCAGCTGGAGCTTCGCCAGGACGCTGCGGACGTGCTTCTCGACCGTGCCCTCGGTGATGAACAGGCGGCGGGCGATGCCGGCGTTGGACTGCCCCTCGGCCATCTGCGCCAGCACCTCGCGCTCGCGGGCGCTCAGCACGGCGAGCGGGTCGTCGCGGCGCCGCGAGCTGACCAGTTCCTCGACCAGGCCGGGGTCGATCACCGAGCCGCCGCCGGCGATGCGCTCCAGCGCCGCCAGGAACTCCGCCACGTCGGTGATGCGGCTCTTGAGCAGGTAGCCGATGCGCCGGCCGCTGGCGAGCAGCTCCATGGCCTGCTCGACGTCGGCGTAGGCGGAGAGCACCAGGATGCCCGTCTCGGGCAGCTCCTCGCGGATCTGCTTGGCCGCGCGCAGCCCCTCCGTCGTGTTCGTCGGCGGCATCCGCACGTCGACCACCACCAGGTCGGGCTTGGTGGCGCGCACCAGCGTCATCAGCTCGACCGCGTCGCCCACCTGGCCCAGCACCTCGAGGCCGGACCGGTCCAGCAGGCTCGCCAGACCCTCACGCAGCAGGACGTCGTCCTCCGCCAGCACCACACGCATCCCGCTCATCAGCGCATTATCTCCGGTCGTCTACCGGCTAGCCGGTACCGGGGAGCCGGTAGCCGGGAGTCGGGCTGGCGCCGATGTGCGCGACGGTCCGGATGACGAGGCTGTAGTCATGTGTGAACACCAGCCCCAGTGCCCCGCGATCGACCAGCCCGGCGCCGAGTCCGCGCAGGTCATCATGCATCACGCCGACCTCGGCTGGGCCATGCTCTGCAACGGCGCCATCGTGCTGGACAGCGCCGTGCGGGCCGCTCCCGTGATCGCCATCACGAGCCGCAAGCGCCGCCCCGCCGCGGCCCAGCCGGCCGTCACGGCCCAGCCGGTCGCGGCGTAGCCAGCGGCACCCGGCACGTCACGGTCGTGCCGCCGCCCGCCGGGCTGCGCACGTCGAACGTGCCACCGAGCGCCTCGATACGGTCCTTGAGCCCGAGCAGGCCGGTGCCGCGCGCGGGATCCGCTCCCCCGGCACCGTCGTCGCAGACCACCAGCCGCAGCACGTCGTCGGCCACGTCGACGGTCACCTCGACGACCGAGGCGCCCGAGTGCTTGGCCGCGTTGGTGACCATCTCGGAGACGACGTAGTAGGCGCCGACCTCGACCGCCTGCGGCAGGCGCCCCGCCACCCGCACGTCGACCTCCACCGGCAGCGGCGACCGTCGCGCCAGCGCCCGCAGCGCGGGACGCAGGCCGGAGTCGGACAGCACGGCCGGGTGGATGCCCCGGGACAGCTCGCGCAGCTCGTCGATCACCGTCATGAGGTCGGCCGCGACGTCGGTGACGTCGCGCCGGGCGTCGCCCTCCAGGTCCATGCCCGCGCCGCGCAGCCGCAGCGCCAGCGCCACCAGCCGCTGCTGGGCACCGTCGTGCAGGTCGCGCTCGATGCGCCGCCGGGCCTCGTCGGCGGCGGCGACGATGCGGGCGCGGGAGCTCTGCAGGTCGGCACGGCTCTGCGCGTCGGCGACGGCGGTCGCGACCAGGTCGGTGTACTCGGTCATGCGGACCTCGGTGTCGGCCGGCAGCTCCTCCTCGCCGCTGCCCACCACGAACATGCCCCACAGCCGCCCGTTGACGTGGATCGGCACGCCGACGGCGGTGTCGTCGACGCGGGCCGCGCGGCCGGTCTCCTTCACCACCGCGGCGAGCGCGTCGCCGTCCCAGGCGTCGCCGGCCAGCAGCGTCACCGTGCCGTCGAGCTCGTAGCGCACGAGCCGGGCGTGGCCGCCGCCGAAGTGGCGCAGCACCTCGGCGGTGACGGCCGTGAAGACCCGCTCGGGCGGCTCGCCCTGGGCGATCAGCAGAGCGAGCCGGCGCAGCGACGCCTGGGTCTCGGCCAGCTCGCGCAGCTGCTGCTCGGCCTGGGTGTTGGCGATGGCGGTCGCGGCGAGCTCCATGAAGTCGCAGATGCGGGCCTCGGTGCCGGGCGGGAAGTCGGGCTGGGTGGTCGCGGCGACGATCACGCCCCACTGGCGGCCGCCGACCGTCACCGGCGTGGCGATGGCGGCGCCCAGGCCCAGCCGGCCGATGATGTCGCTGAACGGGCCGGTGCGGAACGGATCGCCCACCCGCTTGATCGGCTCGCCCGCCTCGATCGCCGTGGTCATCAGGACCGACGCCGGCCCCAGCTCGAGTCGCCGGCCCATCGGCATGTCGTGGCTCAGCAGGCCGTAGGTGGCCACGACGGTGACGCCGTCGTCGTCGTGACGGGCCACGAACGTGCCCTCCGCGCCGATCAGGCCGGCCAGCTCGTCGGCGATCGCGGTGAACACCTCGGCCGGCTTGGCCTGGGCGGCGACCAGCGTGGCGACGCGGCGCAGCGCGGCCTGCTCCCCCGCGAGGTCGCCGCGCGCCCGCTCGGACTCGACGGCCCGGCGGGTGGCCACGGTGGCGACCGTGGCGACGATGGTGGCGGTGCTGATGAACAGGCCGAGGACGATCAGCGACGTGTCGTTGAGGTCGCGCAGCGGGGGCAGGAAGAACCAGTCGAACGCCTGCACGGCCGCCACGCCGACGGGCAGCGCGTACATGATGCCGGCGGTGCGGGCGAGCACGAGCACCACGGCGAGCAGCACCACGCCGAGCAGCGGCGCGTGCACGGTCGGCACGTGGTTGCGCAGGTAGGTGCTGAGCAGCGCCACGGCCACGAACGACCCGACCCCGGAGAGCAGGGAGAACGTGACTTCGAGCGAGAGGGGCAGTCGGCGTCGCACCCGATGAGGCTGCCACCCGCGCGGCACCGGCACAATGGCGCGCGTCTCGCTCAGGACGCTTTGCGGGTGATCAGGTCGTGCATGCGTCGGCGGGTCAGCTCCATGCGGATGTGGCGGTCGCTGCGCGGGTCGGCGGCGGCGGGGACGATCGGCTCGCCCACGACGACGACCATGGTGGGCCGGCGGCGCCATCGGCTCGGCGCGGTGAAGCGGATCGACAGCGGCACCACGGGCACCCGCGCCTGGGCGGCGAGGTGGAACGCGCCCCGCTTGAAGTCGCGCAGGCCGGTCTCGTACGGCTTGAGCTCGCCCTCGGGGAAGAAGTGCACGATGCGGCCCTGGGCGAGCACGAGGCCCAGCTCGGAGAAGAAGAGCGGCAGGGCGGCCGTCGCGCGCGGCACGGCGACCCCGCCGAGCAGCCGCACGAGCCCGCCGTACCAGCGGTTCTCGAGGTTGATCGGTGCCGAGGTGAACACGACGCGGCGCGGGAACATGGCGATCGCGACCAGCGCACTGTCGAGGTGGTGCACGTGGTTGCAGACGGTGAGGGCGGGGCCCTTGGGCAGGCGGTTGCGGCCCTCGCTGCGCACCCCCAGAACCACGCGGGTGACCAGGAACAGCAGCGGGATGGCGACGGCGTAGTAGAAGGCCGCGGACAGCAGGCGGTAGAGGCGGCTGGCGTATCCGGCGGGCCGTTCGGGCGCCTCGCCGGCCCGCGCGTAGACCCGCTCGATCGCCTTGACGCTGCGGTCGACCGAGAAGAGCTGCCCGTAGCGCGCGTAGGTCTCCGACGCGGCGGCCCGGCCCTCGGGATCCTCGATCCAGCCGTCGATCCGCTCGGCGAGGGCGTCCGGGTCACCGGCGCGGAAGAGGTTGCGCTCCTCGAGCGCGAACTGGCCGGTGGCGCTGCGCCGGCTGTCCGAGATGACCGGCACGAGGCCGCAGGAGAACGCCTCCAGGCAGGACAGTCCCTCGATCTCGACGTCGGACGCGTGCACGTAGAGGTCGCAGCCGCGGATCAGCTCGATCAGCTCGTCCTGCTCGTAGTAGCCGAACTCGGCCGCGTTCGGCAGCCTCGCGGCCATCCGGCGCAGGCGCTTCTCCTCGGGTCCGTGGCCGGCGAAGTGCAGCCGGATCCGGTCGGCGTGGCGCGACCGGCGGACGGCGCGGATCAGGACGTCCTGCCGTTTCTCGGGCGCGAACCTGCCGATCATGAGGACGTCGAAGGTCTCCGGGGCACGCGGGGCCGCGCCGCCCGGCCGGAAGGCACCGTCGACGCCGTTGGAGATGACGTGCAGCCGGGCGCGGTATCCGTGCGCGCGCAACTGGGCCGCGATGAACGTGGACGGGCAGTGGATGTCGGCGAAGCGCCCGTAGAAGAAGACGCGCAGCAGCAGATAGACGAGGTGGGCGGCCGGCCGGAACCAGCCCAGCCCGGCGTTGTAGGTGATGTTCTCCGGCTGGATGTGGAACGCGGCGACCGCCGGCACGCCGAGCCGGCGCGCCACCCGCTCGGCCGCCCGGCCCAGCGCCCACGGCTGATAGATGTGCACGACGTCGGCACCCGCGATGGCCGCGGTGAGGACCTCGCCCACCGGCTTGGCGAACAGCGTGCTCTGCCTGTGCGCCAGGCGGCTCGCGACCGGGACCCTCAGCTCCGGGACCCAGTACATCTCCGGCCGGGGCTCACGGCCGGTCCTTTCCCCGCAAGCCACCACTCGTACGGTGTGCCCGCGCGCGAGGAGCGCGTCGGCGAACCGGTTCGCCGAGATCGTGGTGCCGTTGTTGTTGACGTCGAACGTGTCCGCGACCAGTGTGATGATCACAGTCGAGCGCCCCCGGATCGACGAAATGATCAGCACGTTATCCAACGGCGCGCCGACCGGTCAATCAATCACCGTCGCCGACCTGGATCGGGTTGCTCAGCGCGGCCATCCGCCCGCCCGGATGACGCACCTCGACCCGCACGAACGCCGGCATCCCGGCACCGGCGCGCCATCTGACGTGTCCCGAGCCGCCGCGCGGCAGCGTCTCGCTGTGCACCACGCCCTGACCTGTGTGGACAGTGACCGTGCCGGACGGGACCCCGCGCACCTGGGCGGCCACCACGACGGCCTGGCCGCCCGTCGTCAGCCGCTCCCCGATCCCGGCCTCGCGGTCGCCGGCCCGCGCGGTCAGCGACAGCCCGACCCCGGCCGACTCGGCGATCCAGCAGCGGCCCGCGCGGAGACCGTCGAGGATCGCGCCGGCGGTGAGCTCGTCCGCCCGTACGACCGTCTGTGGCGTGCCCATCTGGCCGTGCAGGTGCACGTCGCTGTTGCCCACCGCCGTCCGCCGGGCGCCCGCCCGCAGGGCGCGGCCCCACTCGGCGAGAGCCGCCTCGTTGTCGGCGTTCCACGGCAGGTCCGACGCCCACTGACCGTTCCACACCTCGACGGCGTCGAAGCCGTCGTAGGGCACCAGGAACGTGCCGGACGGATAGGGCGCGTACGGATGGGCGACGGCGCACAGGCCGCCGGCGCGGTGCACCTCGGCCACCCGGACGTCGACGCCGCCCCGCCAGTCGATCACCTGGCCGGGGCCGAGGCCGAGCGCCAGCCAATGGCCCGCCTCGGTGACCACCTCCTGGCCGAGGATGACGAGCGGCTCGCCGCCGGGATCCCACGCGCCGTGGGTGTCAGCGGTGTTGTGCTCGGTGATGGCGAAGAAGTCGAGGCCGGCCGCGCGAGCCGCCGCCGTCAGCTCCCCGGGCGTCATCTCGCCGGCATGGGAGCGGCGGGAGTGCACGTGCAGATCGCCCCGATACCACGCCATGTGTCACAGCTCCTCGGCTCGCCGTCGCAGAGCGTAGATGAGCTTGTCCAGGACGCCGGGGAACGGCGACGAGGTGACCTGCGGCAGGTGTTCGCGGACGGCGGCCAGATGGGGGTACTCGGCGGCGTCGAACGACGCGTACGTCCTGGCCAGGGCTTGCCTGTCGGTCTGCTCCTGCCCCGGCGCCAGCTCGGCGGCGTCCATGGCGGCCAGCGCGAGCACCGCGTCGATGAAGTCGGCGTGGTGGCGGACGGCCTCGGCGGGCGGGAAGCCGGCCCGCAGCAGCAGCCCGATGCCGATGTCGTCGGAGCGCAGCTCGTTGGGGCCGGCGGTGAAGCGCACGGCGCGCAGCTGGGCGAGGCGCGGGTGGCGCAGCATCGAGTCGTGCACCCGCTCGCCCAGCTCGCGCAGGGAGGCGGCCCAGTCGGGGCCGGGCTCGAACCCGGCCAGCGTCTCGCTGATGAGCCGGTCGGCGATGGCGATGAGCAGCGCGTCGAGGTCGCGGAAGTAGCGGTAGACCGCGCTCGGGTCGGCGCCCAGCTCGACGCCGAGGCGGCGAACGGTGAGCGCGTTGCCGCCCGGCGCCTCGATCAGCCGCAGCGCCGCCTCGATGATCAGGCCGGGCTCCAGGACCACGCCGCTGCGGGTGGGCCGCCGCCGGACCCTCGGCGAGCCGGTGCGAGTCGTCATCGCCGCCTCCTCGTGTCAGACCCGCCTCGTGTCAGACCCGCCTCGTGTCAGATCCGCCTCGTGTCAGATCCGCCTTATGTCAACGCATTGACTTAAGCGTACGCCCGTCCTTTGCTGGGTGCATGACCAGGCCGGCTTACGACCTCGACATCCGCACCCATCCCCGGCGCCTCCGCGCCGCGCTCGCCGGCGCGACCCGCGCCCCGTACTGGCTGGAGGACCCGGGCCGGCCCGCGCCGCGCCCCGCCCTGATCGGCGCCGTCGAGACCGACCTGCTCGTCATCGGTGGCGGCTACTGCGGCCTGTGGACGGCGTTGCAGGCCAAGGAGCGCGACCCCGCCCGCGACGTCGTGCTGGTCGAGGGCGAAGAGGTCGGCTGGGCGGCCAGCGGCCGCAACGGCGGCTTCGTCGAGGCCAGCCTCACCCACGGCCCGGCCAACGGGCAGCGCCACTTCGCCGGCGACCTGCCGGTGCTGGAGCAACTGGCCGAGGAGAACTTCGCCGGGTTCCGCGAGGCGCTGGTGCGGCACGGCATCGACGCGGAGTTCGCCGAGGAGGGCGCCCTGTCGGTCGCCACGGAACCTCACCAGGTCGCCGAGCTGCGCTCGGAGCCGGGCTTCCTGGGGCCCGAGGAGCTGCCCGTCCGGTCGCCGCTCTACCGCGCGGGCGTCTTCCACAAGACCGGCAACGCGCTCGTGCACCCCGCCAAGCTGGCCTGGGGACTCAAGGCCGCGTGCCTGGCCCTGGGCGTACGCGTCTTCGAGCACACGCCCGTCAAGCGCCTCACCGACCGCGGCGCCACGGTCCACGCCACCACCGGCATGGGCACGGTCCGCAGCCGGCAGGCCGTGCTCGCCACCAACGGCTTCCCGTCGCTGCTGCGGCGCAACCGCCTGCTGACCCTGCCCGTCTACGACTACGTGCTGATGACCGAGCCCTTGACCGAGGCCCAGCTCGACGAGATCGGCTGGCACGGCCGCTTCGGCATCTCCGACATGTCCCGCCAGTTCCACTACTACCGCAAGACCGCCGGCAACCGGATCCTCTGGGGCGGCTACGACGCCGTCTACCACCGGGGCCGCGCCATCCGCCCCGAGCTCGACCAGCGCCCGGAGACCTTCGCCCGCCTCGCCGACCACTTCCTGCGCACGTTCCCCCAGCTCGGCGACATCAGGTTCACCCACACCTGGGGCGGCATGATCGACATGTCCACCCAGCTCGCCGCCTTCCAGGGCACCGCGCTGCGCGGCAAGGTCGCCTACGCGAGCGGCTTCACCGGCCTGGGCGTGGCCGCCACCCGCTTCGCCGCCACGGTGATGCTCGACCTGCTGGCGGGCGCGGACACACCCCGTACCCGCCTCAAGATGGCCACGAAGCGGCCCCGGCCCATCCCACCGGAACCCCTCGCCTACCCCGCCGTCCAGGTGATCCGCCACGCGATCGCCGCCGCCGACCGCAACGCCGGCCGCGACGGCCTCATCCTCAAGGCCGCCAACCGGCTGGGCTACTCCTTCGACTCGTGACCGCGTTTACCTCCCAGGGAATTGGTTCGGCTCCGCGAAGGGGCCAGTGTTGCGGGCATGACGACATTCCCGATACACACCGCCGAGACGGCGCCCGAAGGCTCCCGGGAGGCGCTGCGGGCGCTGGCGGGCGCGTTCGGCCTGGTGCCGAACCTGGCCGCCACGATGGCCGGCTCCCCGTCGCTGATCAGCACGTTCGTCGCGGCCTTCGGCCAGTTCGGCGGCACCGGCTTCACCGACGCGGAGCGGCAGGTCCTGCTGTTGTCCAACGCGGTCGCCAACCGCTGCGCCTGGGCGGTGGCCTTCCACTCGACGCTCGCGCTCGCCCGGGGCGCCCCCACCGCCGCGGTGCAGGCCGTCCGGCGCGGCGAGCTGCCCGCCGACCCGCGGCTCGCCGCCCTCGCCGCGACGACGCGCGCGTTCATCGACAAGCGCGGCCACCTCGACGAGGCCGACCTCAAGACGTTCACGGCCGGCGGCTTCGACGAGGCGCGGATCCTCGACGTGATCACCGGGTTGGCGATCTCCACGATGGCCAACTACACCGGCAACCTCGCCGACCCGCCGCTGGAGCAGCCGTTCGAGGCCCAGTCGTGGAACGGCGGACAATGACCGGATGAGCGGTGACGTCGGCCCCCTGCTCCAGCGGTGGCGCAAGGCTCGGCGGCTGAGCCAGTTGGGGCTCGCCGCCGAGGCCGCCGTGTCCGTCCGGCACCTGTGCTTCATCGAGACCGGCCGGGCCCGCCCCAGCCGGACCATGGTGCTCCGGCTCGCCGACGTCCTCGACGTGCCGCTGCGCGAACGCAACACGCTGCTGCTGGCCGCCGGTTTCGCCCCCGAATACCAGGAGTCCACCCTGGACGCGCCGGCGTTCACCGTCGTACGGCAGGCCATCGACGCGATCCTGGCGCAGCAGGAGCCACATCCGGCCGTGGTGATGGACCGCGACTGGACCATCCGGCGGGCCAACACGGCCGCCGAGCACTTCTTCGGCTTCCTGCTCGCCGGCCACCCGCCGGTCCCCGGCCCGGCGAACGTGCTCCGGCTGATGTTCCACCCCGACGGCGTGCGCCCGTACGTCACGAACTGGCCCGAGGTGGCGCACGCCCTGGTGCGGCGCGTACGCCGGGAAGCGCTCGGCGGGATCACCGACGAACGGGCTCAGCGGATCCTCGACGAGGTGCTCGCCTACCCGGACGTCCCCGCCTCGATCGCCGCCACCGACCCGGCGGCCCCGCTCCTGCCCGTCGTCCCGGTCCACTTCGCCCGCGACGGCCGCCGGTTCGACTACTTCTCCACGGTGACCACCCTCGGCACCCCGCAGGACGTGACCTTGCAGGAGCTGCGCATCGAGTGCTTCTTCCCCGCGGCCGCGCCCGCCCCTTGACAGCCTGGCGGGCGCGGCGGCGGTTCAGTCGTTGTCGAGGATGCCGGTCGCCGAGGCGAGGCACCAGTACAGCTTGAGCTGATACTGGCTGTACACGTTGGGGAGTCGCAGGCTGAGGCGGGTGTTGGACGGCACCACGTTCCAGTTGACCACCTGGTTGGTGATGGTGTCGATGACTTCGTAGTTGCACGGCGACGGGCGGAGCCGGTTGTTGACCACGACGTCGACGTAGTGCCCCAAGGCGTTGGCCGGGACGATGGCGGTCCGGCACGTCCCGCTGGATCCGACGATGCAGGACGAGCTGGCCATGATGCCGATCGAGTCGGCGGCGCCGGGCCGGCCGGCGCCCGAGGCATGGGCGGTCGTGGCCGTCATGGCGACCACGGCCGGCACCACGGCGCCGAGTACCGCGACGGTTCGGGCAAGGCTTCGCGACCTCTTCATGGTGTTCCCTTCATGTCTGACCCCGCACATCCGGGGTCGTCCGATTCGGGTCCGCCGGCGGTCCACGCCGCGCCCGGCCGGACCCGCGTCGGTAAAGCCCAGCAGCGGGCGGGGTTGTTCGGCACCCGTCCGATCGCTAAACAACGCAAATAGCGGAGCCGTAGGATGCCGTGCCGTGGCGACCGACATCTACGGCGCGATCGAGGTTCGCGACTTGATCGGCGCCGCTTCCCCGGACGAGGCGCCGTGGGTGCGCTGCATGGATCTCTATCCGCTGTATCCCGGCGGCGGCGACTACTCGTCGCTGGGCTGCCTGTTCGGCATCCGCAACTGGACCGGCTGGGAGCCGGCCGCCGACCGCCGCGGCCTGCCGGCCGACGTCTCCGAGGCCGTCCGAGCGGAGTACGAGCACGACGCGCGGATCGACCGGGCCGTCGGCCGCAGCACCTGGATCTCCTGGCCCGAGCTGCGCGACCTCGACATGACGGCCACCCCCTCGGCCCGCGGCGTGCTGGAGGTCAACGAGGACGGCCCGAGCGTCTGCCACTACTACCGCATCGGGGACGAGTGGCCCGCCGACGTCCTCGCCGAATACGGCTCACCACCGGTCGGCGAGTCCCCCGTGGGCGCCCCATACGGCAGCTGGCAGCACGGCAGCGCCACGCTCACCTACAAGAAGGTGACCCGCAACGACGTGCTCGGACCCGGGACCGGATGGGAGCACGTCTTCGCCGTCATGCGGGCCTTGGCGCACCGCTTCGGCCAGGAGGGCGTCCGGCTGGTCGGCTGGTTCGACTGACGACACTCGGCCGGGCTCGGGGGCGGGGCCGGGGGCGGTGCAGCATCAACGTGCCGTTGACCTGCTCGCCCACCCGCCGCTTCGATCGGCGCGAACCCGGCCTGGTGCCGATCTTTGACTCCCTCGACACGTGTCATGCTATAAATGACTGAGTACTCAGTCGTTTATAGGAGGTGGCGATGCCACGGACATTGAGCCCCGAGCGCCGCGCGGCAGTGCTGGAGGCTGCGACACGGGCGATCGCCCGCGACGGACTGGCGGCGCCGACCGCGTCGATCGCGGCCGAGGCGGGACTCTCGACCGGCTCGCTGTTCAACTACTTTCCGACGAAGGCGGCGCTGCTCAACGGGCTGTACCTCCACCTGAAGCGCGACCTCGCCTCCGCGGTGGTAGAGCCACGCATTGCTGACGGCCCCTTGCGGGAGCGCGCTTGGGAGGGCTGGCGGCGGTGGATTCGCTGGGGTGCCGCCGATCCCGACAAGCAGCGCGTGCTGATGCTGATCGAGGCGTCCCATGAGCTGACCGGTCAGACCCGTCGTGACGGTGTGGCCGCGATGCAGGGCGCGGACTCGCTCTTCGCGGAAGCACAGGCCGGTGGGCCCTTCGCCGACCAGCCCCTCGAGTTCCTTGTGGCCACGGTGGGCGCCCTGGCGGCCACGACCATGGAGGCCGTGTCGCGCGAGCCCGAAGAGTTCGACAGTCGCTGCCGCGCGGGCTTCACCGCGGTGTGGGGAGCGATCGGTATGGACGGCCGGTCTTCCGACGCCGGCACAGACGAGGAAAGGAGCCGGTCATGACAAATTCCCGCGTGCTCGTCACGGGTGGCAGTGGCTTTCTCGCCGCGCACTGCGTCCTGCGCCTGCTGGCCGACGGCCTCCAGGTGCGCACCACTGTGCGCTCCCAGCGCGGCGCCGACCGCGTCCGTTCGATGGTCGCCGCGGGTGGCAGCACGGTTGCGGCTGACGTCGAGATCGTGCAGGCGGATCTCACCGCGGACCGTGGATGGGACGCCGCTGTCGCAGGCTGCGATTACGTGCTGCACGTCGCCTCACCCTTCCCGGCCGCACCGCCCGCGCACGAGAATGACTTGATCGTGCCGGCCCGCGATGGCGCGCTGCGGGTGCTGCACGCCGCGCTGCGCGGCGGCGTCAAGCGGGTCGTGTTGACCTCGTCGTTGGCGGCGATCGACTATGGGCACGCCCCGAGGACCACGCCCTACGACGAGACGATCTGGACCGACCTCACCGGTCGCGGCGTGACTGCGTACGCCAAATCCAAGACGCTCGCCGAGCGCGCCGCGTGGGACCTCGCGGAGCGCGAGGGACTCGAGCTGGCGGTCGTGAATCCGACCGGCATCCTCGGGCCGGTCCTCAGTAGCGACTACGGCACTTCCGTGGGGGCGATCGCGCTCCTTCTGAGGGGAGGCACCCCCGTACTCCCGCGGGCGACGGTCGGGATCGTCGACGCCCGCGATGTCGCCGATCTCCACGTGCGCGCGATGACGCACCCCGCCGCCGCGGGCGAACGCTTCATCGCCAATGCCGGGCTGATGTCCCTGCCCATGATGGCCCGCACGCTCCGCGACGGGCTCGGCGACGCGGCGCGCAAGGTTCCCACCAGAACCGTCCCGGACTGGGTAGTGCGGATCGCTGCCCTGTTCGACGACAACCTCCGTCTGAGCCTGTCGATGCTCGGAACCCCACGCGACGCGACGAGCGCCAAGGCGCAGCGCGTGCTCGATTGGGCGCCGCGCTCGCCGGAGGAGGCCGTCCTCGCGACAGCAGAAAGCATGCTCGCCTTCACGGCACGCGAACCCTGACCGACCGGACCACCATCGGGGCCCGGCTCCACGCCAGTCGTGGACAGCCGTCATCGTCGAGACCCGCCAGCAGATCCTCGCCGTCTTCACCTCCGACCACGGCGCCCTGCGCGCCAAAGAGGTCTGCCTCGCGCTCGGTGAGCGCTCGCCTCCTACGCCAGTGCCAAGGGGCCGAGGAACCCCTAGCCGGCCTGTACGAGCTGATGGACGCCCGGCGGCTGTTCGTCCGCTGGACGCTGGCAAGAAAGGATGAACGTCAACTGGATGTACGGCGGAAAGCGCCGTACCACCAGATCCTTGCCAGCTCCCGCGCGAACGCGCCGTCGCCCGAACCGTCGTCGACCTCGATGTGGCGGGCGATGGCCTGCGCCCCGCCCCAGACGATGACCCGGCTCGCCGCCGCGGCGTCCACCTCGGAGCCGGTCAGCCCGGCCGCCTGCTGGTCGAGCAGCGCCCGCAGCACCACCTCGTCGAAACCCTCCAGGTCGGCCGTGTAGAAGCCACGCACGGTCGCGTCGTAGACCGCGACCTCCCGCAGCGCCGCGAGCACCGGCGCCTTCGACCGGTGCAGCGCGATCACATCGGCGAAGAACCGGGCGTACCCGTCGGCGCTCTCGGGGCGCCAATCCTGCGCCAGTTCGAGCGACCTCCGCCGTACGTCCTCGGTCAATCTCAGCACCAGATCGGTCTTGTCCTTGAAGTGCGCGTAGAAGGTGGCCCGCGAGACCCCGGCCTCCTCGAGCACGCGCTGCACCGGGAGCTCGGTGAAGCGCTCGCCGCGCCCGAGCAGGCGCTCGGTCGCGGCGAGGATGCGGGCCTCGGTGTCGCTCGGGACGGCGGGCGGCTTAGCGCGGCGCGTGGTCGAGGCCATCGATCTCGGCGAGAAGGTCGGCGAACTCGGCCGGATGCGACCAGAACGGCGCGTGGTTACCCGGCACCCGATAGACGCGGTCGGCGCGCTTGGCCAGCTGCTCGGCGACGGTGCCGGTCAGCGAGATGTCGTCGTCCGGGATGACGTAGCTGTTGGGGACCTCGTGCCAGCCGGCCCGCGTGACCGTCTCGAAGTCGCCGCGCACACTCTGCGGCACGAGGCGCGCGATGGCCGCGGCCGTCGCCGGGTTGCCGGGATCGCCGTCGTAGAAGGCGAGCGGCAGGTTCAGGTCCGGGTTCGCCGCGGGCCGCAGGCCGGCCAGCGACTCCGGGCGCGGCACACCGTGGGTGCCGAACATGCTTTCCCCCACTTCCAGCATGTACGCCGCCACGAAGACGACGTGCACGACGTTCGAGCCGCCCGCGATCGCCTCGGTGACCGGCACTCCCGCGTACGAATGTGCCACCACGATAACCGGCCCGTCGATCGCCGCGATCGCCTCCCGCACGACACGCGCGTCGTCGTACATCCCCGGGTAGGGCTCGCCCGCTTCCGGGTCCGTCACCGCGCTCGGCAGCGTGACGGTCCGGCTGGCGATGCCGCGTTTGTCGAGTTCCGCCTGCAGCGGCGCCCACACCCATTCGCCGTGGTGCCCGCCATGAACAAGGAGAAAAGTCGCGTGACTCATGCGTCGACCATACGCCTTGTCCATACAGCGTGTTCGGTGTCAATTCTCACCGGCCCAAGAATGAACTCACCATTCGATGGCCCGTCGGACGGGCCGCCGAACTGTCGGCGGCGCTGCGCTCCTGGAAGAAACGGTTCGGGGCCGTCGTCATCGGCGCCGGATTCGCCGAGCTCCACCTCAGCATCGCGGCCCCGCCCACCACGATCGAACTGGCGGTCAACGTCGCCGCCGAACACTTCGCCTTCTGCCCGGACAACATCTGGCAGGGCCACTCGCCCAATCTGACCGCCTACGCCGAACGGCTGCTCGACACCCCGCTCTGGTCCTTCTGGTGGGACTGACAACCACTCAGAGCCTCCCCCGAATAGTTGAACCCTGGCGGGTGCGATGACCTCGGCTCGGCCGAGCAGCGCAATCGTCACCGGGACGCGGATCATCCGCACCACCGTTGCGTCGAGCGCGGTCGCGACCGCCAGCCCGAGCCCGATCATCTTGACGAACGGGTTCGGGTTGACCACGAAGGACAGAAGGCAGCCATCATGATCAGCGCGCCGTCCCGCTCCGGATCGTGCTGCTGCTCGCGGTCGCAGTTGCCGCAGCCGCTGTCGGCGACCCCGCACACCGGGCCTGCCTCAAGCGTCACACCCCAGCCCGGGCGGGGCCGCGGCCGGCGCCGGCTCGAGCGGTCCGGGGCCAGGTCCATGCGGCGCGCAGGATGAAGGCCAGGAGCAGCAGCTCAAGTCCGATGGAGAGGCCGTAGAAGTAGAAGTAGGCCCAGGACTCGCCCGCCGCGTTGTACACCGAGGCGGGAATGTAGAGCGTTGCCACGACCAGGTTGGTGGCGCGGTTGACACGGGCGGGAAGTGTCGTGGAGAGCAGGATCATCAGGATCGGGATGGCCACGAGCGTGAGCGCAAGGCCGACAAAGGTTGGACCGGTGTCGAACTCATGAACGGCGCCGGCCAGGATGTCGTTGATGAGGCCGGGCTTGTACAGGGCGAGGTAGTCGACGTAGATGTAGAGGAACATGAAGCTGGCCCAGGCCGCGGCGAGCTTCGCCTGGACAGGGATGCGCGTTTCCTGGAGCGCACCGGCTGGTCTGTCGGTTCTGGTCATCAGGGCTCCTGCGGGATCGGCTCATTCGATGTCTTCACCATGACCAGCGATTGACTGGCGCCACATCGGCTTGCGGGCTCGACCGGTCTTGGCCGCAGGTGCGGGACATCCGCAGTACTTTCGGCTGATCCGTCCGAGCGGCGACCCCCTTACGTTGTCCGGAAGGGGGAAGCATGCGTGCTGGGATCCTGGCTGAGCCTCGACCCGCACACCCGCCGGTGCGGGTCTGGCGGGACTGGGCGCTGTCCTCGGCTCTTGTCGCGATCTCGCTCGTCGAGGTACTGCTGCGCGACGACAGGGCGTGGGCGCCGCTGCTGGTCGGTGTCAGTGTCGTGGTCGCGGCGTGCCTGCTGTGGCGACGCACGCGGCCGCTGGCCGCGGTCGCCGTTGCCTTCGGAACCGTTCTCGCGTTCGACATCGCGAGGATCGCGGTCATCGATGCCACCGGTCTGCTGGGCATCGCCGGGCTGCTTGTGCTGCCCTACGCCCTGCTGCGCTGGGGAGCAGCTCGCGAGGCTGCCGTCGGACTCGGCATCATCCTCATCTGGCTACCCTTCACTCTCATCGCGGACCCGACCTCACCCGCGGAGAAGGTCGCCGGTTACGGCTTCTTCCTGTTCTCGGCCGCGCTCGGCGCGGCGGTGCGCTACCGCACCCGAAGCCACGACCGCGACATCGAGCAGGTGCGGCTTCACCAGCGCAACGAACTCGCCCGCGAGCTGCACGACACGGTCGGCCACCGCGTCTTGGCCATCGCCGTCCAGGCACAGGCAGGTCGCGCGCTGTCCGCCGCAGATCCGCAGCGCGCGCTGGCTACCCTGGTCACCATCGAGGAAGAGGCATCCCGGACGCTCAAGGAGATGCGAGCCCTCGTAGGCGTGCTGCGCGACGGAACGGACGCCGAGCTCGCCCCCCGGCGAGGGGTGGTGGACATCGAACGACTCGCTCGTCCCGGCGGCGAGGTGCTGGGCGTCCACGTGCAGGTCTCCGGTGACGTCGAGGCCGTTGAGCCGGCAGTCAGCACCGCCCTCTACCTGATCGCCGCCGAGGCGGTCACCAACGCGACCCGCCACGCCTCCGGCGCCACCCAGGTCACCGTCGACGTCACCGCATCCCGCAGCCAGGTGCACCTGCGAGTACGCGATGACGGCGTGGCGAGTACGACCAGCTTCGCGCACGCCGGCTACGGACTGCGCGGCATGGCCGAGCGGGCGAGCTTGCTCGGCGGCACCCTCCGGGCGGGACCTGGCCCGGACGGCGGCTGGAGCGTCGACGCCTCGCTGCCTCGGACAGCGAGCGCGTCATGACCATCCGCGTGCTGGTCGCTGACGACCAGGACATCGTCAGGGCAGGACTCTGCATGATCATGGACGTCCAACCGGGCATCGCCGTCGTCGGCGCGGCCCCCGACGGCCGCCGGGCGATCGCCATGGCCCGTTCGCTGCGTCCCGATGTGTGCCTGCTGGACATCCGCATGCCCGAGGTCGACGGGATCGAAGCCACCCGCCAACTCGCCGGGGCCGACGTCGCCGATCCTCTGGCCGTCGTCGTCATCACCACTTTCGACCTCGACGAGTACGTCTACGGCGCGCTGAAGGCAGGCGCCCGAGGCTTCCTCCTCAAGGACGCCGGCGCCGAGATGCTCACCCAGGCCGTCCATGCCGCCGCCCGCGGCGACGCCCTGATCGCACCGAACATCACCGCGAGGCTCCTGACCTCCTTCGCGAACAGCCGCTCACGCTCGGTGCCGGCTGAGCCTGTGGAGCCGCTGACCGCTCGCGAGGAACAGGTCCTGCTGGCTGCCGCTCGCGGCCGGACCAACAGCGAGATCGGCGATGAGCTGTCCATCAGCCTCAGCACCGTCAAGACTCACATCGCCGCCCTGATGCGCAAGCTCAACGCCCGCAACCGCGTCGAGATCGTCATGTGGGCCTACGAGACACGCCGCGTCGGCACCTGATCGGCGCCCGCATACTCAAATCAAGGCCGGCTCATCCCGACCACCGACGTGGCCGGCTCAGGCAGTGACCGCTGCCCAGCCGCGGTCGAGCAGTTCGCAGGCCCCGGCGAGGGCAGCTGCCGGGTCGGGCCGGGAGCGGGCGAAGGTCACCGCCTCCAGGGCGAAGCAGGCGAGAGCGGCGCACGCCAGGTCGTCGGCGGCCCGGCCGGACTCGGCGGCGATGGCGCGGGCCAGCGCCTCCTCGTGGCGCAGCCACATCGTGCGGGCGTACTCGCGCAAAGCCGGCGTCCGCTGCACGAACGCCTGGAACTCGGCGAACCGGGATCCCGGGCCCGCGGGCTTCGTGACGAAGCCGGTCAGGTGCATCCGCAAGGCCTCGGTGATCGTCCGGCCCGGCGGCCGGTCGGTCACGGCCGCGATCAGCGCCGCCTCGTTGTCCGTCTCGTCGTCGAAGACCAGTGCTTCCTTGCCTGCGGGGAAGTAGTTGAACAACGTCGACACGGAGACGTCGGCGGCCTCGGCGATCTGCCGCATGCTCACCCGTTCGTAGCCGTGCGCCAGGAACAGCTCCAGTGCCGTCTCGGCGATCGCCTTGCGGGTCGCCGCCTTCTTGCGCTCCCGCAGGCCCACCGGCTCCCGGCCCGAGTCACTCATGCCCCCACCCTACCAAAATCTTGAAGTGACTCAGAACTTGGAACCATTGTATATTTGGCCTCGTTGTGTTTATCGTGACAGGGCGACGAACCCACGAGAGGACGATGCGATGAGGAACCCCAGACCCGCCGAGGCCAGGATCAGCATCATCGGGGCCGGTCCCGGCGGCCTGACGTGCGCCCGGATCCTGCAGCGGCACGGCATCCCGGTCACGGTCTACGACCGCGACGCCGACGTGCACGCCCGCAACCAGGGCGGCAGCCTCGACCTGCACGCCCACGACGGCCAGCTGGCGCTGCGCGAGGCCGGGCTGCTCGACCAGTTCTTCGCCATCGCCCGCCCGGAGGGTCAGGAGATGCGGCGCTTCGACACCGACGGCAACGTGGTGTTCCGCCAGCTGCCGGAGCCCGACGACCGGTACAAGCCGGAGATCGATCGCGGCGTGCTGCGTGACATGCTCCTCGACTCCCTCGCTCCGGGCACCGTCCAATGGGGCCGCGCCCTCGAATCGGTCGACGGCCCTACCGGCGGACCTCGGCGGCTGCACTTCTCCGACGGCAGCACGACCCAAACCGACCTGGTGATCGGCGCGGACGGAGCGTTCTCCCGAGTACGGCCGGCGCTCTCCGCCGCCGTACCGCAGTACACCGGCGTGAGTTTCCTGGAGGCCCGGTTCGACGACGTCGAGAAGCGTCATCCCGGCATCGCCGAACTGGTCGGTCACGGCCTCGCGACCGGCACGGACGGCGAACGCGCCCTGGCCGCCCAGCGCAACAGCGGCGGCCACATCCGGGTCTACATCGTCCAGCGCGTGCCGCTGCACTGGATCTCGGAGGCAGGGCTGAGCGCCGACGACACCGCCGGCCTGCGGGCCCACCTGCTCGAACAGTTCGCCGGCTGGTCACCCCGGGTGCTCAGCATGATCGCCGACAACGACGGCCCGTACGTCGACCGACCCCTGTTCGTGCTGCCCGCGCCGCACACCTGGGAACACTCACCGACCGCGACCCTGCTCGGCGACGCCGCCCACCTCATGCCCCCGGTGGGCGTCGGTGTCAACCTGGCGATGCTCGACGCCTACGAACTGGCCCTGGCCCTGACCCGCGCCGACACGGTGCGCGAGGCCGTGCGCGCGTACGAGGAAACCATGCTGCCGCGCTCCGCGGAATGGTCCACCGCCCTCGACGGCGCGGCCGGCTTCCTGTTCGACCGGGACGACAGCCACGAGGGCGGCGACAAGATGCGAGAGCTCAAGGAGGAGATCAACCGATGAGCGTCGACGGAACGTGGCATCTCACCATGGTCACCGGGTCCGCGTTGACGTGCTCGATGATCGGGTGTGCGGTGGGTGCCTCGGCTCGGCCAGGCCGTGCTCGAACGGATGATCGGGTCGCGGCGGGTGGCACAAAGACGTGATTGCTGTCGATCTCCGCAATCTCGATAATCGATTCGGCGATGCGAAACCGGATCTCACCACCCACCCTGCTCGTCGTCCTCACCGCTGCCGTCCTTCTCCCCGCCGCAGTCAATGTGGCGACCGGCGCGCTGCCAGACGGCTGGCGTCCGTGGCGATGGCTGGCCTGGCCGGTCGCGGCCCTGCTGGCGGTGCCGGTGGTGGTCGCCGAGTTGCGCCGCCCCAAGCGCGCCGCGCTCGACGAGGGCGACGCGGAGGCAGAGGGCTCCGCCGGCGAGACGACGTGGAACATGCCGCAGCACCTGCCTACGTTCCGCGAGCGTGAGTCGATTCTGGACGAGATCGCGCAACTGATGGCCAAGAAAGACGGTGCTGTTGTCCTCACCGGCATGGCGGGTGTCGGCAAGACGCAGATCGCCGCCAGGTACGCGGCACGCCACCGGCAGGAGTTCGAGATCGGCTGGTGGGTGCCGGCGGACACCCGGGTCGCGGTGATCGCCTCGCTCGCGCAGTTGGCCGATCGCCTGCACATCGGCGATGAGGATCAGGAGGAAGCCGCGCGGAAGGCGTTGCGCAGCCTCGAGGGACGCGGCCGCTGGCTCCTCGTCTTCGACAACGTGACCGAGGAACGGGATCTCACCGGGCTGGTCCCGGCCGGCGACGGCCAGGTGTTGATGACCTCACGGGACCCCAACCAGCAGCGGCTCGGCACCGTTGTCGAGGTGCCGACCTTCGACGATGCGGCGGCCGTGCGATTCCTGCTCGAGCGTACCGGCAGCAAGGACCGAACCGCCGCAGCCGAGCTGGCCAGGGAGCTCGGCGGGCTGCCGCTGGCGCTCGAGCAGGCGGCCGCGTATTGCACGAGCGCCGTCGTCACCTTGGCCGACTACCTGCCCAGGTACAGGGAGGACCACGACCGCCTGCTGCGGATGGGCCTCCCGGACGACCGGCTCACCGCGGGCGCCACCCTTGCCCTCGCCATCCGCCAGGCCGCCGACCGTGACCGAGCGGCGATGCAACTGTTGCGGCTGTGCTCCTTCCTGGCGTCGAGCGCCGGCATCCCGCGCTGGCTCTACGACTCACACCCGGAGCTGCTACCGGCACCGCTGGGCACGGCGGCGGCGAAGAAGGTCGACCTCGACGGGAGTATCAAGGTGCTGGTGGCGCTGTCGCTGGTGCAGCGGGAGGGCTGGATGCTGCGGATCCACCCGGTGGTCCAGGACGTGACCCGCGATCAGCTGTCCGAGGACGGCCGGTTCGGGACGATCCACCGGGCCGTGCAGAGCCGGTTCCCGCTGTCCGGCACCGACCGCCCCGCCGACCGGGGCCGCGAGCGGTGGATCCTGCTCACCGCGGAAGCGATCGGTGCCGCGCTGCCCGCCGACCCGGCCGACCCGGCCGGCTGGGATCGGTGGGTGGTCGCGCTGCCGCACGCGCTACGCGTCCTGCGGCACGCCGAAGGCATCGTTGCGGCGCCCACCGCCGCGCTCCGCCATCGCATCGGCGCCTATCTGCTGCACCGCGCCGAGTTCGCACTCGCCACCGACATGTTCGCGGCGGCCGTCGCCGAACAGACCGAATTGCTCGGCGCCGACCATCCGGCCACGCTGACCGTCCGCAACGACCGAGCCCGGGTGCTGGTCGAGGTCGGCAAGCTCGCGGAGGGCGCGGTTGCGCACGAGGAGGTGAGCGCCGCCCGGCTCCGGACCCTCGGCCCCGAACACCGCGACACGCTGATCTCGATGAACAACGTGGCGTTCACGTGGGCTCGGCAGGGCCGCCTGGAGGATGCCCGGGCGCTGCACGAGCAGACCTTGCGGGCCCGGCAGCGCGTGCTCGGCCCCGAGCATCCGGACACCCTTATCTCGATGGGTAACCTGGCGCTGGTGCTCGCCGAGCAAGGCCGGCTCGCCCAGGCACGCGAACTCCACGAGCGAAGTCTGGCGATGCGTCGTGCCCTGCTCGGTGACAAGCATCCGGTCGTGCTCGTGTCGGCCAACAACCTGGCGATCGTGGTCAGCGAGATGGGCGACCTCGACCTCGCCCGCGGACTCCACGAACAGACCCTGGCGGTACGCCGGCAGCTGCTCGGCGACGACCATCCCGACACGCTGATGTCGGTCAACAACCTGGCATACGTACTGGCGTTGCAAGGTGACCTGGATCGCGCCCGCAAGCTGCACGAACAGACGCTGGCCGCGCGCCGCCGGGTCTCCGGCCCGGAACATCCGCACACATTGATCACCATGAACAACCTGGCACTGGTGCTCGCCGCCCAGGGGCACTGGGCCGAGGCGCACCTGATCCACCGGGAGACGCTGGCGGTGCGGCAACGGATCCTCGGGCCCGAGCATCCGTATTGCCTGCACTCGCAGAACAATCTGGCGATCGTCCTGGCCGCGGAGGGACGGTTCGCGGACGCGGCCCGGATGGCCGAGGAGACGCTCGAGGTACGGCGGCGCCGGCTCGGGCCGGAACATCCGCACACGCTCAACTCCATGAACAACCTGGCCCTGATCCGCGCCGCACAGGGACAGATCGACCCGGCCCGGGAGTTGGTGTCCCGCACCCTGAAGGTTCGCCGCCGCCTACTCGGTCCGGACCACCCCGACACCCGGCGCTCGCTCCTCAACCTGTCCCGGCTCGATTCCGCCGAGAACACCGCCGACCTCGTCGCCGAGCCGACCTGAGCGACGCCAGGTCGCGCACGGCGCCGGCCTGCCTTCGCAGACAGTGACTACCCGTGGGCGGACACGCGGCAACAGCAACCGGGATGACCTCTGGCAGCCGAGTCGTTGGAGCGCCGGTCCCGCTTGGGGTGCCCAATGCGCCGCGACACGGCGGGGCCAAGCGCGTCGCCCGCGGTCAGCCGGCGAGGGCTACGGGGCGCGGAGCAGTTCCGTGACGCCTTCGGCGGTGAGTGGCCTCGAGAACAGCCACCCCTGGCCGGTGTCGCAGCCCAGCCGCCGGAGGGCCGCCTCCTGGGACGGGGTCTCGACCGCCTCGGCCGTGACGCTGATGCCGATGGCGTGGGCCAGGCGGACGATCGTCTCGACGATGTGCTCGTCCACCTTGTCGCCGTCGCGCAGGCCGTCGACGAAGGGGCCGGCCAGCTTGAGCATGTGGACCGGCAGGCGCCGCAGGTACGCCAGGTTCGAATAGCCCGTACCGAAGTCGTCGATCGCAATCCGGATGCCCCGGTCGGCCAGGGCCACCAGGGACGCCGTGCCGCCCGGGTCCATCACCGCGCTCTCCGTCAGCTCCACCACCAGCAGGCTCGGGTCCAGGCCCGTGCGGGCGAGGATGCCGTCCACGTCGGCCGGCAGGCCGGGCTCGTGGGCCTGGGAGACGGTCATGTTGACGCTCATGCAGACCCGCCGGTCGGGGAAGGTCTTCGCCCACTCCGCCGCCCGGGCGCACGCCTCCTCCAGGACCCAGCGGCCCAGCGCCAGGATCACGCCGGTCTCCTCGGCCAGCGGGATGAACGAGTCGGGGGAGAGCCGGCCGAGGCGCGGATGGTCCCAGCGCACCAGGGCCTCCACCCCGCGCAGCTCCCTGTCCTCGAGGGAGACCAGCGGCTGGTAGACGAGCGTGAACTCGCGCCGGTCCAGCGCGTCCGGCATCTCCGCGGCCAGCGCGTAGCGGGCCGCCTGCCGGGCGTCGCGTTCCGGGTCGTACATCAGGAACCGGCCTCGGCCGTCGGACTTGGCCGCGTACAGGGTGAGGTCGGCGGCCTTCATCAGCTCCTGCGGGCTGGTGGCGGCGACCGGGCTCTCGACGACGCCGATGCTCGCCGAGATCCGCAGCCGGTGCTTGCCGATCCGGTACGGGCGGGACAGCTCGGTCAGGATGCGCTGGGCCAGCCCGCTCATGTCCTCGGGGTCCTCGACGAGCACCACGAACTCGTCGCCGCTCATCCGGCCGGCGACGTGGCTCGTGCTCTCCCGCAGCCTCGCCGCCACCGCGGTCAGCAACTCGTCGCCCACCTGGTGGCCGAGCGTGTCGTTGATCCTCTTGAAGCCGTCGAGGTCGAGATAGCAGAGCCCGACGCTCTTGTGCTCCCGGAAGATCCGATCAAGGTCAGAGGCTATTTTCGTACGGTTGGGAAGCCCCGTCAGCGGGTCGTGCGTGGCCTGGTGCTCGAGCCGCTTCTTCAGCCGCCGCCGGTCGGTGATGTCCTGCACCATGGCGATCGTGAACTCGGGCCGGCCGGCGTCGTCACGGATCAGCGAGACGGTCAGGTCGGTCCAGATCTCGCCGCCGTCCTTGCGGTAGTAGGCCTTCTCCATCCGTACGTGGTCGACGTCGCCCTCGATCACGGCCTGGTACATGCGCCACATGTCCCGCGGGTCCTCGGGATGGGTCAGGCTCGGCACCAGCAGCCGGCACATCTGTTCGGGCGTGTAGCCGAGCAGGTCGGCGAACGCGTGGTTGACCTGCACGATGCGGCCGTCCATGGCGCTCACGCCGATGCCGATCGCGGCGTTGTCGAAGACCGCGCGCAGCCGCGCCTCGCTGGCCCGCAGCGCGCGCAGCACCGCCTGGTTGAGCTCCTCCTGCCCGGCCATGGTGGCGGCCCGGATCGCCTGCGCGTATCCGGCCGCCACCTGGGCGACCAGCTCCCGGTCGCCGAACTGGGCGTCGATCGCCTCGACGGTGGCGGCCAGCATCGCCGGGTCGGTGAGGCGCGCCTCGACCAGCGCGGCGCCGACCGCCTCGCCCTGGCCGCCGGCGAGGGCCTCGGCGAGCCCGGACAGCAGCTCCCCCAGCCGGTCGGCGTCCAGGGGCACGAAACCGGCCGCGGTCAGGCGCTGCCGCCACTGGTCGGCGAAGCTGCTCGGGTTCACGGTCCCGTGCGTTACTTCTTCGCGACGCCGGCGTAGGCCCCGATGCGCTCCGGATGCTCGTCCACCGGGTCCTGCGGGTCGGGCCGCCACCGCGGTATGAAGACCAGCCCCGGCTCGACCAGCTCGAACCCGCCGAAGTACGCCTCGATCTCGGCGGCCGGCCGCAACGTGATCTCGGTGGCGGTGCGCCCGGAGAGGCGCTGCGCCTCGATCACCTCGGCCGGCTGCCCGTCCGCCGTCGCGTGCGAGATGAGCAGGTAGCTGCCCGCCGGTACGGCGTCGCGGATCTCGGCGACGGTCGCGGCCGGATCGTCGCCGTCCGGGATGAAGTGCAGCACCCCGGCGAGCAGGACGGCCACCGGCCGGTCGAAGTCGAGCAGCTTGGACGCCTCGCCGAGGATGCGGTCGACGTCGCGCGCGTCGGCCAGGACCACGGCGGTGTTCGGGGTGTCCACCAGGATCGCCCGGCTGTGCTCGACGGCGACGGGGTCCACATCCACGTACACAATCTTGGAATCGGCCGCCGCCTCCAGCGCGATCTCGTGCACGTTGCCCGCCGTCGGGATGCCCGACCCGATGTCGAGGAACTGCCGGATGCCCTGATCCACCAGGAAGCGCACGGCCCGCCGGAGGAAGACCCGGTTGGACCGCATCGTCTCGGCGATGTTCGGCGTCATCGCCTCGATCTGCTGCGCCAGTTCGCGATCGACCGCGAAGTTGTGCGCCCCGCCGAGGAAGTAGTCGTAGACCCGCGCCGCCGACGGCCGGCTCATGTCGACCCCGGCGGGAACCCAGTCCTCACCCATGCCCTGACCCCCTGTCTCAAGAACCACAACTGTCTATCGCTTGGGGATCTCGGGTGCAACCATGTCCCGCTGGGTCGTGCCCTTCACCCGCTGTTTCGCCCGGGCTCGAGAGGACGTCTGATTAAAGTATTTTGTGGTGTTATATGGTTTGGGGGTCTCGC